>LAQD01000013.1:23349-30647 GCA_000981705.1 Rhodobacteraceae bacterium ASP10-04a
AGTACGAATAATAGACGTTTGCTTTTTGCAAAACATTCTTTAAGTTTTACGTTACAATATAGGGTCTTAAGCAACGAAGTTCATTCGTTTTGTTATTAAAATTGCTCTTTACAGGCAAGTCATTTTTTTTGTTAAGATCTCATACATGGGAATACCAATATGTTCAGTACCAATAAGTTTGAAAAATCTTAGACGTGATTCCTCCAGTCATGTTATTTCTGACATTTGCATGATTTCACTGTATGTTGATCGAAAAGAAACTTAGCTTGGGACGCTGTGGTGCTTGGGTTCGGCTCAATGGAGGCTGTTATGAAACACTTCTCGCTTTTAGACCTGTCTCCGATACCGGAAGGCAAGACCGCTGCCGATGCTCTTAAAAATACTGTGGAACTTGCGCAAGCGGCGGAGAGCTTTGGTTTCCATCGTTACTGGCTTGCTGAGCATCACAACATGCCCGGTATAGCAAGTGCAGCTACAGCAATCGTCATTAGTAATGTAGCAGCTGCAACTAAACATATGCGCATTGGAGCAGGTGGCATAATGTTGCCAAACCACGCACCCTTAGTGATTGCTGAACAGTTTGGGACTTTAGCCACGCTATACCCAAACCGTATTGATCTTGGCTTAGGTCGGGCCCCGGGTTCTGACATGGCAACAGCACAGGCTTTAAGGCGGCACGTGAAGTCAGAAGATAACTTTCCAAATGACGTAACAGAGTTGCTTGGTTACTTCAGTGATGCCGGATATGAGGGAAGCGTACAAGCTATCCCAGGGGCGGGAACCAATGTGCCGGTCTGGATTCTTGGGTCCAGTCTTTATGGAGCACAGCTGGCAGCCCATTTTGGTTTACCCTATGCGTTTGCATCACATTTTGCACCGGCAATGCTAGAGCAAGCTGTATCTATCTATAGAAGCTCCTTCCGACCGTCTGCATATTTAAACGAACCATATGTTGTAATTGGAGTGGGGGTTTGTGCCGCAGAAACTGACGAAGAGGCTACTTTTCTTCGGTCATCCCAAATTCTTGCATTTGCCCGTCTAATGTCGGGAAAGCCCGGGAAACTGCCTGCACCAAGGGATCAAAATAATCTCGAAGTACCAACGCATATAATGGCACAAGTTAAACAATCGTTATCTTGCTCGGCTACTGGCTCTGCTAAAACTATTGAGAGACTGCTTTCTGAGCTCATCAAGACCACTAGTCCTGATGAGCTAATGGTGACTGGCATGATACACGACCACCACGCTAGGGTAAGGTCGTTCGGTATAGCTTCAGAGGTTCTCTCCGGGTTGTGTGCAAAGCCATTAGAAACATAGTCTAAAGTTTGATGCCTTGGGCTTCTGGTCTGCTAAAGTCTGTTGGGTATCCAAGAGCCTGCTCTGGGGGCGATGTCGAGGCTATGAAGGTTGAACAGGTTTTGCTTGTTTGCCCACCCACTCCCGCCAAACTATATAGATGCCAGTTGCAAAGATTATAGTTGATCCAAACCAGGTCCATGCATCAGGAAGCTGACCAAAGACAAACCATCCATAGATGGTTCCCCAAATTAGTAGAGTATAATGCACAGGTGCCAAAACTACAGCCTGCGCCAATTCCAACGCTTTGATAACCATGATTTCAGCCAGGGCGGCTAGGGTGGCTAAAGCTACAAGCAACAAAATTTCGTTACCCCAAACTGGACTGCGCCACACAAACGGTAGGGGAATAGATAATAATAAACTCGCTGTAAGTCCGGTATATGCAACCGTCGTCATTGTATTGTCAGAATTACTAAGTATGCGGGACAATATTTGACGACAAGCAAATGCAAACGCCGCCAACACAACCAATAACACAGTAGGCTGAAACACAGTTAAGCCTGGTCTAATTATGACCAAACACGCTAAAAAGCCAATAAAGATTGCGGTCCACCTTCTAGCTCCAACGTATTCGCCCAGAACCACTGCCCCTAAAATCGTTACAAAAAATGGTGCTACGAAACTGACTGCAACTGCATCAGCAATGGGTATCACCGATATTGCAATAATAAATACTAGTGCTGAAATACCTGCCAAAAATCCTCGAGAAATTTGTAACCACAAATGATTAGTTTGCAGTATCGCCACACCTTTAAATATTAACATGATAAAAATTCCTAAAAGAAGACCTAGCTGCCTTGACCATGCAACTTGGATCGGGTGGAAACTATCAGTTAGAATTTTTGCAATTGCATCCACAGCAGAAAATAGGAACATGCCACAGGCAAAATAAAAGATACCAGTTAGGTTCTGATTTAGGAGTTGTCCAAGATTAGAACTTAGCTTTGGCATTAATTAGGCTCCGAATTAGTACATAATAGTAACGGTTTTAATGGTTATTCTTATTTCAAATCATAAATGTGATTTCCTTCAAATGGGCTTCTGTCTTGTAAATCTGGTACTCTTAAGTGGTGGGTTTTCGGGTTTGCCAGCAAAGCATTGAGCAATTTTCATCCACTGTGTTGCAACATCACCTCTGATTTTTAAGTTGGTATCTTTGATGTTTCTTACCTGTGTCACAACTTGAGCAAATTCGAGTGCGTATCCATTCACTGAATAAGGTGATGCAGGATCATTCCATTCCCAAATATTGCCTGAGGGGCTTTCAAGGCTGACATATGGCGCTGGGTGTGGAATTCGTATATCCCTATTTTTGAAACTCCACCCAAAGGTTGCCACACCAAGGTGGCAAATATTTCTAATGCGATCATGAGCAGGTCTAATTATTCCCAAAGCATCGAAAACCTCCTGTCCATGCGCCCATGTTTCCATTTGGCGGGCAGTGATGCTTGACATTGCACTCATATCTGGGCCGACCCATTTTAACCGTTTTTTCGGATCGGATTTGGCATAGGCTTCGCTTAATTCATCGCTGTTTTCATTCCACTTTTGAAATAAACGTCTTCCAGACAGATCCTTCAAATACGGGTATTGGCTTTCTAAAATTGACATTCCACGATCCAAGCGCTTGGTAATTTGAGAGAAAAATATTTCAAATTCATTGGCGCTTTGTAAAGACTTTAGGGCAGCCACATCAAACATATACAAATGCCCGATTACATCATTAATAGTCCAAGACTTGAACAAAGTTGTTTGTGCAAAAATTCTATCAGGCTGATCTTGCAGAATTGT
Source organism: Rhodobacteraceae bacterium ASP10-04a (assembly GCA_000981705.1). Lineage (GTDB taxonomy): Bacteria > Pseudomonadota > Alphaproteobacteria > Rhodobacterales > Rhodobacteraceae > Planktomarina > Planktomarina antarctica. The sequence goes on from LAQD01000013.1 coordinate 26,500, forward strand.
TGCTAACTCATTTGTCTCGGCCAAGTAATCGTATGCTTGCTGCATAATAATCCAATCTAGAAAAATAAATTAAGTCATTCATTGGCAGCTTCGCTGCCCTTGCCCGCATCCACGTCATGGCTGCTAACGTTGTGTTGATCGACAGGCTAGTGAGAATTGCTGCCAGCGTAGACTGAAGTACCAGTCTTCGGGCCACAAATTGATTATTTTTTCGCATTAATTCCTTGCCACACGCCTAGAGCTAAAATTTGAATTAGTGACAACGTTTATCAAATTTTAAAAAAACGATACTAGCTTAACTTTAATTTTAAAACACTATATAAATATCATATTAAATCTGCAAAGGCTTTTGGTCTTGTGCATTGGGGCCATATGTCATCAAATATTCGCGCTATACTAGTTTGCCTGCTTGCATACATTTGTTTTGATTTGATGAGTGTCCATGTGCGTATTCTTTCTGTGGTCTATTCTCCACAGGAACTATCTGTATATCGCAACGTTCTAGGCGTTTTACCGTCCATTGTTTTGTTAGCTTACACACGCGAATTAAGTTTTCGCATAAGTGACTATAAAATTAAAAAGTGGAAACTTGCATTTTGCCGTGGTTTATTTGTCGCCGCAGCGCAGCTGTTATTTTATACAGCACTGGCAAGCGTAGAATTAGCAACTGTTTCAGCACTTGGCCAAACAAACGCTATTTTCATAGTTATGATTGCTACTTTAGTCTATGGTGAGAGAGCCGGTATATGGCGGTGGGGATCTGTTATTGTTGGTTTTGTGGGCGTACTATTAATTGTACGTCCTGGCTCAGAGGTCTTCACATGGACTTCAGTCTTTCCGATAGGCGCAGCGTTTTGTTACGCTGCCTCAATCGTCACTTTACGGAGTTTTGATAAGTCAACTTCAAGCGCAGTGCTGTATTTATATTCATCATGTTCTGCAGCAATTGGCGCAATCCTTTTTGCAGCTGTGACAACAGAATTTACGCCGCTACAATCATACAAGGACGCTGTCTTAATCTTGAGTATGTCAATTTGTGGTGGTTTTGGAGTAGTATTCTTGATGTACGCTTTTCGGAACGCCCCTGCATCTGTCCTCGCTCCTTTTAGTTATTTTGGTATAATCACCGCCCTTGCTTTCGGCTGGTTCATATTTGGAGAACTACCAATTAATACACTATTCCCTGGCATTATTTTCATAATAGTTTCTGGATTTACAATTCTTTGGCGAGAAAAAAAGCTTCGAAGTAGATAGTATTAAATATTGTTAGATCATTGTGATTTTTTTGTGGAAAATTGCCGTTCGCTGCGGGAGCGGCGGTGGTTCAAGAGATCGAGCTCGAAGCTCATCAAGAGACAGATAGATATAGGGCCAGCGCAAAGAATAGTACTTGGATAAAAATAAAAATTAACTAATCAGTTATTTACGATAATATATTAAGTATTTTCAGTTCTTCCAAACGGTCTCCTGATGAAAAAGCTCTAATTTTTAAAAGATTTGGGTGCGGTGGTTTGGTCTAACCACCCAACTGGGTTCGCATCGCTTGATAAACAACCGCTGTAGCGGCGTTCGCTAAGTTAAGTGATTTTACCAAAGGACTGCGCATTGGCACATTAAATATTCTATTATCCATACCATTTAATATATTGATTGGGAGGCCTTTTGATTCACACCCAAAAACTAAATAACTATCTTGTATATAGTCAGGTGTATAAAAACTCTCCGCGCCATATTCTTCAAAAAAATATAAACTTTCACGTGAAGGCTTGCGATCAGCTAAAAAGCTGTTCCAGTTGTCATATTGGCTCAGTTGAATATACTTCCAATAGCGTGCTCCAGCACGCTTTACTGTTGTATCGTCTATGGAGAATCCGTAGGGCTTAATGAGGATGAGCTCTAAATCTAATGCTACACAAGTTCTCCCTATGGCACCGGTGTTGTGTGGAATTTCAGGCGTCACCAATACTATTTTCATACGTGGATACGTCATTGGTTGTGTAAACTTTCTATATAATTAGCACATCTATGAAGCCATGCGTTGGCATTCCATTAACCTGGTTATAGGGGCTTTAACAACTTAGTGTTTGGTTCTTTTTGTAAAATCTACATGCATTATTGTTTTATTAACAAACGCCTAGCAACCACTAAAATATTGGTATCTCCATGTTACTCTGCCCACTTAAAACTCTTGCCATAACCTTATATTGTCATCAAGTCCAAAATTATACTTGCTTTGAAAGCTTTTAATAATAGGCTGTAGCCATACAAATTGGAGTAAAGTTTATGAAAGTTTATTTTTTGGGTGCTTACAGTGAAGATGGCCATCGTGGCATGATGGACAGCACTTTTAAAGCCCGCAAGGAAGCGGTTACGGCCATGCTTTTTAAAGTTGGTGGCAAGATCGTTAGTATGTCATATCTCCAAGGAGATTTTGATGTTATCGCCGAACTTGAACTCGATAGTTATGAGACAGCATCTGGTCTGCGATCAACGATGATGCTCTCAGGTGCCTGGGATGAATTACTTATGCTGCCGGAAATGGATGTTGATAAAGCTATCGCAGCCGCAAGAAAGTCTGGCGGATACCCCATGCCCGGAGAAGAATAGTTTCTTCCAACCAATTTTTGTATGTTGAATTGAATTCTGACTTCAGTGGGCCTGCACTTATAATAAAGAAAACTGTGATCAGTTTAGGAGGAACTAATGGCAATTTATGATAAACTAAATAAAACAATGTTGGATAGAGATGTTGAAGCTTACTTAGAACTCCTACACGAAGATGCGGTATTTGTTTTTCACAAATCTGGTAACGAATTTTCCAAAAGCAAATGGGCTTCCATGGTTACCGATATGATGGCTAATGAAAAGTTCATTCAAGACACGTCCCGTTGCATTTATGAAAATGATGAAATCTTAGTTACCCATGATTTTATGTCTTATCCGGATGATACAAAAGAAGCTGTTATGGGCGTTGCTATGCTAAAAGATGGTAAAATTATCCGAATGGAAACAGGTGCTACACAGCTCTGCGTTTGACTGGTTACTTCAATTATATGGTAGTTTGCCCTGATTAGAGGCTCGGATGTAATGCGGGCTATTATTAGCCTTACTGCGTTGTTGCTTATCTTTGTGAAAAATGAGCGCGCTCTCAAAACTATGTCACATTCGCCCTATAAATTTCAATACATGGGAAAATTAGATGACAGATTTATGGAGAATGTCAGCCACAGATATTGCGCAAGCGGTTCGATCCAAACAGGTATCTGCTGTAGAGGTTACACAGGCGCGCCTCGAAAGAAATGAAAGCATCAATCCAATAATTAATGCTGTTGTCCAAGAATTTCCTGACGAAGCCCTTTTGGCAGAAAAGTGGTGGATAATCTTGTTGTACAAGGCGGAGGATCAGGCGTTTTATGCGGTGTTCCTGTTTCGAAAAAAGTGAATGTTGATCAATTAGGGCATGCGACAGCCAATGGCCTGAATCTTCAAAAGAACCTGATTTCCCAAAGCGACAGTCCTGTTGTTTCGAACATTTGTACTGTGGGTGGAGTTATTATTGGACGCAGTAATACGCCTGGGTTTTTATTGAAGTGATTCACCAAAAACGATTTGCATGGTCAAACTCTCAATCCATGGGACCACAGTTTTACGCCTAGGGGATCGTCTGGTGGTGCTACAGCAGCTGTTGCGAGCGGAATGTGTGCTTTGGGCCATGGAACAGATATAGCAATCAATTCGTTACCCCACCTTAGGAAGAATTCCCACTTATAATGCCTCTAGTAAAGATCGTCATATTGGGGTGTAGTTGATGGCTGTGTCCGGGCAAATTTACCGGACTATTTCAGATATCAAAATTTCCTTGGAGGCTATGTCCACACAGGATTCTCGTGACCCCTGATGGGACCCATCACCCATATATCTTGGAAATTTTTCAAAACATGCGGCTTTGACCATCGCACCAGATGACATGTCAGTTAGTTGACCTTATCGTAAGATCGTATCTTATTTAGTTATTATGGCAATATTCACAGTTCACAGAGTTTAGCTGATCCTAAAAGTACAGCCTAGGCTGTCTTAGTATTGCGCCTGATGCATAGCGGTAATTCCGTATTGTATGATGTGTCAAACGGAACCACCCATTAAGTATG
>LAQD01000013.1:30907-38642 GCA_000981705.1 Rhodobacteraceae bacterium ASP10-04a
GAATATATCAAAAAGTTTCGCTGGTGATCTAGTTCGACTTTTAGGTGCTATAGGACTTTCTACGTTAGAGGTATAACTTCCTATAAATTAAATAAAGCTGACATAATCTTGAAAAATAAGCGCAAATGAATGTGATATTCACAAACCACTTGCACTAAGCTGAGATGTTCTTATTTGAGTGCTAGTAAATAGGAGAATGTCATGAGTGATTTCACACACAATTTTGAAGCAGATACAGGTAAAATTCTCAATATAGTGATAAACTCACTTTATTCTGATCGAGATATTTTTTTACGTGAGCTTTTATCGAATGCCTCTGATGCCATCCACAAAAGAAAATTTCTGGGACAAACCCGTCCAAATATTCTGAATGCTGTGGATGATGAAATCCAAATCACTGTGGACGCAAAGAAGAAAACGATTGAAATCATCGATACCGGTATTGGGTTTAGCGAGACAGACCTTTCAGAAACTCTTGGCACGATAGCCCGCTCTGGCACTTCTTCCTTTATTGATGAGCTGGATTCAGCTGATAACTCACATGATGCCGCTAAGACCCTAATTGGGCAGTTTGGTGTAGGTTTCTACTCCGCATTTATGGTTGCGGACCGTGTTGTAGTGACCACTCGCAAGGCGGACTCAAATCAAAGTCACATATGGGAAAGTGATGGAAAAAGTGGTTACTCGATATCAACTAATGATACCATTTGTGAAGTTGGGACATCAATAAAGCTATACCTACGAAAAGATTCAAAGGAATATGCAGATACAAATAAGTTAAAAGCCTTAGTTAAAAAGTATTCTGATCACATTGTTGTGCCAATCAAACTCCAGTCTCAGGACGGTGAGAGTGAACAAGCAAACAGTGCGCGAGCACTTTGGACACGCTCATCTTCAGAAATTAATGAGGAAGATTATACTAGTTTTTATAAATCTAATTTTGGTGCATTTGATGATCCTTACATCATAATTCATAATAAAACTGAGGGATCGGTTGACTTTACGAACCTTCTGTTTGTTCCAAAGACTGCTCCATTTGATCTATTTGAGCCGGAGCGCAAAACAAAAATAAACCTTTATATAAATAGAGTTTTTATCAGTAATGACGTGGATGGGATCATTCCAACTTGGCTGCGCTTTGTGCAGGGCGTTCTTGATACAACGAGCTTGGATCTTAATGTTAGTAGGGAAATGGTTCAGAATAGCCCTGTTGTTAAAAAGATTTCCAAATACCTCACTAAACGAGTTTTATCTGAACTTAAGAAAAAACTGAAAAAAGATGCTGATGGTTATGACACGTTTTGGTCTCAGTTTGGTAAGGTTTTAAAAGAGGGACTATATGAAGATCTTGAAAATCGTGGGAAAATTGCAGAAGTAATTCGAGTTTACTCATTTAAACACGATAAGCTTATCTCACTTCAAGACTATCTCGACGGCTTCATTGATGGCCAAGACTGCATCTATTACTTGACTGCAGACACGTTGAAACAAGCCACGTCTAGCCCGCACCTTGAAGGCTTCAAAGCTAAGGGCGTAGATGTACTTCTAATGACAGACCCGATAGACGCGTTTTGGATGACGCAGATGTCTTCCTTTAAAGAAAAGTCTTTTGTTTCTATATCAAGAGATAAATATGACTTATCCAAACTTGGTGACGAAGAAGTTAAGGAAGAAGATGACCAACCAAGCAATGGAGTTTCGTTGTTAATAAAAGAATGTCTTGTTGATGTTGTTGAGGATGTTATCCCATCGCAGAGTCTGGTTGATAGTCCTGTACGTTTGGTAGCAGGCGAGGGTGGGTTGGATTTCAATCTTGAGCGTATTCTCAAAGCGCAAAATCCAGATTTTGAGAGTGGTAAGAAAGTTCTGGAAGTGAACTTAAATCATGACTTAATCAAAAAAATCCCAGAGCTATCTGCTGATCTTCAAAAAGTGATGTGCCGTATCCTATTTGAACAGGCTCGTATTCTAGACGGTGAAATGCCATCAGATGTTCAGCAATTTTCAAAGGATTTAACACAGATTACTACACAACTCTAATCCGAGTGTGTACTGTTTCCATTTGATCTTTTTGACTAGTGATAAAATTTTGATCCCGCCAATTTTAGCGGCGGGGTCAGCCCAGTCTGTCTAAAATGGCTACTATTAAATTGAGCTATGTAGATGGACTATTTCATGTATTGGTTACTGGCATGAAACTAACTGGCCCATTTCTTTTTATTCTAACTACCTTGATGATTGATGCTATTGGCGTCGGGATTGTTTTTCCTATCATGCCAGACCTAATGGACCGTGTAGGTGCTAGTAGCACGGCTGATGGGGCGTTTTGGGGTGGGGTAATGATGGCTGCCTACGCAGCAGCAATGTTTCTATTTGGTCCCATCGTTGGTAGTCTTTCAGACGCTTACGGGCGCAGGCCTATATTGATTGCAGCGCTGGCTACGTTGGCAATCGATTATATTATTATGGCTATGACGCAGACCTACTGGGTATTGCTCGTGGGTCGCGTAATTGCAGGAATGGCAGGTGCGACATATATCACTGCAACTGCCTACATCTCCGACATCGCAAAGCCAGAGGAGCGCGGTGCCGCTTTCGGCATGATTGGTGCTGCCTTTGGCGTGGGATTTGTTTTTGGACCTGCACTTGGCGGTATAGCATCGGGCTGGCACATCACGGCACCCTTCTGGATTGCAGCGGTATTTTCAGCGCTCAATGTAGTTTTTGGCTTCTTTATTTTGCCAGAGTCCTTGAAAGAAGAAAACCGTCGGGCATTTGGCAGACGGGACCTAAATCCCTTTGCAACTATTGTAAGGGCTTTTGTGATTCCAGGGCTTGCTATCCCACTAACTTGTATTTTTGTCTTTGAATTTGCAAATATGGTCTACCCGTCACTCTGGGCTTTTTGGGGGCGTGAGGTATTCGGTTGGGATGGGTTCACCATCGGGCTGACATTATCGACCTATGGTATCTTGATTATGCTAGTACAGGCTGGAATATTACCGCAACTTACTAAACGTTTTGGTGATTATAAAACCCTAATTTTTGCTAGTATTGCTGCGGTGATTGGGTTGCTAGGATTTGGGTTTACCACCGTGGCTTGGGCAGTTGTGGTGGTTTTACCCATCGCCGCCCTCTCTGATATGGCTCCACCTTTGCTGACTGCCTTTGCAGCTAATCGGGTCGGTGATGATCAGCAAGGGCTGGTTCAGGGTGTGATTGCGTCACTTGCGTCGGTTGCAGCCGTAGCAGCACCACTTGTTCTTACTGGCGTATTCGAGTGGTTTGTGAACGACGAAGGAGTGTATTTTCCCGGTGCACCGTTTATCATAGCTGCACTTCTTACCATAGGTATTGTCCCTTTGTTATTACGGTTGAGGCCGATAAAATAAGCCCAATTATTATAATTACCTAATATTTTTTTATCTGGCTGTCACATTTTGTCATTATTTCACCGAGTACGTTATTTTAGCTACTTGGCACTTTCTGGCAAAACAGATATCGGTATGAAGTCATAAAAAGGGCAAAAAATGACCCCAATAGTCCTAAACTCTCTGGCTGATCTGCGTAACCTCACTGTCGATACGATCATCGATGTCCGTTCGCCAACTGAGTATGCGGAGGACCATGTACCTGGTGCTATTAATTTACCGGTCTTAGACGATTTTGAACGTGATGAAGTTGGTACTATCTATAAGAAAGCTAGCCCTTTCAGCGCCCGCAAAGTAGGCGGGGCGTTGGTCGCGTCTAACACTGCTGCCCATCTGCAAGGATACCTCGCCTCTAAAGATGGTTCCTGGCAGCCACTAGTCTACTGCTGGCGTGGAGGACAGAGATCGAATGCATTTGCTACCATCCTCGATCAAGTGGGCTGGCGAGTAAAACTTCTCAAGGGAGGTTACCAGAGCTATCGTCATGAAATAGTTCAAATGTTGTATAAAACGCAACTTCCACACCGTTTGATACTGATTAGTGGCAGTACGGGAACGGCGAAGACCGCCCTACTGCAGCAACTTGTCGCAAAGGGCGCACAAATTTTAGATATAGAGGAGATTGCAGCCCATAGGGGGTCACTATTTGGTAGTATAGGCATGTCACAGCCTTCACAAAAAATGTTTGAAACTAAGATTGCCGAGACGCTTAACACATTAAATCCAAAAAAAATTACTTTTGTTGAGGCTGAAAGTAGCAAGGTTGGTGAGCGCTTGATTCCACCATCACTTTGGGCCTCAATGTTGGCCGCCCCGAGGATCCAAATTACTGCAAAACTCGAAGCACGAAGTCGTTTCCTTTGTAGAGCCTATGCTAACCTGACTCATGATAAAATAGCACTGGGTGTATTGCTGGACAGGTTGCGTCCGTACCATGCTAGACAGCTGATCGACCGTTGGCAGTTGCTGGCACAAACGGACGACTGGGAAGTATTGGCTGAAGAGCTAATTACAGAACACTATGATCCGCGTTATACCAAATCGGCCTCCGCTAAAAAACGAGAGGTTTGCAGTTTAAAATTACTTGATCTGGAAGATGATACGCTAGCCAAAACTGCTGCTGAGTTACATGCAAAGTTTAGCTAAGAGACAAGGTTCCAGTTCCTGTAGTTAAATGGCCAATTATATGCCCAGTGCACCCGTGTCCAATTAGCGCCTCAATAACAGCAGCGCTCTGTTTTTTTGGTACTGCAGCTAATAATCCACCGGCTGTTTGTGGATCATACAGTAAAGCATCGTGTGCTCCATCAAGTGGAGTGTCAGCGCTATTTGCTGGCATTAATGTTGATGATACCCCAGAATTTGATAGTGCCCGCGCACCTGGGTAGATCGGAATGGCATCTCGGAATAGGCTCGCATTTAATCCTGAGGCCTTGCATATGGCATGCACATGCCCTGCTAAGCCAAACCCTGTTACATCAGTCATAGCGTGTGCCACTGGTGACAAAACTTCGGCCTCACGGTCTTGCATCTGTGCCATAATGGCAAGTGTTGCAGCGACATCTCGTCCGTCTGCTTGTCCAGCCATATCTGCTGCCAAAACCACGCCTGAGCCAATAGGCCGTGTCAGGATCAAAACATCACCGGGCTTTGCCCCCGCAACAGTCAATGGCATCTTCTTACTTGTTCCTGTTACAGTAAAACCAATTGTTAGTTCTGCGCCCATAGTTGTATGTCCACCAACAAGCTGAGCACCTGCGGCGCCCAAAACCTCTGTCGCAACTTGTGTGATTTCTAGCAAAGTCCTTTGCTGCAAGCTTGCAGACATTTGAGGTAGTACAATTGACGCCAGTCCAACTTGAGGCTGCGCTCCCATAGCCCAAATGTCACCCAAGGCATGAATTAATGCAATCCTTGTCATTAGTTCAGGGTCATCAATGAAGCTTCGTAAATGATCAGTGCTGATAACCTGGAACTCGCCGTTAGGCTGGCGTAGCACTGCTGCATCATCGCCCACACCAGTCAAAACATTATGAGTAGGTTGTGCAATATTATTTAAAGCAGTTGAAAGTATTCCGCGGCCAACTTTAGCGCCACATCCACCGCACAAGGGCTTAGTCGCTAGTATTTCTGCCACTCCAGCCGCCAGCTCGCCCGTCACCGTTGGGGTCACCATCTCTGGAAAATCTCTCAACCTCTTCATAAAGGCCCTATCAATTTTACTTTTCCAGAGCCACATCAACCGCCCGGCTATGGCGAACCCCATTTTTTCAGCTATGGCAGATTTCTTACCCACAGAGATTAGCTTTAGGTATTTTTTTTGTGGCTTCCAATGATTGCGTTTGCTTCCAGTGAGTGCCGCGCGCATGTTGTGATATAGTATTGGTGCGGCCCGTACAGCAAAGACGCCTGCTTTGGGCAATAACGCATTTGCCATCAAAGCACAGTCGCCAACGGCAAACAGTGCGTCATCTCCAACGACACCAAGATCAGAACTAACTTTAATAAATCCATCTTTCTGAGGTAAATTTGTCTGAGCAATCCAATCTTGTGCAACACCACCTGCGGCTCCAACGCAAAGTGTCGCTGCAATAGGTTCATGCCCATCTAAAAGTACCTGATTTTCAGTAACTCCAACTACCTTTAGGTCAGTTTTAATCACAATACCGAGGTTTGCCATAGCCATTAATATCCGATGCTGTGCGTTGCTGCCAACACCAGAAATTTGGGACCCTAACTCGATTACTGTTATGCGGGGGGATATTCCTTTTGCTTGCAATGCATACGCCATTGCCATTGCTAATTCACATCCGGCGACACCACCACCGATCACTACCACATCTGGGGTAGTGCAGCCTTTAACTACCTGGCTTTTAAATATATTCCATCTGTCCGCATACGCATTCAGGGGCTTGGCACTAATGCCATATGTTGAAAATCCTGGCACATTCAGCCCTGCTGTGATGCCTACATTGATGGAGGCAAAATCATAACCTACAGGCCCACGTGATCCTAGAATTATTTCATGTCGAGACTGATCAATATCTAACGACCTGTCCATTATCAGCCGCGCGCCCGCATGACGACATAAACGCACCAAATCAATTTCTAGTTCATCGCGTCTATAGTGCCCCGCTATATAGCCAGGAAGCATGCCTGTATAAGGCGCAGTTGGCCCAGGGTTAATCAGCGTCAACCTTGCGCCAGGCAACGGGTTCATCCCCCAGGCTTTCAAAACAAGAGCGTGGGCGTGTCCACCGCCAATCAAAACTAAATCACGTGTGTAAGGCAAAGTTGTTAGCAAGTTTTGTCTCTCTTTTTAACTCAAAAAGTTAATTTTGAATTTTGGTATTAAAATAAACAACGAAATTTAGCTTTTTGAAATCCAGCCAAGGAGTAATGCAATTGAAACGCCAAAAACCGAATGTACTACCAGTGCTGATATGCTCAAAGCTAGCGGACGCGGTGTTTTTCTCCCCATTAAACCTGCGCCCATTGCTGGCATGAAAAAGAACCACGGTACTACAACGCTAAGCATACCAAAGATCAAACCATCTCTCCATGTGGGGGTCAATATCCCAAAAGTTTTCCAAAGCAGGAAATATAGAACGACATAGAAAAAACCAATGAAGTAATGAAATACCCAACCAATCATTAACTCGTTTGGGTGCGCCGGCATATTTTGTAGTGGATGGTTTAGTATTTTGTGGTGATTTATTACTGCCATTAGCCAGCGTCCGACTATAGCCCAATTTGTTGGTAGCAGTCCTCCCATGCGATGGGTGACGCATTGCCAAATATCTAAAATGCCGACAGATAAAACTGTAACGACAGCAATAGAAATAGCAGAATTCACTAACATTAAACCCTCCAATAAATTTTATTTAAATGCTTTGATAAATTCGCTTATACTGAATCTTAGTTAGTCTAATATGCTTTTCTCTACAATTTAAATAATTGTTCCAGAAGCCACCGCTGCAAATTCACATTTCATCCATTTATCAAGAATTTTTATTTCCTGACGGGTTAATCTTAGGCCTAATTTACTACGCCTCCAGACAATATCCTCCGCATTGTACGCGTATTCTTTTTGGACGAGCCATATTACTTCTTGAGCTGTTAACGTGGCGCCAAAGTTTTGACCTAAATCTTCCTTAATTTTAGCATCGCCTAAAAGTTTGAAAGCATCAGTTCCATAGGCTTTGATCAGCCGTGTTGCCCATATTGGTGTTAAAAAGCTGTAGTCTGATATAAGTTTTTGGGTGATCTCTGCAACTCCGTCGACTGGAAAGTCGCCACCTGGC
>LAQD01000054.1:0-7443 GCA_000981705.1 Rhodobacteraceae bacterium ASP10-04a
TGGTCACCAGCGCGCAAGGCTTACCCGATTGGATCAGCCCCACGATGGCTTCTAAAATATCCTGAGCATGCTCAGCATAGGTGATGCTGGCTTCAGGCATTGTTACATTCCTCCGCAAAGCACGGATGTAACGCTGCACAATACTGGGTGAAAAATTGTGTCAAAGTCTAAACCCCAAACCTGTTTACAGTCCCTCCCCTTCTAGGAAATCAGAACTGTTCAATCTTAACTGACTGCGATGTCGCGCTCCACTTTATAGACGTCTGAATTCGTATCTATCCACTCAAAGTCCAACTTTGAGGCTTCTGAGATATTCAGCCTGAAAGCAAAATAGGGATTTGCCGCGATTGCAGGTTCCATTTTTACAGAAAACGCCAACTGCCCATTCACATAACACCTGAACCATTCAGCAATACGAATTGGGACCAGTAATCCACTGACATCGCGTCTCAGCCCAGTTTCCATTGGATGGCCAATGATTGTTCTGACTTCAATGCTACCATTCACTTCCACCTTTTTTGGAACGGCCACTTTGATCCTTGGGGTCCAGCCNNCACTGGCGACGGCATCTTCGCAGGCCCCCAATGTCACATCAACCTTGCGTGAGGCGCTGAATAAGGCGCCAGACCGCATTTTGGTCACCGCAACGATGTTTTGATAGGCCTTTATGCGCAGTCTAGTCGAGAATTTTGCTGCGCTGCACATAGGAGTGAGATAAATTTTTGCAATCCGGGGTCGTGGATTTCGGTCTCCATAAAGTCCGATCACCTCAGGATAGTCATCAGCTTGCATGTCTCTCGGTACTGACAAGGTTAAAGGTACCGATACACCAGAGTCAGAATAATGTGGCATGTCGATATGAATAGGTCCATCGTCTAAATCCAGGGCGCCAAAATCTGTGAATATTGCGTTTTTTACGTCCATTTCTGTAGCCAAGCCAATGCGGGGCAGCCCCATAGCTAAGAAAGATGCGGAGGAAATAACAAAACCCCGTCTCGTCAGATGGGAGCGTTTCAAACGCGTCGATGATGGTGGTAATTGCACCAGTGTACTCACTCTTCTTAACTGATTTATGTCGAGTTTAGCCTGTGAAAACAAAAAAGCCTCAAAAATATCACTCATAATAATCAATATTATAAATGGTATTTATTGATTTTAATTATGATAAATTATGTCAAAATTTGAGGACCAACCATTACAGGGCATATCAATGATAGCAACTTTCTCGCAGTTATTTGTGTTTGTGTTTCTTATTTTACAGATGAGCCCACAAATCTCACTGGCTGCAACCGCAGAACTATCTGTATTATCTTGTAGAATTTGTCACGCCCAATCCGGAACTTCGTCTGAAATCCCCAGCTTGGCCCATAAGTCCACGCAAGAGATCCTGAACAGGTTAAAAACGTTTCTAGCAATAAAAACCGAATCGACCATCATGCATCGATATATGACCGGCTACTCAGCCGTAGAACGAGAAGACTTGGCAGATTACATTTCAAAATTTGGGTTGGTGGCAAAATGAAAACGTTTAATCGACGCCAAGCACTTGTCCTTTCTGCGACAGCCGCGACCGGATTACTCTTGGCCAGCCCTACGCTCGGAGCAAATCGACCCAAAATTGTAATAATTGGAGGTGGGTTTGGTGGGATTTCGGCCGCAACAGTGTTGAAAACCATTCAGCCTGATTTTGATATCACGATTGTGACTGAAACAGATACGTTTAGTACCTGCCCGTTTTCCAATTTGGTGGTCGCCGGACTAAGATCGCTCAAGAGCATCACCTTCTCTTATGAAAATCTCGCGGCCCAAGGGATGTCGATCAAAGTTGGCAAAGTCACCACAATTGATGCCGTGAAAAGGGTCTTATCCTTAGCCGATGGCTCGAACCTAAGTTTTGATCGCTGCATTGCCTCTCCAGGCATTGAGATGCGGTTTGACCAAATACCGGGTTATACAGAAGAACTGCAAAATCTGATGCCACATGCTTGGAAGGCGGGTGCGCAGACACTTCAGCTTAGGGATCAATTGTCGTCCATGCAGCAGGGTGGAACTTTCATAATATACGCGCCCAACACCCCTTACCGATGCCCAGTTGCCCCCTACGAGCGCGCAAGTTTAGTTGCGCATTATTTTACAAGGCATAACCCAACAGCAAAAATTTTGATTGTTGACGAAAAGGACTCGTTCGCCAAACAAGCCCTTTTTACACAGGCATGGGAGCTGCTGTATTCAGGCATGATTACCCATGTTCCCTTCTCTGAAACGGGAGGGATCATTGAAGTAGACGCCAAAAATCTAGAGATCATGACCCCGTTCGAAAATTTCAAAGGCGATGTTGTCAATTTTATCCCTCCGCAAAAGGCGCCCAAATTTTTGTTGCAATCAGGCTTAGGAGGCAATGGGTTATGGTGCAAAATTGACGAGGCCACATTTGAGTCCAAACATGCGCCCAATATCCACATTTTGGGCGATGCGGCGTTGGTGGGCGATATGCCCAAGAGTGGGTTTTCAGCCTCGATCCAAGGTGGAATTTGCGCGCATGCAGTGGCATCTTTGATGAATGGTGAGCCGCCCAAAACCGCTGTGTTGCTCAACACCTGCTACAGTCTGGTTGCACCAGACTATGGAATTTCAGTCGCAGGTGCCTATCGCATAAACGATGAAGGTCGACTGAGATCAATCAAAAATACCGGCGGAGCGAGCTCCATTGATGCAAGCGACGAAGTCAGGAAAGCTGAAGCTTCTTATGCTTATGATTGGTACAATAGCCTCACACACCTGATGTTTGGATAGGTCAACAATGGGTTCTAAAATATCTTTAGCCCTTGGCGCAGGATATGCTGCAATCTGGGTTGCGACATCAGTGCTTTCTGACAGCGTACCGGCTATATATGCGCTCACGGATANCTGCCGGAGACCCTGAAAACGGCCTTTTGGTCCTACGTGACTCGTCAAAAGCAAGTTGCCTGATTTGTCATAACATTCCATCCCTTCCAGATCGTGACCAAGGGCGAATTGGCCCCGCCTTGGATGGCGTTGCTACTCGGTATTCCAAACATGAACTGCGCCTCCGGCTTATTGATGCAAGGCACATCAATGAGAAGACCGTGATGCCCCCATATTTCTCCACCGAAAATCTCTTTCGAGTTGGACAGAAGTGGCAAGGGAAAACAATATATACAGGGCAAGAGGTCGAAGACGTTCTGGCTTTTCTGATGGGGTTAGATGACTGACATGGAGAGATTGGCACTAATACTGATCATTTATGCCGCTCATGCAGAGGCGCAAATTTTGACAGGCTCAGGCCCCATCTCCGGCTATGACTTCATGGAACCCACAACGCAGCAACTCCAGGATGATGACTTTATAAATCCAGCATTTTTTTTGGTTGACCGAGGATTGGCTCTGTGGGATCAAACCAGTCCGACCAACTCCAAATCCTGTGGCATCTGCCATCAAAACGTCGAAACTGATATGTACGACGTCTCACGCCAATATCCAAAATACGATACAAAACTTTCAAAATTCATCAATCTTGAGATGAAAATAAACAGTGAAATTGTGAAGAAACTTGACGCGGCGGCGCTGGCCTCAGGCTCAGAAGACCTGCTTGCACTGACCAGTTTGATCGGGTTGCAATCACGGGGTTTGCCAATGGCCAGCGCGAGCAACTTTGGAACCCAAGCTTGGATTGAACGCGGCAAGACCATCTACGAAACCAAACGCGGTCAGTTGAACCTTTCATGTGCAAACTGCCATCAAGATCACTGGGGCGACAGGTTGCGCGGTGACACTATCAGTCAGGGTCAAATCAATGCATTTCCCATATTTCGCCTCATCTGGGGCGAAGTCGGTTCACTTCAACGCATGTTTAGTTGGTGCATGAACGCGGTACGATCAGAGCCTTACGATAATGACTCCGATGAGTACCTGGCGCTCGAAGCCTTCCTTACAAAAAGAGGGCAGGGCCTTGCCATCGAAACACCTGGGGTTCGCAGATGAACGGAACCTCACAGCAAAGACGCGCAGCATACCGGTTTAAAGGACCAAACCATGAATAAAAATGCTGTATCAGGGACTCTTGCAGTGGTGCTTGTGGCCGCTACAGTGGTTTTAGTTGATGTATTTCCAAGCGAAATTAAGCCGTTAACATCTCTTGATCAGGCTGGCTTCTCTGACGACCAAATTGAGCTGGGCCATAATTTAACTTTGATTGGCGATTGTACCTCCTGCCATCAACCCAAGGGCACCAAGCATATGTCAGGCGGTGTCGCACTGCCAACTCCATTCGGAACCATCTACTCCACCAACATCACACCTGATTTTCAGAACGGCATTGGGTCTTGGTCTTATGGAGCATTTGAACGCTCAATGCGCGACGGAGTTGACCGTGACGGAAATCATCTCTATCCGGCCTTTCCCTACGATCATTTTGCGGCCACAACCGATGAAGATCTTACGGCGGTTTATCAGTTCTTGATGACACGAGAGCCAATCGCGTCAGAGCCCAAGCAAAATGAGCTGTCATTTCCGTTCTCCCTACGGCCACTTTTAGCGGGATGGAAACTCTTATTTCATAACACTGCGCCCTTTGAAGCCGATCCAGCGCTTACTGTTGAGGAAAATCGAGGCGCCTACCTAGCAAATACTTTAGGGCACTGCTCGGCCTGCCATAGCCCCCGCAATATGTTTGGCGCCGTCAAAAAGAATTCATTTTTTGAAGGTGGTGAAGCGGAAGGTTGGATCATCCCACCACTCGCGGAACATAGCATCTCAACGGTTGGCTGGGATATTGATGACTACGCGGATTACCTCTTCGATGGCTGGAGCGAAAAACACGGTATCGCAGGCGGAGCAATGACAGAAGTTGTCGATAATTTGTATGAAGCGGACGAAGATGACGTTTTTGCCATGGCCGCATGGCTTGCCAAAATTACACCACCCATCGGGTCAGATAAGAGCGCCAAGCGTTTTAAGGCCATTGCAAGCCTTGATTTACCAGAGGACTTTGACGTTACTTTTGTGGGCCAAAACATACCAACCAATATCCTCTCCGGGGCTCAGATCTTTAAAGGTAAATGCGTCAAATGCCACAAGGCGAGGCTGGTAAAATCGCAGCCTGTTTCTCTCGGTCTGAGCTTTTCCGTGAATGATGGCAGCCCCAAAAATCTATTTAAAATCATCCTTGAAGGCATCGATCCACCACTTGGGGTTAGTTCAAGGAAGATGCAAGCGATATCCCTATCGGAAGAAGAGCTCGCAGCCGTAGCCTCATTTGTACGGTGGCGCTTCAGCGATCAAGCGGAATGGATGGACCTTGCAACGGATGCAAAAGAGGCTGCCGCAGCCGGTCCGCCACATTAAGGAATTGCCCCAGAGACCTTAAATTTCTTGTCATTCAGGCGGTAAGGGCTTGCGCTATTTTTGAACATCGGCACCGGGTCACGTTAGGGAGTTCGGTGGACCAGTATCAGTCGGATAACTCCAACTCCACGCCGGACACATCAATGAAGCACAATGAAAAAGGGGCCAAAAAAGGCCCCTTTTAAATTTTTCAACAACTTAACGGCAACGCAACCAGCGGTGGTACCGGTTTTACAGATTAGCTTTTGAAAACGGTGTTGACCTGATGCGTTTTCCAGTTGCGTAGAAAATCGCATTTGCAATCGCTGGCGGTGTTGGCGGTCCTGTTGGTTCACCAAGCCCTCCCCACCACTGATCTTCAGACATTTCAAGATGTACTTCGATCTTAGGAGGCGTGTCAGCCATTCTCATCATAGTGTAGGAATCAAAGTTCGTATTCGCAATTTTTCCATCACGAATTTGAAGACCGCCAGTCATGGAATGGCTTAATTCCCATATGGCAGAGCTTTCAGCTTGCTCTGTCGCGTTAAGCGGATTGATCACATATCCGCTGTTTATGAAGTATTGCAAGCGGTCAATGAAGATTTGACCTCTCCGACTGATCTCGACAGTTGCAACACAGCCTGAAACTGTACCATGAGATTCAACAAGAGCTAACCCCATACCCACACCAGGGCCAAGATCCGTTTTCCAGCCAGACTTCTCTTTCATAGCAAGAAGAACGCGCTGTACAGGTTCATTTCCCTCTGTAAGTTTAAGGCGCCAATCTAGGGGATCCCAACTACCAGCTTGCGCAAGCTCGTCTGCCATCTGTTCGATTACAAATCCGTTCGCGTTTGCGCCCGGCGCTCGGTGATATCCAATTGGTATGTGGCTTTTCACACTGCTATACTCATGCCGACGGTTTGCAACTATGTATGGCATATCGGCCACGCTGCGCTGTGTGAATGCAGGCATTTTTTCTTCGCCAACTATGTGGGTAGTTAATGCAACAGGAAGTCCATCATCACCCAACGCAGCCTGGTAAGTCCCCCAAATTGGTGGTCTCTGTGAATCTTGAGCAATGTCCTCTTCACGACTACGGATGACTTTAACAGGTCGCCCAATTTCTGCGGAAATTGCCGCGGCTTGCCGGTGCACATCCATATTATAGCCGCCCCCAAAACCACCGCCCAAGTATGTTTGATGCAAATGAACATTCTTGGTATCACGCCCTAACTGATCAGCAGTTTCGTTCAATGAACGCGCAATATCCTGGGTGAAAGTCCAAATATCACAGCGATCCGCCGTAACATCAGCAACGGCACAAGGTGGCATCATCGTTGCGTGGCTTTCAAAAGGTCTATGAAACACTTCGCCAATAACAACATTGTTAGATGCACCGATAATGCCTGGCACAGCTTCTTGGTTCACACCTTTATCTCGTCTCTTACCGGGATTGCCGTCTACATCAAGTACAAGCGTACCAGGGCCCGAGATTAGGCTCATTGCTTCCGCAGTTTGACTTTCGGAAGTGATAGATGCACCGCGGCCAAAGTCCCAAACGATTGGCATAACGGCCAAAGCATTCTTCGCTTGGTACCAAGTCTCAGCCACGATTGCTACGCCGCTACGCAGATCCGTAAATGCTGCAACTGGCTTGACTTGCTTCAACTCAACTGCCGAAATGACACCTGGCATATTTTTGACAGCTTCAAAATCATAGCTTACCAATTTACCTTCAGGTACTGGGCAGGCTTGAGCTGCAGCATAAACCATTCCAGGGACTTCTACGTCAATAGCATACGTTGCCGTGCCGTTTGTCTTCTGTGGAATATCTAGGCGTTTCACAGATTTTCCGAGTAACCACCAATCTTTGTAAGCCTTGATCTTTGGTTCTTCTGCAAGGGTAACCTCTGCGGCATCGGCAGCAAAATCTCCGTATGAACCAGATTGGGACCCTGACGTCAGCATTCCCTGATTGGCGTTAACTTGATCTACAGAAACACCCCAGCGGTTAGCAGCAGCGACCCGCAAACGTTCGCGCGCAGACGCACCAGCCTGCATCATGTAGGGATGGCGGCTAGCAACGGTTCGTGA
>LAQD01000054.1:7455-8217 GCA_000981705.1 Rhodobacteraceae bacterium ASP10-04a
TGTTGTGGTGTACAGGTTGTCATTATTCACGTGGCGGTTAGCACTGGCCATAACGTGGCGTACGTTTTCCCAAGGAATGTTCAGTTCTTCTGCTATCATCATAGGCACGGAAGTGAACGCGCCCTGCCCCATTTCTGTTTGAGGCGTAACGATGCTCACGATATTATCAGCGTCGATTGTCAACCACGCATTGATTTCGATGGCGCCTCCAGCGCTAGCCTCGGCCGTTTGTGGCAAATGGAAACCGATAACCAAACCACCAGCTAAGGAAGAAGTGACCTTCAAAAAGTTTCGTCTTGTGAAGTTTAATTTATTCATTTTCATTCTCCTCAAGATTTTGCGATTTCGGCTGCCCGATGAATGGCCGCACGAATACGAGGATAGGTCCCACAGCGACAAATATTGCCGGCCATGGCCTTATCTATTTCATTGTCAGATGGTGCGTCGTTTTTTTCCAATAAAGCCACAGCCGACATGATTTGGCCTGATTGGCAGTATCCGCATTGGGGCACCGTAATCTCTTGCCAAGCCTGCTGGACCGGGTGATCATTATCTGCCGAAACCCCTTCCACTGTACGAATGGATTTTCCAACCGCCGCAGCAACGGGCATGTTGCAAGATCGCACCGCGTTTCCATCAATTATTACTGTGCATGCACCGCACTGAGCGATACCGCAGCCAAATTTGGTACCGGTTAAACCAGCTTTTTCTCGAATAGCCCAAAGCAAAGGCATTTGAAAATCTGCGTCAACCACATGGTCT
>LAQD01000054.1:8234-9622 GCA_000981705.1 Rhodobacteraceae bacterium ASP10-04a
AATCATCCCCAGAAATAGAATAGGGATTTTGGATTCTCATAGTGGCCGCTTGGCTGGTCGCGTAATGACTTTCCAAACGAACTAAGCACAAAATGGTGCTGGTTGCTCACCACCGTATTATTGAAGTTTAATGGGTAACGCTGGAGACTCAAAATGAATATCTTCGATTAAAATCAATTTTAATAATTGATAATTCAAATAATTTCATAACTTATCTATGTATTGAGCCTCAACGCACTAAGCACCGCGACATCCATAGCAGTTAGAAAAGTTTAATTTTACAATTTAAAATAAATGGCTGTATTTTAAAATTCAAATGGATTTGTTCCTATTTGAGACCCTTGTAGGTGCAATAAAGGCCTGTATCGCTATCGTTGAAATACAGCGTACCCGCTTTCAAATCGAACCTTTTCTGTCCAAATTCACCCGAGAGGGTGATGAACTCTTCCGACAGGACAAATTTAACCTCGCCGTAGCCAGGAACAACCTGCAATTCTTCCGCAGGATTGAAATAATAGATTTCCAGGTCCATCATGCCGGTACAATTCGCGGTGATTATGTTTTCAGCGAGAGCCGAATTACAAAGCATAAAGCTTGCAACTCCGACAAACGCTCCTAACAAATTTAGCCTTTTGATATTCATCTCATGGCTCCATCGTTTTTTTGAGAATAAATTTGCAAAAAAATTCATTTGATTACAATCAAATCTAATTCCAACAAAGCTTCCTGTCGTGTGAGATCGTATTGTTGTCTAAGAGTACTTCGACATTTTCCCACAAAGTCCATAAACACTCGACTCGAGCAGAAATGCTTTGGAAATGCTAAACAGATACTTCTGCCTGCCCCATCAATATCAAAAAAATTCAAATTTTGTTTAACACTTTTGGGTAAGTTGGCGATCAGGGTCGCAGGAATATGGCAACTGGCGAGCCCTGCGGAAACCATTTGAATCGCAGAGAAATGCGTTGTTGCCTTAAAATATGATTCAGAAAAAGGTAATTTGTCGCGATACCAATTCACGGTGCCAACATTCCAAGTGGTAAGAGCCGGTGTGCTAACATATTTAGTCAATGCAGGATGTGAATTAATATTCTTAGCCGTTCTTGACGATTCAATGACATCGGATGTCGGGACCGAACGCGGAACCGCCCACAGGCGCTCCTCTGAATAAAGGTCCATGATTTTGAGGGATCCCCTTTGCCCAGAAATATTCTCACTGGACAAAATCCCAATATTAATTTTATGAGAAAAAAGGGCTTCAGCAACCTGACTGGAATCTTCAAATCTAGCAAAATTCATAGATGTGATTGAAGGGATTTCGACACCTATTTTGGCGATTAAACCCTCGATTCGTCCTTGCATGCTCGGCGGGGCGCCCAGATTTATAT
>LAQD01000054.1:9667-9943 GCA_000981705.1 Rhodobacteraceae bacterium ASP10-04a
ATTTAGAATTTCAATGGATTTTATGAGCCAAAACTCACCTGCTGGTGTGAGTCCAATAGTCTTTTTTTTTGCTCGAATGATCAATTGTGTATTTAGATTTCTCTCTAAATTCGCCATAGTTTGTGATAAGGTTGGCTGCGATAAATGAGTTAAATTTGTGGCCTTGGAAAACGACCCTGCGTTGACAATAGACCTAAAAACTTCAAGCTGCCGTATGCTAATTTTACTGTCATTCCCACCAATTTTCTTCAATATCTGTCAGCCTATATGAAGTAA
>LAQD01000054.1:10217-10381 GCA_000981705.1 Rhodobacteraceae bacterium ASP10-04a
ATACAATACAAAGGGATATTAATCTTGGAATTGCAAGTTATTTTTTATAACTTACGGACGCTGTGCAAAAAATTTATCCATGTAAATATATCAATACATACTATTGGTTTATGCAATCAAAACTAATTTGTTGGATTCAACACATAAGTATCTAAAAAATTAGA
>LAQD01000054.1:10405-10612 GCA_000981705.1 Rhodobacteraceae bacterium ASP10-04a
CTACCTGTTCAAGGAGATATCCGCGGGCGATCTTTCATTACGCACCTTAAAGCTAATAATTATTTACCGTACAAAGCGTCTAGATTAAATTGTTATCACATACAGCCCACCCAAACCGGGTAGAAATGAGAGAGTTATGCTTTGGATAACAGTCATTGCCACAACATTTGATTGGGGGGGAATCAATGTCAGAAGGGGCTTCAACGT
>LAQD01000054.1:10618-12137 GCA_000981705.1 Rhodobacteraceae bacterium ASP10-04a
TTAATTGGTAAAAAACACTATGGCTACACAGCTGGATGGGAACTTACTTTTGCTCCAATAGGGCCGCTGCTTGTTTATAAGCAAAACAACAGCGTTTCGATTGCAAAATGTTTTTCTGTCATGGATAATCGCTTGTAAACATCAACCAGAGCCCCATTCCCAAGAGACCTTTGGAGTGAAGCTTATCTTTTTGCATGGAGTTTCAAATGAGTTTTAGATCCCATATTTGGTCCACTATTCTTACCGTGACGATTTGCACGCCAATTTCAGCAATCGCTGGTAATCCCGAGTTGATGCGTCAGTTGAAAAATACGAAATCCTGCGTTTCATGTGATTTAAGTGGCGGTAATTTCAAATGGGCAAATGTCTTCGGCGCTGAACTCGGTGGCGCTAAAAACCTCGTGGATGCCAATCTAGAAGGCGCAAATCTAGAAGGGGCCAATTTTTTCGGAGCAAACCTTGAAGGGGCCAATCTACGCGGTACTAATTTGAAGGGGGCAAATATGGGATGGGCCAGTCTTTACGGAGCCAACTTGCTGGGGGCGCAAATTGATGGAGCAGATCTAGCCGGGGTGACCTTTTGCAACACAATCATGCCAGACGGAACTGCCAATAACAATAATTGTTTCTAGGTTTGGCTGTTCAGAATTTGGAATTTGGCCTCTAACTGCAAGGAAAATACTTTGCAAAAATCTCGGCTGCAGAGTCAATCGCGGGCCAATCATCAATATATCCACTAAAAACAACGATTTCAGGCTGGATAAAGATCTCGACAAGACTTCGTCGTTTTGTGCCACTTGGAATACATGATCGTTGTGTGAAATTTGCAGATTCCGCATATCCTTGAATAAGGCCATTACAAAAATTCTTCCAAGTGTCATCCTGACGTAGGCAAAGCTGCACAACTTCCTGTGTTCCCAACAAAAATTCTGGGCTGTTCATGCGGGCCTTTACAACTTCAAAAGATATAAGCCTAAGCTCCGGCACTACATGCCCCGGACCCAAATTGTGACTTTTCGCCATCAGTTTCGAAACATTTATTGACCAGTTTGGAGATGACCCAGGCGAGCGGGCATGAAGCTCAGAGACACCAACCAACCATATGGCCAAAAGAAAAAAAATTCTGATATTCATCAAGTTCACCGTTCTTTTAAACCCGATTATTAGGGCAAAATGCTAGTGCCTTGTCAATGGTGCAACAAAAGGGATGCCACGGATTGGGCAAAGTAACCTCCCGAAGCAGACCGTCACCAATCTGCACAAAAAGTGCTATTCCATTGGTATGGAACTAAACAGGATTACAAGTTTAGATGGATTGTGACTGCTAAAGTGGCTGTGCGGCAAATGATATCACGTCGCCCCGTTTTACCTCTTACGCTCATCTCAAGATATTTGAGCCCCTTGTCCTCAAATAGGCTGATATGCTCCCAAAAAAGGTTCTCTGCTTCGGTGCCATGCCGCATGCCTGTGTTGGCAAGAATTAGAATATAATCACGCAACAGGTGACGCATATTGCGCG
>LAQD01000054.1:12149-12427 GCA_000981705.1 Rhodobacteraceae bacterium ASP10-04a
CAATCCTGCTTGGTCGTTTGCGAATAAGCGTTGCATACTTTTATCGGGTAAAATGAGATCGCTTTATACTGTCGCGAACCTTGTTTACCAAAACAGGGATTTGTGACTTGTTCATGTATCTACGGACAACCGCTTCATCAAATATTCGGTTTAAGGCTGAATTATGCGTATTGAGAGTAGAAGACCTTGGCTTCCGTCCCATCTTGGCCTCACGCCAGCGCGCAAATTTTTGAAGGATCTCATAATCAATGCTAGCAACGAAAATATCGACAAAGAAG
>LAQD01000055.1:0-188 GCA_000981705.1 Rhodobacteraceae bacterium ASP10-04a
TGCCAGCTGAAATGATACCCGCTGCGATGAGCTACTTGCGGCCACGCCTGGGTAGGCTGCATCCAATACAGCTCAGCGTTAGCGAACGCCGTATTCAAAACGTCCGGTCACTCCTACTCTCTGCCTTTCGTATTGCGGGGATCTCTACAAAGCTGGCACCTTACATGGCTAAAATGTCTCCAGCCTGG
>LAQD01000055.1:272-1123 GCA_000981705.1 Rhodobacteraceae bacterium ASP10-04a
TCTTGCGGCCTTGGAGGCGGAAAGCCTGATTAAAAAACCCAAGGTGCGCCATCAATCTGTTTGCCGAGTATGGAACCGGCTAGCTGGCGATCACGCTGCCTCAGGATGGCCACAGATTGAATTGAGCGTTCCTAAGTATGACAGTCGTCTTTACGGTGTTGATTCAAGTCTGGTGTCGGACGCCATTAAAGATGACCTTGCAGATTATCTATCTCACTTGGCCGGAGTGGATCTTTTTGGATCTATGGTAAAGCCCTTTAGGCCTAAGAGTGTTGAAATCTTCCGCGGCCATTTTTGGCGATATTTGTCTGCTCTTCATCACAGTGGTGTTGGTCTAGCCGATGTGAACTCACTAGATGAACTTGTTGTGCCCACAATGTTTGAGCGGGCGTTGCGTTGGTTCTACGAACGCAATGGCAAGAAGACGTCAAAGCACATAGGAGAGATTGCCTGGGCAGTGCGCTGTTACGCGGTGAAGTATCGTACTTGTGATGATGAGACACTGGCCTTCTACAAAAGGGCCATTGAACGTTTGCGCGTAAAAACACCTGGATTGAGCGATAAAAATCGCACAGCCATGGCGCAGTTCAATGATCCAAAGGCGGTTACCAGATACGTAGTACTTCCCTCCACCTTATGGAGTAAGGCTGTCGGAATAGGTGTGACGGTCGAAGGCCGCAAAAAGCGTAAAGAAGCTCAACTCATGGTTCAGGCCGCGGTCGCTATTGAGATCGCAATGTTTGCGCCCATCCGCATACAGAACCTATCTACTATCCGCCTTGACCAACATATAAGTTGGAATGCAAACAGGCTTCGGTTGTCGTTCCCCGCGCACGAAGTGAAGAACGATC
>LAQD01000055.1:1211-1381 GCA_000981705.1 Rhodobacteraceae bacterium ASP10-04a
ATGGCAAACCAAAAGATCAATCCGCCCTACGCAATCAGATGAAAAAAGCGATCTTTGATCACACTGGTCTGCAGATGACGCCACATCAATTCCGGCATGCCGCAGCCAAGTTGCTTCTTGATGCTAAGCCTGGCCACTATGAGGTTGTCCGCAAATTATTGGGCCATAAA
>LAQD01000055.1:1496-5078 GCA_000981705.1 Rhodobacteraceae bacterium ASP10-04a
GAAGTCAAAGCAGAAGATTAACAGCTACACCAAAAGAGCCACCCTTTATGGATCCTCTCACCCTGCTGGGCCAGAAGAGAGGGAAATAAAGATGGGGCAAGTCAGTAGAACTTCTATCGGTCTCATAGACTGGCCTGAATTGGATCAAAACCTCTGGCAGTCTGCGATAACAAAGGGCGACTTCCTTTCTCCAGATGGCAAAGCCGCGCAATGGGTTCCCGAAACAAAGCTTCAAGTGGAGAAGGGCTATGGGAAATGGGTCTTCTTTTTGACGTCCATCGTAGCCCTGCCCTCCGAAAACCTTACAAGTCCGGTTGATCGCCTATCCAAAGATCGATTGCGAGACTATGTTGAATTTTTAACTCTTCAGGACCTGAAGTCACAGACAATAGCCTCTCGGCTGACTGATCTGTATGAGGCGTTACGCGTCATGTGCCCGTCTTATGACTTGGCCATGCTAAAGCATCTTTTGAAGGTGCTGAACAGGCGCGCCAAACCATCGCGCAATAAAGCTGCCAAGATCAAACACCCATTAGAGATTTGGGCTGCGGCATGCAAAGCAATGGATAATGCCGAGACGTCTGATGAACTCACACCACTGCATAGATCTTGTGCATATCGTGATGCTCTAGCTTTGGGCATTTTAGCCCTCCGGCCTATCCGGCTAAAAAACCTCGCACAACTGACCCTGTCAGAGCATCTTACATATGATGGATCACGCTGGCATTGTAGCTTCCTTGGTTGCGAGACCAAAGACAAAAAGCCCCTACATTTTGCGCTTCCAACTGACGTTGAGTTTGTCACCCGCTTCGAGCGGTATCTGACCGTGCATCGCCCCATACTTCTGAGAGACGTACATAATATTAGGCAAAGCAGGCTAGTGTCACAGCTCACTGGGCCATTGTGGATCTCGGTTCGTCGCTCGCGCATGTCCCAACAATCTCTCTACTGGAATACTTGCCGCATATCCGAGCGGTTGTTCAACGTCCGCCTAAACCCTCATCTGATGCGAGACTGTGCAGCAAGCGCCATGTCGAGCGACGCACCTGAATATATTCTCGCCGCAGCCCGCATTCTTGGCCACAGCACTCTCACAACCACCATTGAGCATTATGAACAGTCAAGCATGCTCGCCGCTGGCGCGCACCTAAACGACTTCATTGGACAACTTCAGGCCAAGAATAGCAGCGAGGACGACAAAGAAGATCTATTTGATCTGCCTTTTGAGCAGCCGTTTGAGGAAAATGAGGAGGAACAGGAATGATGTACAATGTTGGAATTTACGCACGCTATTCGACAGAGATGCAGAGCGAGGCATCAATAGAAGACCAGGTTCGTGTTTGCGATCGCCTAATCCAAGGCCGCGAATGGCAGTCGATTCAAGTTTATTCCGATCAGGGGATGAGTGGATCAACGCACTTAAGACCTGGGTATCAAAATTTACTTGAGGACGCACGAAAAGGTCGTTTTGAAATTATTGTTGCGGAAAGCCTGGATCGAATAAGTCGGGACCAAGAACATATCGCTGGGTTTCACAAAATAATGCAGTTTCTTGGTATCCAAGTATTTACTGTCAGTGAGGGGCTAATAAGCGAGCTACACATTGGCCTAAAGGGCACAATGAGCGCACTGTTTCTTAAAGACTTAGCTGATAAGACGAGACGCGGCTTAGAGGGTCGCGTACGACAGGGCCGTAGCGGCGGTGGTAAAGCTTACGGCTACCGAGTGCTCAAAGGTGATGAACGTGGTGGCCGAGAAATTATTCAAGAACAAGCTGAAACCGTAAATCGAATATTTTCTGAATTTGTGATCGGCATGTCTCCCAATCAAATAGCACATGGGCTTAATAATGATCAGGTCCCAGGTCCTAGTGGAGGGCTATGGCGAGATACGACCATCAGGGGACATATCAAGCGCGGCACAGGCATCCTCAATAATGAATTGTACATTGGTAAACTAGTCTGGAACCGGCAACGCTATGTGAAAAACCCCGCCACAGGAAAACGGGTCTCACGCAGGAACGGAATTGATAGCGAAGTCATTCACGATGTCCCTCATTTAAAGATTATAGATGATGCCCTTTGGCAGTCAGTTAAAGCTCGACAGAGGGCAATTTGGAAAGCAACTGAATCTGATGTAAATCCAGATAAAACGCCGCCCTATTGGACCCAACGTCGGGCGACGCACATTTTATCAAAACGTACATTCTGTGACCATTGTGGTGGATCCATAATTTCTGTGGGTAAAGACTACCTGGCTTGCAGTAACGCCCGTAAGTTAAAAACTTGTTCCCAAAACAAAAGTATACGCCGACCCGATTTAGAGAATGTTGTTATTGATCTTTTGAAACATCGATTAATGCAACCGGCCGCCGTCAGTGAATTTATCACTGAATATAATAACGAGATCAAAAACCAGCGGTCGACCGTAACAAAAGAACGAGCAAAGCAGGAAAAGTACCTGCGTGATATCGAGTTAAAGCTATCGGGCCTGTATGACGCCATCGCAGACGGGCTTCGGGGCGCGGGACTACAAAGTAAAATTGATGCCATGGAAACTGAAAAGGCTGAATTAATATCGGTATTGGAATCAGCAGCCCCAGCAACCGTCAGCCTGCACCCAGCCTTGGCAGATCTTTATAAAGAAAAGATAGGCAAACTTGCGAATGTCTTAAAAGATCCCAAAATATGCGACCCAGCAAAGCTGCTAATTCGCGAACTAATCACGCGGGTCGACATAACTTATAACGGAACCCATTGGGATATATCTATTAAGGGAGAAATATCAGCCTTAGTTTCACTGGCCCAGAATGCGAAAAGCCCACCAAAAGGTGGGCTTAATCACTATGCTTTAGCCAGTTCGGCTAAAGTGGTTGCGGGAGTAGGATTTGAACCTACGACCTTCAGGTTATGAGCCTGACGAGCTACCGGGCTGCTCCATCCCGCGCCAAGTTTTTATTGATTAGTCGCTCAACCAACAAATCGCAATAGGCAAATAGCAGAATGCTCAGCCAAAAGAAGTAATTATTTCATTGATGCACGCCGCACGTCTTTATCGTGCTTGATACCAGTATCACCACTACCCTTTTTAAATACGCCATGTATCACGTTGCCAGACAGGCCATTCCACATTTGATCGCGTCAAAAATAGTCTAGTTTTCAATTATAATCTCAAATAGCATTTCAGATAAGGCGGCTATCCCTAAACATACGAATAGCCAAACACTGCTGCACATGTCTTCAACCGCCTCACTACATAGCAAAAGCAGAGGTATTTTCGGCCATCACCACATCTCCAAAACCTAGAGGGGATAGCGCCTATTTCTCGCTCATTAATTCTCTGGCCTTGACCCAATCATCCAAATTACGATCTCAATAGAATTCTGATGTAGATAGCGGGTCCTAAGTCCCAAATTTAAAGTCGACATTTTTATAATTTTACCACAACAGTAGTTTGTAAACTTTCAAACGGGGCCACTTATGTCAGACCATGGATACGCAGCAGGACGATTGAACTTACCTTTCGTTGGGATTTCCACCTTTGGGAAACGCCCTTATATTGCAGATTGGGACGCCATAAAGG
>LAQD01000055.1:5142-12083 GCA_000981705.1 Rhodobacteraceae bacterium ASP10-04a
GTACGCGAAGCGTCAACTTTATTTTCATTTGGCCATGCTGGCGCGTACGACCACGAAGATGATGCAACCTATTTAGCCAGTGATGTTCGGATAGTAGATATTGGCGACGCAGATATCATCCATACAAAAACAGAAGAAAGTCATGCGAACATAGAATTTGGCGTGCGTAAAATCTTGGCCGCAGGCGCAATTCCTCTAGTAATTGGCGGTGATCATTCGATTAACATTCCCTGCATTAACGCGTTTTCTGATCAAGACCCAGTACATGTTATACAGATCGATGCTCATCTAGATTTTGTCGATGAACGCCACGGCGTAACCGCCGGTCATGGCAACCCAATGCGGCGCGCTATTGAGAAATCATGGGTCAGCGGCATGACACAACTAGGTATCAGAAACGTCAGCTCTACCGCGAAAGAAGGCTATGACGATGCAAGGGCGCGCGGGTCCGATATACTCTCAGTACGCCAAGTACGAAAGCTTGGAGTAGATGCAGTACTAGAGCGTATACCTTTGGGTGCCCGCTACTATGTTACAATTGATATTGACGCCTTCTGCCCATCAATTGCACCAGGCACAGGCACACCAAGCCATGGCGGCTTTCTGTATTATGATGTGCTTGAGATTTTACAGGGCTTGGCTAAACGTGGGCAGGTTGCGGGAATTGATTTGGTGGAGGTTGCTCCTGCCTATGATCCGACCGACAGCACGCAAATCTTGGCGGCGCAGTTGCTCTTAAACTTCATTGGATTTATTTTTCACAATCGAAAGTGATCAGGCAAATAAAGTTTTACTAAGTGTCACCACCAAGATCATCCCAAATCTCTTGCACCCAGGATTTGATTTGCAAAGCCTCTTGCCATCTGTTCGACATTTCACAGCCATCTGGGCCTGTCATCGCATATTCAGGCGGGCCTAGTTCACAGAGGAAAATACAATCGCCATCGCTGCGTTTGCGCCAATCCTGAAGACCTTCATGCCACCAGCCCTTGAACAGTTCTACCCACTTTTGATGCTGTGGGAAATCGAGTTGAAGCTGAATTTGCTGGCGGCTAGCCACCCGGCCTTGAAAGCTATCAGAGCGCTGCAAAATTCTACTGATTAATCCCATATCACGTTCAGACATTGGAAACCAAAACTCACGATCCACCACATAATGACTGAGATCTGCACACATCCGCATCTCAGGAATAGCATCAAGCAGGCATAGGGTTGAATACAGGTCATTTGTAATGCAATTGCGGTGACTCTCAAATTGCACAGGCACGCCGATTTGATCGGCCATGTCCATCCACTGCCGGATCACTGGGATCATCCCATCCACCGAAAGAGGCATCACTTGGCCAATTACATCCACAAAAGGGCTATCAAAATCCTTAGCCATAACCAAAGTTTCGCGTAGGCCTTCTATCGTTTTGGGAAAGGCCACAATCAGAGGTGTCAACCCGTGGCGCTCCATATATGGGCGCACCTCATGGGCTTGGGCAACATCGCCCGCCCCCAAATCAATCGCCATACCGTCATAGCCTGCGTTGGCAACCATTTCACAGACTTGGTCATAGGGTAGCTTCACACCAGTCTGATCATGAGGCTGCATTGCCCAGAGGCTGGTGTACGTTTTAAGATGCTGCGACATGCGGTTCTCCAGTCATAAATGCTATAGTGACAGAAACCGTCACAAGCCTACCTTTATTCAGCGAGAACCCGCACCCGCCCACCAGCGACAGGGACAACCCAAACCTCGTTTTGTGGCCATCGGCTTTCATCTTTGGCCACCAGACATTTGATCACCTCAATCTGAAACTCAATCCAACCCATCCGGTGAACTGTACCGGCCTGTGCTTCTATTTTAGCGTTCAAAATGCGCAATTTCCAAAACGGTACTGAGGGAAAGACATGGTGTGCAGTGTGATATGGCATTTGCCAGCACAGCCAGCGCATAAGCGCATTGGTACGAGTTGATCGAGTATTTTCCAGTATATTGTCTTCGTGGCTCAAACCCAGATGCTCAATTGTATTTTGTAGTTGATGGACCGGCTTGGTCAGAAGCATAGGTATGATCCAAAATGCCATGGCAGCCCAGCTGTGAAACATCACTGAAATCCCTACAATGAGAATATAAAATAAAATATGAATTCGACTTTCCCGAATTACTTTGCCCTCCTCCTCGGCACGGATAAAAGGCTCTATTATGATACCACGAGAGCGACGGATCACCCCGAACACCCGGTTCCGCCAATACGTGATGCCAGACATCCAGAGTAAGTAGGTGGTTAGCGTGTAAGGTTCTCGCACCAGCTCGCCATCCTTTTCCCAGTTCTGAGTGTAGGTATGGTGTGCGAAGTGCATCACCTGATCATAATCACGGGGAAAAATCATCGTGAAACCAATGAGACGGCCAAAAACCTCATTCACCTTGCGAGTTGAAAACACTGTGGCGTGGCTCAGCTCATGCTGAGCAGCATATAAAAAATTGAGCAAAACACCCAACCCAAAACCAGTCAACCACATCCAACCTGTACCTAGAGCTAAGCTATGCAGATACCCAGCGAAAAGGATCGCACCAAGGTGGCTCGCCATTTGCCCTGCACCCCAAAGGTTAGAACGCGCATTAAGGTCTTTGAGTTCCGCAGGTGTCACCAGCTTACGACGAGAAAATGACGCTTCCATTACAACCTCGTTAGTGAATTTTGGATAAGCCTAGAGACAGGTTTTCACTCTGTCCAGCGCTTTGGCTAAAGCTGGATCACCCATACGAGCAGAGAGAAACTAGGCTTAAGCCTAAGATAAACGCTCCCAAGGCTGGATAAAGTCACCTAATACCTGAGAGATTGTGACATCATCGGCACTACCAGAAACTTGAGCGGTCAACCCTCGATATTTATCTTCCACAACCTTTTGCACCTGCGCGTCTACGCCAGCCTCAGAAAGCGCTAAGTTATAAGTTCTAATAATGGCGGATTTTCTGAGGGCAGGCTTGAAGACTTTGCCCACAGCAGTCTTGGGAAGCTCAGGCAAAATCTCAACATATTTCGGCTGTGCCGCACGTTCAGTCACAAGGCTATTGGCAAAGGTAATTAGCTCCTCAGGGGTCACAGTGGCCCCCAAAACCAATTCAACATAGGCGCACGGAATTTCTCCTGCATGCACATCAGGCTGACCAATGGCACCAACGAAGCCAACAGCTTCATGCCCGGCTAGGGCTTCTTCAATCTGGGCGGGGTCGATGTTATGGCCGCCACGTATAATCAAATCTTTTGCACGGCCCGTGATCCAAAGATATCCATCTTCATCCATACGGCCTAAGTCTCCCGTACGCAGATGAGTGTTAAAGTGATAAAGACCTGTGTTTTTTATTGTCTCTGTGTAGGTGTTTCCAGCAAATACTCCAGGGTTTTCTACACAGATCTCACCAATCTCATTTGCTGCGCATTCAGTTGGTCCATCCGCTGCGTCCAGCAGGATTTTTACGTTGGTATGCGGCAATGGAATGCCTACAGATCCCACCTTTTTGAGCCCTTGATCAGGGTTACAGGACACCAAGCAGGTCACCTCCGTCAGACCATAACCTTCCACAATTTGAACACCTGTAGCTTTTTCAAATCGTTTAAACAGCTCCACAGGCAGAGGTGACGAGCCAGAAAACGCAGTTCTCAATGAAGTGATATCCGCATCTACAGGCCGTTGCATCAAGGCTGAAATTGCGGTTGGAACCGTGATCATGAATGACACATTCCAACGTTCAATCAGTTTCCAGAAATTATCAAATACACCCTCCCCACGGTATCCTTGCGGCGTTGGGAATACCACATGCGCACCAGAACTGATCATCGCCATCAAAATAACATGACAGGCAAACACATGAAACAGTGGCAAAGGACAAATGATAGTATCATCAGAGTTGAACAACATACGGTCACCAAGCCACCCGTTATAGACGATGCCAGAATATTTATGCTGGGCGACCTTAGGCATGCCAGTGGTCCCACCAGTATGAAAATATGCAGCCACCCGATCCTCAGTGGCATCTTCAAAATCAAGCGCTCGGTTCTGCTTGTTTAGTTCCAAATTAAAATCTAACACCTTAGCGGAATGAGATGCAGTCACTTTGGGCCGTATCAGTCGAACTATCCAAGATTTAGGTGGGGTCAAATAGC
Organism: Rhodobacteraceae bacterium ASP10-04a; assembly: GCA_000981705.1. Taxonomy (GTDB): domain Bacteria; phylum Pseudomonadota; class Alphaproteobacteria; order Rhodobacterales; family Rhodobacteraceae; genus Planktomarina; species Planktomarina antarctica. Next base: position 9,300 of record LAQD01000055.1, read on the forward strand.
GGTTGAGGTCCACTTCCAATATAGTTTCTATATTTGGGGCCTGCGCAACAGCATTGGCCGCAAGTTGTGCTAAATCCGATTTTGGAAAGGCGCGCAACGTGACCAAAACCTTAGCGTTGGTTTCACGCAATATAGCGGCAATTTGATCTGGCTCCAAAAGTGGGTTGATCGGGTTCGCGATGCCCGCGATACTGCCACCGATCAGGGTCAGTGCAGCCTCATTACAAATAGGCAAGAGATAGGCGACAACGTCATTCTCTCCAATTCCCAGGCGCCGGAGCAGATTTGCAACTTGAACAGATTTATCGCGAAACTCCTGCCAATTTAGGGTTTCGGCTTTATCGTTTGGACCCGAGGTTATCTGAAAGCTAACACCGGGACGTTGGCCGTGGCGTTCTGCAACCGAGTTAACAAACTCATACATTGTTCTGGCAACGTCACGTTTCGACCAAGGCATTTCATTTTCAACAGCATCTCGATCAGCCTTTGTAGCAAAGCTCATTTTTTTCTCCCAGTATTCCGTAAAACAACACTTTTTATTCCATCACTAGAAGGATGGTCATTTTTAGGAAACTTCGCAAGTATTTTGGCAGAGCTTTACTTAGAATTAGGTTATGAGACACTATCTTCATTGAATTGCAGTCTAGCAAGCCGTGCGTAAAGGCCACCCTGGGCGACCAAGTCCGCATGCGCGCCTTGAGCTACGATTTTGCCCTGATCCATTACCAAAATACGATCAGCTTTTTTAACTGTAGACAAGCGGTGCGCCACCACGACAGTGGTTCGGCCTTTTGCCAGATCTTCAAACGCCTTCTGAACTAAAGCCTCGCTTTCGCCGTCGAGTGCAGATGTCGCCTCATCGAGCAAGAGTACAGGCGCATCGCGCAAAATAGCGCGCGCAATTGCGATCCGTTGTTTCTGCCCACCAGACAACATAACCCCACGCTCGCCTACGTAGCTGTCATAGCCTTCGGGAAGCGCAGAGATAAAATCATGAGCGGCGGCGGCTTTTGCAGCCGCAATTACCTTATCTTTGGTAGCGTCTGGACGGCCAAACAGAATATTCTCATAGGCCGAGCAGGCAAAAATTACTGGGTCTTGTGGCACTAAGGCCATTAACCTTCGAAACTCGCTGCGCTCCATATCCGGCAGGGGGACACCGCCAAAGGTGATTTGGCCCTGTTGCGGATCAAAGAAACGCTGCATCATTTGAATTATAGTTGATTTTCCAGCACCAGATGGTCCGACCAAAGCAACCGTTTCTCCCGGATTGATAGTAAAGCTTACATCATTAAGAGCCAGTGAATCAGGACGGCTTGGAAAGGTGAAATTCACATTTTCAAACACCAGAGATCCAACAATTGGCGTCTTTGGAGCCCGGGGGTCTGCAATCGTATCCTGCGCATTCAACAGTTCAACCAGCCGTTCAGTGGCGCCAGCCGCACGCTGCAATTCAGACCAAAGCTCGGACAAAGCAGCAGTTGAGCTAGCAACGATGGTAGCATAAATTACAAATTGTACTAATTGACCGGCCGAGGTCAGACCACTGCGGACATCAATAGCCCCAACCCATAAAACCCCCATCACGCCGCTGAAGGCAACGAAGATAATGATCATAGTTATCATGGCGCGCACTTTGATCCGAGCCTTAGCGCTGTCAAAGGCTTTTTCAGTGACGCCTGAAAATTCAGCAGCGCTGCGCAACTCATGCGTGAATGCTTGCACAGTTTGGACTGAAAGTAAGGATTCCGAGGCCTTGGCTGAAGATGCAGCAATCCAATCTTGGTTTTGGCGTGACAGACCACGCAGCTTGCGCCCTAATGTCAAAATAGGCCCTAGGATCAGCGGCACGATCAACAATACCAAGCCCGTAAGCTTGGGTGACGTCCAAAGCATCATCGCAAGCCCACCAGACATCATTAAAATATTACGCAGAAGCCAGCTTGCTGACGATCCAATCACAGACAAAATCAGAGTTGTGTCCGTGGTGATCCGACTAAGCACTTCGCCAGTCATCAACTTTTCAAAATAAGCAGGTGACATGCCTATCATACGCTCAAAAATAGCTTTGCGTATGTCTGCAATCACGCGCTCACCAAGGCGCGTCACAACATAGTAGCGTAATCCCGTGCCCAAAGCGAAGATTGCAGCTACAATAACAGCCCCGAGAAAATACTGATTCAGAAGGGCTACATCGCCCATGGCAAAACCGTCGATTACCCGTCGTGCAGCCACAGGCAACACAAGCGAAACACTCGCCGTAATGGTCAAAGCAATAAACGCAAGAATGACCAAAGGCTTATAGGGAGAGAAATAAGGTAACAAAGCGCGCAATACACCAACTTGCTTTGAGGATGCCCGGTCCTCAGTCACAACTGACGCGGAATTTGGTTTCTGTGCCATGCTAGCCCCTTTATTCGTATGCCCGATGTATCCCTCACAGGGCAGACCAACAAGAGGGCAACAACATTATTCTCTCCCAATAGCCTCTCTAACTGGCTCATCAGGTCAAGCGTTTTGATCGATCACCCACTAATTTAGCCACCGGACCATTAGGTGAACAAATTAATACATAATACTTTATGAGATTTTGGAGCGGGTAGCGTGAGTTCATTTCCTTTGCCCAGCGCCAATCAAATTTCCAAGTAAGCAATATCAACAGGTTATGTGAAGCAGAATTAATTGCAAGTCAGTTTTTTTGTCTACTGTGTCGTACCACAGCTATCTGTAGTCACTGTACGTAATGACAATGTACGTTTGCCTGACGTAAATCCTTATCGTTAC
>LAQD01000056.1:0-4935 GCA_000981705.1 Rhodobacteraceae bacterium ASP10-04a
TCATACTGTCTAAGATATTTTGCGTCGCTGGAGCCAGGAATTTTCTTTAATGCAGTGCACAACGGGACAGCTCACGTCCATTCAATTGAGCAAGAATGGCGTGGGGTGGAAGCGCTCCTAACCCGACTACAGGTGATGCTTAGGGTGAGCATCTGAGATGATCGAGGGCTTGGATATATTGAAATCGTGCGGTTACATTAGTAAAACGCCTTTTTACTGCTTTAAACTACTTTGTACGATAATTTTTGGTACCCAAGGCCGGACTCGAACCGGCACGCCTTGCGGCGGGGGATTTTGAATCCCCTGCGTCTACCATTCCGCCACTCGGGCCCATTTTTTCGGTGGGTTAAGTCTATTTTTCTTAGGAACTGCTATTCACATTAGGTAGAATTTCTACCAAGAAAACGGACAGTTCAAAAGTGTTAAAACTTAACAAAACGATCTTTAGGCTATATCGTACATGAAGCAACTGGTAAATGAAGCTCACTGAACAGTACGAATCTTGTGTGTCTGGTATAGTGGTTTCCACAAAGGGTAAAGCCAGTTATTCTGAAGAAATACTGATAGAATGGCGCCAGAGGAAATAGTCTCTAAAAACGTAGGTTATTGAGATCAGTCGGTGCTTCGTGAACAAAATGCCTGCATCGTACCTATGTCAGTAGAGCCATTAATAAATAATCCATTCGAAACGCCCACTACGTAATTCAGTCTGTTACTTTAATTGTAGCTGTGGCAATCAAGGCTAAGTTTCATTAAAGGGGTCCCGCATGATAAAATGGATGTATGACTGGACACTCTCAATGGCCGAGCATCCCCGCGCTCTTTGGGCTTTGGCATTTGTGGCTTTCATTGAAAGCTCATTTTTTCCAATTCCACCAGATTTGCTCCTGATACCACTAATTCTTGCGGCACCAACACGGGCGTACTCGATTGCCCTCGTTGCTATGCTAGCCTCCGTTGCTGGTGGAGTGTTCGGCTATCTCATCGGTGCCTTTGCCTTTGAGGCCATTGGTCAGCCCATCTTAGCCACACTAGGTAAGGTTGATAGTATGGCAGAGTTCAACACCAACTTTAACGCGTACGGTCTTTGGGCTGTACTAGTGGCCGGCGTGACCCCCTTTCCTTTCAAAGTGATAACTATCATGTCTGGGTGGACCGCGATGCCCTTTGGGGTTTTTTTAGCCAGCGCTATTGCTGCTAGGTCTCTGCGTTTCTTTGCCGTAGCCGCATTATTGTATTTTTTTGGATCATCCATTCGTAATTTCATTGAACGGCGTTTGGGACTGGTGTTTATGCTGTTTGCCATCATATTGATCGCAGGATTTTTTGCCATTCGGCTAATTTAATTATTAAGGTATCTCCATGCTGTCATTCTCACCTCGAAATATTGCACTTTTTGCAGCCGCGGGGTCGACCTGCATGCTAGCCGGCGCCTATGTATTTCAGGCTTTGGGCTATGCGCCCTGCCAAATGTGCTTTTGGCAAAGATACCCCCATGCCGTTGCGTCACTGCTCGGTGTGATTTTGATAGCTATTCCTAGTCGTATTCTGATGATGCTTGGCGCGATTTCTGCGTTTACCACAGCCATAATCGGAGCATTCCATTCGGGTGTTGAGCTGAAATGGTGGGCCGGCCCGATATCTTGTTCCGGGAATGGCGATAGTTTGTTGAGCCTTTCAGGCGAAGACCTGCTAGCCACTAATGTGCTCGACAAGGTTGTCATGTGCGACGAAATTTCTTGGGCCTTTATAGGACTCTCAATGCCAGCTTGGAATGCAGTTTTGTCGGCAGTGCTCTGCGTGATGTGGTTGGTTGCGCTACGGCGGACATAACCGCCGTAGCGCAGCCATTTTTTTAGTACAGAATCCCCTTGAACTCGCGATCAGCTAAGTCGGAAATACTGCCCTGCCATCAATTTGATGGATAAATTTGTGCAGGATTGCAAAAACTTTGGTACAAAGTTGCTTTGAGCCTGCACTGAAGGCTCAAAGCAATTGCATCCCATATGTTTGGGCAGTAATGTATCAGACAACTAAATATGGGATGATCCCAGACAGGTGGCCAGAATGACAGATGACACAAACACACCCGACAGTGCTGAAATCAAGGCTCCAGTAGTGTCTGCCTATGATGGCCCATCGATAAGCATAACTCAGGAGATGAAGACCTCCTATCTCGATTATGCAATGAGTGTGATTGTAAGCCGAGCTATCCCAGATCTTCGTGATGGCTTGAAGCCTGTTCACCGCCGCATCTTATACGCGATGCATGAGACCAATAACACGCACGACAAGCCCTACCGCAAATCATCGCGTCCAGTGGCTGAGGCAATGGGTAAATATCACCCCCATGGGGACAGTGCTATTTATGACGCTCTAGTCCGGATGGCGCAAGATTTCTCAATGTCTCTGGTGCTGCTCGACGGTCAAGGCAACTTTGGATCCATGGATGGCGATAAAGCCGCTGCTTATCGTTATACAGAGGTACGGATGGCTAAAACTGCGCAAGCGCTTTTAGCCGACATCGATAAAGACACAGTAGATTTTCAGCTCAACTATGACGGCAAGGATACAGAGCCTACAGTTTTGCCTGCGCGTTACCCCAATATGCTAGTCAACGGGGCTGGCGGTATTGCTGTTGGTATGGCAACAAACATTCCACCACATAATCTTGGCGAAGTTGTTGACGCTACTTTGGCCTTGATCGAAGACCCAGACCTCACATCAGAACAATTGATCGAATATATACCCGGCCCTGACTTCCCCACCGGCGGTGTCATGCTTGGCCGCACAGGAGCGCGCAAGGCATATCTTGAGGGCCGTGGCAGTGTAATTAACCGAGCTAAAACTCGCTTTGAAGAACTGCGCAAAGATCGTTGGGCGATTATCATTGAAGAGATCCCCTATCAGGTAAACAAGGCAGCGATGATTGAAAAAATTGCAGCTGAAGTCCGTGATAAAAGGATCGAAGGCGTGGCGCACGTCCAGGATGAATCCGATCGAAATGGCGTTCGAGTTGTAGTTGAGCTGAAGCGCGATGCGACAGCTGAAGTAGTTCTCAACCAGCTGTTTCGTTACACGCCGATGCAAACCTCTTTTGGGTGTAATATGCTTGCGTTAAACGGTGGTCGTCCTGAGCAACTGACACTTCGCCGTTTTCTGACCTGCTTTATTGATTTTCGTGAAGAAGTTGTGGCTCGCCGGACCGCCTTTGAGCTGCGAAAGGCCCGTGAGCGGAGCCATGTGCTCTGCGGTCTTGCAGTGGCGGTTACAAATGTTGACGAAATTGTGGCTACTATTCGCAAGTCAAATGACGCTGCAGAAGCTCGCAAGCAATTGATGGAGCGCCGTTGGCCGGCTGAGGATATCGCTGGCTATATTCGCCTAATTGATGATCCAACTCAGAAAATGAACGAAGACGGCACCTACAATCTTTCCGAAACTCAAGCGCGTGCCGTCCTGGAACTCCGTTTACAGCGCTTGACCCAAATTGGCGTAAAAGAAGTCACCGATGAGCTGGAAATTTTGGCTGTTAAGATAAAAGAATACTTGGAGATCCTATCATCACGCGAACGGATCATGGGTATTATTGCTGATGAGCTTCTTGAAGTTAGGACTAACTTCGCAGTGCCGCGTCGCACAGAGATCATTGAATGGTCTGGCGACATGATGGATGAAGACTTGATCGAACGCGAAGAGATGGTAGTGACCGTAACGGCGGGCGGCTATATTAAACGCACAGTTTTAACTGATTTTCGCGCACAAAAACGCGGTGGCAAAGGTCTGCAAGGTATGTCGACCAAAGACGAAGATGTGGTAACCACAATGTTCGTCGCAAATACGCATACGCAGCTCCTGTTTTTCAGCACAGATGGCATGGCCTACAAAATGAAAACATGGCGCCTGCCAATGGGTGGGCGTACCGCTAAAGGCAAAGCCATTGTAAACATTTTGCCCATCCCGCCAGGCGTATCAGTCGCTGCTGTTATGCCGGTAGATCGTGAAGAAGTGGATTGGGGCGATTTACAAATAGTATTTGCAACCACCCAAGGCGATGTGCGCCGCAATCGCCTATCAGATTTCACTAATGTTCGGTCTAACGGAAAAATTGCGATGAAGCTTCCAGAGGGAGTTGAACTGGTCAACGCTAGAATTTGTAGTGAAGATGACGACGTGATGCTCACCACAGACAGCGGGCGGGCTATTAGGTTCTCCTCCACCGACCTGCGTGTGATGAACTCACGTGCCTCGACGGGTGTGCGTGGTATCCGGCTCACAGGTAATGACAAAGTTGTATCTATGTCGGTGATAAGGCACTTTAAAGCTACCCCAGAAGAACGGACCGCCTATCTGAAAATGCGCCGTACAATGGCTGGTGTAGTTGAGGAAGAAACTACCGAAGACGAGGTCCCAGCAGATCCAAACTTCAGCCAAGAACGCTATATGGAAATGGCCGCTGTTGAAAATCTAATTCTCACAATCACCCGTGGTGGTTCAGGCAAGCTATCCTCCAGTCATGACTATCCTATAAGAGGGCGCGGTGGCATGGGAGTAACAGCCATGGACAAAGCTATGCGTGGCGGTCCTGTTGTAGCAAGCTTCCCAGTTGAAATGTCAGATCAAATTATGTTGGTAACAAGTAATGGACAATCTATTCGCTGCCCAATTGATGGTATTTCATTCAGATCTCGTAGCGCCGGCGGTGTGCGAGTGTTCAATACCAATGGGGATGAAAAGGTTGTGAGCGTGGCTTATATTCCAGATCAGGGCGACGATGTAGAGGACGAGCAAGGCGTTGTGGAAACTCCACAGGCGGAAGAATAAGATAGGTTTAGACGCTGCGTAGAAATATTCAGCGCAGTGTCTATACTAATTTCTGTTTTAAATTCTAAAATAGATCACAAAGGTGCTAGCATCTAGATCTACATTGATATT
>LAQD01000056.1:4963-10969 GCA_000981705.1 Rhodobacteraceae bacterium ASP10-04a
AATTAGAGGGTTTAGCTAATTTTCTGGCTTATGCATGTGTCTTAAAGGTCGTAAATATCAGAAAATTTTCTCTCTAAATATGCCAGTAAAGGACCCTCAGATGGTTCAAAACCACATGCATCTGAGATCGTTTGGCTTGGCATTTTTAATGCGCCGTGACATTGTAAATTATCACGAAGCCAATCCGTGGCTAGATTTAGATGTCCAACCCGGAGTTGATCATCAAGACTAGTGTTGTGTTCACGCAGACGGTCATAAAGGCAGCCAGCATAAACATTACCAAGCGAATAGGTTGGGAAGTATCCAAATAGACCTACCGACCAGTGGACATCCTGCAAACATCCCTGTGAAGCTGAAGTAACATTATACCCAAAATCAGAATAAAACCTATCATTCCAAGCGGCTTCCAAATCCTTAACCTGTAAATCGCCAGAAACTAGCGATCGTTCCAAATCAAAGCGAAGTAATACATGCAAATTATACTGAACCTCATCCGCTTCAGTACGGATAAATCCCTTGCTTACCGAATTAACTACTTTGTAAAATGCATCATGCGTCGGGATACCAAAATCACCAAAATAGGTCTGCATTTTGTTAAACAAAAACTCAGTGAATGCTCGGCTCCGACCTAATTGGTTCTCATAAATTCGTGATTGGCTTTCATGTACACCCATTGATGCGCCCTGCCCTATAGATGTAAGTAAATATTTGGGATCAACATTTTGCTCATAACATCCATGGCCCACCTCATGGATAGTCGAATAAAAGCAATTAAACGGATCCTTCAAATTTGTCCTGGTTGTTATACGAACATCCTGGCCAGAGCCTGAGGAAAATGGATGCACCGCCTTATCAATCCGTCCCCGGTTCAGATCATACCCAAATGTTTCTGCCAGTAAGGTGGAAATTTTTAACTGCGCTCCTTCATTGAATGACCCTTGCAGCTCTTGAGCCGGTTCCTTTTCCAATATAGCCCCACGTAAAGCTACCAAACCAGGCCGCAAGGCACCGAACATATGCTCCAGCTCCACAGCTGAGGTGCCAGGTTCATAATCCGCGAGCATGCTGTCATAAACATCGCCACCCGCAGCCAAGGCCTGGCCCTCTTCGCGTTTCAGAGCTAAAACCTTTTCCAACACCGGAACAAAAGCTGCAAAATCATCCGCAGCACGCGCGACAGCCCATTTACCTTGTGCAACCGAGGTTGTGCTGGCAATAGCCTCCGCCAAATCGCTAGGAACTTTAACCGCACGCTCGTAAGACCGTTTAATTTCGCGCAACTGCGCTTGGATGGAGATACTTTCAGATCCAGCCGAAATATTACTCAGCCATTCTCCAACACGGCTATCACATCGTCGAGCGTGCAGGACTCCCTCAATAGCCGCCATCTCAATTCCCCGTTGATCCGCAGAGCCATGAGGCATCATAGTTTCCTGATCCCACCCCAAACGACCAGAAATTTGGCTTAAGGCTTGTGTTTGGCGGTCAAAATTAAGGAGATTGGTTAATGCAGTCATGATTGGAGCCTCACAGAAGTTGTAATCGGGTATCCAGCTAAGAACCGCCCGTGGATCACAGCAAGCCAAAGTAAAATAGCTGTAAACTGGTGTAAAATAGCTAAATTCCATGGTGATGAATTCATCACAGTCACAACACCTAGAACCATCTGTACGACCAATAACAGGCCAATTTTGCCAAATGCCAACCTGGTTAATTTATGAGCCGAAGCCTTAGCCCGCAGATATACCACAATGCCAAACACAAATAATAAATAAGCGCTCATCCTATGGATGAATTGTACCAAGCCGTCGTCTTCAAAGAAATTGCGCCACCACGGCGTGAGGCTGAACAGGTCTGGTGGTAAAAACTCACCTGCCATCAAGGGCCAATCTGTGTAATTTCGGCCTGCATCGATACCAGCAACCAGAGCCCCCAACAGCACCTGAAGCGCTACAAAATGCATCAAGCCCGTAGACATTCCAAACAACTTACGCTCACGCACTCGACGGGCCTGTAGCAGCTCCGACTCCGTGCGTCCAAACAACTGCAGGGTCCAAAAGATGTATCCTAGAAGCGCAAAGGCAGCCCCAAGATGGGCCATTAGCCAATAAGAGGCAACATCAATTCGCACACCGTCCAACCCAGAATTGACCATCAGCCAACCGATAAAACCCTGCAATCCAATGAAAGGCCCAATTATAAAAAGTGAAATACGTCGAACTTTAGGCAATTTCCCAACTATAAACAAAATTAGGAAACCCGCCAACCATGCCAGCCCAATAAACCGCCCCAACTGCCGATGTCCCCATTCCCACCAGAAAATTACTTTAAACTCCGCCAAAGTCATATCACTATTTTGCAAGGTAAATTCCGCTGTAGTCCTATAAGCAGCAAAAGCTGCATTCCAGGCGGCAGTACTTAGTGGAGGCACAGCGCCCATGACAGGATCCCACTCAGTGATGGACAAGCCACTGTCAGTCAGACGTGTAAGCCCACCTACGGTGATCATAATCACTATCAGCACGACCAAAGCCCAAAGCCAGATCCGCACCCAACCACGCTCTGAGCATTCATCGCGTGAAATCGCCCCCACGGGTGCTGCTATAATTTTAGTGTTGCTACCAACTTCTTCGAAAATACTGCGTTTATCAGACATATGGCGCCCCTTCATTATGGCTCAATCTAGGGCTGCTCTGGTGCTCATTCAACCGCGCTCTTTCCAACGGACCATTTGGCGCATGGTACCATGCAAGATTTGCACATCAGCTTTGGTCAAAGGCATTCGTGACCAAAGATTGCGCAGATTAACTTTCATACTAGTTGCTTTGGTTTTTGGAAAGAAAAATCCAGCTGTATCGAGTCGTTGTTCAAAGTGCTCGGCCAGCTTTTCAACCTCAAGGCCACTTGCCCATTCTGCCTTAGTCATATCCATGGTTTCAGCGCTAATCTCAGACACCTGCCGCTGCCACTCATAGCTCATCAGTAGTACGCACTGCGCTAAATTAAGCGAAGCAAATTCAGGATTTACCGGTACGGAAATAATGGCATTAGCTCTGATAATATCATCGTTTTCCAATCCAGCGCGCTCAGGGCCAAACATAACTGCCACTTTTTGACCCGCTGAGATACGCCGCCAGGCCTCAGCCATCGCATGTTCGGGACTAAAAACTGGTTTTGTGAGGTCTCGGTGGCGTGCCGTGGTAGCCATCACGAAGGTCGTATCAGCCAAAGCTTCAGCCGTTGTGTCAAATAGGCGAGCTTCATCTAACAAGCGGCCAGCACCACTGGCCATGGCTACCGCCTTTTGACTGGGCCAACCATCACGTGGATCCACTATCCGCATATGATCCAAACCAAAATTCCACATGGCGCGCGCAGCAGCACCAATGTTTTCGCCCATCTGGGGCCGAATGAGGATGAATGCGGGTTGCTGGAGCGATGTGGTTGTCATAGTTTGTCTTAGCGTCTGCAGCTTCGTACGACAAGCGGTGGCCAAAGCCAATTTGTGACGCTATAGCGCAAGGATTGACCGTCCAATTTGGAGCCAACAGATGAGCACTCAAGATTTGCCACAGATATACCTGGTCACACCAAGCATAATAAATTTACAAACTTACCCCGAGCAGCTTGCACGGATACTGGACGAAGTTGACATAGCCTGCCTGCGCTTGGGTCTCGTCAGCACCGATGAGGATGAAATAGCTCGGACTGCTGACGCCTTGCGCGATGTAGCTCATACCCGCGACATCATGCTGGTGATTGAACGTCATGCCCTGATGGTAGACCGACTTGGACTAGACGGTGTGCATCTTATGGACGGCGGTCACAATCTACGCCAATTGCGCAAAGATATGGGCAATGAAGTAATTTTAGGGGCCTTTTGCAATACCTCCAGACATCAAGGCATCGGCGCAGGCGAAGCAGGCGCCGATTATGTTAGCTTTGGTCCAGTTGCAGCCTCCACGTTGGGTGATGGCAATCAAGTAGACCCAGAATTGTTGTCTTGGTGGAGCGAAATGATCGAAGTGCCTGTGGTGGCTGAAGGCGGCTTAACGCAAGACGTTATAAGAAACCTGTCCGATAGAGTGGATTTCTTCGCAATTGGCCCAGAAATCTGGAACACTGAAAATCCTCTGACCAGCCTCCAAGCTCTAGCTGCCGCCCGTAATGGTTAACTCACAGATCAGTTTTCCATGGCAGAGCAGATGCAACCTGAGCCTCTAGGTGTCGGGCCATAGCTTTACGATCTGAAAAAGTATTGGACGCCACAGCATCGTGATACACCACTTGCACAGAACCATGTCGTTTTATTGCCAAAGCCTTAAGCAAATGGCTTGTCAGATTGCTATCACCCCACCAGCCATAAAATCGTGGATCCTGTCCAACAGGCGCATGGAAAACTAACGTAATTGCTTGGATGAAAATCTTATCACTAATTTCTGGAGCTAAAAGTGACTGAAATAACGTTGGCTTGAAAGGCAAAACACGTCGACCATCGGTTGAGGTACCTTCAGGAAAAAATAATAGCCTGTGCCCATGGCGCAGACGGGTTTGCAACATATGAGTATGTGCCAGGGCCTGGGTTCGGTCTCTGACAATAAATTGCGTGCCTGTGGCACGCGCCAACCAGCCAATCACCGGCCAATTGGCCACTTCTGATTTAGCCACAAAATAGATATCATCAAAGGCGTTAAGCGCAAAAATATCCAACCAGCTCGTATGATTGGCTACGGCAGCCCCACCACCTTGCATAGGCGTACCAATCACCTCTAAGCGCATACCCAAAACCCAAAAGGCAAAGCGACAAACCGATTGGGTGATTTTAGGCGTAAAGGGGCGCTTAGCCCTATAAATCGGCTTTTCAATCAAGCGTACCAACAATAAAGCAACTAATCCCCCAAAGATATAGGTGCCCATCATCAAACCGCGATAAAGCACACGCATCCAGCCTATGGCAGAAATAGGTGGGGCCTCTGGCTCATCTGCCGACGTCCAGGTAGGCGAGGTCATGGCTTGGGCTCCTTGAAATAAATCGCTTTCTGTCGTTGGTTCATTGTTTTGATGTCAAGTACTAGGCAAACATCCGTGGTATTGAACCGATGGTCAATATAAGCCCCATCAGCCACCCCGCCACCCAGTCGCAAGTAGGCTTTGATCAGGGCTGGTATGGCCCTCAAAGCTTTAATCCGATCAACCTTACTCTCAGGAAGTTGAGACAACGGCACATAACTATCGGCCACTGCCTTGGGACGAATAGGTAGATCGACCAAATATTTTTGGTGTAGTAAAGAAAGCGGCTGAGACAGCGCAACAATATCAGTACCCATGAAGCTGGCTGTTCCAAACAAGATTTCAGCCCCTTCTTGCACTACCAGTTCAGCCATGGCCTGCCATAAATGAAACATTGCCTCTCCGCCTCGGTAAGATTTGCGCAGGCATGACCGACCTAACTCAATTAATTGCCGCTTACTGTCCAACAACGGTGACAGGTTGAACTCAGAGGCGCTGTAGAAGCCACCAGCAGCCTGAGCCCCCCGCATCGTCAATATACGGTAAACCCCAACCAGCTGGTCCTCTAACACATCCCCACGCGTCTTATCCAATAGCATCAGATGCAGACAATGTGGGTCATAATCATCACGCTCAATCCCCAAGCAGTGATCAATACCGCCGCCATTGGCACCAAGTTCGCGAACAAACACTTCATACCGCAAACGTTGTACCGCATATAGATCAGCAACGTTCTCAGCTAGCCTCACTTCAAAACTTGGTAATAACTTCATAATAGGCACAATACAGACTGGGGTGCGCGGTCAGAATTCAGGTAAACCCAGCCCTCTAAGAGATTGATAATTATAACTACACTTGGCAACATATTCTCAACATTTAATAAAGCGGAATTAAAGCAACACGGGTACCGTCAATAACAACCTTTCCAGCTTCCGGGAAATTAACTGTAATATGATTATTAATATTTGACTGCACCTGTCCGATACCCCAATCTAA
>LAQD01000056.1:11012-12385 GCA_000981705.1 Rhodobacteraceae bacterium ASP10-04a
TGCACTATATGGCAATCAATAATAATATGACAGCACTTGTGATAGCATTCAGATACCGTTTCCTGTCGGTCCGTTCAAATAATTTAAAATAAAATGGAACTTTGTTATTAAAGGGCGACGTGAGGTAAGGCAGAAAACGTTTCAGGCGAGACTGTCTTGATTCTTATACAGAAAAACTAAAATAAATCAGATCAAATATTGGATTCATAAAGCGGGTAATATTAAATTTTGTCGAATATTGATCGTGACTGAGCCCATTTTAAACTCAGCTTTTAATTGCGCACCGTGCCGTTGCCGCGCACAAGATACTTAAAGCTAGTAAGCTGCATTGCCCCAACCGGACCCCGTGCGTGCATCTTGCCAGTAGCAATGCCAATTTCAGCCCCCATGCCAAATTCACCACCATCGGCAAATTGGGTTGAGGCGTTGTGCATCAAAATTGCACTATCGAGACGCTCAAAAAAATGGTCTACTACTTTGATATTTTCTGCCATAATACAATCAGTATGGTTCGAGCCATAGGTGCGGATATGGGCAATAGCTTCATCCACATTGGCCACAGTTTTAGCTGCAATTTCCATGTCTAGAAATTCATGCCCCCAATGATGCAATTCGGCTGGCTGCGTACCTGCAATCCCTTGCAGGGTAATCTCAGCATCGACGGTCACACCTTTTAAAATAAGTTCTGCTATTACATCTTTGCCCCAGGTTGCAGCCACATCTTTATGCATGAGCAAACATTCCGCAGCGCCGCAAATCCCAGGACGGCGAGTTTTTGCATTTAACACCACATCAAGAGTTTTTTGTGGATCCGCGGAAGCGTCAATATAGATGTGCACGATCCCCTCCAAATGCGCAAAAACCGGTACGCGTGCTTCACGCTGAACCAAACCAACAAGCCCTTTACCACCACGTGGGACAATAACATCGATATAATCCACCATGGCGAGCATCTCACTCACTGCCGTACGATCGCGTGTAGGTACAAGTTGAATAGCAGCTGGAGGCAAACCCGCAGAGACTAAGCCCCTAACCATAGCCTTGTGAATAGCCGTAGAAGAATGAAAGCTTTCAGACCCCCCTCGCAAAATCACAGCATTACCTGCCTTCAGGCACAGCGCTCCTGCGTCAGCAGTGACGTTTGGACGGCTTTCATAAATCACTCCAACCACACCTAAAGGTGTACTAATTCTCTGGATGTGAAGTCCACTTGGTTGATGCCAATCCTCAAGAATTTGTCCCACAGGATCTGACTGTTCAGCCACAGCACGTAATCCGTCAACTATGCTTTGGATACGGGTTTCATCCAACAACAACCGATCCAGCATCGCATCAGAGAGGCCCTTATTACGGCCGAAGTCCATATCATCAGC
>LAQD01000056.1:12445-16823 GCA_000981705.1 Rhodobacteraceae bacterium ASP10-04a
GCGCTCTGTGCTGGCAAATCCAAGTTCTGCAGCCGCAGATTTTGCCGCAATACCTATATCTTTTAAAGTGGCCTTCACATCCATCATCTTCTCCTCGTCAGCTTTGTAAGACCATGTCATCACGGTGAATCAACGCTCCGCGGCTTGCATATCCTAATATGTTTTCCACCTCATTGGTGTGACAGCCTAATATTAGTTGTGCCTCTCCACTATCAAAAGCGATCAACCCACAACCTAAGTCCTGATCACTATCATTTAAAATCCGAACCAGTTCCCCACGCGAAAAGCTCCCTGAAATCTTTGTAACACCAGCCGGTAGCAGACTTCTTCCAGCTTTAAGAGCCCGCAGAGCACCAGCGTCGATACTTACCATCCCCTGCGGTTTTAGAGATGAAATCCACTTTTTACGTGCGGTATTTGGATCTACCGAAGGTAAAAACCAAGTTGAATTAGCTCCATTAAGCAAAGTCTGGAGCGGGTTCTGTGGTGATCCCAATGTGATCGCCATGGCACAACCAGCACCCATAGCCATTCTAGCGGCCATAAGTTTAGTTTTCATCCCACCTTTTGATAGGCCTGAGCCCGCATCACCAGCCATGGCTTCAATTTGGGGTGTCAGCTCGGTAATGGTATCAAAGCGAATTGCGGCAATATCATCTTTAGGATTTCCAGAATAAAAGCCATCAACATCTGACAATAAAATGAGATGGTCTGCACCAACAGTTACGGCAATTTGTGCCGCCAAACGGTCGTTGTCACCATAGCGAATTTCATCTGTGGCTACAGTATCATTTTCATTTACAATAGGCACCACACCATAAAGTAACAATTGTCCAAGCGTAGCGCGCGAATTAAGATAGCGGCGGCGGTCAGAACTGTCTTCTAAGGTCACTAAAACCTGAGCGGTGATGACGCTGTGCGGGGCCAAATGTTGTTCATAAGCCCGGGCCAATTGAATTTGGCCAACCGCAGCGGCAGCTTGGCTTTGTTCCAAAGTCAGTGCTGTTGGCCCCAAACCAAGCACTGCACGCCCAAGGGCTATTGAACCTGACGAAACGATAACAACATCGATGCCCTTGGCACGAAGCCAGGCAATATCTTGTGCCAAAGACGCAAGCCACTGTTGACGTAAAGCACCACTGTTCAAATCTACTAAAAGTGCAGAGCCGATTTTAACAACAATACGTTTGGCTTTATCTAAGGTCGCCACGTCGGCGCCTCCGGTTCCTCCGAACGCACATTTTGAATTCGTGCCATCAAGGTGCGTAGAACCTCGGCCGTTCCCTCACCAGTACCACCTGACATAGCCAAAACCGGTTGACCACCAGACGCCCCCCGCAAAGCGCTTAGTGCAAAATCGAGATCATCTCCATCCAATTCATCAATCTTATTAAGAACCGTAATCCTTGGTTTATTAATCAAACCACCGCCATATGCCTCTAATTCATGCATAATTGTATTATAATCCTGCCCAATACTGTCAGACGTTCCATCAACAATATGCAGCAAGACCGCACATCGTTCAATATGCCCCAAAAACCGATCTCCTATGCCACGGCCCTCATGAGCCCCCTCAATCAAACCAGGGATATCTGCAATTACAAATTGCTCATCGTCGATCTGTGCGACCCCGAGGCTTGGATAGAGAGTTGTAAATGCATAGTCAGCGATTTTAGGGGAGGCATTGGTGGTTTCACCCAAGAAGGTTGACTTACCAGCATTAGGCAAGCCCACAAGGCCTACTTCTGCTATCAATTTCAGGTTCAACCAAAGTTCACGTTCCACGCCAGCAAGCCCAGCATTAGCACGGCGCGGCGCTTGATTAGTAGACGATTTGAAATATAAATTTCCAAAGCCACCATTACCACCTTTTGCAATAATAACTTTCTGACCAATCTCAGTCAAATCGAACAAAATAGTCTCGCCATCCTCATCCATGATTTGTGTGCCGACCGGAACCTTTAATATAATATCTTCACCGCCTCTACCGGTACGCTGCTTACCCATACCATGCTGGCCATTTTTAGCAAAAAAGTGCTGCTGGTATCGAAAGTCTATTAAAGTGTTAAGACCCTGAACAGACTCAACAATTACATCACCACCGCGCCCTCCATCTCCACCATCAGGACCACCAAATTCAACATATTTTTCACGTCGAAAGGACACAGCCCCACCACCGCCGCTACCGGATCGGATCGTTACTTTGGCTAGGTCGAGAAATTTCATGTTTACGCCCTTAATTCTTCTAGCTTCAGCCGATAGAGGGTAACGGCCGCAGGCTCAAGCCTTGCCAGCGATTTAGCCATCCCAGTCCCGGATTGTTTAAATCCCAATTTGCGCAAAACGGAGCCACTTGCGGGATTATCGTCAAAATGATCCGCCTCAATCTCATCAAGATCAAATCTTAGACCAAAGGTCTTTAAAAAGCTCCGCATCGCTTCACTGGCATATCCTTGGCCCCAATAGGCAGGATCAATGAAATAAGCGCAGTTTTGCACCCCTGGCCCCGGCGCTTTGCCCAAGCCAATTGAGCCAATCACACCAACCTCCGGCAAAACAACAGCCGCTCGAAACCCCAAACGCCCGCGAAATAAACTGCACGCTATCCAAGTTTTTACTGCATCCTCGGCCCAAGGCGATGTGACAGTTGCCAACATAGGCGCCACAGATGGGTGCCCACCGATCCGCTGCATCGCCTGCCAATCATCAGGCCGCAACTCACGTATTAAAAGGCGCGCGGTGATCAGGGCAAAGGAGCAATCGTCGTTCATCTCTCACTCCATATTTCTTAGATATGTCCAAGTGGCAACGGTAGTTTTTCGAGCAACACAATAAGACTCAGCATCGCCCAAATAGGAAAACCCCATATCTGTTAGCACCCGAGCCGAGCGGACATTATCTTGAAACACTTCTGCAAACATCGTCTTGCTTACCTGCGGGTTAAGCGAAATCAAAGCTCGCACTGCCTCACGAGCCAACCCCATATTCCAATAGGCAGGAGCCAACCAATAGCCCAGCTCGCCCTGACGCCTATCCAGCCGTTTTAACCCAATGACACCAACAACCTCTGCCAAATCAGAATCTGATCCATCTAAGATCCAAACATCGTCACTCCTAGCAGGATTCTGAGCCTGCTCAACAAAAGCCTCTGCAGCACCCGGGGGTAGAGGGTGCGGAATCGAACGTGTAGGGCCAGAGACCCGAATATCACTCGCATAAAGTCCAATAAGCCCCACATCAGATTTCCTGATAGGACGCAGAACCAAGCGGTTTGTCAGCAGTGTAGGCTGCGTGCGAATAGGCTTAATCATGGGGTTAAAGTACCCCAAACAGCGCATAAAAAACGGTGACAATAGTCAACAAAGCCAAAGTGACAAACACAACTCGTTCTGCACGGGTGCCCTGAATCGTATTTGCAATCAATTGACCAGCTCCAGCCCATAAAGGATGCAAAAGCATTTGGCACGATAACAACACGACAGCTACACTAAAAGTAGCAGCGAAGGTACCAGCACCCGCAATCACAAAGCTGGTAAACGCTGTCGTGATCATTCCCCAGGCTTTGGGGTTCAATGGATGAACAACCAAGCCCGCAACAAAACCAGGAGGCGATCCCACGCTCTTGTTTACCTTCAAACGCATATTAGCCACGCGCCAAGCTAAGTAAATTATATAAGCCGCAGAAATATATTTCATAACCGAAAATACTACTGGCCAACTATCTGCAAGCTGCATCAATCCAAAACCAAGTGGCCAAATAATAAGCTGCTTGCCCACAACAACACCTGCAACGAATGGTAAAGCCCGTCGTAGTCCATAGCCGGCACCGGTAGCCAGAAGCGCCATATTTGCCGGGCCTGGCGTACCAATTTGCGACACAGCGAATATGATCAAAGCAATTATTTCAACGGGCATCCTGGGTCTCCAGATATGACAGACGTAAAGGTTCTTTTCCCTATCACATCATGCATTGTTTCGGCCAACAGTTGGAATTAAGAAAGGGACCAGCTTTTCAGCCGATCCCTTCAATACTTGAGCCTTGTAGGGTCGGTTTATTCAGCGGCTTCCGCCGCTGGCACGACCGAAATAAATTGACGGCTTTTGAGACCCTTGTGAAATTTTACATTTCCTTCGACTACAGCAAAAATCGTGTGATCTTTACCCATGCCTACGCCTGCGCCTGGCCAGAATTTTGTTCCGCGCTGGCGTACGATGATGTTGCCTGGAATAACATCCTGCCCACCATATAATTTAACGCCCAGGCGACGACCCGCTGAGTCACGACCATTCCGGGATGAACCACCTGCTTTTTTATGTGCCATCTGTGATTACTCCTTTTTAGCTGCTGGTTTTTTTGCTGCTGGTTTTTTAGCCGCTG
>LAQD01000056.1:16889-18534 GCA_000981705.1 Rhodobacteraceae bacterium ASP10-04a
TTTTTTTACCGCTGCTGGTTTTTTGACCGCTGCTGGCGCTGCTTTTTTGGCAGCTGGTTTTTCAACTACAGGCGCAACCTCAACAACAGCTAAGGAAACGTAAGGAACAGAGCCGGCTCCAATCGCAGCTTTAACACCGGACTTCCCAGCTCCCTTTTCCAGAATATCCTTGATACGCACTAAGGTCAGTTTTTGGCGGTGCCCTTTTGTACGCTTGGAAGAGTGCTTCCGGCGACGCTTAACAAAATTAATTGTTTTTGGACCTTTGATCTGGTCGATGACTTCAGCTTGAACGCCGGCTCCCTCGATCATTGGCGCACCAACAGTGCTACCTACCATTAAAACTTCATTAAATTGGATTAATTCGCCAGCATTAGCTGCCAGCTTTTCAACGCGCAAAACATCACCAGATTGTACCCGATATTGCTTGCCGCCGGTTTTCATTACCGCAAACATTTGCGTTTCCTTTTTTTTTCGCGCCTTTTGGTCCCCATTTTGGGAGTTTTGGCCGAGGCCACCTGAGGCTGCGCGCCTAATTTATAGACGTATTACACTAAACACAGCCCATGAGGACAATGTTCGGCGCTTATCCATGCCAAGACCAACAGAGTCAAGACGATTCAGAGTTCTTGGCTCGGGGTTAACTTGACCATCTCACTCGCCATTTTCTCATAGCGATCAGCCATTATAGTATAGTGGATAGCGTTCATAAGTGAATAGACTTGCATCATTTTATCTTTAGCCAATGCGTCACGGTATGCTTCCACCTCTACATCAGTGAAATCACGGTAAGTGTAAGCATTGGAAGTAATCAAATAATTGCTGATCGCAGCGCGGGCTTCATCATCCTGTTGAGCCAATAACTTTCTTAGGCTCTTTTCATCAAAACGCTGCTCGATTAATCCAGCAGCCATGGCCGCCATCATAAACCGCACCTGGACTTCGCGGTATGACTTAATACCGGCTCCAACAGATCCAATACTCTCGGCCATATCAAGAAAGTACTGAGGCTGGGGAGAGGAACGCGCGGTTAGCCCAGCGGCCAACATCTCACCTTCTTTCCGCTTTTTCGCAATATCTACAAAATGACTCTCATTTTCGGCAACGACCAACCGCTGCCCAAGATCTGACGCATAAAACTCAGCGGCATGCATTAGAACATTATCCTGCAAAGCCTGTTGTAATATTTCCAAAGCGTCTAGCTTCAAAGCCTCAGGTTCAAACAAACGATCCGCAAGCCGGGTCCAGCTCAGCCCAAAATCTTCCGCATCCAAACCCAGCATGGAGGGTGCATCTCGAGCCGAAGCGCGCAGGGATTCCAACGAGACATCAAAACCAGTGACTTCCATGAAATCGATAATCTCCTCACGATCCGCAGATTGTGCAGGCAAGGCCGCTAGAACTAAAGCAAAAATAACTAGACCTAGTCGTCTTATATAAGCCATTTTTCTACTCCCATGTTTAAAATCTCAATCTATTACGCTTCGTCGAAACTTCAATCCATAATCGACCTTGCACGCCCGGGTTTGCATGCGTAAACCCCAATAATAGATCAGCGCGGAGAGGTGCCGGAGTGGACGAACGGGACGGATTCGAAATCCGTTGTACCTGCAAGGGTACCCAGGGTTCGAATCCCTGTCTCTCT
>LAQD01000014.1:0-131 GCA_000981705.1 Rhodobacteraceae bacterium ASP10-04a
GTAGGCTAGTGGCAATATCATTTTCGTCAGCCCCAAGCAGGCGTTGTAACTCATTAACATAGAACTGCTTTAATTGTGCATCTGTGGTGGCATCACAAATGGCATAATACACTTGGTTTTGAGCTATGACG
>LAQD01000014.1:459-1285 GCA_000981705.1 Rhodobacteraceae bacterium ASP10-04a
TTGGTAGCTCGTCTGCCATAGGGAGTTTAATTGTTATTGTTATTTCACATAGGCTAACCCCGCCGTATTCACCCATCTCATTGAATAACAATGTTTAATACGCCTAATACTATCGTTGTGTTTCTGTCTAGATGAAAGCACCTGCGATCAGACCTACCTAGTACCCAAAATAATATGAGTGTTTAGCCTAAGTGAGCTCCGTGGTCTTTAATTACCCCTTTGAGAGTTAGTGCATGAATTCCAAATCGGCGAATGGATTAAAATATATTAGTAGCTGCACGAAATATAGATAAATGCCGCCGGGCAATGTCAGTGTCAGACGGGCTGTAGCCGCCTCCTATGACGGTTGCGATTGGGATATTAAAATTCTTAAAATGCTCCAAGACAATACAATCGCGTTTGAAGATACCCTCTAGCGTCAAATCTAAATTCCCCAATTGATCACCCAAGAACACATCAACGCCCGCATCGTATAAGACGAGCTGGGGTGTGAAGTCTCTGGAGATATCACCGAGGGTCCGGTGCAGCTGATCCAGATATGCATTATCTTCCAAGTGGCAATCAAGCGGTACGTCATGAGTGCCTTGACGCTTTTGAAATGGAAAGTTTTTCTCGCAGTGCAACGAACAGGTATAGATACCACGCTTGCCATGGCATATGTCGATCGTCCCATCGCCTTGGTGTACGTCCAGGTCTAAGATTAGAACAGTCTCAACTAGGTCGTGTTCAATTAAATTTAGAGCAGTAAATGCTAAATCATTGAACACACAAAACCCTGATCCATGAGAATAATGTGCGTGATGTGTGCCGCCAGCTGCATGGCATG
>LAQD01000014.1:1362-1470 GCA_000981705.1 Rhodobacteraceae bacterium ASP10-04a
ATTTGTCGAACTTCTTCTCGCAATAGCGCCCCTGTTGCCACTCGCTGCACATATTCATTTGCGTGTGCGCGTCTAATATCTTCATAACGCACGGGAGAGGAGTGTATG
>LAQD01000014.1:1625-2681 GCA_000981705.1 Rhodobacteraceae bacterium ASP10-04a
GTGCAGCCTTTTTTGCATTGGCAAGGGAGCCAATACAAGGTCAGATCGACAGCCTTTCAGCGATTGAAAAATCAAGTTATGCTCGCAAACCCTAGAAAGCTGGTGGCTGATACTTCAGCCTGCGAATGGAATCGCGCACTCCGCCAGTGAGCCAGGCACAGGCGTCATCTGACTGGAGGTGCTTTTTTAGAAGCGTTCGAGATGCTCAAGCCGAAGGGGGGTAGAGCAAGGGCAGGGGCTTAACCTTAAAAAAAGTCCTAAACTAAATTTATCCGTCCAAATTAGTAAGACTAGCCTTACAGGGAATCCTATTCTGTAAAGTCGGGGTGCCAGGGGGGTATGGTCTAGGTGATGAAGAATTAAGCCAAGATTAGGGCAGTCTTAAACAGGTATTCCTGCTTGCGGATAATGCTGAAACACCTGTGCGGCTCCATCATTCATGACTAGGAATACATCATATGCTTCCCGCTTTTCCTCAGGCCCCATTCCGGGTGAACCATAAGGCATTGCTGGCACTGCTAACCCTAAAGCATCGGGGCGCTCAGCTGTAAGGCGTCTTATGTCGCTAACTGGTACGTGTCCTTCGATGAAATAGTCCCCAATTTTAGCGGTATGACAAGACATCATATTTTTGGGGATACCATTCACAATCTTAAACTCAGCTAGAAGGCTCCCAGAGCGATCTTCAGTTGTAACATTGAAACCTTGGTCTTTTAAGATTTTGATCCATGCGTTGCAGCAGCCACATTGCGGATTTTTAACCACATGAATATCTATGGATTGTTTACCTGCTAGGGCTATTAACGGACTAGTTACCATTGTGCTTGAGGCAAATATTAACAATTGCCGACGGCTTAACTTTACTTTGTGCTTCATAACTAGCCCTCTCGTAATTCCTTAGATGTTAGGTGATGCAGTTTGCGAAGACATCTACAGCATGTAGGTACTATGCGGCTTTTATAAGCTAAGAGCTACTAATTCTTAATAAAGAGCGCCGGAATAAACCGACACCTTTCATCCTAAAACTGGAATCAAAAGTTGACGCTAGTCTTGGAT
>LAQD01000014.1:2846-3139 GCA_000981705.1 Rhodobacteraceae bacterium ASP10-04a
ATCAGTTTAGCTGAGCTGTCGCCTCAATCTCGACCAAGGCGTCATCTTCTACCAAACCAGTAACCACCAACATTGACATCGCAGGGAAGTGTTTTCCAAAGACTTCACGATAGGCAGCTCCGACAGCGCGCTGGTTCTCGACGTAAGTGGCCTTGTCCGTTACAAACCACGTCAGGCGAACGACATCTGATGGCTTCCCACCCGCGGCAACCACGATGTCGACAATGTTCAGTAGAGCTTGGTGCATCTGCGGTACGAATTCTTTGGATTCAAAAATCTTATCTTTGTTCCAA
>LAQD01000014.1:3243-7711 GCA_000981705.1 Rhodobacteraceae bacterium ASP10-04a
AAGTCAATTAATCGCTGTTTGATGCTATTTTGTAGTGGTGTTGGTTTACCGTTCAAGTCGATTTGAACAAGGGTTGCGTTGGTCAAAAAACGTTGTACTTTTCCACAATAGCAACTCATTTCGTAGTCAAAACTTGCCCGACCAACCCGTGTCACATTCAACCTCAGATCTAACATATCACCATGGCGGCCGGGGCTGGTGAAGGTTGTCGTGATGGTGGCTGTGGGAATGCCAGCAGTTTGGTGAAATTGCTCAAACGGGCAATTCAGACCTTGATCAAAGAATGCTTCGACGCAATCGTTCATCATTTCGAAATACCGGGGAAAAAACACAATCCCAGCCGGATCGCAGTGCCTGAAAAGTACTTTTTGTCGGATTTCGAACATCATCTAAACCCCAATCAGTCGTTCAGAAATATCAAGGGTTAAGTCCGTCATCAAACCGTCCCATACAGTCTTGCCCCGTTCAAGAATTGTGGCGCGGTCACAGACCTGTGCCAACTCGGTCAAAGATTTGTCTATCACAATAATGGCCATTCCAGTTTCGTTTTTGAGTTGGGCTATGGCCCCCCATATTTCTTGCCGTACAATCGGCGCAAGACCTTCGGTGGCTTCATCAAGTATTAGCAAACGTGGATTGGTCATGAGTGCGCGTGCCACTGCGACCATCTGCTGTTCTCCCCCTGACAATGTGTTTGCGCGCTGGCGCTTGCGCTCATCCAAACGGGGAAACAGTGTCGTTACACGTGCCAAATCCCACGGGCCGCTTCGGGATGCCGCTTGCAGGTTTTCCGTGACGGTAAGGTCGGCAAAGCAGCGCCGTCCTTCTGGTACAAGGCCGATGCCCAAACGGGCAGCTTGATGGCTGGCAAGGCTACTTAGGTCTTGGCCATCGAAGGTGAGTTGGCCGGATGCGGGGATCATTCGGCATATTGTTTTGACAGTTGTGCTTTTGCCCATACCGTTGCGTCCCATCAAAGCGACAACTTCGCCCTCTGATACGCTTAAATTGATATCAAACAGTGCTTCAGATGACCCATAGCTGGCCTTAACATTTTGCAGCGTGAGAAGGCTCATGTGTCACTCCCTAGGTAGGCTTCGCGCACAGCTTTGCTGGATCGAATTTGGTCAACAGTGCCAGTTTCAATGATTTGGCCGTAGACCAACACACTAATGCGGTCTGCTAACGCAAAGACGGCGTCCATGTCATGTTCCACTAAAAGGATTGGCGCTTCGTCGCGTAAACCATTCAAAAAACCAGTGAGCGTTTTAGAACCTTCGGCCCCTAAACCTGCCATCGGTTCATCCATGACAAAGGCCTTGGGTTCGAGTGTCAAAGCTACGGCGACTTCTAACTGTCGTCTTTGCCCGTGACTTAAATCTGATGTTCGTCGTGCCGCGTCACCTTGTAAGCCAACACGTTTTAAAGCATCATTTGCTTTTGAATACAATAGTTTATCAGCCAGAACGGGGAATAAAAATCGCCATGGGGACCCAACGGCCCCAACAGCGCCCAGCAAGACGTTTTGCAAAACCGTATCCTCCATTGCCAAGGCTGAAATTTGGAAGGTGCGACCAATGCCAGCCTTAGCCCGTGTCAGGGTGTTGGTATGTGTGACGTCTTGGCCTAACAACTCGATACGTCCTGCGTTGGGTTTTAATTCTCCACAGATTTGGGCGATCAATGTGGATTTACCCGCGCCATTTGGACCGATAATGGCGTGTATTTCACCAGGGTACAGATCGATCGACACGTTGTCAGTGGCTTTTAACGCACCGAACGATTTTTGTAAGTTGTGCGTGGCTAGAATTGGATCAGTCATGCGCCACCGCACGTCCAGAGATGAGGCCAACCAAGCCGCCGCGCGCGAAGAGCACCACAAGCAACAGAAGGGCACCAAGGTAAATGTGCCAATATTCACTTAACCCGCCAAGAGCATGTTCGAGCATCACAAAGACAACCGCACCAACGACCGGCCCGCACAAACGCGCCGTACCACCAAGAATAACAAAGATCATGATTTCGCCAGACGTTTGCCAACTGAACATCGTGGGGCTCACAAAGCGATTGAGGTCGGCAAACAATGCTCCCGCCAATCCGGTAATCACGCCTGATAGTACAAACGCCACCAACTTAAGGCGTTGTGGGTCCAACCCAACTGTCTGAACACGCTGAGGCGCCTGACGTGCCGCGTTTAGGGCCAAGCCAAAGGGGGATCGTGCAACCAATCCATTTATGAACAGCACCAGACATAGGAGAGTAAAACAGATGGCAAAAAAGTTAATCGGAACCAGGGTGTTTAGCCCGGGAAAGTCATTGCGAATATAGATCGATAAGCCGTCCTCTCCGCCGTAAGCTATCCAGCTAATTGAGAAGAAATAGAACATCTGCCCGAAAGCGAGCGTGATCATAATGAAATAAACACCAGTGGTGCGCAATGACAATAACCCGATGAGTAGGGCCGCGGTTCCCGACGTCACCATCGCTACCAGCCAAATTATCGGCATGGATTTGGTGCCCTCGATCACAAAGGGAAGCTCCATAACGGGGGTGTATGTCTGAGCGTGATAGGCGAGGATACCCATCGCGTAACCACCAATTCCAAAAAACGCTGCATGCCCTAGACTGACCAAACCGCCTAAGCCGAGCGCAATATTTAAGCCAACGGCAGCCAGCGCAAAGATCGCTGCGCGTGTTGCGAGTGTGATTGTAAAGGGTTGGTCGTTGATCAGGGCCCATAGAGGCACGGCGAGTAAAAGTACGAGCACCAATCCATTCAGATAACGTTCACGGATCATGTGCTTGCTCCAAACAGGCCAGTCGGTCGCCAAATCAAGACAGCGCCCATCAGGATGTAAATCGCCATCGACGCCAGAGCGGACCCAGAGGTTTGCGCAGCTGAAGGTTCCATGAATAACTTGAACAGTTGAGGCAGGAAGACACCACCTAACGTGTCGGTTAATCCAACCAATAGCGAACCGATGAGGGCACCCTTAATCGAGCCGATACCACCAATCACAATGACCACAAAAGCAAGGATTAAGACGGGTTCGCCCATTCCTACTTGGACCGATTGGATTGCACCAACGAGTGCGCCTGCCAATCCAGCGAGGGCTGCGCCGAGTGCAAAGACTAGAGTATAAAGTTTTGAGATATCAACGCCAAGTGCTGCAATCATCTCGCGATCATTTTCACCGGCGCGAACTTGGGTGCCGATCCGCGTGCGGGTGATCAAAAGGCCAAGGCCTATTGCGACAAGCAACCCGATACAAATCAGAACCAAACGGTATAAGGAGTATTGGATTCCACCCGGTAAGGTCACTGGTCCAGACAGGTAATCTGGGATGTCCAAAAAGAGAGGAAATGACCCAAAGGCCCAGCGTGTGCCTTCAGAGAAAATCAATATCAGGGCGAAGGTTGCAAGGACCTGATCGAGGTGATCAGTCGCGTAAAGCCTTCGTATCACCAGCATTTCTACAAGTACGCCAGCAAGAGCAGCTGCAGCCATTGCAGCAATCAAGGCCAATGCAAACGATCCTGTAAGCCCGGCTACTGCCGCAGCCGCAAATGCGCCAATCATGTAAAGTGATCCATGGGCTAAGTTGATTAATCCCATGACGCCAAAGATAAGCGTCAGGCCCGCCGCCATCAGGAACAGCATAATGCCAGATTGCAGGCCGTTTAATATCTGCTCAATGATCAAAATCGTGGACATAAGTAGTGGAACCCGTGTTGGTGTCTGGGGAAAGCAAACCTCCCCCAGACTTATTTCAACTTAAAATGAACAATTGGCAGCGTAAGCGTCGCCGCGATTTTCAAGGGCAACACCAATAATCTTGTTCGTGTAAACATCACCTTCTTTGATCACTTCGCGGGCATAGATGTCTTGGACCGGATGATGGTTTGGCCCGAATTCAAAATCACCACGTGTGCTGTCAAAGTTGGCAGCTTCCAGCGCTGCACGGAATGCATCTGCATCGTCAGGATGTGCTGTTTCCAAAGCAGAGATGAGTAGGTTGGCCGTATCAAAGCCTTGGCTGGCGTAAAGGGAAGGCAGGCGACCATATTCAGCCTGAAAAGTTTCAACAAAAGCGGCGTTGGTCGCATTGTCGATGTCTTTATTCCATTGGCTGGTGTTGATGACACCAAGTGCTGCATCGCCAACGGCTTGCAGGATACCTTGGTCAAAGGAAAACGCAGGGCCAACAACTGGAAGATCGACGCCACTGTCCGCATATTGCTTCAAGAATGAAATTCCCATACCGCCTGGTAAGAAAAAGAACACGCTGTCAGCGCCAGATGCGCGGATTTGTGCAATTTCTGCAGCGTAATCTGTCTGGCCAAGTTTAGTGAAGATTTCGCCAGCCAACGCACCTTGGTACATCCGCTTGTAGCCGGTCAGCGCGTCTTGTCCCGCTGGGTAGTTAGGGGCCATAATAAAGCTATTTTTGTAGCCTACACCCTTGGC
>LAQD01000014.1:7794-10170 GCA_000981705.1 Rhodobacteraceae bacterium ASP10-04a
AAAGGTAAAATTTGCCTTGCGCTGTTGCACTTGGGACCACTGCCATTGCAAGGTTCGACCAAATGATCCCTGTCATTATGTCGACTTTTTCAGATTGGATCATCTTGTCGGCAAGTTGAACAGCGACATCAGGTTTACGTTGATCGTCTTCGATGACGACCTCGATATCAGAACGATCCGACTGCCCAATAGCCAGCATGAATCCATCACGGACATCGATGCCCAATCCAGCGCCGCCGCCCGAAAGCGTGGTGATCATGCCAACCTTGATGCCTTCGGCAGATGCGCCACCGGCGAGTGCCGCAAGGGCTGTCGTAAGAATAAGTGATTTCAGTTTCATAGTGATTTCCCCATTATAGATTGTGTCTTTTATATTTTAGTACAGGCGTTTTGCCTTTGGTATTTAAGCCACCGCAAAGAAGATACCGATGCGGTGGATGGTTCGATATATAGATGTTTAGGCGTTTCCCTGAGGCTTCAGTAAAAAACGCTGAATTTTTCCAGTCGCAGTTTTGGGTAAGGTGTCTGTAAATACAATACTGCGTGGGTATTTGAAAGGCGCAAGCATAACTTTGACATGATCCTGAAGCGCTTTTGCCTGCGCTGCGTCGCGCGTTGCATTTTCGGCCAGTATGATATGGGCCTCAACGACAAAGCCGCGCTCTGGATCAGGAGCAGCAATGACTGCGCATTCTTTCACTAATTCATGGGCTAATAACGCAGCTTCGACTTCGGGACCTGCGATGTTGTAACCAGATGAGACGATCATATCGTCGTTGCGTGCAGAGAAATGGAAATACCCGTCGTCGTCTTGGACAAATGTATCGCCTGAGATGTTCCAGCCATCCTTCACATATTCTTCTTGCCGATGACCACCCAAGTAGCGACATCCAGTAGGGCCTTTCAGGGCGAGACGTCCGGGGGTTCCGCGTGGTTGTTCTGCCCCGTCTTCTGCGATGACTTTGGCTATATAACCGGTGATGGGTTTCCCCGTACAGGCGGGGCGATGATCATCAAACCGGTTTGAGATAAAGATATGCAGCATTTCAGTAGCGCCAATACCATCCAGCATCGGCTTGCCTGTCTTGGCTATCCATTCATTATAAACTGGAGCTGGCAGTGTTTCGCCCGCAGACACAGCAGCTCTGAGGGACGATAAATCCGCGCCTTCATCCATCGCGCGCAACATTGCACGGTAGGCGGTCGGGGCCGTAAAGCAAACGGTTGCGCGGTATTTTTCGATGATCTCGATCATGTTGGGGGGGCTTGCATTTTCCAGCAAGGTCGCTGCTGCGCCAAACCGAAGTGGGAAAATGGCAAGTCCACCAAGGCCGAAGGTGAAAGCGAGTGGAGGGGACCCAATGAAAATATCTTCTGGCACCACGCCTAAAACTTCTTTGGCGTAGCTATCTGCGATGATCAGCAAGTCGCGGTGAAAGTGCATTGTTGCTTTTGGGTCGCCTGTGGAGCCGGATGTGAAGCCTAACAACGCAACATCATCTTTGGCTGTTTGTACGGCCTCAAATCGTACAGATTTTTCCAATGCCAATTTGTCTAATTCGGCCTCGTGATTTGATGTACCATCAAAACCCATCACCTTTTTTAAAGTCGGATTGCTTGCAGCGCAAACCTCTAGCTCTTCCATCAAACGTGTGTCGCAAAGGGCAAAAGCGATATTTGCCTTGTTGACGTATTTGCTCAGTTCACTGGCACGCAACATAGGCATTGTGTTGACCACTACAGCACCAACCTTGGTTGCGGCGAGCCAGCAGGCGACCATTGCAGGATTATTTGCCGATCTAATCAAAACGCGGTTACCGGGCTCAACTCCCATGTCGTCGACAAGGACGTGGGCAATGCGATTTGTCCAATCAGTTAACTCTTTGTAGGTGCGGCGGCGGCCATTTCCGATCAACGCAGTGTGATCACCAAAGCCCTTTATGACCATCGCATCAGTCAACTCGGTTCCTGCGTTCAGATGATCAGGATAATCAAAACCATCTAACAAAAGCTCTGGCCAAGTATCGATGGTTGGCAGGTTATCGTATGCAAAAGTATCTGTGTGGGCTGACGCATGAGCCATGATTATGGACCTTCCTTGTGAGCACCCAAAGTCTGACGCGCGATGATGATCTTTTGCACATCAGAGGCCCCCTCATAGATACGTAAGGCGCGAATTTCTCGGTAAAGCCGCTCAACAGTTTGACCTGTGCGGACACCATCACCGCCATGAAGTTGGACCGCTTTATCAATAATCACTTGGGCCTGTTCAGTGGCAAACAACTTGGCCATTGCCGCCTCGCGTGTGATGCGCGGCGCACCGCTGTCCTTGGTCCAGCCAGCACGGTAAATCAAAAGGGCGGCGGCATCGATGTC
>LAQD01000014.1:10252-15409 GCA_000981705.1 Rhodobacteraceae bacterium ASP10-04a
CATCAAGGGCACGCCGCGCAAAGCCAAGGGCGGCTGCAGCAACGGTTGAACGGAACACATCTAAAACTGACATTGCGATCCTAAATCCTTGCCCGGGTGCCCCAATCATATCTACGACAGGGACGCGACAGTTTTCGAACTCAAGTGTCGCCAACGGATGTGGCGCAATTGTGTCAAGCCGTTCTTTGATGTTCAGCCCTCGGGTGTCAGCGGGCACAATAAACGCTGACAAACCTTTTGCCCCCGGGGCTTCACCTGTGCGGGCAAACACTGTGTAAACATCAGCAATGCCGCCGTTGGAGATCCAGGTTTTCTCCCCATTTAGAACATAAAAGTCACCGTCGCGCGTCGCCGTCATTGTCGAATTGGCAACGTCAGAACCTGACTGTGGCTCAGTCAATGCAAAGGCTGATATTACACGACCCGAACGGGTTTTCATGAGCCAGGTTGCCTTTTGTGTCTGCGTCCCAAACAGTGTAATCGCACCGGTTCCTAGACCCTGCATTGCAAATGCGAAATCAGCCAAACCATCGTGACGCGCCAATGTTTCGCGGATTAAACACAATGTGCGGACGTCAAATACTCCGGTCTCTGAGGCGGAGTGTTCCAACCAACCCGCATCGCCCATCATCTGAACGAGGCTGCGACATGTCGCATCTGTATCACTGTGATCTAGTTGCGATAAATTGGCTTGTGCCCAGTCGTCTAACCTGTCCGCTAAAACACGGTGGCTATCGTCAAAGAACGGCCATGTTAGAAAAGAACGATCGGCCATCAATCACCTCCAAAAGCTGGTTTTTCTTTCGCGACAAACGCATCATATGCTCGTATGAAATCGTTGCCTTGCATACAAAGCGCTTGGGCCTGTGCCTCGGCTTCGATCGCCTGATCGATGGTCATTGACCATTCCTGGGCCAACATCGTTTTGGTGATCGAATTGGCAAATGTAGGTCCAGAAACAATCCGTTTCGCCATATCAGTGGCTGTTGTTTCTAAGGCGTCCGCCTCAACAATATTGTTGAAGAACCCCCAACGTTCGCCTTCGTCTGCACTCATCGACCGCCCGAGATAAAGCAGTTCAGCCGCACGCCCTTGTCCAATGATCCGGGGCAGGATGGCGCAAGCCCCCATGTCACAACCTGCCAAACCAACACGGTTGAACAGAAACGCTACCTTTGCAGACGGGGTTGCGATGCGAAGGTCAGAAGCCATGGCTATAATCGCACCTGCACCAACGCAAATGCCATCAATCGCTGCTATGATGGGTTTTCCGCAATGTATCATCGCTTTAACAAGATCGCCGGTCATACGAGTGAATTGCAGAAGCTCTTTCATCGACATTTTGGTCAATGGCCCGATGATTTCATGCACATCGCCGCCAGAACTAAAATTCCCACCGTTAGACCTGAAAACTACGGCATGGACATCGTCGGCATATACAAGATCGCGGAACCAGTCGCGTAGTTCTGCATAGCTTTCAAAAGTCAGGGGGTTCTTTCGGTCGGGTCGGTTTAGGTTTACAAACGCGATCCCGCCAGAAATCTGGCATTGAAAATGTGCTACGTCAGTGCGCATCGATTTCCCTTTCTGTTTTTCCAAGTAAAACATGGAGGTTGGTCGCATCATCAACGTCCAATCCCTTAAAAAATTCATCCAGCCAAGCTTCATGGGCTTGAGCCAATTTGGTAAAGGCGGTCTGTCCCGTGGGTGTCAGCCGAGCCAATTGCGCACGACGATCACTGGGGACAGCCACGCGCAATGCATGTCCATCATTTGTTAGCCTGTCGACGATGCCTGTGACGTTGCCATTGGATACTCGCAGGAGATCGGACAGATCGCTCATTTTCAAACCATCGGGAAAACGCGATAGGGCTGCCATTACATCAAAGCGGGGTAGGGTGGTCGAGTACTCATCGCGAAAACGACGCCGTAGTTTTGCTTCGATCCGGCTGCTGGTTTTGAGAAGTTTCAACCACAAGCGCAGGCGCGTTTTCGACATTGGTTCTTTAGGAATGACTGGCTGCGGGATCATATCTCTCCTCCTGAAAGGGTAAGGGCGTGCCCATTTATGGAACGCGCTGCATCGGTGCAAAGCCAAAAGGCAGTACCTGCAACTTCATCTGTTTGAATGAACCGGCCTTGGGGATTGTCAGCCCTCAAGGCCTGGGCCGCTTCTGTTGTGCTCATGCCTGTAGCCTTAGTAATTTTTGCAATGGATCGATCCAATAGTGGTGTTTCTATGAACCCTGGGCAGATCGCATTTACAGTAATGCCTGTGCGTGCCAATTCCCGCGCTAACGATCGTGTGAGCCCCACAACGGCGTGCTTTGCAGCGCAATAGGCGCTGACATAGGGATACCCACGCAAACCTGCTGTCGAAGCGATTGCAATCATACGACCCCAACCTGTTGCTTTCATGTCTGGCAACGCAGCTTGCCAACAATTAATAACGCCATTCAAGTTGACAGACATCATTTCATTTAAGGCATCAGGGGTAAGTTTTGCAAAAGGGACGCTTGATGCGGCACCTGCGTTGGCCACCATTACCGCTACAGGACCGTGTGCAGCACGAGCGGCATCAAAGGCGGCCGTGACTGCATCTGTATCGGTGACATCACAAACCTGATAGGGCAATCCTTGCTCTACCAAATTATGTTCAGTGCGCCCCATGATAGTGACATTTGCACCGGCCTTGGCAAATTGGCGAGCCGTTTCTGCACCCACACCTGTGCCGCCACCAGTCACCACAACATGTTTGCCTAAAATATTCATTTTTTAGCAGCCATTTCGGCCTCGCGGTCAGCGAGCCTCCAAAGTTGATCGCGACCCGCCTCGTACGGTTTTGCCCAATCCGTTGCAGCCCGGTCACCGATCTTTGCGGCCTCGTGTAGCGTCCAGTTGGGGTTTGCAAGATGGGGGCGACCAACGGCCACCAGATCAGCGCGGCCCGCCATCAGGATTGAATTGGCATGGTCCGCCTCATAAATATTGCCCACAGCCATAGTGCGTAAGCCAGCCTCATTCCGGATCAAATCGGAAAATGGTGTCTGGAACATCCGCCCATAGACCGGTTGTCCCTTGATAGTTGTTTGACCGGAAGAGACATCGATCAGATCAGCACCTGCTTGTGCGAACATCTTTGCAATCTCAATAGCCTCATGGGGAGTGACGCCATCTTCACCAACCCAATCAGTTGCCGAAATACGTACGGACATAGGCTTGTTGGCAGGCCACGCGTTGCGCATGGCTTTGAGAACGTCTAAAGGCCAGCGCATTCGGTTTTCAAGACTGCCGCCATACGCGTCCGTCCGCACATTCGAAACCGGCGAAATAAAGGACGATACCAAATATCCATGTGCGGCGTGAAGTTCGATCATATCAAACCCCGCGCGATCTGCCATTTGGGTAGCGGTGACAAACTCTGCTTTTACTCGGTCCATTTCCACCAATGAAATTTCGCGTGGCGCTATGTTGTCTTTGGACCATGCAATCGCCGAGGCGGATAAGGTTTCCCAATTTCCCGAAGTCAGCGGCGCGTCCATGCCTTCCCAGCCGATATTGGTAGATCCTTTTCTACCGGAATGGCCAATCTGGCAGCAGATTTTTGCATCTGTCTTGTCATGAACAAACTTAGTTAACCGCGCCCAGCCAGCCTCATGTTCAGGGGTATAAAGGCCCGGACAACCCGGCGTGATCCGTCCCTCAGCGCTGACACAGGTCATTTCCGTATAAACAAGCCCCGCGCCACCTTTGGCACGCTCGCCGTAATGGATCAAATGCCAATCATCGGGCGTACCATCTGTTGCTTTATACTGCGCCATTGGGGAAACAACGATACGATTCTTAAGTTGCATGTCACGTATTTTGAACGGTGTGAACATTGGCGCCCGCAGAGGGGCATCAGAAGGCATTCCACCTTGATCCATAAACCAGCGTTCGGCCGATCCAAGCCAATCTGGGTCGCGCTCACGTAGGTTTTCGTGGCTAATCCTTTGGCTGCGAGTCAGCATGGAATAATTCAATTGAACCGGATCCAGCTCAAGATAACGTTCCACCTGTTCGAACCACTCGAGTGAATTGCGTGCAGCCGATTGAAGTCGCAATACCTCAAGTCGCCGATCATCTTCATAAGTTGCGAATGCTTCTTTGAGCGTTGGTTTTTCGTGGATCTGCTTTGCAAGCGCTGCGGCACTTTCTAACGCTAACTTGGTTCCTGATCCGATTGAGAAATGGGCGGTTGCAGCAGCGTCACCAAGCAACACAACATTCTCGTGGCTCCAGTTCTCGCACAATACACGAGGGAAGCGGATCCAAGCGGACCCACGGATGTGATTAGCGTTTGTCATCAAGGAATGGCCGTCCAAGTGATCTTTGAAAATATCTTCGCAGATTGCAATGCTCTCCTGTTGAGACATGTCGCCAAAGCCCCACGCTTCAAATGTGTCTTGGGTGCATTCTACAATAAATGTCGCCGTGTTTTCATCAAATTGATAGGCGTGAACCCAGACCCAACCGTGCTTGGTTTCCTCAAAGATAAAGGTGAACGCGTCCTTGAACGTTTGATGGGTGCCGAGCCAGACAAACTGACACAACCGTTCATCCACCGCAGGTTTGAACGTATCTTGATACAACATCCGAGTCTGCGAATTCAGCCCGTCACATGCCACCACAACATCGTATTCGACGCGGTAACTATCTGCGCTGTCCACTTGGGTCTCATATCGCAGATCGACGCCTAATGCGTGGGCTCGTTCTTGTAACAACAACAACAGTTTCTTTCGGCCAATTCCGCAAAACCCGTGACCTGTGGACACCATACGTTCGCCACGAAAATGCAAGGCGATATCATCCCAATAGGCGAAATGTTCACGAATTGTTGCGGCAATAACTGGATCATTAGCATGCAGATTATCGAGTGTCTCGTCTGATAGAACAACACCCCACCCAAAAGTGTCATCCGCTTTGTTGCGTTCCAGAACAACAACATCAGAATTGGGATCACGCAGCTTCATAGAAATAGCAAAGTATAGACCAGCAGGCCCACCACCAAGGCATACGATTTTCATTATGCGTCGTCTCCAGTTCGATTCTTGAGAGAAAGTTTATTCTGGAATAAATCATGCCTTGGAAAGCTATTTACTTCAAGTATAAAGTTTC
>LAQD01000014.1:15620-32604 GCA_000981705.1 Rhodobacteraceae bacterium ASP10-04a
GTGTAGAACCCATTACCAGCTTCAAGGGCGCACACAGGTGGTGGAGCGGAAATCTCATCCTAACTTCATTATGGTGGCTAGGTGTTATCTGAAGATAGGGTGATTGGGTCAACTCCTGCGCCACGCAGCGAAGGTCAACTGTAAGGTGCTAGAGAAACTGAGCCAGTTTATATCGTAGCTAGTGCCTATCTGAAATCATTGCGCCGAGGGGTTAAACCAACTCTACGTGCAATGAGGTTGGTCCTCTAAACGCAAAGCCTCGCACACTCACATGTGTGTCCTGAGCTAAAGATAAGGCTGGAAACCGTTCAAAGAGCTTAGGAAGTGCGACGTCGGCAGCCAACAGTCGATAAACACTACCGCCAAGGCATTGATGTGCGCCCTCGCCAAAGGTCTGATGCCGTCGCGGAGTGCGATGAATATCGAACGTACCTGGATTTTCCCATAAATCCTCATCGTAATTTGCAGAGGCCTGAACCGCCATGACGGTTTCACCCTCGGGAATGAGTACTCCTCGCATGATCAAAGATTTTTTAACAACCCTTGGGCTGGCCTGAATGGGAGCGATCCAACGCAGGCCTTCTTCGCAACATGAACGCCATCCGTTGGGGCTTACACAATGGCGCAGTTGGTCTGGGTGACTGAGTAACCCATAAATCGTTGACAGCAATGCATCGCGCGTCTCTAGTACTGCGCCACCAATACAAATTTTCATGTTAGTTCTGATTTGGCTGATCGCAAGGGGGGTATTTTCATTCGCCATTATTGACAGAATTGATCCATCGGGTGAGATCATTTTTTGCGCTATCATTCTGTCAAAACAAGCGTCCATTTCTGTGTTAGCGTGATCGCTGAGAGCAAAAATAGCTGGATCAAAGTTGCTGTTCATTGCGCCGCGGACCAGCAAGCTTGCCCATTCAAAAAGGTGATTTTCGGCTACCTCATCCAAGCCGAGCACTAACTTAAGATAACCTGCGCTTAACGGTACAGCAAAGGCATGGAAGAGGTCGGCTGTGGACCGTGCCTCAAGCTTATTGAGCAACTGATCAGTCAAGTTTTCGAACGCTGGCTTCCATTGTTGAATCTGACCAAAGACAAGTGCTGGCTCCATCGCGCTGCGTTCACGCAGGTGTGGACAGCCATCCTTTCGCATTAGAGTGTGTCCACCAAAAGCTCTTTGCATGGGAGTTTCCGTGTCAAATGAGCCAAAATGCTCAACATCAGTTTTTAAGCGACTAGTGTCTTCAGCTTTGGTAAAAACTACCTTCCCAGCGAGGGCTTGCAGACGCACAATCGGCGTTGTTTTGCGCAGTTTCGCATAAACATCCTCTGGATTTTTTTCAAGCATTTCCATTGTGGTCTGCGTGTCAGTCGGGATTTCTCTGAGCAATTCCACAGGATCAGACATCAGCGGCGGTTTCTATCGAAATGGTAACTTCGCAATTTAAAGTGTTGCTAACAGTACAAATCGATTTTGCTTGCTCTATTATTTTCTCTGTAAGAAAAACATCCTCGACCACTCTACTGATAATGCTAACATGCATCTTCTCAACCCGACTGGGTAAATTCGGTGCTTTGAGTCCCGTTACTTTGACCATAAAAGGTTGCAGCGTGGCCTTATTCTGGCTGGCGGCCCACTCTATGGACAACACGATGCAACAGGCCAGTGAGGCCAAGAGTGCATCGACTGGCGTTTTGATTGGTAAATGTGGGGTCGGCTGTGCTGGATCGCCAAACGCATAGCCAGTGATTTCAGTGCCATCAAACATAGCAAATATTGGGCCAAATAGTTTTGGTTTTAACAAAATAGCCATGCAGTTGTCCTATGCTAAAAAAGAAGATTTGGAAGGTAAAGTGCGATCATTGGAAAGATTGTTAAAATTAAGATAGCGAAAAGGTGAATCAGCCAGTATGGCACTGTCGCAATAGCAACGCGTCCTAGACTAACTTCATTGTTCGTAAGCGCGGTCAAAACAGAAAGGTTCAAGCCGACGGGTGGCGTGATCTGGCCAATCTCGATGACAATGGTGATGATTACTCCAATCCAAATTGGATCAAACCCGAGACCGGTCAGCAGCGGGAACACCACTGGCAAGGTCATGATCATCAGTGATAGACCATCAAAGAAACATCCGAGTGCTAAATAGATCAATACCACAATCAGCAAAACCGTGTACGTCTCAAACCCGCTCTCCGCAACTGTTTCTAATATTTGTTGTGGAAGGCCAAGGATGCTGACAGACTGCGCAAGGATCGTGGCGCCTAAGACTAAAAAACCCACGGATGAAAACAATAATACCGAATTGTATATTGCATCAATCAATTTGGTAAATGTGAGATCTCCCCACATAGTGGAAATCACCAAGGCCATTACAACGCCAACACCCGCCGCTTCTGTGGGGGTTGCAATTCCACCAACGATGGTTCCGATTACAGCAAATATCAGAGCTAGCAGGGGCCAAATTTGTTTAAAGCCAACCAAGATTTCCCAAAGTGAATTGGTGTGAGGATCGCGCGGGGCGATCGCGGGGTTACGGATACATTTTACCAGCAGGTAAAGCATGAACATCCCACCAACCAAAAAGCCTGGAATGATCCCAGCTGCGAACAACTTGCCGATAGATGTTTCAGTGAGAGCACCGTAAATAAGGAAAGACAAGCTTGGTGGAATTAACAGGCCTAGCGTACCCCCACCTGCGAGACTGCCAACTACCGTGTCCTTATCATAACCGCGCTTGGACATTTCGGGATAGGCGACTGAGCCAACCGCAGCTGCTGTCGAAAGACTTGAGCCGCTAACCGCTCCGAACAAGGTACAGACAGCGATATTAGTATGCAACAAGCCACCTGGGACCCTACGAAACAGTGGCTCAAAAGCAGAGTATGCCCTTTCGCTGATGCCACTGCGCAGAAGTATTTCACCGAGTAGAATGAACATTGGTACAGCACTTAAGGTGAAGGAGTTGAACACGCTCCAGATTGCGTCAATGGCAAGTGAGGTCGCCCCATTAGAAAAAAAGTAAAGGATGATCAGGCCTGTGATGCCTAACGCAGCGCCCAAGGCGACGCCGCTGCCAGCCATTACCACAACACCTCCAACTAAAGTTAGCCAAAGTGACATTAGGGAGCCTTGCTAGTGTTTAGAGTTTCAATTTCAGTCTTTTCAACCTTGTCGAGCACACCAAGCAGGCGTGCTACAAATATCGCCCCAGTGATGCTCAATGAAATAGGCATCAAAGCCATCCAAGGGTAGAGTAAAATACGGGTAGTTTCGGTTTTCAGATTACGTTTAAATGCAAACTCGAGCCAAGGAATTGCCTCCCAGATTAACCAACTAAAGAAAGTGACCCCAATCAACAGTCCAGCCATTTGAAGGGCGATCCTTACTTTGCCTTTCAGTACACTTGTCAAAAGGGAGACATGTACATGTTTTTTTCGCAGTGTAACAATTGGCAGGCCTAAGAATAAGGAAACGCTTAGCAATAATCCAACAACTTCTTCAGTGATGTGGAGTGGGGAATTTGCAAACTTTCTCATCATGACGCTGGTGACGATGACAGCAACGATGGCAGTCAGGCCAAGTGCGGCCAGAGCCGCACACGCGAGGGCGAGATATTCCAGCCCTCGCGTGATAATGATTTTAAGTAGGTTGGTAATTAAAATCTGCTTAGCGCCCCAGGGCCTCGAGAACCCTCTTACGATAGGCGGGTGCGTTGCCGCCAGCTTCTTTGGCCAGCATTTCCCAAGTCTCTGTCACTGAAGACACAAATATATCGCGATCCTCTTGTGGGAAATCATCACCCCAGACAATACCCCCCTCGACTAGTTTACCGCGGGCTTTTAGCTCGTTCTGGAAGTCGTCTTCATATTGGTTAGTGCGGTTCCACAGAGCGTCAGCAGCCGTTGTAATAGCCGCTTTGGTCGCTTCGTCTGTTTTATCCCAACGATCTGTTGCAACACCAATAACATAGGGACCTGATGCCATTGGATAAAGGAATGATGCATATTTTGCTACTTCCTGTAAGGACACTGTATGAGCGTAAAGTGCAGGATAAAGAGCACAATCTACAACACCAGTTTTCATAGCTACATACATCTCGTCTTGTGGAATGATCTGTGCTGCTACGCCAAGGCGGGTGAATGTTTCCACTTGATCACGTGCCCAAACTCGAAGTTTCTTCGTCCTTAGCTTTTCGATTGAACGGACTTGTTCATTACGGCAGAAAACTGATACCGATAGCATTGGGATAGCAACATAACCAACAGATGATACACCCCATTCAGCGAACTCTTCTTCATAGATATCGCGGACCGTTGGAATTGCTTTTTCGAACTCCTCAATTGAACCGATAGCGCCCTGGACTACAACTGAACTCAATGCGGGAGCATCGCGACCTAGATAATTGGCCCACATCAAGCTCATTTCGACCGCACCCTTTGGCAAGAAACGCATTGTGTCCGTGTTGGGCAATCCCAAAGAACCACCACTATAAAGCTTCAGCGTTGTTTCACCATCAAGAGCCACGTTAACTTCTGTAACAAATTGTTCGAGCTCTGCTGACTCGGGGCGGGTTTCAGGTAAAAAATTATTAAAACGCCATTCCCCTGCTGTTGCAGCCGACACACTTAGTCCAAGACCAGTCAGGCCGATTACCAACTTTTTGATTACTTTGCTCATCCTCTGTTCCTCCAATTAGTATAATAGGATATTAATATATTAGTTTATTAATTTGGTAGTATATTTGAATTATTTTATTTAATAACATTAGAATAGTTTTGTAAAAGATTTTTGCCTAAATATTCGATATTTTAGAACATTAAGGGTCAATTGATTGGCAAAATTGTATTTATTGTGGTAAATGATAGCTAGACTATCAGCTATTTTAATTTGCCTTGGCTATGTTGAATAAACATATTGCATGAATCTAAACCTAAAATACTCTGGTCTAATTTAGGCAAAAGGATGCGCTCAGTTTTTTACTAAATGTTATCTTATCGAAAGTGGACGGTTTTCCAAGATCGTTTCCATAGAGAAAAGACCCGTTACTGATTCTAATTCGACTTTTGCTGTAAGGAGTTGATAGACTTTATCGTAATCTGCCATCGTTTTGGTGACGGCCTTGATGAGATAGTCCCAGTCGCCCCCAATACGGTGCATTTCAACAATCTGTGGAATACTTTCAACATGTGTTTTAAATTTCTTTGACCATCCCTCGCTGTGTTTGCGGGTGCGGATCATCATGAACACAGTCAAATCTAAGCCAATAGCACCAGCATTTAAGCGCGCATGATAGCCCTCGATTACTCCAAGGTCTGTTAGACGTCGTATGCGCCGCCAGCAAGCATTTTGAGAAAGCCCTACTTTTGAAGCCACATCGCGCTGCGATAATGCGCCGTCTTTCTGAAGAACAGTAAGAATTTTATGATCAATATTATCAAGCTCTATCATATGACCCAATAAACAGCTGTTTATTGCAAAAACAAGTAGAATTATTTTTTCCATGTGTAGTTATAATTTCCTAAAACACATGGAGAGTAAAAATGGGTGGCGATAAAATTCAAGACTTGTTTGAAAAGTTTCAAGAAGAAATACGCAGTGATACCATAGTAGCTGATTTGGCAGCTGGTTTAATAGGGCACGATTTAGAATTTAATGGGCCTTTTGGGAAGAAAAGTGTGATCTATGCTGACTACGTTGCTTCAGGGCGGGCACTTTGGCAAATTGAGAACTTTGTATTGACTGAACTGCTGCCTATGTATGCCAACAGCCATACGGAAGCGTCATATTTTGGCAGTATGATGACGCGTTTGCGGCGGCAGGCAAGAAATGTCGTACGCGATCAGCTGAACGCTACGAAAGACCATGCGGTCATCTTCACGGGTTCGGGCGCAACCTCAGGTATCAATAGGCTGGTCCACCTTTTTTCAGTGTCCGAAATGGTTGCACAGGGCAAGTTGCCGGTGGTCTTAGTTGGTCCCTATGAACACCATTCCAACATCTTGCCATGGCGTGAAAGTGGAGCTGAAGTGATAGAGATTTTGGAGGCTGAATCTGGTGGGCCTTGTTTGTTAAACCTTTCGTCTAGGCTTAGGGATATAAAAAACCGTCCGATCATTGGCGCGTTCTCTGCGGCCTCCAATGTTACAGGTATTTTAAGCGATGTTGTTGGGGTGACCCGCGCATTGAAAGCGGCTGGTGCCGCCGTAGTTTGGGATTACGCTGGTGGTGCTCCTTATCTTAAGGTAGATCTCTGCCCCGCAGAAGATGCAATGATTGATGCCGTGGTCTTGTCGCCGCATAAATTTGTTGGAGGTCCACAAGCGACAGGGCTTTTGGTTTTGCGCAATGATGCCGTAAAGACTTGCCTGCCCACGCTGCCTGGGGGGGGTACTGTGCGTTTTGTGTCTTCCAAGGGACATGACTACAGTGACAATGTCGAAGTCCGCGAAGAAAGTGGGACACCAAACGTGATAGGTGATCTGCGTGCTGCCCTATGCCTTTTGGTAAAAGATGCCATCACTCAGGATTTTATAACGCGGCGAAACCGGGAGAATACGGGCAAGGCGTTGAAGGCTTGGGGCAGCAACCCAAACATAGAATTACTCGGCAACCTTACATGTGAGCGGTTGCCTATTTTTTCTTTCCGCGTGAGAGATGGCAAGGGCGGCTATGTACATCAGCAACTTGTAACGCGACTTTTGTCTGATCGCTATGGGATACAAGCTCGGGGGGGATGTGCTTGTGCTGGGCCATATGTTCACCGGCTTTTAGAAATTGATATGGATAGTTCAGACCGGTTACGTAAAGAAGTTTTGGCTGGAAATGAGTTCGAAAAACCCGGTTCTGTCCGTTTGAATTTTAGCTTCCTGGCAACCGATATGGAGGTCGATACCATACTTCATGCAGTCGCAGAGTTAGCGTTATCTGCAAATGTGGATGCTGCTCTGTATCAATGTGATTCAGCAACGGCTACATTCGCACTGGTTTGAGGATGTTTGATGTTTCAGCAGATACCTCCAATCAGTAAAAGCACAATTCTGAATAATTCCAGCTTTTAGTGGGCGGCAAATAGGGGGGGCATGAAATTGCTGTGTGTCTTTTAATATAATTATAATTATTATTTAGTGATAGTTATTGTTAGACAAAACTGTTCGTCCTTTCCTGCAGTTTAGATATTTGGGGTGAGCATGAGCAAAAAATACAAAATGGTCATAGCGGCAGCACGAGAAGACAAGCCAACAGTGGCAGTGATCTTAATGTTTGTAGCGGTTTTTCTGTTCACTTTAATAGATAGCTCTGCGAAATGGCTCATCCTATACGGGCTGCCTGCAGTGCAAGTCATCTTTGCTAGATACTGCGGTGCGTTCCTTGTTTTAATTTTACTTTTCATTCCTCGCGGTGGTTTGAACCAATTTGTTTCTAATAATCCAAAGTTGCAATTCAGTCGCGCAATAGCTCTTTTAGGAGGTACAACATTTAATTTTTTGGCGTTACAATTTCTTCCAATCACGACTACGATAGCTATCTTTTTCGCTATGCCACTGGTGATAACAGTACTTGGCTACTTTATTCTTGGTGAAAAAGTTGGGTTTCGTAGGTTTGCAGCCGTTTTTGCTGGTTTCGTGGGAGTTTTGATCATTATTCAGCCTTGGGGAGAGGATTTCCATTGGGCGATGATTTTATCTGTCGCGGCATTGTTTTGCGCATCTAGCTACTTCATTTTAACCCGGCTATTGGCTGGACAAGATAACAACTCAACTAGTCAATTATGGTCCAGTGGAGTTGCAACCTTTGCAATAGCCCCG
Source organism: Rhodobacteraceae bacterium ASP10-04a (assembly GCA_000981705.1). Classification (GTDB taxonomy): domain Bacteria; phylum Pseudomonadota; class Alphaproteobacteria; order Rhodobacterales; family Rhodobacteraceae; genus Planktomarina; species Planktomarina antarctica. The sequence goes on from LAQD01000014.1 coordinate 23,427, forward strand.
TTTGCTTTGCAAAGTTGGCATTGGCCGCAAACAAATATGGGTTTTTGTGTGCTCGTCATTATTGGTGTCTTTGGGGCCATTAGCCATATTCTTGCTACCCGCGCTCATTTATTAGCAAACGCCTCAACGCTCGCCCCCACTATGTACGCCCAAGTTATCTATGCGACAGCCATTGGTTATTTTGTTTTTGATACGCTTCCGTCTGGTTGGACAGGTTTAGGGACGATTATAATTATTGGGTCGGGTTTATTCATTTGGAGGCGCGAAAACACTTTCCGGCAAAAACTATAAAACCACATTTTAGACATTGCTATATTCAGCTTTTATCAACTAAATAAATCAAATTTTGGCACCAAGGTATCCTAGGCCTATTAGTTAAAAAACTACCAGGATCAGGACGTAGCTCCTGACACCACCAACGGATCTCCATCAGAGGCCAAACTCTTTCGCTAATCAGACATCATAACACCCACCAAACAGGCTGTATAAGCCTCTGTACAAGCCTCCGGCGGGACCCCCCACTTCAGAAAGCTACAGAACGATTTGGGCTGGCCCGTTTTGCAGGTGGGAATCCAAGGTAAAGATTTGGTTTCAACTTTGACGTTTTTTAAAAATGTAGATTTTATGGACTTAGGATGCTTAACTTCGTTTACGAAAACCTATTTTTTTTGGAAAGGAAAAGACCATGTATTCCACTATGACAAATTGGGAATTTACTGCAATGACGGATGAGATGATCCACACAATTAAGACGGTATATTTCCCACGCATGAAGTCACAAGGTGCCATAGATGTCTACAACATCAAAACCAGTGAAACTACTGGAACCGTAGTAACAATCTGGCCTGATAAAGATACGGCGGATAAAGCAATGGAAGAAGCGCATAGTGTAAGATCTGATGCAGCCGCTAAGTTTGATTCCAAGGTTGTTTCAATGGCTAGTGGCCCGGTAGTAGCTAAGGGTTAATGACAAAACTCAGCACTATCCCTGACCACTTAAACGGAGAAAAAATTGTTCAAATTACCAGCCATAAGCATTTTCTATGGTGGAATATTAACTGCGCTTATAATGGTCGCGCTATACTTTCTTTTAGACATGTGGCTGTACGATTATGATCCTTGAGATCTATTAGTATGCACACCGGGTTATCCCTGTTTTGATCAAGGTGACTGCAGTCATATGGGTGGCGATTGATAAAACTCAAACAATGACCAAATGAATAAATTGAGGCGGATACCTCCTTTGGCGCTAATAATTGCCCGCGATAAATTAGTTTGCTGCCAATATCTCAAAACAACCTTCTCAAGGGCGGTGAAGGAGGTATTGATCTCGCCTTCAGGCGGCGGAGCGGCGGTCTGATGATGGTTTTATAGTGATGGCTAGGCGGTTAGCGAAGGTGGGGTGATTGCCCATCCTTTTTAGTCTCACTAATAAACATAATTTTAACGATAACTTAAAATCAAAATTGTTCAGAGATTTCTGACAGTCCTTGCAAAACAACATTAATGACGCTCTTTAAAAGGCCGAAAGTCTCAGACTTTCTTCTAGAGTATAGTTCTGGTTATCCCATGAACTTGCTGCGGGAGTGGTTAGGTGAACCGCATTCAAGCTACAGCTAGGTTTCAAAAGATTGACAATTTTGCGAATCTAGGTAACTTATACGTATTACTTATACGTATAAGCTCAATTATTATACTTATAAGCGCGATTATTATCGTTAGGACTAAAATGAAATCAAATGCTACCCAAAAAGATGTTGCTAAGATGGCAGGAGTATCGCAGGCCACTGTTTCGCTTGTGTTAAATGGGGCGGGTAGTAATTCTATATCAGATACCACGGTTGCAAAGATCAATGAGGCTGTGCGTGTGCTCGGGTATTTGCCAAATTATATGGCGCGCGCGCTACGCACTAATCAGACTATGACTTTGGCATGTGTCGTGCCAGATATTATGAATCCCTATTATCCTGCACTTATTCGAGGTGTGCAGGCCGTCGCCGAAGCTGCTGGATACGACGTGATCACGGTTAGTACGGATGGCCAAAAGGAACGTGAGCTACATTATCTTAAAATGGCACTTCAGGGGCGTATTGATGGTGTCATTGGGGTCTTCTTTGGGTTGGGTATTATTGACTTGGAGCCGTTCATAGAGGCGGGCATCCCAATTGTGCGTTTAGAGGCCTCGGTCAAAAGAGGTGGGCCAATTTCTATAGATGATTTTTTCGTTGACAACAGCCAGGCTGCAGAGGATCTCACTTCTTTTTTGATTTCAAAAGGGCATAGTCGGATCGCAATGATCGCCGGCCGTGGTGGACCACAGTCAGTGCGTGTTGACGGTTACCGCAAAGCACTTCAGTCCAAGCGCCTGAAGGCATTAATACAGCTGGATGATGCTTTCACGGAAGAAGGCGGAGCCCGCGCTGCGGTCAAACTTCTTGATAAGGGTGAGGAACCTACAGCCATTATTGCCGCCAACGATTTGATGGCAATTGGCGTAATGCACGCCTTGATGGGCCGTGGTTTGTCTATTCCTGACGAAATAGCTGTGGCTGGGTTTGATGATATTCCTGCAGCACGGCTAGTTTCACCATCTTTGACAACCGTAACGCAGTTTCAAAATAGTCTCGGTGCCCAAGCGGCACATGCCTTAGTGGAGCGGCTTAACGGAACCGCCATTGGGCCAGGCCGGGCAACGCAACAACCCTATAGAATTATCGAGAGACTATCGACCTAACTTTGTCATTAATTATTGGAGGAAAAAATGGGACATAGATTAAAAATAATTTCAGGTGCTTTAGTAGCATTTGTGAGCGCCCAAGCGGTTGTCGCACAAGACGCTGTGACGTGGTGGTACGAAGCAGCTAACCCAGAGCAGCAAGCTGCGCTGACAGAATTTATGATTGATAAGTTCAACGCAAAAAACCCCGGCGATAAGCTTACTATCGACTATCGTGGGTCTGAATTAGATAAGCAATTGCGTGTAGCATTGCTATCGGGCACTGGGCCCGACGTAGTCAACACACCTGGGCCATCTTTTGTGGCAACAATGGCCCGAGCGGGTCAGTTGATGGCGTTGGATGACATCGCAGATGAGAAGGGATGGAACGATCGTATATTGCCCTTTTTTATGGATTTGGGCCGGTTTGATGGTCAACTTTATGCTTTGCCAAAAACTTATGAAACTTTGGGTCTTTTCTACAATAAAGCTGTCTTTAAAGAGAACGGTTGGACACCACCGACGACTATTCCAGAATTAAACGCGCTTGCCGACGAAATGATGGCAAAAGGTATTGTACCGTTTGGTTCAGGCAATTCGGGTTGGCGCCCTGCGAACGAGTGGCAGGTATCAATTGCGCTGAACTCCATCGCGGGACCAGATAACGTTCAAAAAGCGCTAACAGGTCAAATTCCTTGGACATCTCAACCGTTTGTTGAAGCTATAAATGAGCTAGATAGCTGGTGGGATAAGGGGTACTTTGGCCCTGACTATTTCTCGCTAAACGGTGAACAAGTTATGGCAAACCTTGCCGAGGGCACTGCTGCGATGTCTCCGACTGGTAGCTGGAATTTTGGTCTTGTCCCAGAATATTTTAATGGCCGACAGGACGAGGTAGGGTTTGTAGGTTTCCCAAGTGGTGAAGGCGTTCCCTATCCAATATTCTCTCTTGGTATAGGTTCAACATTCTCGATTTCTGCGGCAGCACAAAACCCAGAGGGTGCTGCGGAGGTGATAGATCAAGTCTTTTCTGAAGAATTCTACACCGATATAAATAATGTTTGGCAAGGGGAGTGGAACATGCCACTCCGCGATTTGAGCGGCGTGTCTCTAAACGAAGACGTTATTCCACTATATACTGAGTCAATGGCGGCCTTAGCTTCTGCCGTCAATGAAAACCAATATGGATATACGACTTGGACGTTCATGCCGCCGGCAACAAATTCATATGTTGTCAGTGGTATAGAAGAGGTTTGGCTGGATATTTTGTCGACTGAAGATTTTTTAGCTGAAATGGACAAGATTTTTCAGCAAGAATTGGCTGAAGGCAAAGTTGCAGATATCCCTGCGCGATAATTAACTAAATTTAAAATGTGCGGCGGCGCTAGTCGCCGCCCATTATAGCCCAATTTTTTGGAGCCGTTATGTACCGTCTATTTGCCATTCCCACGCTGATAATAAATGTATCTATTATTCTTTTGCCAGCTCTCTTAACGGTAGTTTTGGCGTTTTATCGCTGGGACGGAATCTCTAATCCGACTTTCATAGGGTTTGAAAATTTTGAAAAACTCTGGGGAGATCGAATTTTTTGGAAAGCCCTGAAAAATAATATAATTTGGACGGCATTGTTCTTAACCTTTCCAATCGCCATAGGCCTAATAGCGGCATCGCTTTTGATGCTTGTTCGGCGGGGCCGCACCTTTTTTCAGGTAGTATATTTCTTACCGATGATCATTGCTACTGTGATCACGGCTCGAATATGGCAGGGTATGATCTATAATCCACAAAGTGGAATCGTTGCTATGCTTAACCGCTACGGGTATGATGTACGCGATCCGCTTTCACAGACTTCAACGGCATTGTATGGTGTGGCGGTCGCGGATTTGTGGCATTGGTGGGGCTTCATGGCCGTGATCTTTTTTGCCGCGATGCGTCAAGTGTCGCAAGAACAAATTGAAAGTGCGCGGATTGAAGGTGCGAATTATTTTCAGTTAATGCGATGGGTCATGATCCCAGCCATAATGCCGACAATCGCACTCATGATGGTTATGACTGTAATTTGGTCCTTCCTCGTGTTTGATTTCATCTTTATCATGACACAAGGTGGCCCTGCCTTTACCAGTGAAGTGCTGAGCACAATGGCTTACCGAAAGGCGTTCTATGAGCTTGGTGTTGGCTATGCCGCAGCAACAGCGCTGGTAATTAGCCTGTTCGGACTAACGGCTGCGTTCTTTTACATAAGGCTTCAAAATAGGGAGGACGCTGAATGAACCTTGTTGAAAGCCGTGTAACGATCATAATTACCTATGCTTTATTGGGAATTGCAGCCTTTATTGCACTGTTCCCTATTGTGCTTATGCTACTAAATTCTCTCAAAACCACACCTGAAATTGCGTTGAGTCCACTTGGAATGCCTGAGGTCGCTCATTGGAACAATTACGCAAACGCATGGAAGGGTGCAAATTTTACACGCACTTTCTTTAATTCTGCCGTTCTGATGTTCATGACAATTGCATTAGTTCTGACAACGGGTTCGCTTACGGCTTACGTTCTTGCGCGTAAAAAGATTAAATCATGGAAAATAGTGACTGTTTATCTACTTGCAACGACTACTGCACCGATCCAATTGTTTCTATTCCCACTCTATTTTGGATTTGCTAAATTAGGGCTTATTAACAACATATTTGCCGTATCTTTTGTCTATTGTGCGATCTTTTCCCCATTTTCAATAATGCTTCTTCGCACCTACTTTTTGGCTGTTCCGAAAGAGCTTGAAGAGGCCGCTTTGGTCGATGGTGCAACTCCATGGCAAGTATTCAGCAAGGTTTATCTACCGCTGGTATGGCCTGGGATTCTAACCGTTTCATTGATTGTTGGTTTATACACATGGAATGAGTTTTTGATAGCCACTACCTTTCTACAAGGACCTGAATCGCGGACTGCTGTTGTGTCATATTTCCTGCTTTCCGGGCAATATTCCAGAGACTGGGGGGACTTGATGGCTGGTGCCATGCTGGTGTCTACTCCCATCGTTGTCCTGTTCATCTTCCTCCAACGGCGCTTCATTGAAGGCATCACTGGCGGTTCAATCAAAGGTTAAAAGGGTTTTTCAATGTCACTACCAACAGACTATCTCGACCGTGTCTACGCGGGCGTTCTCGGTAAATTAATTGGTGTCTATTTGGGTCGCCCGTTTGAGGGTTGGACTTACGATAAGATCATGAAGGAACTTGGTCCGATTGAATATTATGTTCATGAAAAGTTGGGTGATCCACTAGTTATCACAGATGATGATGTTGCAGGCACCTTTACCTTCCTACGTGCGCTAGAAGATTACGGTTTGTCCGAAGATTTGAAGGCTGAAGACATCGGCAAAGCGTGGCTTAATTACATTGTCGAAAAGCGTTCGATCTTGTGGTGGGGTGGCAATGGCAACTCGACAGAGCATACGGCATGGCTCAACCTTAAAAATGGTATATCGGCCCCAGCAAGCGGATCAATTGAGACCAACGGACTGTCAGTTGCTGAACAAATTGGCGCGCAAATTTTTATTGACGGTTGGGCGCTTGTCGCACCAGGTAAACCGGCGCTGGCCGCAAAGCTCGCTAAAGAAGCAGGTAGTGTTAGTCATGATGGCGAAAGCGTTTATGCCGCAACTCTGTGGGCTGCGATGGAGGCTGAGGCATTTATTTCTGCTGATATAGATCACCTTATTGATACTGGACTTTCTCAAATCCCAAAAGATTGTAATGTGGCAAAAATGATTGCGGATATTCGGGTTTGGCACCATGACCTGCCCGATTGGCGTGATTGCCGTCAGAAGATCCAAGACCACTACGGCTACGATAAGTATTTTGGTAACTGCCACGTCATGCCTAACCATGCCTTAATGATCATGACTATGCTCTATGCACCTGACGACTTCTCAAAAGGACAGATGATCGTGAATACATCTGGTTGGGACACCGACTGCAACGCTGGAAACGTTGGATGCTTGCATGGGATCATGCTTGGTCTCGATGGATTGAATGCCGGCCCGGATTGGCGTGGACCTATCGCGGATCGGATGCTTATTTCTTCGGCGGATGGTGGCAATTCTATCAATGACGCAGTACGTATGGCTTACTATATTACCAACCTTGGTCGTCAGTTGGCTGGTCAGAAAGTACTGGATGCACCAAAAGCGGGAGCGCAATTTCACTTCTCGCTGCCAGGATCATTGCAGGGTTTTCAAATTGTAGATGGTGACGGCCTTGTATCTTCGAGTGATAGTGCAATTCAGATCAGCAGCAATGGTGGAACGGTTACTGCTACATCGCCTATGTTTGCACAGCTTGATGTGCTTAGTATGCGTACGTATGATCTCATGGCATCACCGCTGATATATCCAGGCCAGAAAGTATCAGCGCGAGTCATGTCACCGCAACAAAACGATGGGTCAATTACGGTTGCCCTGCGGATGCGTCACTATGGTGAAGGTGACGTTTTAGTCGATTGCGACGGGGCGACCCAAATATTAGAGCCGGGAGAAGATGTTACGCTTGATTGGATTTTGCCTGACACTGGTGCCCAACCAATTGCCGAATTAGGGCTGGTGATCAATGGGCAAGCTGGTAGCACAGTTATGCTCGACCGGATGGGATGGTCTGGCACCCCTGATCTGACCTTAACTAAGCCTAAGGAGCCGAGCGATTTCTGGCATCGGGCGTGGGTGAACGCAGTAGATGTCTTTTCCAAGCATTTTCCGCAAAGCTTTCATATTTCACATGATCGTGGTGAAGGCCTCATACTGCATGGCACACGTGACTGGGAAGATTACACCGTTGAGGTCGATTTAATGGTTCACCTTGGGTCCAGTGCTGGTGTTGTCGTGCGGGCCCAAGGGCTCCGTCGTTATTATGGTGCGCGTGTGACGCGGGACGGTATGTTCCAATTGGTTCGGCAGTATGATGATATCTGCGAGGTGATGGCTTCGAAAAAAATAACTTTCGCATTTGACAAAATATTTCCCATCACCGTGACAGTGAGTGGGCCCAGCCTCAGTGCGAGCATTGGGAGCGCTACCTTAATGGCCACTGATAAATCGAACTGTATAATGTCTTCAGGAGCGATTGGCTTGATGGTTTCGGATGGAGCAGCATCTGCCAATACCGTGCGCGTAACTGCACCTAAGGAGGCCATAAAATGGCAAGAGTAAATATTCAAAACGTTTATAAATCATTTGGTGAAACTGAGGTTTTAAAGGACATTTCTGTCGCTATAGAAGATGGTGAGTTTTTGGTGCTTGTCGGGCCGTCAGGTTGCGGGAAGTCAACTTTATTGCGCATGATTGCTGGGCTTGAAGATATTTGCGAGGGAAAAATATCCATTGGAGACAAAATTGTCAATAATTTACCACCTAAAGAACGCGATATCTCAATGGTATTTCAGAACTACGCGCTTTATCCGCATCTCACTGTTGCCCAAAATATGGGTTTTTCAATGATGCTTGCGCATGCACCAAAGTGGGAACAGGATCTCCGGGTGAGCGAGGCAGCGAGTATATTGGGTCTTACTGAATTACTTGAACGAAAGCCAAAACAGTTATCCGGTGGCCAACGACAGCGCGTTGCAATGGGTCGCGCAATTGTGCGAAACCCGAAGGTGTTCTTGTTTGATGAACCATTATCAAACCTAGATGCGAAGTTACGAGTCGCGATGCGCGCCGAAATAAAGACGATGCACCAAAGAATTAAGACTACGTCTGTATATGTAACCCATGATCAAGTTGAGGCCATGACTATGGCAGACCGGATTGTGGTGATGCATGCGGGCCGTATCGAACAGGTTGGAAAGCCGCTCGAACTTTATGACGACCCCAAGAATGTATTTGTTGCTGGGTTTATTGGTACGCCATCAATGAACCTGTTGCCAGCAACAGTTGATCTTTCAGGTGAAGTTCCCCGCGCATTAATCTCAAAAGATGTTTTTTTACCCCTGCCGCCGGATACGTTATTGGTGGACGGGCAAAAAATCACCTACGGTGTTCGCCCAGAGCATCTGAGGATTACGCCAAAGGGTGCCGCGGCCAAAATTAACGTGATTGAACCCACTGGGGCCGAGACGCACCTTCTGCTTCTTTTAGGAGAGTTGCCACTTGTGCTTGTCGCCCGTGACCGTATGGAAATCTCTCCTGGCGATAATGTTAATGTCTCGCCAGACTTATCCCGCATCATGATCTTTGATATCGAAACAGGCGCACGTCTCTAAACGTGGGGATTCAGGTTTAATCCATCCCTAAAAAACTTAGCGTCGCGCATAGGTGATTTCTTCACCATCATAAGAGTATGATCAACGGCGCCTCTTTATAAGGGGTCAGAGGCAGTAATCGACTAAGGTTATGTAACTACGAGGGTGAAAGTCCTACCAGGGCTCAAATCTTTGTCTGCCCGCCATAAATTGCCTTACTAGCAGTGGCATACC
>LAQD01000057.1 GCA_000981705.1 Rhodobacteraceae bacterium ASP10-04a
TGGCATGGGCGGCATGATGTAACCATCATGTGACCTAGTCACTAACGCGCATAGCGTTTCAAAAAGCTCGTAGATCACTGATTTACGGGCTTTTTTGTTTTCCTGGGCTGTTCAAATTGTTTCAAGCTGTATCAAGAAGTATCATGTTTTCGTGGGTAAGTGAATTCCATTTCTTTGATTCCTATTGATTGGTATTTTTTGCCTAGGGGTGTGCTTGCTTCGGATATGCTGGTTGAAGGGGGTATCGGTGACAGTCTTGGTGGGGCCGCAGCCTTGTGTATGTCAAATATAAAACTAGCGACCTTTCTACTGGGTTCGTATGGCGAGTGAGTAACCTCAATATCGGTGGTGCGGTTAATTAATGCGATGGAAGGGTCAAGTAGGCGGCTTTTGAGGTGCCCTACTAGTTTATATTGGTCCTTCTTAATTGAAAGTAGCTCCCTGACTTCAGATAAAGGCACCTCGCCCATATTGCCTCGACATAGGTGTGAATAAAAATAAGCGTAAAGCTTGAAATGATTATCTTTTTTGAAGTGGCGGATGTTTTTGATTTTTGGCGCAGAAAATCAGCCGCTAATACCTACTAAAAAAGGAAGCATATCGTCTACAAGTCGAATGTTCACATAGGGGTGGCCATCGTTTCTGCTAAATTGGCAAGAATGGATGAGATTGCGTTTGAGCCAGCCCGTATTTTTCTTGATTTTAACGTAGGAGCCCATCAGAGCATCCGTAGCCGTATCAATACGGGAGATAGCGTTCTTATCAGACTTAAGCGCAGGGAAAAACGTAACCAAGTGTTTTGTATAGATTCTAAACGTGTGGAATTTCTCATCGTTAAGGCGAATCATTGATATAGCAACAGAAAGAATACGATGGGCATCAGGGGGCAGGGTGTAAGCAGCTGTGGCAAACTAATTGGTTCTGACTAAATGATTCGTTCCGTTAATCTTGTCGGACTTAAGCTGGCTCATTGGATGGTGGGTTAATAGCTAACGTGATAAATATACTGAAATATCACGATTGTACAAATCTTTGTGATATTTTCGCCGAGGCCCTGATAAGAGTGGTATTTACACCAGAAAAAGTGCTATCTCACCTGATAATTGTGATGTTAGACCTGAAAAACGTGATAATAAATGAACTGACTGGCTTTAAATAGGGGCCTGGAGCTGACCTAAACGGTAGTAAACGAATAAGAATAATAAACGTTAGTGAGTTTTGTAAATAGATTTTATTTTATATAGAGACATTTACTCAAAACCGAACTTAAACGGTGTTTCGTAGCCATACCACTGGAGGCACTGAGCACTGAGCCAGCAGGGGTCTAAAGTGGCCCAGCTTTGTTAAGGCGCATCATGCCGATGGAAGAGATGGCACTGAAGCGAAAAAGTTGTTTGAAAAAGAGGAAAAAACCAATAGCTAACAAACAAATTTGAGATTGAATGATCATTACTAGAATTCACAGACTAAAACGCATTTAGCCCCAGGCATGGGCGTTATCATTTGTGATGCGGAATGGGTCATACGCAGTGCCGTTATTTCATCCGATGGCGGGTAACAACTTGTCTGTGATGGTGTTGGTCTTAGGTACTTCACAGGCTACGTTGATGCTCTATTTTAGATCAAGTCAGCTCTGGTGCCGGACGATAAATGATTAATGAATTCACATTGCGTAGTAAGGCCGCAATGGATCTTGTGCCTCACAAGCTCAACGCAGGAGCGGTTGCAATGGCGTAATTATCAAAAGTGCAACGAGGCCAAGCAGGACGTAATGAATTATATTGCGATGTGGAACAACAGCCTCAGGTTGCATTGATATTTAGGTTATAAATCGCCTAATCAGTTAGAAACTGAGATGAAAATGCCACGGCTAGAATTACAAAAAGCGTCTTAACTGGGTTGTACTAAAAAGCTTGACCACGTCATGATGGTGTTTATCGAGTGCAATGTTTCGCTAGTTATTGGTTTTAGATAGGGGTCAACTGCCACATTTGAGAGCACAGCGCTGCCGCTGTTAAAGTCAGAGCTTGGGTCCCGCTAGACCCCGATAGTCAATCAGGTTAGCAGGTAGGTGCTTACTACCTGGACAACAACTACCAGATTTTTGATTGGTGCATTGCTAAATGGCAAATCATGCTATTAATTTAACAAGTATAATCAACCTGATGCCGGTGTAAGACCCACTCTTTTGCCGCGTCCTTGATTCTCAAGTGTTTAGGATGATTTTGGAAGAGGGTTAGCGCTTCATAAGAGTCAAATACGGTATATAAAACCAAATCACAGGACGTATCAAATGGTGTTGAATTTACACCTATCTCAAGCATTTTTAAGCCTTTTACTGTGCCTTGCATTTCCTCCAACATTGCCTTGAATTGTGATAATCCCTTTTCTAGGGCACCTTCTTTTAGTTTCCACATGACGATATGCTTGATCATTATGAATTGGCCTCAGCCAGTACGACATTAAACTCAACTTCATAAAATGGATTTGCAACACCATATTCAGCCGCCTTTGCCGAATTATCAATATGTACAAAGTCCCGTAGAAGACTTTCCTTAACGCCAAATACTGCATCATCATTAATATATGGATCATCTGGAACAAAAATATGCGTGGTGACTTCCTGATAACCTTCAGCACTAATAACGAAATGTAGATGGGCAGGACGGCGATTATTACGCCCCAACTTATTGAGTAATTGACCGACTGGGCCATCATTAGGAATGGGGTAATGGCGCGGTTTTACCCCTCTGAAGCGATAACTGCCGTCTGTTCGACTACGGAATACACCACGCAAGTTGAAATCAGGCTGAATCCCCTTTTGCTGTACATCGTAAAACCCTTCATTATTAGCTTGCCAGACATCCAGCTTTACGCCTTCCAGTGGCCTACCAGCGACATCAGTGATCCGACCATTGACGACCATCGGTTCACCCTTCATATCAAGGCAAATGTTGGCACCAAACTCCATGGCTGGTGCGCCCTCAAGATGGAATGGACCAAGTACTGTGTTTTCAGTGGTTCCACTGGGGCGACGACTGTTAATCGAATCGACTAGCATGGAAACTCCCATCACATCAGATAACAAAATATATTCTTGACGCCAGTTGTCACACGTATGTCCGGTAGAAGTTAGAAACTGAATGGCGGCCATCCACTCTTCCTGACTGGGCTCTATCTCTTTTACTGCTGCGTGTAAGTGGCGGGTAATGCTTGCCATGATCTGATTCAGACGCTCATTTTTTGCATTACCATTACGAGAAATTACAATTTCGGCACTGTTTTCTTCGGTGAAAAAGCTGCTTTCATTGAGAACTGGCATGATTCAATTTCCTTTAATATGCTGATGTAAAACGGAGGTGATACTTGAGTAAAGTGACGCTTCCACTTCCAGGGTCAGAATGAAGTTTGCAGAACATAGAAAATTCTAATAAACACAACTAACGAAAGGAAAAATATGGGCTAAAATTTCACTGCTATATCAGCTTTTGTATTATCGTTTGTCAGCACTGGACTTGATGTATGCATTGCCACAGTCTCAGTATGCATAAGGAATAGATATTCATGGTTTTTTTTCTCCAACTTTCGATCTGCCCATATTGACTCTTCAGATGTATCTTATCGGCCTATGTTGAATTTTATACTGCAAACAATAGTTCACGTAGTGAATTGAGTGAAGTCTATGAGGATGGTGTGACTATGTCAAGTAAGTTCGCAATGTGGATATATGTTTATATTGCGAACCCTGGTCTGTGAGTTTTTGTCTTATCGCATAGAAGGGTAAGCTGCCGTAATCGATTTTGATGCGTTCTGCAGCAGAGGTAATACCTCATCAACCAGTTTTTCCGGGGAACTCCGTGAACGATGAGCTGCAACATTTAGTGCAGCGATCGGTTGACCTGCTGTGCGGTTGAATATCGGCACAGCGATTGAAATCACACCGAGTTCAAGTTCTTCATCAACCAGAGCGTATCCTTGTTCCTTAACTCGAATTAATTCAGCACGGAGAGTTTTTTCATCAGGAATGGTTTTTTCTGTTTTAGCTACAAAGTCAAACTCTTTTAGTGTTATGTCCAATAGGTCTTTTTCCAGATAAGCCAATTGTGCCCGCCCCATTGACGAACACCAAGCAGGAAGCCGTGCCCCGACCTGCAGGTTAATTGACATGATGCGTTGAGTCGGAACACGGGCTACATAAATAATTTCACCACCTTGTAACTCCGACAACGAGCACGATTCATGCACCTGCTCCGCCAGTTCATGCAGATAGGGCATGGCAACATCTGGAAGTGCGTCAGAAGCCAGATACATAGCGCTAAAAGATAAGACTTTGGGTGTGAGTGAAAAATAACGTCCTTGCATTTTGGTATAGCCCAGTATGGACAGGGTAATGAGAAAACGCCGGGCTGCCGATCGGGTCATATCAGTTAATTCGGCTACTTCAGTTAGCGTCATGCTTTTCTGGTTACCTGAGAATGCATTGAGAACTGAGAGGCCTTTAGCAAAGGAGCCGACGAAGTCAGTGTTTTGTTTTTGGATCATATCGTTTTTGTTCCTGAAATTTGCACCTTAGCATGAGATATCATTTTGTTCTTAATGCGAACAAAAGTAAATAAACTATTTTTCAGTATTGACGGAGAAAAAGATAACCTTTATTATTATTCGAACAAATGTTCAACATATGAACTTTAAATCTATCTGGAGGGTACTCACAATGTCTGAGTTTAAAACAGTTTTCGGGTCGCTCGAAAACTATGAGAAGGGGCACATCGAAATAATTGACGATGATCCCAAAGCTTATGCGTTTTCCAATATATTTGAAGTAGCCAATCAGTCGGCTCCTTATGAAAAAGTTGTCGTGGGTAAAAATCTAAAATATGTGATTGAAACCCTTCGAGCTGAGGGTGATTCTGATTGGTATACATGTGCTCACGATGAATTTGTTGTGTGTATGGATGGTGAAATCGAAGTACATCTAGTGAAATTGAATAATTCAGCAAGCTACACGCCTGAAAACAAAGAGGGCTCGGTAAAGCTTGAAAGTGACCCAGAAGGCCCCAAAATGGGGCGGATTATATTGCGCCATGGGCACCAAGCCCTTTTACCTAAGGGTTCTGCCTATCGTTTTAGTAATCGCAAGAAGCCTGGCGTGTTAATTATGCAAACCATTTGTGGCGATCATTCTGTCGAGAAGTGGGCAGAAATCTGCTATTCGTAAAAGGAAAAATTTATTATGAGCGTAACCAACATAATTTCTTCAACCCCTAGTATAGAGAACGGCTATTGTAGTTTTGAACTGGGCAGTTTTAGTTTTCATCGTGATGAGTATTTCGCGCATATCAGCTGGGTGGTAAATGGCCGAGGGATGTCCCACACTATCTCAGCCGATGTCTTTTTACGTGCTTTGATGCGTGATGTGGCTTGGGGATTTTTCTATGGCCGGGTCAATTTCGACAATGTTTTTGGCACAACCAATCATTATGGGCAGGTTGATATGTTTGCTGGAAGTTATAATGGCGACTTAAAAGCAAAAAACCTCGACTTGCTAGAAACGTTTGATACTCCACTAATTATGGCAACCTTCAAGACCATGCTAGATGACTGGACGAATGAAAGTTTTGATCCTTTTGCGGCCCCTGATGAAACTACCCAGGGGTGGATTGGTAAGAAAAGTGGCAGCAATTTGGCAGCCATAAATCGAGAGCGTCAAGTTTGTCAGCGCCAGCCAGGACTGCCCGGTGATGTTGCGTTAAGAGTAGATGAGGATGGTTATCCACAAAATCGAGCCTTTGCAGATGTTAGTGAAGATGAGCCAGAAGTCTATATAGAACCAGGCTTTGAAAGTGAAGTCGGAGCGTTCAATCTATTCGCCTTTCTTAGTCGCTCCAACGTGACTTGGAACCCGTCGATTACATCCATATGCAAAGAAAGTTTGTTTTGTCCGACCACGGAAGAATACATTCTGCCTATTGCGCACGGTAATGATCGTTGCGAGTGGTTCTTTCAGATGAGTGATCAGATTGATTGGAAAGTTGAAAATGATGAAACAGGACAGCCTCGCGCTAAAGTAGTAATGAAAGCAGGTGATATTGCAGCTATGCCTGCTGATTGCCGCCATACTGGTTATTCACCAAAGCGTTCTATGTTGTTGGTTTGGGAAAACGCTAATCCTGAGCTACCTAAGTTGTATGCTGACGGTAAACTTCCTGTTAATCCAATCCAGTTTTAAGGCGAAAATTCGATGAATATCCAACATCAATTATTTATTAATGGTGAGTTTGTTGATGCACAAGATGGCAACACAATTGAAGTATTAAATCCTTATGATAATTCGATATTGGCTAGGGTGGCCGAAGCTAGAGAAGCAGATATTGATAGAGCGGTAGCTGCAGCTAAAGCTGCATTTCCTGCTTGGCGCGATAAGGCAGCTATGGACCGTGGGCTTTTGTTGCTCAAATTGGCAGATGCGATAGAAGCCGATCGGGATAACCTTGCCCGATTAGAATCTATGGATACAGGGCACCCAATTCGGGATTGCCTGAACCTAGATGTACCACGCACTGCGGTGACCTATCGTTACTTTGGTGGTATGGCAGATAAACATTTAGGATCCGTTGTCCCTGTGGAACAAGGTTTTCTAAATTATGTGACACGTGAACCGATCGGTGTGGTGGGGCAAATTGTTCCATGGAACTTCCCATTGATGTTCACCAGTTGGAAGCTTGGCCCAGCCCTAGCAGCAGGCAACACTGTTGTAATGAAACCATCTGAAATCACACCATTAAGCAGTTTACGGATTGCCGAGCTGGCCCGTGAAGTTGGCTTTCCAGCTGGTGTCATAAACATTGTTCCGGGATATGGTCATACCGCTGGGGCGCACTTATCCACACACCCTGACGTCAACAAAATTTCGTTTACTGGTTCAACAGTTATTGGACGAAAAATTGTAGAGGCTTCTGCTGGAAACCTCAAGCGAGTTCAACTTGAGCTGGGTGGTAAGGGTGCCAATATTGTATTCGAGGATGCCAATATACCAGCCGCAGTAGGTGGCAGTGCCTTTGCTATTTTCCACAATCAGGGGCAAGCCTGTATTGCGGGTTCTCGTCTCATCCTACACGAATCCATTGCTGACGAATTTATCGAGCGTTTTATTGCGCTGGCAGAGAGCATCAAACAGGGCGACCCACTTGACCCTGAAACTGAAATGGGGCCATTGACTTCAAAATTACATCAAGAGAGAGTGCTGGCTTATACCCAGGTGGCCCGTGAAGAAGGTGGTGAAGTGTTAACTGGTGGTGAGGTTCCAAAAGGACTGGAGCAAGGCTGTTTTGTCTTGCCGACGATAGTTCGTGCAGACCCATCGAGTCGAGTCTGTAACGAAGAAGTCTTTGGCCCATTTGTTTCAGTGAGCACATTTAAAGACGAGCAAGAAGTGCTCGATATTGCGAATGGTACAGAATACGGTCTGGGTGGTGGGTTATGGACAAATGATCTGCAACGCGCACATCGTGTTGCCAAACACATGCGCGCTGGGATGGTATGGATCAACTGCTATAAGCGTGTGAACCCTGGATCGCCATTCGGCGGTGTTGGCCAGTCCGGTTATGGTCGAGAAATGGGCTTTGAAGCCATGAACGACTACACCGAGGCAAAGTCTGTCTGGGTGAATGTCGATGCACAGATACCGCCATTTTATAAGCGTTAGTTTTTCTCTTTCTGTTTCGTAATCAGATTTCTCTCGCCCTTTTTTGAAAGGGGCTGGTGATATTTACCTCGAGAATACGTATTAATGATTGAATTTAATTACAAAGCGTTACCTTGGAACATTGTGTTTGGTGTTGGAAGTTTGCACACTTTGCCTAATGAGCTGGACAAGCTTGGTAAGCTGCGAGCTTTAATTTTGACAACGCCTAACCAAGCAGAACAGGGGCGTGAGTTGGCTGAACTGCTAGGTGATAGAGCCGTTGGTTTATTTGATCAGGCTGCTATGCACGTTCCGGTAGCAACCTTAGAAGCAGCAACTAAAATTTGCTACTCTTTAAAGGCTGATTGTACGGTAGCGCTTGGCGGTGGTTCGACAATTGGCTTGGGAAAGGCACTGGCAGTAAAGGAAGGGCTGGACAATATTGTTATCCCTACTAGTTACGCTGGTTCAGAAATGACAGATATTTGGGCAGTGACAGAGGCAGAGCGCAAGGTGACTGCCAGAGATCATGCTGCTGTGCCGACCTTGACGCTTTACGACCCTCACCTAACCTTGACCTTGCCGCCAGAATTTGCTGCGGCCAGTGGTTTGAATGCGATGGCACAGGCGGTGGTGAACGTAGCCACAGACAGACCTAATCCCATTATTTCCAGCCTTGCAGTAGATGGCATACGTGCTTTAGCTGCGAGTCTGCCCATCATTATGAAGGATCCCCAAAATATTGAGGCACGCTCCCAAGCTTTGTACGGGGCCAGTATGGCTGGAGGGGCTTTGGGAACGGGAGTTACGAGTCTTCACCACCGGCTTTGCCATACCCTTGGAGGTATGTTTAACACTCCACACGCAGAAACCCATGCCATTTTGCTGGCCCATAGTGTTGCCTATAATGCTGCCGCAACTTCAGATGGCACTGCAAGAGTTGCTGACGCTCTTGGCGTCGATGATGCGGCACAGGGTATTTATCAGCTCGCCCAAAAACTGGGTGTACCAGTGAGTTTAAAGGAAATAGGAATTCTGGAGGCTGACTTAGATAAAGCTGTTGCCGTGACCTTAGAAAACCCATTAAGCAATCCCGAGCCAGTGACACCCAAACGATTGCGGCAGTTACTCGACAATGCTTGGCGCGGAAACTCGCCACAGGCTATAAAAGCGTGAGGAAGTGAATATGGCACAAAAAACACTCAAAAATGTACCCCAAATCACCTTAAAAGACGCCGCTGCCATGGTGAAATCAGGCGATGTACTTATTGCTGGTGGTTTTGGCATGACGGGAAATCCAGTGCACTTATTAAATGCACTTTCTGAACTTGATGTAAGCTCGCTGACCTATATTGGCAATAATGTTGGTGAGCCAGGATTAGGTGGTGGTAAATTATTACGTAATGGTCAATTGAAAAAAGCTATTGGGTCTTACTTTACAAGCAACCCCGAGGTGGTAAAAGCCGCACAAAGTGGTGCTTTAGAAGTGGAATTACTACCGCAGGGAAGTTTAGCAGAAGCCCTGCGAGCAGCAGGTGCAGGTTTAGGTGGTTTTTTTACGCCAACCGGAGCCAATACTGCGCTGGCTGAAAGCCGCGAAACTCGTGTAGTAGATGGTAAGGATATGATCTTCATCGAGCCGTTGCGTGGAAATGTAGCCTTTGTACGCGCTTGGAAAGCAGATACCGCTGGCAATTTGCAATACCGAATGACTGAAAGCAACTTTAATACGGTTGCTGCAACAGCCGCAGATTTGGTTATTGCTGAGGTTGAAGAAATTGTTTCTGTTGGTGAGTTAGACCCTAATGCTATTCACACGCCCGGTTGTTTTGTTGATTTTCTAGTACAGGCCAATCTGACACTTGAAGACTTAGGGTCATCTGCTTCGGTGGCCAGTAGCCTGAAAAAAGTGGATGAAACTCGTATAAATATGGCACGGGCTGCTTTAGCGGAATTGTCGCGTGCTGATGTGGTGAATCTAGGGATAGGTATCCCAACACTGGTGGCTGATCTGATTACACCCAGAGACGGAATCATTATGCACACTGAAAACGGAATGTTGGGTGTAGGGCCGGAGCCATTAAGTGGTGGAGCCATGGAGTACCCAGTCAATGCAGGAAAAACACCAGTAACAGCTCTACCTGGGGCTAGTTATTTCGATAGTGTTACCTCTTTTGGCATGATCCGAGGTGGCCATATAGATGTTGCTATTATGGGCGGCTTACAGGTCGATGAGAAAGGGAATCTAGCAAATTGGGCGGTTCCTGGTAAACCTTTGTTGGGTGTTGGTGGTGCGATGGATCTTGCCTCAGGAGCCAAGAAGCTAATCGTCACACTAACCCATAACAACAAAGATGGTAGTTCCAAAGTTGTTAAGGAATGCAATTTGCCGCTCACAGCTAAAGCGGTTG
Source organism: Rhodobacteraceae bacterium ASP10-04a (assembly GCA_000981705.1). Lineage (GTDB taxonomy): Bacteria > Pseudomonadota > Alphaproteobacteria > Rhodobacterales > Rhodobacteraceae > Planktomarina > Planktomarina antarctica. Next base: position 10,096 of record LAQD01000057.1, read on the forward strand.
TCAACACTGTGATCACAAATTTGGCAGTATTTCGCTTTCGGGATACGCCACACGGTAGTGAAATGGTTTTAGTTAGACTGATGCCTGGTGCATCGCTGGCTGAAGTCGAACAAAAAACTGATGCCACATATACCATTGATTTAGAGGATTATCCAAGTGACGTTGCTTTCTAAAAATGGCAGTTTGGTATTTACTGAAAATTAATTAATCCTATTTGGAAAATGTTTATGAAATTAATCAAAACTATACGTCGAGCTTTATTGAAGGTAGGTTTGCTTTCTCTGATTGCAATTTTGTCAAGTGGTTTATCAACACTGGCCTATGCTAATGATCCTATCAAAATTGGTTATGTTAGCCCGCAAACCGGCCCTTTGGCGGGCTTTGGTGAAGCTGATGACTATGTGATTGACTCGATACGCGAGCAGTTTAAAGATGGTCTTAAAATTGGTGATGAAACGTATCAGATAGAAATTATCGTTAAAGATAGTCAGTCCAATCCAAATCGCGCGGCTGATGTAGCCAGTGAATTGATTCTGAAGGATGAAGTTGACATGATCCTCGTGTCCTCTACCCCAGAGACAACCAATCCGGTGTCAGATCAATGTGAAGTTAATGAAATTCCGTGCATCTCAACAGTCGCACCTTGGCAACCATGGTTTTTTGCCCGCGGCGGTAATCCTGGAGAGGGTTTTGAATGGACGTATCATTTTTTCTGGGGGCTGGAAGATGTGATTGCCAATTACACTGCCATTTGGGAGTCAGTTGACACCAATAAAAAAGTCGGAGGATTATTTCCGAATGATGGTGATGGTAATGCTTGGGGAGATAAGAATCTGGGCTTTCCACCAGTTTTGGCTGACAAAGGCATGACATTGAATGATCCGGGGCGTTATCAGAATATGACGGACGACTTTAGTGCTTATATCGGTGCGTTCAAAAAGGACAATGTGGATATTATTACAGGTGTCATGATTCCACCAGATTTCACCACCTTTTGGACACAGGCTCAGCAACAGGGCCTTAAACCCAAAGTAGTTTCTATCGGTAAAGCCCTCTTGTTCCCTGCCTCTGTGGAAGCTTTGGGTGACTCGGGGCATAACATCTCAACTGAAATTTGGTGGTCACCAAACCATCCGTTCAAATCATCACTGACTGGCATTTCTTCAGCTGAACTTGCGGCAGGTTATACCGAGTCAACCAAGAAGCAATGGACCCAACCGATCGGTTTTGTACATGCTTTATTTGAGGTGGCAGCTGATGTTCTAAAACGCAGTAAAGACCCACAAAATGCCAGCGCTATAATTGATGCCGTGAAAACCACTAATTTGGATACTATTGTTGGTAATATCAATTGGTCTAAAGGACCAATGAAGAATGTAGCTAAGACGCCATTAGTCGCAGGCCAATGGAGAAAATCAGATGGTGATTTCAAATACGACTTGGTGATTACTGAAAATGGACAGGCTCCTAATATTCCTGTGGCTGGGAAAACTGAGTTGATTGAATAAATATATGTTAGAACTTCAACATGTAAACAAGCGCTATGGCTCCCTCAAAGTCAGTGATGACCTTTGCCTTAAAGTGGCTGAAGGTCACGCGCTTGGCGTGTTAGGCCCGAACGGTGCTGGTAAAAGTACGATGTTTAACCTGATCACCGGTGACGTAAAAGCTGATTCTGGTTGTATTTTATTCAATGGACAAGATATTACACGCTTGGCCCCAAACAAACGATGTAGGCTGGGTGTTGGACGTTCGTATCAGATTCCTCATCCCTTTAGCAATATGACGGTGTTTGAAAACTTGTTGGTTGGCGGAATTTTTGGGGCTGAGCAGTCTGAAAAGCAGGCATATAGTGCCTGTTACCAAGTATTGGATGAGACTGGTCTTCTGCCTAAAGCTAATGTGTTGGCAGGCAGCTTAACCTTGCTGGAGCGCAAGCGCCTTGAGCTGGCTCGAGCTTTAGCCACCTCTCCCAAATTGTTATTACTCGATGAAATTGCAGGTGGTTTGACGGATGCGGAATGCCAGCAGTTGATTGGAACCATTAAAAAAATTCATGATAATGGGACTACAATTGTCTGGATTGAACATGTTGTGAATGCTTTGCTGGCAGTGGTGGATAGTTTGATCGTGCTGGATTTTGGTCAGAAGGTTGCAGAAGGTGAACCTGGAGCCGTTATGAACAGTCGTGAAGTAAAGGAGATTTATATGGGCATTAGTACATGAGTAATCATGTATTAAACCAACCGATATTATATACCCAAAAGCTGACGGCTTTTTATGGCGATTTTCAGGCCTTGTTTGGTATCGAGTTCCATCTAAATATAGGTGAGACGGTTGCGATTATTGGTTCTAATGGTGCGGGTAAAACCACATTTCTACGCAGTATTACTGGTTTGTTATGTAATGAGCCGAGTAGTGTTAAATTTTCTGGTCAGCCTATCGGCGCTTCCTCGCCAGATGAGATTGTAAAATTAGGCATTGCAATGGTGCCAGAAGGGCGCCAGCTATTTCCTTCCTTATCGGTTGAAGAGAATCTACGGATGGGTTCACTGAGTGGACGCTCTGGACAATGGGATTTAAGAAATATTTATGAATTATTCCCGGTTCTCAAAGAGCGTCGTCACCATGGGAGTATGGACTTGTCGGGTGGTCAGCAACAAATGGTGGCTATTGGGCGGGCGTTAATGGCAAATCCTAGCATTTTATTGTGTGATGAAATCAGTTTGGGACTAGCACCCATAATTATCAAAGATATTTATCGTGCTTTACCTGCAATTTGTTCTGAAGGTGTCACTGTTGTTGTGGTTGAACAGGACATTCGGCAAGCCATGGCAGTTTCTGACCGTGTGTATTGCTTTCAGGAGGGTCGTATTTCACTAGAAGGTAGACCCGATGAACTCACTACGGAAGCGATTACACACGCATACTTTGGTCTGGAGGACGCCGTTTCATGAGTTGGATTGATGCCATTTTGCAGGGCACGTTACTGGGTGGGCAATATGCTTTGTATGCGGCTGGTTTATCATTGATTTTTGGTGTGATGCGCCTGGTTAATATCGCACACGGCGATTTGATTATTCTGGGGGCTTATATCGCCCTAGTCTGCGTAGAAATGCTGGGGCTACACCCATTGTTAAGTATGATTATTGTCTGTCCCACTATGTTTGCTATCGGTTATTGGATGCAAAAGCTGGTATTAAATAAAACTTTAGGTAATGACATTCTTCCACCCCTACTGGTGACGTTTGGACTCTCAATCATACTTCAAAATGTTCTGATGGAAGTGTTCTCGGCTGACTCACAGCGTCTGCAATCCGGCGTGCTCGACACAGCCAGTTTGCAACTCACTGACGAATTGACCATCGGCTGGTTACCGCTGATCTGTTTTGTTACCGCCGTTATTGTTATTGCTAGTTTGCAGTTTTTATTTTATCGCACAACGATGGGAATGGTGTTTCGGGCAACTTCAGATAAAGCTGAAATAGTGCAGTTAATGGGGGTAAAAAAGGATCGGGTATTTGCACTGGCGATGGGAATTGCACTTGCAGTGGTTGGTATTGCTTCAGTGTTTATGGCAATGCGGACTAATTTTGACCCTAGTGTGGGCCCAGGGCGTTTGTTATATGCGTTTGAAGCGGTAATTATTGGTGGTTTAGGAAATATATGGGGCACTTTGCTCGGCGGTATTATTATTGGCGTTTCACAAGCGATTGGTGCACAAATAAATCCAGGATGGCAACAATTAGCTGGGCACCTGGCTTTTTTGCTGATATTGATTTTTCGCCCAAACGGGCTGTTTCCAAGAACTAAAGATTAGGAAAAATGATGACTTCAAAAATACCTGAGTCTCTCCCATTTTCAATTGTTCGCAGTACCTTTGCGAGTAAGGTGGCTTTTCTAGGATTCATAGTTGTATTCATAGCAGCGGTGACTTTACCCTGGTGGGGAGGCCGTGCAGATATGCGTCTGGTGGTTGAGTTCTGTTATTACCTTGCGTTGGCACAACTGTGGAATTTACTAGCTGGTTATGGAGGTCTTGTTTCCATTGGACAGCAAGCTTTTATCGGACTAGGGGGTTATGCTTTTTTTATGATGGCCGCTTTTTTCGACGTACCGCCATTACTTGCCATATTTCTTTCGGGTGTGGTAACGATGTTATTTGCAATACCTACTGCTTTTCTGGTGTTCCGTTTGTCTGGTGCTTATTTTGCGATTGGTACTTGGGTTGTGGCTGAGGTCTACCGGCTGAGCTTTGCACAGGTCTCCACACTTGGGGGCGGCTCTGGAATGAGCCTTCCGATAAGTGTCGTTAAAAGTATCAGTGCCTCAAAACTTGAGCGAGAGATATTGATCTATTTTCTTGCACTGTTATTGGCCATGGGTGTGGTTACTGCTTTATATGTCCTATTACGTTCCTCTTGGGGATTAGCACTTACCGCTATTAGGGATTCGGAAGCAGCTGCAGAAAGCCTCGGAGTAAAGAAGCAGATGACCAAATATGCAGTGTACCTATTTGCTGCGTTTGGGACTGGGCTATGTGGTGCCATTATTTTTCTCAATAAACTACGCATTTCACCGGATTCTGCTTTTTCGGTTAGTGACTGGACAGCAAATATTATTTTTATAGTTGTTATTGGTGGCATTGGCACCCTGGAGGGTCCGATTATTGGCACACTAGTCTTTTTTATCCTGCGTGGAGTTTTGGCTGACTTTGGTGCCTGGTACATGATATTCCTTGGCATAGTTGCGGTTGTGGTAATGTTGAAAGCACCACAGGGGGTATGGGGTCTGGTAGCCAAACGTTATGGTATTCAATTGTTTCCGGTAGGGAGGAAGCTAATGTGAAAGACGTTTATATATGCGATGCTATTCGAACTCCCTTTGGGCGCTTCGCTGGTGATTTATCGAGCGTAAGAAGCGATGACCTTTGTGCAATTCCTCTTAATGCTCTGCTGGAACGCAGTCCACAGGTTGATTGGTCACAAGTTGATGATGTGATCATGGGTTGTGCTAATCAGGCTGGGGAAGATAATCGTAATGTAGCGAGGATGTCGTTATTGCTTGCAGGATTGCCAGTTTCGGTCACAGGGACTACGGTTAATCGATTGTGTGGCTCTAGTCTTGATGCAACGGCGATAGCGGCAAGAGCAATTAAATCAGGTGAGACGGATCTGATGATTGCAGGTGGTGTTGAATCGATGTCTCGTGCTCCCTTTGTGATGGGTAAAGCGGGGGTGGCTTTTTCGCGGAACCAGACAGTCCAAGATACAACAATAGGATGGCGCTTTATTAATCCCTTGATGAAAGCTAATTTTGGGGTCGATAGCATGCCAGAAACGGCTGAAAATGTGGCAATGGAGTTTAAGGTCAGTCGTGAAGATCAGGATACATTTGCCTTACAGAGTCAGCAGCGTACAGCACAAGCAAAGCTAAGGGGCTTTTTAGCCGAAGAAATTATTCCGGTTTCAGTTCCACAACGTCGAGGAGATCCGATTATTGTTGAGCAAGATGAGCATCCTCGTTCCAATACCCAGCTAGAGCAATTAAGTATTTTACGCCCGATTGTAAAAGTAGATGGCACAGTCACCGCTGGCAATGCTTCGGGTGTGAATGATGGCGCGGTTGCTTTACTGCTGGCTTCAGACGTTGCTGTCAAGCAGTATGGTCTTACCCCTATTGTTAAGATTATTACGACCACGACAGCTGGGGTGGAACCCCGAATTATGGGTTTTGGTCCTGCACCTGCAGTACAAAAATTATTGGCTAAAACACGATTAACGACCGATAAGATTGCTGTTTTTGAAATTAATGAAGCGTTTGCTGCTCAGGTGCTAGCCGTTAACCGCAATTTAGGGCTGTCTGACAATGATGAAAGAGTTAACCCGAATGGTGGAGCTATTGCGCTGGGTCACCCACTTGGAGCCAGTGGAGCACGTTTAATCATGTCGGCTGCACACCAGTTAAGGCGCAGTGGGCAGCGATATGCTATTTGTGCTTTGTGTATTGGTGTGGGGCAGGGAATGGCTATGTTACTTGAAAATGCAGTTTATTCGGGCTGATACCATGAGTGATACGGATTTTATCTGGACGGAACAGGCGAATGCACCAAAATCTGGTACGGTGGTTTGTGCCTGGACGGAGCTGCCGGACAGAGCGTTACATGAAGTGCATTTTGGTGGGAGTAAAGAGGCTTTCCAGTTGCTACTTTTTCGTGACAGAGATGCATTGCATGGTTATGTTAACAAATGCCCACATCATTGGTTGACCATGAATCGTCGTAGTGACGGTGAGTTTATGATGTGGTCTGCGGATGAGTTAATGTGTGTGCATCATTGCGCAGTGTTTAAATTGACCAATGCTGGGCGTTGTGTAGATGGACCGTGTTTGGGGACTAACTTGGTGAATGTACCACTAGTAGTTTTGGATGGCCAAGTATTAATAGGTGAATGAAACATTGTTTTAAAGACTATCACACAATATAAAAAACAATAAACTAGCAATATCTGCGAGTGGTGTGAAACATAATAATCAAGCAAAAGCTTGCTGCAAAAACCCAATAAAATTCCTCACCGCAGGTGAAGTATCCCTTCGCTGATGAGTAATAATTCCCAAAGAAATAGTTTGCTGTTCGACACCGAGGTCAATCACATCAATGGCTCCAGCATCTAACAATTGTTCTACTGCATGAATCGGTAGAATTGTTAAAAAATCACTTTCCTGCACCACCCGCAGCAGGGCACTGGCTGAACCAGATTCAAATACAACATCAATTTCATTTACACCAAATGACTGCAATATATTTTTCGTAATGTTATGTAAACCACTGCTATGGATATGGCTGATCCATTTGGCAGATTCTAGATGAACGGGTGTCAGGGAGGGTTCCTGCGTTAACGGATGATTTTTTCGACACACTAGTTGATGGTTCAAATCACTTAGTTTTGATACCTGTAGCAGTCCGTCATCAATCAGCTCAAACGGTGCAATGGCAATATCTAGGCGGTCATCCAGCAATTTAGAATGCAGTTCTGGCACATAGTCTGGGCTAAGAATTAATCTAATTTCGGGGTTCAGTTTCAAAAAGTCAGCAATGATGTAGCTGAGCTGGTTGTCACAGAAAAAAGAAGGTGATCCTACACGTACAATTCCGTATTGCCCACTCAGTAATTGCCCCCCAATGTTTTCCGCATGATTAGTCGCAGCACGGATGTGTCTACCAGACTCAGCTAATTTGAGGGCCAGTTCCGTGGGGCTGGCAGGTTTGGTGCTCCGGTCGAATAGCTTCATCCCAAAGCGCTTCTCCAGATAACTGACCGTTCGGCTTAAGGCTGGTTGGCTGGTGTGCAATCTCGCCGCAGCCTCGGAGAATGACTGTGCTTCAACTATCTCAGCTAACTGCAGTAAATGACGGGGATCTACCTTCATGTTATATGGGAGTGTTATCCGTAATTAGTGTGACTGTATTGAGGGGGATCTTCCCATAAAGTAGCATTATAAGCACTTTTTTTCGTAAAAGTTGCAGTGTCAACCAACTTTTTAATTGAATAGCCCTGCTTGAAAAGTCGACGATTACGTACATTAAATCATGTTGAAACTCGAAAGTATTGTCTTAGCTGAACTTAAAGGCATGGCCTAGTCGATCGATCAACCGATGAATGCTCCGCTTAAGTTATATCGATACGATATAATAATCATTGTTTATATGATTATTATGAGCATTAAATTACCAATAAGATGAACGCATAACGAACTTATGTTCATATGTATGCAGAAATATCTTTGAATAATTTATTTATTTTAGAGAAGGAAGGCTTGGTGGAGAATTCAAATTCGAAGAAACTTGAACAGGTATTGCAATGGATTAGTGCAATTCTCCTATTCATTATGATGGTGTTGACCTTCGTTGATGTGCTGGGTCGCTACTTTTTTAATGCACCGATATTTGGAGCAGCAGAAATGATCCAATTCCTATTGGCTGGAACAATTTTTGCGGCGTTGCCACGGGTATCAGCTGAGAACTCTCATATTGCGGTAAACCTATTTGTGCCAGCGATTACTCGGATTATTCCCAAAACCCATAATTTAATCATTAACCTGTTCTCTGTTGTTGGTTTACTTATTATTGGTGTCGAGTTTTGCCGGATGGCATGGCATGCGTTGGAAACTGAGCGTGAAACTGTTGTCCTTGAATGGCCGCTGGTATGGATCGTTTTATTTTGCGGATTATGCTGTTTCATTGCAATGGCGATACAGGTCAATTGGATTCGGGAGAGTAAGGCATGATCGAAGCTCTTATTGGATTCGCTCTTGTTATTGGATTAAGCTTCTTTGGTATCCGAATCGGATTTGCCTCATTGATCGTGGGTTTTTTTGGTGTAGTGGTAATTCGTGGGCTTAATGCTGGTATGACTATGGTCGGTCAGCAAGTTCTTGAGGGAGCCATGAACTATAACCTCTCGGTGATTCCTCTGTTTATTCTGATGGGCACCTTCATCCATAAGTCTGAGGTGTCGGATGATTTGTATCAGGCAGCTTATGCTGGACTTTCGCACATTCGCGGTGGCTTAGCGCATTCTACGGTGATTGCTTGTGCAGGATTCTCAGCTGTTTGTGGATCTTCCCTTGCAACAGCGGCCACTATGACCAAAGTGGCTATGCCATCAATGCGCAAGTTTAACTATAACTCATCGCTATCAACTGGGGCCATTGCGGCAGGTGGGACGCTTGGCATCATGATTCCTCCATCAGTTCCCCTAGTGATTTATGGTCTGGTTACACAGCAGGACATTGGACAATTGTTTTTGGCAGGCATTATTCCTGGGTTATTACTGGTGCTTTCTTTTCTGATTGTGGTGGGTATCTGGTCACGTGTTGATCCAGACTCGACACCGCAAGATGATGAAGCGCTAGATAAATCCTCAAAACGCAAGTCCATTTTGGCTGTTATTCCAATTGTTGGTTTGTTCATTCTGGTGCTGGGTGGCATCTATGGGAAAATGTTTACCCCAACTGAGGCATCTGGAGTAGGGGCGTTGGGTGCGGGGCTCATTGCCTTATCAAGAGGCTATTTATGGAAATTGTCCGAATTGTGTGACTCTTTGGTAGAAACTGCCTCCTCAACAGCCAGTCTATTCATGGTGTTATTTGGTGCTATTGTCTTCCTTCAATACATAACGCTAACGGGGATGCCATTTGATCTAATGTTTTGGGTGGAGGACATGGAGTTATCAGCATTAGGACTGGTGATGATCGTCATCGCGATAGCCCTACTCATGGGCATGGTCTTTGAAGCCATTGGCATCTTATTGCTGTTGGTGCCAGTCTTTTTACCAGCACTTGAAGCTGCCGGTGTTGACATGATCTGGTTTGGTATCGTCGTGGTCCTTGTCATTGAGTTGGGCCTCATCACACCGCCAATTGGCATCAACGTCTTCGTCGTTAGTGGGATAGTAAAGGATGTTTCACTGATTACTATATTTAAGGGCGTATTACCGTTTGCACTAGCCATGCTCGTGGTACTAGCGCTAATTATTTTGGTGCCGGATATCGTCACCTTCCTGCCTTCAATGGCACATTAAAACGGGTAGTAAATGGCTATCAGTTAACCTGTTTCAGTAATTAACTCACATTAACCTATGGAGAAGTAGCATGTTTAAACGACTTATTATTTTAGCAGTATCAGTTTCTGCGCTGTCAATTAGCATTTCTGCGACGGCCAACACCAAAATTTTACTTAACTGTTTCACGCCAGCCAAGCATGTTTTATGTCACGCCCTTCGTGATTGGAAAGAGCAGGTAGAAGCAATCACTGACAAAAGGGTACGAATTGCCATACCTGCTAAAAGTATGGCACCGCCACCAGAGCAAATGAACTCGGTTCGTGGTGGACTGGTTGATGCTGCAATCATGTTTAATGGTTTTTCCGCCAAGGAGATTGCTGGGCCAATGGTCGCGATGAATCCTTTCACTGGCAGCGATAAAGCAGAGGCGAATTCGGTTGCTGTGTGGCGAACTTATGAAAAATTTTTTGCTGATAAGGATGAATATAAGGGGGTGAAACTTTTAGGTTTAATTGCTAACCCTGGTGCTCATTTTTATTCGATGACTGATAAGCCGATTAAAACCGTAGTTGATATAAAAGAACGCAAGATGTGGGCCTTGCCAGGTGCCACAGCAGGCATGTTAAAAGCTATTGGTAGCTCAGTAGTTTCCGGGCCAGCGGTGCAGATGACCGAAATTATTCAGCGTGGTGTGGTTGATGGCTTTGTCGGCATTCCACCTGAGTCTGCTGTTGCGTTCAACGTGCTTCCCTACGCAAAATCAATCACTCAAACGCCACGCTCGGTATTTACAGCAGTATTTAGTTTCTTTATCAGTGATGAAAAGTGGAATGAAATTAGTGATGAGGATAAAAAGCTGATCGAATCCGTTTCTTATGAGGTTTTTGCTAAGCGCTCAGGCGAAATTTTTGATGAGTCCAATGGAGAGGCAGCTGTAAAACAAGCTAAAGCAATCCAAGAACTGCAGGCCAGTGATGCTTTCTATACTGAATTACAAGAAATTGGAAAGCCTTTTTCCGCTAGATGGATTAAGCGTGTTGGTGCTATGGGCGTTGATGGTCAGGCTGCACTGGACTTCTACATCAATCAAATTGATGAGTTGTCGGGAGAGTAACAACAACTATGAAAAATATCCTCTTCATCATGTATGATCAGCTGAGGTTCGACTACCTCAGCTGTTATGGGCATAAACACCTTCATACACCAAACTTTGATCGGGTCGCAGCAAGAGGCGTACGTTTTACGAATGCGTATGTTCAATCGCCAGTCTGTGGTTCCAGTCGTATGAGTACTTACACTGGGCGCTATAGTTCCAGCCATGGTGCGGGCTGGAATAAATTCCCATTACGGATTGGCGAGATTACCCTGGGTGATCATTTGCGTGAAAACGGAATGGAGTGTTGGCTACTTGGTAAGACACACATGGTTGCCGATGAAGAGGGCATGGCGCGCCTAGGGATTGATAAAAACAGTGTCATCGGTGTAAGACAGGCTGAGTGTGGTTTCGATCCCTGGGCGCGGGATGATGGTTTGCATGGTAATGGAGTAACCGATAATTACGGTGATAATGACGGAGCTTATAACTGCTATCTAAAAGGCAAGGGTTACGATGGTGAAAATCCTTGGACGGACTATGCCAATGGCTCTGTGGAAAACGGTAAGATGGCTTCAGGCTGGTTTTTGGAAAATGCCAACAAGCCCGCTAATATCAAAGAAGAGGACAGCGAAACCCCTTGGCTAACCCGTGAGGCCATCAAATTTATCGATGAGAATGAAGGCCCCTGGTGTGCACATGTCAGCTACATTAAACCCCACTGGCCGTATATAGTACCCGCTCCCTATCATGAAATGTATGGCCCTGAACATATCCAATCGCTGATTCGGGATGATTCAGAGAGAGACAATCCGAATCCCGTGTTTGAAGCGTTTTTTAACAATAAAATCGCAAAAACATTCCAAAATGATGAAGCCCGTAGACAAGCATTGGGGGCTTATATGGGGTTGATCAAACAGTGTGACGATCAACTGGGTGTACTGCTGGATCACCTGGAAGCCACGGGCAAGGATAAGGACACCGTCATTGTACTGACATCTGACCATGGGGATTATCTCGGTGATCACTGGCTGGGTGAAAAAGACTTATTCCATCAGGTCTCGGTGAAAGTACCACTTATTATTAGTCACCCTGATTCTGCATTTGATGGGACTAGGGGCACAGTTTGTGATGAATTAGTAGAGCAAATTGACCTTGCTCCGACCTTTGTCGAAATTGCAGAGGGGGAAATACCTATCCACATTATGGAAGGTCGTTCATTAATGCCGTTGTTACTGGGAGAAGTACCGGCTAACTGGCGGCAGTTTGTGATTAGTGAATATGACTACTCAATTACCCCGATGCGTTATTCCCTCGAGTTAGAAAGCTGGGATGCGCGGCTATTTATGGTGTTTGATGGTCGTTACAAGCTAATGCATTCAGCAGGAGGGCATCGACCGATGCTGTTCGACCTTCAGGAAGATCCGAACGAGTTTAATGATTTGGGAGAGAGCTTAGATCATTCTGAGGTAATTGACCTTTTGTATCAATACCTCAATCAATGGTCACTGCGGATGTCTCAGAGAGTCACTATGTCTGAAGCAGATATTAAGAAAGAAACTGGTAAGCCAGTGAAACAAGGAATTTTGGTTGCAGTACATCATGAGTCTGATTTGCCACCAGAAATCACAGCGAAATACACTGGTCCAGCCCGACAGATTCACTTTGAGAGAGAAGAAGACCGTATTCGTTATGGTGGAAAATAAGAAGTAGTTTTAGGAGTAGCAGACAATGAATGAAAACCAAGCCATGTCACAGACCACATTTCGACGTTATTTGAAGACTGGCGTGACTGGGCATAATTTAGCGAAGGCTGAGCAGGGCTATGTGTTATTCACCCCGATGCACGATGCCCGAAAAACGGGCGGCATCAATAAAACCCTGATTATCGACATGGATGGTGAGATTGTTCATGAATGGGCTCATGATACTGACATTGGTCTTTATGGTTCGCTGACAGATGAAGGAAATTTGTTTATGGGAGCCAAAATGCAGGATGAAACCTGGAATCGCTTCGGGATTTGGCCTGCTTTTAAAGGAGGCGAAATCCGTGAAATGACACCTTCAGGGGACATTATCTGGCGGCATCAAGATATCTGGCATCACCACGATCAGCGTAAAATGCCTCATGGGGGAGCACTCTATTTGTCACTCGAAAAGGTGCCTGAAGCACTGGCAGCCCAAGTAGTCGGTGGTTATCCTGCGCCCACCGGACCAGATATGTATGCGGATGTATTAGTCGAGGTTGACAAGGAAGGTAATTGTATATGGGAATGGCATGCCATAGAGCACCTTGACCCAAAAGAAGATTATCAGGAAGTCAGTGAGGCTCGTTGGGAGTGGTGTCACGGCAATACCATTGTACCTATAGGCGACGATCGAGTGCTGGTTTCATTTCGGGCGATTCATACCATAGGCATAATAGATAAAGCATCTGGCCAATGGCTGTGGAAGTACCGCCATCCGATGATGGGGGGTCAACACGACCCTCAAATGTTAGAAAATGGAAATATATTATTGTTCAATAATGGCACTCAGCGCCGCGAGATGGGCATGCTGCCAAGTTCTCAAGTGCTTGAAATTAATCCGAACACCAATGAGATCGTCTGGAAATACGAAGATGCGCCACCGTTCGCTTTTTATTCTCCACAAATATCAGGCGTACAACGATTACCAGGTGGAAATACACTGATCTGTGAAGGTGTGCGTGGGCGCATATTTCAAGTTACGCCAGAAGGTGAGGTCGTTTGGGAATACATCAACCCGTATTTTGGGCTTAATGTGTTTGGTTTTGACATTAACATGGTTTTCAGAGCGTTTTTCTATACAAAAGAAAAATTGCCATTTATTTAACTTTTACAGCGACCTCATTATATGACTGCCCAAATTTTCTCAAATCGTAAACGCCCTTTTTATCTTGGTTCCTTCCCACTGGAAAGGCTGAGCCGATCGACCACTATGCCTGACTTGTCAATTGTGCCCACCATGCGAGCAGTCACTTTTGATTACAAAGATACACCAGATTCGCTGGTTAATGCGATGGGTGAGTATCAAGCGATGTTGGATGCTATACGTGATGGTCTGATTAATAAGGAAAAAGCGAAATGTCCAGATGACCCTGAGGAGCGGGCACGACATATAAAATCCTTTGCATATTTTCAGGATGCGCCGATGGCCGGCATTTGTCATTTTGATGAATCTATGTTGTTGGATAAGCCAATCCGTAATGTGGAGATTGATCGTCTAGCCGAGGACCTGAAGTCTAAACAAACCAAAACTCTGGCTGCCGGGATTGATGTAATTATGGCGGATTTGAAGGAAAGCATGATAGCGCCGCCAAGGACAATTGAAGGTCATAGTCATGCTATTGTTTTTCTTTATAATTTTAACCGGGACCCAAAAGAAGATGAACCCGGTTATGAATGGATAGCGAATGCACAGGCTCCACGTGCCTGTTTATTAGGTTCCGAAACAGCAATAATTATTGCGGGTTATCTTCGGGTGCTGGGCTTTGATGCTAAAGCACACACTGGTTCATCCTCTGATGTCGATCTGAACCAGTTAGCAGTGGCCGCTGGGTTAGCAACGGTAGAAAACGGCAAGCTGGTTAACCCTTATGTCGGGGAACGGTTTCAGGTCGTTGCGGTTACGACTAATTTTTCCATGAGTGTTGATCAGCCATTGGAACCATTATCTAAACAGCCAAAATCAGTTACTGGTGGTTTGTCCTGGAAGCTGGGAATAGGATCGCAAAAGAATGCCCGCACACTAGACCCTTATGCTAAACGTAACTATGCAGCAGGCGCTCACCCCTTTGAGACCCTAAAGCGTGTTGATAAAACGACAACGTTTATTGATGAGGAGCGTGTTGCCCGTGTTCCAAAACGTACTGATATGTTCGCCCGTTCGCAGTTTGGTGATATGGGAAAAACAAATCAGATTGCGGCTACTGGAGGATACTTCGCCCAAAAGGCACCAATTAGTCGAGCTATTCGTCGTCCACTTGGTTCTTTTGTACTGTTACAGGATGGTGTTTCTGCGGCACAAATAGCCAAATCCACACATGATGCTGCCCGCAATACTGAAGGTATCAAAGCGGCCAGTTATTTTTTGGGAGCCGACGCAGTAGGTATTTCACGCTGTCCAGACTGGGCATGGTACTCCCATGATGCAGTCGGAGATCCCATCGTTCCGACTCAGGAGAATGCTATTAGCGTGATTATTGATCAGGGCTTCGAAACCACTGAAGGTTCCTCTGGTGATGATTGGATTGCCGTTACGCAGTCAATGCGTGCGTATCTGCGCTTTTCATTACTGGGAGGTGTGATAGGTAAACAGATTCGTAATCTGGGCTATAGCGCAAAAGTTCATACCAATCTTGATGGTGAAGTACTGCAGCCACCATTACTACTATTGTCTGGACTGGGCGAGGTTAGTCGAATTGGTGAAGTCATTGTCAATCCGTTTCTTGGCCCGCGTCTAAAATCTGGGGTGATAACCACCAATATGCCGTTGGCACACGACAAGCCAATTGATTTTGGTATGCAAAATTTTTGTGAGTCCTGCAATAAATGTGCGCGCGAATGTCCTTCTGGTGCAATCACTGCCGGGCCAAAGATGATGTTTAATGGCTATGAAATATGGAAGTCAGATAGTCAGAAATGTACGACCTATCGCATAAATCAAAAAGGTGGCGCAATGTGTGGGCGCTGCATGAAAACCTGCCCGTGGAACATGGAAGGCCTAGAGCATGAGAAGCCACTGCGCTGGATAGCCATGAATGTGCCGGCCATGGCAGGTGTGCTGGCCAAAGCGGATGATTTAATCGGAAACGGGCAGATCAACCCACTAAAGCGCTGGTGGTGGGACATGAAAGTCAATGCTCGTGGTGGTTTTGAGTATATTGACAGTGAGCTAGAGCCAGCTAATTATCGTGAATTACAAACGAATTTGGATTTGAAATATGAAGATCAGACTCTGGCCGTTTACCCAGCCGACTTAGCACCCCATCCATGGCCATTCCCGTTTCCAATGGACCGTGACAAAGGCATCGAAGCTTATCAGGCGATGATTACCGCTCAGGAGTATCAAGCTCGACTAGATCGTGGTGACACAGATGGGTTAGCACATGAATATAAGAATGACGGTGACGTTCCGGTTGTTCGGGTCGAGGTGGCTAAGGTTGAGTCAATGGCTGATGGGGTAACCAAATATGAGTTAGTTTCTGTGGATGGAAGTCTTCTGCCAGAATGGCAGGCTGGGGCTCATCTTGATGTGGTGGTTGCTCCCGAGTTTTTCCGTCAGTATTCGATGTCAGGCGATCCTGCAGATCGATCGAAGTATCAAATTGCGGTACTGCGAGAGGATGAGGGACGCGGTGGTTCGAAACTAATGCATCAAATTTTTGCAGTTGGACGTAAAATTTTCATATCCAAACCCATTAACCACTTCCCACTTGCAGATGATGGGACGAAACACTTTTTAATGGGTGGTGGCATTGGTGTGACGCCTATGATTGCTTTTGCGCACGAATGTCATGTTAAAGGTCTTGATTTTGAGTTTCATTATTCGGCATCCAGTCGTTCAAGTGCTGGATTTCTCAATGACCTGAAAACCTTTCCTTGGAAAGAGAAGGTTTCGCTGCACTTTTCAGATGAACACTCACGGGCGAATCTTGATGGTATTCTTGCTGGGTATCAATCTGGTTGGCACGTCTATACCTGTGGTCCAGATCGGTATATGAGCGGGGTGATGGAAGCCGCCGAACGTCAAAAATTTCCAGATGAGGCAAGGCATTTGGAGTATTTTTCTGTACCTGAACTACCAAAGTACGAAAATAGTGATTTTACCCTAAAATTGGTTCGTTCTGGTAGGGAACTGTTGATTCCTGCGGATAAGACTGCTACTGATGTGCTTATGGAAAATGGTATTCACGTAGATATGAAATGTTCAGATGGGATTTGTGGAGTATGTAAATGTGGTTTGATTGCTGGTGAAGTTGAGCATCGAGATTTTGTGTTATCTAAAAAACAACGTGAAGACTCGATAATTCTTTGTCAGAGTAGAGCTTTTTTAGAGGGTGGTGTTGTGGAGATCGATTTGTAATCAACTATTGTCGAACTGATATTGCGATACTCTTTCAGCACGCATTACAAACCCAGATTTTCTTAGCAATTATCAGCGCTAATTAAATCAGTTTGTGATGGAAATGTTTCCCCTCTGTTTTGCTGGCGGACTTTTGGACAAGCTTCGTATTGAGCTAGAGGAAAATATTTCACACCTCTAGATATAACCTTTAATATGCAGCGAGCGAAGGGCGCAGTCTCTAATTTTTGTTTTGTGCATGGCTCAAACACACATTTTGGTTAACTGAGTAAGCCATAAACTGAGCGAGGGTGCGCATTTCCTTGCTTAACAATATTCATGGCGGCTAACTTATAAAGTGGGCTCCTGTTAACTTGCTCATACAGCCACTTACAGCTATAAACCATTTTTATAAGATGCACTTCTGTGTAGTGTAGAGTCCCAGCCGCATTTAAAGCGTTGATAGACCAAGTTGTTAGATCTAAATTAACCTTTCAGTATACTGATGCTGGGCCAGTAGGTTTATTGAATAATAAAAAGGCATACATTATTGTTGTTTCAGGTGGGACTAAATTAGGCACTGAACTCGATTTTATTTCTGATTATGTACGACATGTTTTAGGGTTCATTGGCATTACGGATATCACCTTTATTGACAGCAGCAGTGTTGGCCTAGATGAGTCTAAAGTATTAGCTCATGCACATGAA
>LAQD01000015.1:0-1160 GCA_000981705.1 Rhodobacteraceae bacterium ASP10-04a
TTAGGCACCCTGTGTTGTCTGATGCGTAAAGTGCTGGAGCTGGCACCAAGTTACACGTTGGACGACCTGCATTACCGTAACCTACGTCCACCAGCTCTTGGCGATTGATTGCCATAGAGAGCGCTTCACGTACGTTCTTATCAGACAGAAACGGATGTGGTTCGGCAACTGTTGCCCGTGTTTCTGCTGGAAGATCAGCTGACGGGTTCGTGAGGTTCATCTCAAGACGCTCAACTAATGCACCAAACGCCGAGATTGGTGTACCTTTACCTCCTTCAGCCATTTTTGCGATGACGTCTGGTGCCAATTGTAGGTTCCAACCGTAGTCAAATTCACCCGTTTCCATAACTGCACGGCCAGAGGCTTCAGCAGAGCCGCCGCCTTTAAAGGTTACGGATGCAAACGCCGGCTTGCCCGCTGTGCGATAGTTGTCGTTGGCGACCATCTGGATCACATCGTTTGGCTTAAAGTTTGTGACGACAAACGGCCCTGTACCAATTGGGCCAAAGTTGGCTTCGGTGCACTCAGGCGCGCGTGCGCCAAGGCAATCAGCAAACTGCGCCGCTTGAATAATTGGCGTTGCCATGCCCACGAACGGTCCATACGGGTTTGGGGTTGGCTGATTGAACGTTACTTTTGTTGTCAGCGTGTCAATTGCTTCAACGCTTTTAATGCCGTCGAATTTTGAGAGTTGTGCGCAGCCACCTTCTGGGTGCATGCAGTATTCAGCCGTGAACACGAGGTCAGCTGATGTCACATTGGAACCGTCAGACCACTTCACACCTTTTTTCAGTTTCCATGTTATTGATGTCAGGTCCTCGGAAACGCCGCCGTTAGCAACTGTTGGGGTTTCTACGGCCAAATAGGGGACTATGTTACCATTGTTGTCGTAGCGGCCCATTGGTTCGATAACTAGGGAAGACGATTCAAGGTCTTTTGTTCCACCAGACAAGTAGGGA
The DNA here is from genome assembly GCA_000981705.1 of Rhodobacteraceae bacterium ASP10-04a. Taxonomy (GTDB): domain Bacteria; phylum Pseudomonadota; class Alphaproteobacteria; order Rhodobacterales; family Rhodobacteraceae; genus Planktomarina; species Planktomarina antarctica. Next base: position 960 of record LAQD01000015.1, read on the forward strand.
TTTAAGATCGATGGGGCTTGCCAGTAAATAATTTTGACTTCGCCGTCACGTGCGCGTTCGCCCTCGTGACCATCCGCCATCGCTGTGGAGGCAACTGCAGTTGTCGCAATAGCTCCAAGCAAAAGGGTTTTTAATAGCATGATATTCTCCTTGTTGGACACAAAGGTGCCTTTTTATTTCTGCAGTTCACCAGAATGGGCC
>LAQD01000015.1:1304-11802 GCA_000981705.1 Rhodobacteraceae bacterium ASP10-04a
GCATGTTTCTGGAAAACCAGTGGAATAGTGTCGCACTTATAAAAAATGCTAAAATAAAAACGTTATGATTAGAACTAAATGCGTATAAATTTTAAGTGGGGTATCTGTTTTGAAAAGTGCTTAGCCCGTGGGCTAGGTAATCGAATACTTTAGCCGCATTCGAACTGCTATTGCGACAAATGCCACTATCACTGCATAGCCGTAAAAGACTGATGAAAAGGTAAACTCTGTCAATAAGGCGCCGGTTATTACTGAGCCGCCAACCTTTCCCATATTACGCAGGGCGCCATAAAACCCCATGCCAGCACCACGATGACCAGTCTGTGTTTCTGCTGCTAGTAGTGCCACGCTTGCTGGTAACACCATTGCTTGGGCCAATCCTAAAATAATGGCTGCTGACAAGATCATAAGTTCTACCATTAAAGGCAAGATAGCCAATCCAACGGCCAGCATTACCAACCCCAAGAAAAGAGCAACGCCAGGCCCCTTTTTATCAGCCACTCGCCCACCGATGGGGCGAAAAATAATGTGAACACCTTCCTGAATGGATAAAAAAATTCCAGCTTGTAAAACTGTTCCACCTTCTTGAGACATAATAAAAAAAGGTAGAAAGGCCTTAACTGCATACGTGACAAGAAAGACCAAGAATTCTAGGAAGCCAGCAAGCCATATCCCAGTTGTCTGCAAACTTAACCTGATCGAGGCCAGTGCATGGAAGCTGAAGCTTTGCTTTTTTTTTGCTGCCAGGTTTTGGCTTTCGTCTAGTATTATAAGTGGTACTGCCGCAGCAAGTGACATGAAGCCAATCAATACAAATACTTTCTCTGGCTTTAAATAAGTTAATGCTAATCCTGCACACAACGGTGCGCCAAAAGCGGCAAGTGCGCGTGCCATCCCAAAAATCGCTAATCTTGTTGCGCGGTTTTTGTCTGCTAGCTCAGCGACGTAGGCTAGCGAGACTGGACCGAAAATGGCTGTCGCAAATCCGTGAAACAGCCGAAGTACAAACAATGCTTCTGGTGTTGAAATAAATTGATACAAAAACGGTGTCACCAAGAAAATAACCAATGAGATCAGTAGCCATATCCGGCGCCCTGACCTATCTGACAGCATCCCAAAAAAGGGTTTCAGGAGCACACCAGTAAAGGTTGAAACGGCGACTATGAGGCCAGTCAACATTTCTGCCGCCCCAAGTGCAGCTGCAAACAGTGGCAATAGCGGCGACTTTCCCATTTGATAAGAAAACCGCAGCACGAAGTCAGCCACAAATATCTTTGCAAGATTAGCCTTGGGTCTCAGCATTGGGTTGGACAAAGAGTTTACCAGCCAGTTTTAAGTGCACCGATGCTACTGCCACTAATCGCGGGTGGGCTGGCATTGGCAATAACGCTATTAAAATCGGTGATCTCTCCATTAACTAAAACATCCAGCTGGGTAAGTAATACATCAACCTTGTTAAATACATCATCGGCGACTTCCCTCGTTTGTGCTGGTGGCTTAGAATCCGAAATAGTCACAACCGACAGTAGATTTTCAAGCGTGTCATCCAACCCAGCAGGGTGGCGCAGAACATCACGAGGGGTTTCGCGTTTGGTGTCGACAAGCAATGCCTCAATTGTCGTCAACTTTGCTACTAAATTATCTGCCAATGGCGTTTGCTCAGGTATAATTTTGTATATATTTTTAAGTTGCTGTTTCATCAAACGAATACGGTTTACTGCGATATTCAATTCGGACAATTTTCCCAAAATACTCGATGCCAGATCATGTTGCTCAGTAAAGTCTGCATCTGAAGTATTAATTCGTGGGTCCTTAAGTACTAGCAAAGACTGCGTCTTAGTGATATGGCCGATAGTCATCGTGACCTGATATTTACCAGGCTTTACCACAACGCCAGCAGGCCCATTCCCACCCTTTGAAAATGGCTCATACTTTTGATCTTTCAGGGACTTATCAAGTCGGATAGGGGCAACTTCAGTCAGATCCCAGACAAAGCGATTTAGGCCTGAGTTTGTCGGTGGCTTGCGGTTATCAGCAGAATTTTTGTCGCTACAATCGCATTTAGCAACAATTTTTCCTTTATTATCATATACTTGAAAGGTAATTAGTGATTTTGTAGCCTCTTCATTTAGCCAATAGTAAAAAATTGCGCCATTTGGTGGGTTTTCACCAGTATCCAAATATTTACGTGCCCGAGTGCCATCGGGCAGGTCAGCCATGTAGGATGCTCCTGGCACACCAAAGGCAGGGCTGTAATCCACGCCGTCACCGTTGAACAATCCAGCGCTCCAGTTAATTTTCTGGCGAATGGTTTCGCGAGGTGGGAAGAAGCTGGTTTGTCCGGCAGCTTGGGCGAAGTGGCGCAATGGTGTTATATCGTCCAATATCCAAAAAGAGCGGCCGTGTGTTGCAACTACCAGATCAGAGTCTTTGATTTTTAAGTCGTAAATAGGTACGACTGGCAGCTTTCCAGCCATGCGGCTCCAGCTTCTACCATCATTTAGGCTGACAAAAATACCAGTTTCAGTTCCAGCAAACAAAAGACCAGCAAGCTGGCTGTCAGCTCGAACAACTCTGGTAATTTCATCTTGGGGAAAGCTATTTGAAATCAACTCCCAACTTTTTCCACTATCGTTGCTTTTGAAAAGATATGGTTGGTAATCCGACAGTTTGAATCGTGTTGCAGAAAGATAAATGACATCTGGGTCATGGACAGAAATTTCGACATTTCCAATATAAGCCCACTCCGGCATGTCGTCTGGGGTCACATTTTCCCAATACCCACCATCATCTCGACTAACATGTACCAAGCCATCATCAGTTGCAGCCCATAACTCACCTTTCCGGTGGATGGATTCGACAACTGACGAGCAGGATGCATATTGCTCAGCGCCAGCACTGTCGCTAGTCAGCGGCCCACCCGAGAAATCGAGTTTTTCAATGTCGTTACGGCTGAGGTCAGGTGAAATTCGTTCCCAACTCATACCTTCGTTGCGGGTTCGAAAAACATGGTTGCCGCCAACATAAATTGTGTTGCTATCGTGAGGCGAAAATATGATTGGGAAAGTCCACGCAAATCTATATTTTAGATCACGTGGCGCAAGGCCTGTGGATTCTTCAGGCCAAACATTAATCAGCTTCATCTGGCGGGTGCGATGATCATATCGCTGTAAGGCGCCGTTCCCACCAGGGCTGGATCCAACAGCGCCAATATAAACGATATTAGCGTCCTCAGGATGCACTGCAATAAAGCCACTTTCCCCGGTACCGGGCAGGGTGCTATCAGCATACGTGATCATGCCCCATTCCGCCTGACTGGGAACTGAAATCGATGTGTTGTCTTGCTGGGTTGCATAGACCCGATAAGGATATTGGTTATCGATATCCATACGATAAAATTGGGCGGTATTTTGGTTGTAAATACTCGACCAGCTGTTTCCACTATTGTAGCTAACGCACGCGCCGCCATCATTGCCTTCGATCATGCGTTTAGTGTTTGTTGGGTCTATCCACAGGTCATGATTATCGCCGTGTGGGGTAGTGATTTCGTTGAAATGCCCGCCGCCATCAGTAGATTTCCACATCTGATAGTTGGTTACATAAACGGTGTCTACCTCCACTGGATCAGCAAAGATATGAGTGTAATACCAGGGCCGGTGGATAAGGTCGCGGTTGGGGCAACGGAGTTTCCAGCTTTGGCCATAATCGTTTGAAACATATAGGCCAGTGTTATTCTCATCACCCTCGACCAGGGCATAAACGCGGCCTTGTTTAGCTGGTGATACTGAGACCCCAATTTTGCCCAGCATTCCTTTGGCAAAGCCGTGATGGGCGGAAACCTCCTCCCATGTGTCGCCGCCATCCATTGACCTAAACAGTGCGCTGCCTGGCCCACCCGACGAAAGATGCCAGAATTTTCGGTGGGCCTGCCAAGTTGCGGCGAACAGGATCCGTGGGTTTGTGGTGTCCATGGACAGATCAATCGCTCCGGCCTCGTTGCTTTGAAATAGTATCCGTTCCCAGGTTTCACCACCGTTATAGGAGCGATAAACACCGCGGTCTTCATTTGGCCCGAACGCATCGCCAAAAGCAGCTACATAAACCAGATTAGGGTCCTTGGGATGCACCCGAATTTCGCCAATTTGTTTGGTGTTTTTTAACCCTATATTTTTCCAGGTACGTCCTGCATCGGTTGATTTGTACATGCCGTCGCCAAAGGAAACGTCGATTCGGATGGTGGTTTCCCCCGTGCCGGCGTAAATGACATTACTGTCAGATGGAGCTACCGCTAACGCGCCAATGGTTGCGCTGCCCAGAAAGCCATCAGAAACACATTCCCAAAAAGTGCCCCCATCAGTTGTTTTCCAGATACCGCCAGCACAGGCCCCAAAATAAAATGTCATTGGATCAACGTAATCGCCAGCAACTGCAACAACTCGCCCGCCACGTGCTGGGCCAATGCAGCGCCAATGCAACGCGTGAGAACTAACCATAGTTTCTAGCTGTGACATAAACTACTCTTCTCCAAAAATTTGTGCATGGGTCGCCATAATGAAGTTTTGGAATGCAAAGTTTTTGAGCAGCCTTGTGCCTATGCTGAGCAAGCCAATACAAGTCATCGAAACAGTTTCTGGAAAAATTGCAACCTTGATATCATGCTAATGTTTTAAAGTATGAGAGAGGGTTAGTTTTAGTACCAATTCAATTTGGCACTTAGCCGAGGCATTTGTTTGACAGTTGGCAATGGTTCGCCGTAGCCTTTATTCAGCGAAAAGTTATGGGTGCACTGGGGACCAATATGCTGGATCACGAAAATTCACCTATAATTGGTGCACCAATTGCTGAAGTTCAGGGATTGCGAGTGGAGTTTCAGACGAAAGATGGCCCTGTAGTTGGCGTGTCTGACGTATCTTTTGATATAAAATCCGGTGAAACGGTCTGTATTGTTGGCGAATCGGGCTCTGGTAAATCCGTCTCTTCGCTATCGTTGATGCGTTTAGTTGAGTTTGGCGGCGGTAAAATAACTGCTGGTCGTTTATTATTTAACCGAAAAGATGCTGATGAAATTGACCTAGCGCAAACTGAACCAAACCTTATGCGTTCCATTCGCGGCAACGAGATAGGCATGATTTTTCAGGAGCCAATGACCGCACTGAACCCCGTTTTCACTGTCGAGCGTCAATTGACCGAAGGTTTGCGTCTCCACAAAGGCTTATCCAAGGCTGATGCGTCGGCCAAGGCGTTGGATTTGATGCGTGAGGTACGCATTCCAGAGCCCGAGCGTCGATTGAAGCAGTATCCACATGAATTATCTGGTGGAATGCGCCAACGTGTTGTGATTGCAATGGCATTAGCCTGCGAGCCCCGTTTGTTAATTGCCGATGAACCAACCACCGCATTAGATGTCACAATTCAGGCTGAAATTTTGGCGCTCATGGATCGCCTGAAACGCGATACGGGCACGGCAGTAATGTTCATTACCCACGATATGGCTGTGGTGGCCCAAATGGCAGACCGCGTTGTGGTTATGTTTCGTGGGGAAAAGGTTGAAGAAGGCACAGTTGAGGATATTTTTGAAAACCCTCAGCACCCCTATACAAAAGCTTTATTAGCGGCTGTTCCCAAGTTGGGTGAAATGACCGGTAAGGCATACCCAGAGCAAATGGTTTTGATGGGCCACAATCAAAGCAAGGTCGAACCGATAAAAGGCAGTGATAAAGTGTTGTTGGAAGTTGAGAACCTGACAACCCGTTTTGCGGTCAATGGAGGTTTTTTTCGCCGCACTATTGCCAATGTGCATGCCGTTGAGGACTTGTCATTTACCATCAATAAGGGCCAGACTTTAAGCTTAGTAGGTGAATCAGGTTGTGGTAAGTCAACGGCGGGTCGTTCGATCTTGCGTTTAGTCGAACCTCAGCAAGGCTCCGTTCGCGTTGATGGAAAAGACATCATGGCGCTTGATACTAATGGTTTGCGTAATTCCCGCCTTGATATGCAGATGATTTTTCAAGATCCGTTTGCATCTCTTAACCCACAGATGCAGTTATCAGATCAAGTTGCTGAACCGATGCATAATTTCGCCATCCTTAAAGGCAAAGCAATCCAAGATCGTGTTGAGATGTTATTTGACCGCGTCGAGTTACCCCGCAGCTTCATGCGTCGCTACCCGCACGAGTTGTCTGGTGGCCAGCGTCAGCGCGTGGCTATTGCGCGTGCCTTGGCACTAAATCCAAAGCTTATAATCGCAGATGAAGCCGTCTCCGCTTTAGACGTTTCGGTTCAGGCTCAAGTGTTGAATCTGATGATGGAATTACAGTCTGAATTAAACTTGTCGTTTCTCTTTATTTCGCATGATATGGCTGTAGTCGAACGCGTGAGCCACCATGTCGGTGTGATGTATTTGGGTCGTATCGTCGAAATGGGACCACGCTCTGCCGTATTTGAGAACCCGCAGCATCCTTATACTCAGGCTTTGATGAAGGCAGTTCCTATTGCTGATCCTCGTAAGCGCAAGGATGAAAGCGATTTGAACTTTAAACCAATTCCCTCGCCAATCCACCCCACTTCGTATGTGGCAGAGCCATCTGTCTACCGCGAAGTAGTTCCAGGCCATAAAGTTTTAATCACAGATAGTGGGTATTAAGATGGAGACTAAAACTTTGCAGCCTTTAACGCCATTAGAGTTGATGACCAAGTTGATCAGCTTTCCCACCGTAAGCCGTGACAGTAATCTCCCGTTGATTGACTGGGTCGAGTCCTATTTAGGCTCGCATGGTATTACTTCACATCGTTGGCCTGATCCTGATCAACCTCACAAGGCGGCATTGTTTGCCCATGTGGGCCCTAGTATCGAGGGCGCGATTGTTCTGTCGGGGCATACAGATGTTGTGCCAATTGATGGTCAGCCTTGGGAAACAGATCCGTGGGAAGTGGTGGAGAAAGACGGCAAGTATTATGGTCGTGGCACTTGTGACATGAAGGGTTTTGACGCTTTGGCTATCTGGGCTCTGGTCGAGGCTCATTATACAAAGGTGACCCAGCCATTACAGTTAGCGCTGAGCTTTGATGAAGAAATTGGTTGTACAGGCGCTCCACCAATGATTGCGGCGATGCAGGGTGTGATACCGAAAGGTTCCGCTGTAATTGTGGGGGAGCCATCGATGATGAAGGCTGTCACAGGCCATAAAGGGGGCAACGCTTTTACCACACATGTTGTGGGTTTCGAGGTCCATTCTTCGATCCACTATCAGGGCGTGAGTGCTGTGCATGAGGGTGCTCGTCTTATTCAGTGGGCTAATGAGCAGAACGAATTGAACCACGCAGCAACGCCGGGCCCATTAGCTGCAATGTTTGATCCACCGTACACAACATGGCATGTTGGTACAATTTCCGGTGGTACTGCCGAAAATATTACAGCAAAGAATTGCCATTTCAATATGGGCTACCGAGCAGTGCCTGGTGATGACCCAGCGATCTTAAACCAGCTGTACTTTGACAAAGTAAATGATGTTAGGGCCGCGATGCAGGCTGTACATCCTGAGGCTGATATTGTTCTGACCCCACGCTTTGCAGTGCCACCGTTGAAGCCTGAAGAAGATGGTGCCGCCGAAGGCTTGGTACGGGCCGTTACCGGAGACAATGCTAGTCATGTGGTCAGCTACGGCACTGAGGCGGGGCAGTTTCAGGATGCGGGGTATTCAGCAGTAGTTTGCGGGCCTGGTGATATTGCGCAGGCCCATCAGCCCAATGAGTTTATAGAGATCACTCAATTCGAAGCAGGCCATCAATTTATGCGTGATTTGTTGGCTAAGTTGGCGTAAATCCGCCGCTACAGATCTGCCAGCCCCGGCAATTAATTGATTACGTCTTCGACGATTTGCGGTTGTGTTTGGATCAAGTTATTTAAATTTAGGGTAATAATATGCCGATTAAGAACCGATTTGCCGAAACTCATGCTGAAATTACTGGATGGCGGCGGCATTTGCATATGCATCCTGAGTTGGGGTTCGATGTGCATAACACTGCTAAATTTGTTGAGGAAAGGCTGCGCGAATTTGGCATCACTGACATCACAACAGGTATTGGGAAAACTGGTATTGTGGCTGTAATTAAAGGCCGTACTGATACGTCAGGTCGTGTGATTGGCTTGCGTGCTGACATGGATGCGCTGCCAATTCACGAAGCAACAGGTTTGGAGTACTCTAGCACAGTTCCGGGTAAGATGCATGCCTGTGGGCATGATGGCCATACTGCAATGCTATTGGGTGCGGCCCAATATTTGGCAGAGACCCGTAATTTCGATGGTACAGCAGTCATGGTTTTTCAACCCGCCGAAGAAGGTGGCGGTGGTGGCCTTGAGATGTGCAAAGACGGCCTAATGGACCGTTGGGATATTCAAGAAATTTATGGAATGCACAATATGCCTGACTTTCCGGTTGGAGAGTTTGCAATCAGATCTGGCGCTTTGTTGGCTGCTGCAGACGAGTTTTCTTTAACAATCACTGGCCGTGGCGGTCACGCTGCAGCTCCACACGAGGCTATTGATCCAAATGTTGCTGCGGCTCATGTAATCTTGGCTCTACAATCTGTAGCTTCACGCGTCATTGACCCGCTAGGTCAGGTTGTAGTGTCAGTCTGTGGATTACATTCAGATACTGAGGCGCATAATGTTATACCGCAGGTCGTACGGATGCGTGGGACAGTGCGCACACTGGATCCAGCGGTGAGGGATATAGTAGAGGTGAAGGTCAAGCAATTGGTGACCATGACCGCACAAGCCCACGACTGTATTGCTGAAATAAACTACGAACGTGGCTACCCTGTAACTGTAAATACAGCGGAGAACACGGATTATGCGGCTGATGCTGCATTGGCTGTCGCTGGATCTGTCGTTACAAATACTCCACCGATTATGGCTGCTGAAGATTTTTCCTATATGCTCGAAGAACGTCCCGGCGCCTACATCATGTTGGGCAATGGGGATGGCGCGACGGTTCATCACCCTGAGTATAACTTCGATGATAATGCCATTCCCGCCGGGTGTAGTTGGTACGCAGAAATGGTTGAGCGAAGAATGCCCCTATGATGTGAGCCTTTTCGGTTGTGAAATGCTATGGGGGCAACTGACAGGTTAAGCTATTGGTTGTTTCGAGTCAGGGGAATAAATAATGCCCATCAAGATGCAGTTTGCCGAATTGCGCAAAACTCTTCCAACACATGCGCCTCGGCTTAAGGCTAAGAACTTTTGAGCTTTATCTTCACGTCTTAAAATGTTCAATATTCACTTTACCGTTAAATATATTGAGTAAAAACGGATATATGAATTTTACTGTTTGGTTTTAAATGCGAATTTCCACCCCTGAATTTATCTCACTTATGGCGATGTTGGTGGCTACAGTTGCTATTTCAATCGACGCAATGTTACCCGCACTGCCTGATATTGCTATACAGCTAACTGCTAAAAATCCCAACCAAGTACAGCTTATTTTATCAGCTTTCATTGGAGGTATGGCTCTTGGCACTTTAGTAGTAGGGCCACTTTCTGACAGCTTTGGACGCAAAAATATAATATATGTTGGCGCAGTAATTTATATTTCATTCTCTGCACTCTGTATGTTTGCAACTAATCTAGAGACAATAGTTATCGCCCGAGTTTTTCAGGGAATTGGGGCAGCTGCCCCACGCGTAGTCTCACAAGCGTTGGTGCGTGACCTGTATTCAGGTCGCGAAATGGCACGTATTACATCATTTATAATGATAATTTTTTCAATTGCCCCCGCAGTCGCACCTTTGCTAGGCGCAGGCCTGATTTCGTTATTTGATTGGCGTGCTATTTTTGTAATATTCATTATTTTTGCACTTATTAGTACTATTTGGACAAAAATACGTATCAGAGAGCCCTTAAGACCTGAAATGAGAGTACCATTTCAAATCAAAATCTTTCGTGCCGCATTTTTAGAAATAATATCAATCGGAATTGTGCGGGTATCAATTATAACCCTGATATTTTCCTACGCAACTCTATTCACCTGCATCTTACTTATTCAACAAGTCTTCGACCAATTTTTTGGACGAGCAAATAGTTTCCCAGAATGGTTTGCCGTCATTGCAGCATTTTCAGCCTCCGCATCCTTCCTGAACTCTATGCTTGTAATGAAATTAGGGATGCGGCGCTTGATCAGTGCCGCCTTGCGTGTACAAATAGCATTGAGCGCTTTCATGCTGCTAATGTTTTGGACAGGTGCAATTTCTGGAAATATAGGTTTTGGATTTTTTGTATTCTGGGTTTTTAGTTTATTTTTCCAAGCAGGGCTGACTTTTGGAAATCTTACCGCTCTTGCAATGGAGCCGTTAGGACATATCGCAGGTACAGCCGCAAGTGTTATAAGTGCTTTGGCAACATTAGGATCAGTATTTTTAGCAACTATAGCAGGCCATTTTTTCGATGGCACGCCACTAGCAATGATCATTAGCATAGCACTATTTGCATCTTTTGGGG
>LAQD01000015.1:11849-37633 GCA_000981705.1 Rhodobacteraceae bacterium ASP10-04a
AGGGCATGATACTAGAAGTCAAATAGTAGGAGATGAATACCCTGCCTATCCATCATAATACCTATATAGTGTATTGAGATTTATCGCAGCAACAGAAACGATATTCGAAAGGCCGTCTTTCTGCGTTTTACGGTCATTCACGCAAACCGCAGCATCGGCCAAAATGAGCTCAGACCTGCTGTTTTCTGCGGCTGCGCGATGATCATCAATATTGCTAGAATGCGGGCCTTGGCTTGAATGACGATTAAACATTACACTTTTGTAACGTGACTTCCTCATAAACTTGCAGTTTCATTCTATATAATTGTATCGGTGGCGGGAAGCAGACGTTCGCTGCGGACCCATGATGATCATCTCAATTAGTAAAATGCGGACGCCACATTGAACGATTGCCAAACTCTGAGTGACCATCACTGGGTGTGAGGGTTAACGGGATTAATGCCGATCGCATGCACTCGGGCTTGCTGGATAAAGCTTTTTTGCAGAGCGTGCTAAAGCAAGAGGGATTGACGAGGAAATCTACATGGCTGGGAACCTATTACACCAGGAAGTCGAGGCATCACACGTAGGGGACGCATTTGTTGCGCTTGCGCTTAGCGAACGCACGGCAGCAAACGTGATGACACGTTTATAGTGGCAATATTGAAGCGGCATTTAGGTAAAATCTTTTGCAATTAAATCTCCATTTTAGGGTTATTGACAAGTCTAGTATTATTTAACATGTTAAGTGAAAAAGAAGTTAATCATAAAAACCAGGGAGAGAATGATGAAGACGATAAACATACTGGCGTTCACTGTCGCTGCTGTCTTGACGACGACGGGCGCTTTTGCCCAAACTAATCTTACGGCTGAAACCGCGAGTCCAGGTGGTGCTACGCATCTGTCGCTGGCACATATGACCGAGATAGCTGGAACGAACGGCATCGCCAACATTCAGCTTGCTGAAGGGCAGACGCTCACAAATTCTATCCAGAATGTCGCCGAAGGCAAGACCGACATCGCTGGTACGCCCTTTATACTACCGTTCCTGATGAGCCGAGGCGTTGGTCCTTATGGCTCACTTGGTGCGGAAGAGGGTGCAGAGCTTTCGTCGAACCTGCGCATGATCAACCCATTCACTTTGGGTGTCTTTTTCCTTTTTGCATATGACTCGAAAGGCATTGGTGGCTGGGATGATCTAGAAGGTCGTAAGATTTACAACGGCCCGCCCCGTGGTGGCGCGTTGACGAATGGCCGAGCCATGATCCAGATTGTTGCGGGACTTCAGGACGGGACTGGCTACCAAGGGATGCAAACAAATTGGGGACAGGGCGCGACACTTATCTCTAGTGGCGAGCCGGACGCTGTTGTTCTTCCAGAGCTGTTCCCAAGTCCGCGTCTGACCATACCGGGTGCTGCTGGCGCAATGACTATTTGGTCAATGCCAAGCGAAACTTATGAGAGTGAAGCGATGCAAAACTATATGAAAGCACCAGGCAGCGCGCCTTGGACATCTGACGTTGCAAGCCTCGAGGCGATCATGGGCGATGGCTTCACATTCGTTTCTGAAGATGACACGTTCCGCGCGTTTGCGACGATCGGCGGCAATGTTGTGAACAAGAGCATGGACGACGCATTGGTCACGGAACTGGTCACTGCATATATTGCGTCGGTCGAAGACCTAATGGCAAAGGCGCCGTACGGAGAAACGGTTGGCTTTGATTCTCCGATGCAGGGGATGTGTGGTGCAAACCCGATCCAATATCATCCGGCTGCGGCTGCGGCATGGCGTGACGCTGGGTATAAACTCGATGATTGCGCTGTCGCGAAATAAATGAGTTCCGTCTTGAGCCTAAGCGTCGCCTACTTGGGCGGCGCTTTTCGCGTCTTAAAATAGTCTGGAAACCCCATGTCCGACACAAGCCAAAAATCCGAAGCAGGTGCGCTTTTTCCAAATCGTACGGTCTATATTGTTGCACTAATTTTTGTCGCCATGGGAATAATAAACAGCATACCAGTTATTCCAGGGTGGGACCAGATTTGGCAAAGCCTTACTGGGATTGAAAACCTCAGGACCCGAAAGTTTTCAACCGAATGGTTTTACCCGATCGTTTTCTTTGTGATGATGCTAATTGTGGCGCTCAAGAATTCGATGTGGCGGGAATGGCAGGGCACATCCCGTGCTTGGTTTGGTGGGTTCATGGACGCGGCGCTGGTGCTTGCCGCTGCCGCCATTTCCATCACGTATCTAATCGAGATTGACAGTGTTTGTCTGATTGATGCGCTAAATGGCGACCGCGCGCGCATTATGGCACAAACATTGCAGGCAGAAATCGAGTTCGCCGAACTTATGGGGTTGCCTGCGCCCGACACGGTTGACGACCCTAAATGTGTCTCGACGACCGGTGTTTGGCTGGTGGCCATCATGGGGATTTCGATCCTGATATTCTTGGGTTATAACATTAAAGTCTGGGGTTTGCCGCTGGTTGCTGTTTCGATCGCAGTAGCACTTTATACCATCGGCACTGTGATGGTTTGGTATTTCTACGGCCCCGACGACATCAACAAATATCTTGTCACCAAAATGGGTGGTGAACCACGCACGTTCTTGGATGGTATTCCAAACGCACATGACGCCTTGGTCAATACTTCCTCGGGCATGTTGGGGCGGTTCATGAATGTTATCATGAACATGGTCTTTCCTTATATTATCCTAGGCGCGTTGTTCGGGAAATCAGCAGGTGGGCAAACCTTAATCAAGCTGGCCTTTCGCTGGACACGTCGCCTGCGCGGTGGCCCTGCGCACGCCGCCATTATCAGTTCGGCCATGTTCGGCACGATTACGGGCGGACCCGTAGTCAACGTCTTGTCGACAGGTGTTCTGACTATCCCTATGATGGTCAAGCGCGGGTTCTCCAAAGTCTTTGCGGGCGGCATGGAGGCTGCGGCATCGTCTGGTGGTTCGATCATGCCGCCTGTGATGGGCGTCGCCGCCTTTATCCTCGCAGCGATGACAGCCGTGCCATATCGCGACATCATCGTTTCGGCGATCCTTCCTGCAATTGCTTATTTTGTCTGCCTATTCCTCAGCGCTAGCTTTCAGTCGCGCAAACAGGGGATCACAGCCGTTGGTGATTTGACCGAAGACATGCTCATCGTCAAAGAAGAAATCCTTCATCTTTGCCAAATATTCCTTCCCATCTTGTTGATCCTGTTCTTGCTTTTGATCCCAAAGGACGAGGTTGGTTGTGGTCCAATCGGCTGGATGTTGGGAGCAGAGGTCATGATGAACGGTGATCGCTGCATTGCAACATCGCTGCCGTGGGTATTACAGATATTTCAGAATGCAGCAGGGGATGCGGGTGCCACTGGATGGTGGGCTGCTGCATTGGTGTTGGTGCTACTGTTTCTGGATAAAGCATTTCGGGCCAAACCCCGGATGCTGCTTGATGCCCTTGCTGAAGCAGGGATTACGATCTCGACTCTTTATTTGATGTTGCTAGCTGTCACCGTGATCGACGTTTGCTTGAATTTTACAGGGCTTTCAAAATTCGTGGCAATCGACGTTTTGAAACTGCTTTTGTCGTTCAATCTAGGAGATGGCGGATCTGTTCTGGTTCAATTCATTGCCCTTGCGATTACGATGATTCTAGCCATTCTTCTAGGGATGGGAATGCCTGCTGTGCCTGCCTATTTGAACGTGGCGCTACTTATGGGCCCGTTGTTGATAGGATTGGGCATTGCTACATTCACGGCGCATATGTTCATTTTCTACTTCGCCATCGCATCTGCGATCACGCCACCTGTGGCAATGGCTGCGTTCGCGGCATCGACCATCACCAAAGCCGACCCAATGGTAACTGGATTCAGCGCCATGCGATCAGGAATCGTCATGTTTGCTATTCCCTTTGTCTTTGCGTTCTACCCAGAAATACTACTAATTGATCAAGCACTAATTGACCCTGCGAGCCCCACTGGCGCACCTTTGGCAGGCTACGAAAACGGTGTCTCGCTTGGATCGCTATTGTGGCTTATCGCGCGGCTGATGCTGGCACTTTATCTCGTGGCAAGCGCGCTGGCTGGATTTGATGCAGCACGTTTGTCCTTCCTATGGATTTTGATCCGCCTTGGCGCAGCCCTTGCGATCCTTATGCGGCCTGAAATAGTCCAATTTGGCGCATTAGCATTCATAGCCGCGCTGTTGGCTTGGCATCACAGGGGCGCGCGCCAGCAGCAAAAGGCAACACCCTAACCAATGGCAACACTCCGATTTAAAGGCGACGTAGACCCATGACAAAGCGTCCAAATTTTCTGTTCATTATCACTGACCAGCAACGGGCGGATTGGTTGGGCTGTTACGGCCACCCTGTGTTGAAAACGCCAAATATCGACTCGATCGCGGCACGCGGCACAGTGTTTGAGAATTTCCACGTGGCGTCACCAGTTTGTATGCCAAACCGTGCATCGCTTTTGACGGGGCGCTATCCCAGCCTGCATGGACTTCGCTATAACGGCTGTGCCTTGCCAACAAACGCCAATACTTTCGTCAATGTTCTGGCCGATGCGGGCTATCACACGGCGGCCATCGGCAAGAGCCATCTGCAGCCCTTTACTGCCATGGCCCCCATGGGAAAAACAGCTGAGGAGATCGGCAAGATGCCCGAGGCGTGGCAGATTGACCGTGTCAAAGACTATGAGGAAGAGCCCGCTAATTATATGGGCGCCGCACGATACGACATCAAATCACCCTATTATGGCTATCAGCATGTTGACCTGGTGACCTCACATGGGGATCGATGTGGCGGGCACTATGGCCAATGGTTCAGAGAGAATGCGCCTGATTGGAAGGCCTTACATGACCCTAAAAACCAGCTGGCGCACAACTATTCCTGCCCGCAAGCTTACCGCACTCCGATCTCCGAGGACTTGTATCCAACAGCCTACATCCGCAATCGTACGATCGATTATGTCAAGTCGCGCGCCGATGAGGATGCGCCGTTCTTTACCTTCGTTAGCTTTCCCGATCCACATCACCCTTTCAATCCACCAGGCAAATATTGGGACATGTACAACCCTGACGATTTTGAGGTGTCACTGCCTTATGACGCTCACAAAAACCCAACACCGCCTATGCAGTGGCTACATAAAAACTGGAAAGGCGACGGGGGACAAACGACGCCGCAAACTGCGCTGATGCTGGACGATCAACAGATCAAAGAGGCTATGGCGCTAACCGCCGGCATGATGGCGTTCATTGATGACGCGGTGGGTGACATTATCGCAGCACTAGAGGCATCGGGGCAATTAGACAACACGGTCATCTGTTACAATGCCGATCATGGCGATTATTTAGGTGATTACAATATGTTGCTCAAAGGCGCGTTGCCGTTTAGAAGTATCACGCGGGTACCGTTTATCTGGTCCGATCCTGATGCACGCCACCAGACCCGTTCTGACGCATTGTGTTCGACAGTTGATCTGGCCGCGACAATTCTTGAACGTGCGGGGCTTGAGCCGTTCAACGGAAATCAGGGCCAAAGCTTTCTACCCGCTACTAAAGCACAAGACGGGCCACGCCATGAAGCCTTGATCGAGTACAACGATGGCGGTAAACGTTTGGGTTTTGAAGAGCCTGCGCGTGTTCGATCTTTGGTGACGGCTGAGTGGAGGCTAACGATTTATCGAGATCAGGATTGGGGAGAGCTTTATGATTTGAAAGCTGATCCCAACGAAACAAACAATCTGTGGGACAGCGCCGATCATCAAGACACGCGCGCCCATCTGACTAACCGTCTTGCGCATCACCTTATCGCGCAGATGGATGAAAGCCCATATGCGGATCGTCTGGCCTGAAGGGGCAGGAGAAAGTTTCGATTATAGGAGACCAAAATGCTGATCCCAGATGACATTTGGTACGGAGCAGATATTCTGACGATGGATGCGGCGCGCCCCAAAGCGGAAGCGATCGCAGTCAAAGACGGTCGGATACTGGCCGTTGGCCGTGATGCAGACGTGCTGAACCTTGCTGGACTGGGTACTAAATTAAACAATATGCATGGTTGCTTCATGATGCCAGGGTTGGTGGAAAGTCATACACACGCGCTCTGGGGGGCATGTCGTGATCTGTTTGATGTTTATGTTGGTTATCAGGCGACCCTCAACCAACTTCTTGAGGCCGTGGCGACAAGAGCCAAGCAACTACCAGCAGGTGACGTAATCAATGGCGGCCCCTGGCGACATGAAATGCGAGAGATGATGGGCCCAGAACCGCACAAGGTCTTGGATGCGATCTCGACACAGCATCCAATTGTGTTGAATGACACAAGCCAGCATATTTTGTGGTGCAATTCAAAAGCGCTGGAAATGGGAGGGATTTTTAAAGATACCCGCGACATTCCCGGCGGTGTTATTGAGCGTACCGCAAGCGGAGAGCCCAATGGCATTCTGGCTGAAACTGCTGGAACATCGGTGCGTAAACTGACGGCACGCAGATCAGATCAGATGTCCCAAGCAGCCAAGAGTTTTGTACAATATTTCAATAGTATGGGCATAACAGCGTTCAAAGAGCCGATGGCGTATGAAGAAGATCTTCGGGCTTACTACGATGCGGACCAAGCCGGTGAATTGACCTTACATATGGCCGCTCATTTAGTGCGTCAAAGTCCAATGACCGACGCAGTTGTGCCATATGATCAGCTTGAAACCCTACGTGATACCTATAAGAGCACCAATATTCGGACTAGTTTTGCTAAGTTATTCATCGATGGTGTAGCACTAGGGCATACGGCGTCCTTCATTGAACCTTACCTTGCGTCCAGCGGGTACGATGTTGGATCTCATGATCCTGATGCAACGCTGCTGATGGCGCCTGACGTTTTGAACGAAACCGTGATCGAACTTGATGCACGTGGCTTTACGGTCAAAATGCATGCCGTTGGGGATAACGCGATCCGTAAAGCATTGGACGCTATCCAAGCGGCTCGAACGGTAAACGGTGAGAGTGGTTTGCGTCATGAAACAGCACATAATTCGTTCGTATCCGACGCTGATTTGGGTCGGTTTAAATCCTTGAATACTATTGCGGAAATGTCGCCAAAGATGTGGTTTCCAAATGCGGCAACGCCAGTTCAATTGGGAGTTTTGGGCGAAGAGCGTTTGCGAACGGCGCACCGCATCCAAGATCTTCTAAAGGCTGGTGCAGAAATGACATATGCTTCAGATTGGCCAGCCTCTGCACCAGATGCCAATCCTTGGACCGGACTTTCCGGCATGATCACACGCAAGAACAGTGACCCTGCATATGAGGGTGACCTCAATCCAGAGCAGGCGATTACTCTTGCGGAAGCACTTCCTTTGTTCACAATAAATGGCGCTCGCTCCCTCAACATGGAAGCCGAAACTGGAAGTCTGGTCATTGGAAAGTGGGCTGACTTTATTGTGTTAGAGAACCCACTAGAGCAATCCAAAGCCGCCACCATTGGCACAACAAATGTTAAACTTACAGTTTGGAAGGGCAAGGTTGTCTTCACTCAGTAGGAAAGGCAAACTCCTAACCGTGTCCAATTCTCTCGCTACCGTAAATTACAGAATTTGACATAGGAACGACCCTACAAACTAAGTAATTAATTTTCTTGAGACCAAATGGGCTCTGTTAGACAAAATCACTTGAGACGAATAAGGTGACTTTGTAGCATTGTCTAATGACAAAATACTCCCCATTTAGCTACTTTCAAAACTGGCAGAGGGTTACTTAGCCTAATCCATACAGACCAAGGGCGCAGAGCCGCAGACCGGGGATTCCGGATCACGGGCACTGCCCCTTGGTCCTTAGGCCTTTTGAGTTAGTGGTGTAGATTTATTGGGGTGGGGTTTTGTTTAGTGGGACGCACCTCTACTCACGTATAAATTTGGTTCATGTCCACTGGCCGATGCATGTTCTCATTCGGCTGACAAGACCATTTTGTTCACTAACTAATAATCTAGAGCTGGATTAAACTTTGGCCGAACACATTATGAATGCTAGAGAAAATTAAAAAGTATTCATGTTTAATCTCAAGCCTCGGCACTTTTATTGACTTCAATAATAAATGCATGCTCCCCACCAAAATCAGAAAATGCACGCCTTCGACGACTCAAACGATAATTTATTGATCTAGAGTGATTTCGGCTAACATATTAAACATTTTCGAAATTCGCTCGTCATCGGTGTGGGCCAACGCGTAATGAGTTATGCCCAAAAGCGAGTAATAGCTTGATTAAGTGACTTTTCAAAAAGCTTGATTGCGTCTTTTAACTCAACCCCTTGAATGACTTGCGGCAATCGATTTGTACTGCTGAGCTTCCGCCATTTTTTCTTGGCTGGTATCATTAATTTGAAAACTATGGACAGGGCCGTTTTGCGACAAACACAAAAATGGCTCCCTCGCAAAATTCTAACTTGGTTGCGATGCAACACGGCCCTTCCTTTGGAGAAAATCATGTTGGAATCCAGCTCGACGGTTTGTTCCCACAACATGATTAAAGTTTTGGTTCAAAGCGATCAGTCCAAAAAAGTTTACGACAGCGCCCGCATAGCAACACCGCTACTTGGCTGTACCAGAACCGCGGATAGCCTCGACTTCAATCTCGACTTTCGCACCAGGAACTGCAAGCAGTGAGCAGATCGTGGTGTTGGTCGGATAGGTAAAGCCGACGCGGGCCTTCAGTACTCCTGAAATTACCATAACGTCCTCGGGATCAGGAACGTAGACCCGTACACGAACAATATCGTGCAGACCAGAGTCGGCCTCTAACAATGCTTTTTCGATGGTGTCCAATGCCGTTGATGTCTGAGTTTCAGAACCTTCGGCCATTTGGCCAGTTTCGAAATCAACGCCGACTGTGCCGGAAACGAAAATCCAGTCATCCACGACCACGGCCCGTGCATAGCCTGCCAACTCTTCATAGATTGAGCCGCTGAAAATATGTGTTCGTTTCGAAGTCATCTTGGGTGACCCTTGTTCTAAGAAGGACAGGAGCGCTCTTTTAAAACGCGCTCCTGCATATACAAGTTATGCCTCTTAATCGTCGAGTTTTTTGATCAAGTCCGCAATTTCCTCAGTCGTGAAGTATCCGGTTTCGACGTTTTCGTCGCCTACAAGCTTCCACGTCATTTTGGGTGCCTGAACATCGCCATTTTGGTCGAATTGCAGGCCACCGGTTGCACCCACATAACGGATGGATTTACCGGCTGCCAACAATTCCTTGGCGCGCTTGATACCTTCCGGACCCGGATAAACCTCTTCGCCATCAGCCGCAGTAACAATGCGGATATTGTCGCGGATGTTTTCACCAGTGATTTCGTCGGACGCTTCCATCGCAAGCAGAACAACCGTTACCGCATCATAGACCGAATGCAGACCTGGACCGTTCGGTGGACCGTCAAAACGTTCTTCAAACATCTCGTTGAAGTTTGCGACCGACGGAATCCGTGGCTGAGCCGAGTCGTAACCTTGCAATTTTTGCAGGTGTTTTGAGCCAACCGCTTCAAAGTAGTCCGAAGACCGCAACGAGTTGTTCACGATAAGATTGCCTGTACCGCCAAGGGCAAGCCATTCGCGGGTAAGGGTCGAACCATCAACCGGAAACGCAACGAGGAAAAGCGAATCTGGGTCCCCTTGCAGCGCCGTTGTGACTTCTGCGCGATAGCTTTGCTGACTTTCGTTATAGGCAACCATGCTGGAGATAGACCCCCCAAGTTTGACAATATCCGCAGCATAACGTTTTGCAAGACCAACACCGAAATCTGTGTTCACATAGATCACAGCAGTTTTCTTGAAACCGCTGTTGGCGGTCAACAAAGCGCCCATTGCCGCCTGGCTTCGGTTGGTAGAATATGTTCGGAACCAGTAGCCATCAGTTTTCCCTTCTTTGGCAAGTGCCGTGAAGCTTTCCGAGGATGAGCAGCACGAAACCTGTGTGATTTTTGATGGAACCGAAACCGATGTCAAAACCGGCAAGCTGACGCCCGACGAAACAGCGCCAATCAGCGCCTGAACACCTTCGATATCGACAAGGCTTTTCGCAGCATCGACACCAATAGTGGACTGGCCTTGCGTGTCCCGCAAAACGTATTTTACGTCACAGCCCTTGACGCCGCCCGCTTCGTTGAACTGATCAACCGCAAACTGACCCGTCGCGGAAATCCGTTCTCCGACTTGGCCCATCGGTCCGCTAACGGGCAGGATAGCACCAAGCTTCACGGTACAGTCGGAGGCTGAGGCTGAACCGACTCCTCCTAAGGTTATTGCGGCAACAGACAGTGCCGATATCATGCTTTTTCTAAACATTATTCTCTCCTTTGATTGTCTTGCAGGTTCTTCTCTGTCGTCCTGATCAGAACCCGCATTTCTTCGAGCGTGTAACCGCTCATTCAACATGACGACAATTTCCAATTTCTATTTTGGTATTTCTTGCTAAAATTCGGTCTCTGCGGCGGCCCCACCACAACCAACTACGTGTCGCCAGCGGGGCGACCCGTCTGAAAGGTGCTGCAGCGATTTCCCGCACTGGGATCGCCGTCAGATCTCGCGCAGGGTCGCCCTTAAGGGCAAGTGCTGCTAGGTCGTTTCCAAGGACATGCGTAGATGCTATACCGCGGGCGTTACACGCGACCCCAGAAAATGCACCGGGCCCGATTTGCCGGATGCCTGGTAGAAAGTCCGTCGTCACTGCCGCCACGCCGGTCCAGAGCTTTTCGACTTGGGGGACTTCGTTAAGGTTGAGTTCACTTGCAAGTCGTCGCGCCATCCTGGTTCCCATTCCCGGCCCGTCATCCCAGGGGAATACCGGCATCCCGCCAGTGATCAGCCGGTTGTCGGCATCGATGCGAAAGGTGAAAACATCGTTTTGAACGTCAGAAACAGGCTGCCGTCCGGGGGTCAACCGTTCTGAATCTGCCTTACCCAAAGGTTTGGTCGCCATTTGGTATATTAGGGCCGGCATAAGTGATGCACCCGCAGATACATCAAGCTGTCCAGTCGAAATATTTGTACAAATCAGCAAGGTTTCTGCAAGAACCTCGCCCCGGCTTGTCTTTACCCGCCATTTTCCATCGCTGTGCTGGAACCCAGTGGCCGGGGTTTCTGAATATACACTGCCGCCCAGGTCCCTGACCGCAAGACCAAGGCCAAACAGATATTTCAACGGATGTATGCCACCGCCAGACCGGTCGATCCAACCTCCGACAAACCGCTCGCAACCTATAACTTTGGCAATCTCGACGCGGTCAAGCCACTCGACCGGGCGACCTAAACTTTTCCATTGCTCAAAACGCGCGTGGACGGTGTCTAGCATACCAGGATAGGCCGCGGGCTGAATCCAACCGGTTTCCACCGCGTCGCAGTCAATTCCCAACCGCCGAGCTGTGCCAAAGACACCCTCGCCACCCCGACTAATCGCATGCGCCAGCCGCGTTCCTTTTTCTTTTCCCAGCAGATACTGCATGCCGTCAGGATCCACTTTGGCAATGTTTGGCACAACAAAGCCAGCATTCCGGCCCGAGGCCGCATATCCCGGCTCTTTAGCCTCCAACACCACGACGCTGGCCCCACTTTCCACAAGCTTCAGCGCAGCCGTCAAGCCGCTAAAACCCCCACCAACGACACAGACATCAGCCGAAATGTCGCAGTCAAACCGGTCCCATTCAGGAACCACTCCCACCGTATCCCACCAGAGCGAGTGGTCAGAGACTGGCGTGGCGTGAGACATGCTTCTCCTCTCCGATCAGGCCGCGCGGGCGCATTAGCAGGGTGACTACGAGGATCAGGCCAATCAGAATCGCTTGCAACGCGCCACCCTGTGCCTGAATTTCAGCCGGGATGAATTTTGAAATCACGAATCCACTGCTGGTCCAGACTCCCCAAACTAATACCGCGCCCAAAAGCGCCCCTCGATTGTTCGCACTGCCACCAACAATCAGCATAGTCCATATCTGGAACGTGACGATCGGAAGGAAATCAGATGGGCTGATGTAACCGATAAAGGCCGTCAGCAAAGCGCCAGCCAGCCCCATCAGCATGCATCCAAGAATAAAAGATTCTAACCTAACCCGCACCGGGCTCTTGCCCAGAGATGCCGCTGCTCCTTCGTCTTCCCGGATTGCTTTCAGCATCCGGCCCCATGGGGATTTCACGATCCGCTCCAGCGCCCAGAACGCAATTCCGCCGATCACAATAACTATTCCAAGATAGACGGCGTTCTGCGCCAATGGCCCTGTGGCCAGATCTTTGGACGGATTAGGAATTCCGATCAGTCCCAGTGTACCACCTGTCAGGTACTCCCAGTTCAGGCAGACCAACTGAATTGAAACCGCGATGCCAAATGTTGCCACTGCAAGGTATTCACCTTTAAGCCGCAACGTTGCCAGCCCAACAATATAAGCCCCAATCCCAGAGGCTATCATCGCCCCTATAAGGCCGACCACAAAGGGCATCTCAAACCCTCCCAACACTGCATCACGTGATGGCCCAGTCAGAATGGCCATCGTATAGCCGCCAATTGCTATAAAACCAGCTACTCCAGCGTTAAACAGCCCAGTGTATCCCCATTGAAGGTTCAGCCCCAACACAGCGATCCCAAACGACAACGCAAGTATTAGGAAAAAAATGAGGTATGAAATTAGACCGATCATTTGCGTTCTCCGAATAGGCCCTCGGGTCGGAAGTAAAGGATTGCCAAAATCAACAGGAAAGGAACGGCTGGTTTATAGGTTGTCGGGATAATCATGACCGACAGGTTTTCAGACAAGCCAACAATCAGTCCTCCGATAACCGCCCCATAAAGGCTGCCCGCACCGCCAAGAATAGCGGCGGCAAACAACGGCAGGATCAGCCCGAATCCAAGTTCAGGACGCAGTTGGACCGTAAGCCCGTACAAAACTCCTGCAACCGACGCCAGTGATGCGCCAATAATCCAGACCCAGTTAATTATACTCGATACATTCACACCAGCTACCCGTGACAGATCGGGGTTCTCAGACACGCCGCGCATGGCAATTCCCGTGCGGCTGCGTGTCATAAAGAGATGCAACCCAAATACTACGATGATGGTTAGGCCCAAAAGAAAAACCTGATCGGGCAGTACCCGCACATTACCGGGCAACAGAACCGCGAATTGCAGCTCATTTGAATAGTAGATGGGGTTCGGCCCAAAAATCAGCAAAACCATATGGCGCAGCAAAAGAGCCACCCCAAAGCTGGCAAATACCATTGTCATGTGCCCGGCGACCCGGTTCAGTTTTTCAAATACCAGCTTATGTAAAAGCAACGCCAAAGCGGATGTCGCGACCGCTGAAAAAATCAGCGCAACAAACATCCCCCAGCCAAAAGAAAGTGGCCCAATAGGCGCATCAAAGACATTACCAAGCGACGCGGCGATGGTGAAAAAGATCAGCCCGAAATAGGCCCCCCAGGTTAAAAGCTCGGAATGAGAGAAGTTGGCAAACCTCAGAATTTTCATCGTAAAACTTAGCCCTATTGCGCCAAGACCGATGACCGCCCCGCTTAAAAGGCCGTCTGCGACATGTTGCAAGAACATTAGCTTTCTCCCATTTTTTGTCTGTCGTTGGTTTTCTCACGCCGGACACCCAGAAAAATTTTCCCGATTTCGGGATCCTCCAAAAGCTCTTTTGCAGGGCCGCCAATACGGTTTTGCCCTTCGGCAAGTACATACCCCCTATCTGAAATCCGAAGCGCCGCTTTGGCGTTCTGTTCCACCATTAAAACGGCGGCTCCGTCTTTGGCCAAATCGCGGACAACAGTGAAAAGTTCGCCAGAGGCCATGGGAGAGAGACCCGCCGTTGGCTCATCCAGAAGGATCAGCCGTGGCTGGTTTAAGAGTGCCCTGGCCACTGCCAATACCTGACGCTGCCCACCGGACAATACACCAGCCTTTTCCCGGCTGCGATCTTTCAGGATTGAGTATCTTTCATATATTTTTGCGATGCGGATATCCGCCTGCGCCCGCGGTAGGGTGATCCCTCCCAATACCAGATTCTCATGGATCGACAGCGTGGTGAAAACATTATCAGTTTGCGGCACGAACCCGACACCAGATGCCGCCATCAAATGCGCGGGAACCCCGGTGATGTCGTTCCCATCCAGCATGATCTTGCCCGACGTAACCGTCAGCAAACCAGCAATCGCCCTGATGAAGGTCGATTTGCCTGCCCCATTTGGGCCGATAATTGTTACAATCTCACCAGCGTTGACATACATGGTCACGTCGTGAATGATGGGCAACTCCGGCCGGTAGCCGGCGACAACGCCAGTGGCTTCAAGTACGTGTTTTGAAATCGCAGCACTCATGGCAGATCTCCCAGATAGGCATCCAGAACCTGTGGATTTTGCCTTGCTCCGTCAACATCGCCTTTGTAGATCAGCTTGCCTTGTGCCATCACCATGATGGGATCACAAATGGACATTACAACGTCCATGTTGTGTTCGATAATCAGGCATGTGTGGCCCCGCTCATTCAGCGCCTCGATCTTGTCGACTAGGGTCATCATTAGTGATGGGTTTACACCAGCAGCCGGTTCATCCAACAGGATAATCTTGGGATCGGCCATCAGAACCCGTGCAAGTTCAAGCAGCTTCATTTGCCCACCAGACAACGTATTGGCATGATCTCCGCGAACGCGCGTTAGTCCGCAAAACTCAATGATCTCCTCAGCTTTTTCCCGCAGCACTTTTTCTTCGCGCGCAACGAGGCCATGTCGGAACCAATTATTCCAAAACATTTCACCCGCCTGCCCTTCACGGACAGTCATAACGTTTTCCAGAATTGTCATTTCCAGGAAGGGGCGTGGGATCTGAAATGTGCGCGCAAGCCCTGCCCAGAAGGTTTTGTGCGGCGGTAGGTTGTGGATTGGCACTCCATCCAGAAAAATCTCACCCTCGTCCGGAATCAGCAATCCAGCAAGGGTATTGAACAAACTAGTTTTGCCAGCGCCGTTCGGGCCGATCAGCCCGCCAATGACACCTTTCTCCAATTCAAAGGAAACCCCATCAACTGCCGTAAATCCACCAAACCGCTTGGTTACGCCACGCAGCTTTAGAAGGCTTTTTGTATTAGATTGTTCATACACTGGATTCGGTCACTTTTTCAGGCTGGCCCATCAAAGCTTGATCACCGGCGTTCAAATTGTATTTCATAATCTGTCCATGGATACCAAATTTGTCCCTCTCAAGCGCAAAAACCGGCCCTTCTGGCCCCTTGGCTTTGCTTAAGACCGCAGCAATTTTGGCCTTGTCATCTACATCAAGCGAAAATCCAAAAACACCAAGTGTTGCCAGAATCCGTTCTGCATATCGGGCGCCTACAATGACAGAAGCCACATCGGAATTTTCAAGCATTGACCGGATTGCAATCGCGTCAATGCCAACTCCGTGTCGATCCGCAATTGCGCGCATCGTTGACAGAAGGTCTAAGAACAGGCCCCAACCGCCAAACTCTTCGATAATCAACCGATATTTGACTAGCGAGCGGTTTTCGAATTCAAATCCAGGATCACACACGCCAAGCCATCGGTCCGTCAGAAATCCCCCGGCAAGCGATCCGTAAGTCAGCAGATGCACGTTGTTGTTTTTTGCAACGCTTGCGAACGACCCAGCAGGCCTTTGGTCCAGCAGCGAATACTGTATCTGAGCCGAAGTTATGTCTACGGCAGTACAGATTTCAGCCAAATGTTCAGCATCAAAATTGGTGACCCCGATCTGGTCAATCTTACCGTCCCGACGTAGCTCGTCCAGAAAGCCTACGGCTTTCAGATAACCCGGTACAGAGTAATCCCACCAGTGAAACTGCACCAGATCCAAGCGTTCCAGTCCAAGTCTTTGCAGCGATCGGTCAATAGTTGCTGAAACGTCTCTTTTGGAAAGCGTCGCAAGTTGCGCAATATCCGGTACATATTTTGTGTGAACTTTTACTTTGGCCATTGCCGCGGCGCCGCGCCGATTTTTAAGTTTCAGAAGAAATTCGCCAATCATTTCTTCGACGCCCTTATAAATGTCAGCACAGTCAAATGTGGTGATGCCTGCATCATAGAAAGCGATCATATCATTTACCGCGCGCGACTGCTCGACGGTTCCGTGATCACCCGCCAGTTGCCAGCCACCTTTGGTAATGCGGGAAATCTCGTAGGTAGGGCGCAGATTAATCTGTAGTGGAGTGAGCATCAGTCAAAACACTTTCATTGGTTTCGTCAGAATCGCCAGGTAGCGGCACGACCGTTGTTTCAGCATGGCTGAAACTGCGTGTTGCGATCCGGGCGATGTGGAATCTGCCGCCGCAATGCGGGTCTGGGCAGGCGACGACCGCATCGGTTGTCATCCAATCATTTTTATTGGTTATTCGCTGTTTGGCCGGAAGTAGAGGCAAAATTGCAGCCAACGGGTAAAGCGTGAAGCTGTTCCGACCACCCTCAGGGAAAACGATCATTTCACCAATCACGTCAAAATACTCCCCCACCTGATGATCGCAAACCATCGGTTTCTCGCTTGCTACAACTTTGACCCTCAAATCATATAGGTCGAAGACATCCGACACGTCGTTGCTGCCACCGATCGCTTTAATGTTCATGGATTTTCCATCCGTTCCCGTTCCTTTCTCAGAAGGGTACTGGCAAAACAGCACTTTAGGGAAGTCATTTATAAAAAAAATTGCATAAATGCATATCTTTTACACTTATGGGCTTAAGA
The DNA here is from genome assembly GCA_000981705.1 of Rhodobacteraceae bacterium ASP10-04a. Classification (GTDB taxonomy): domain Bacteria; phylum Pseudomonadota; class Alphaproteobacteria; order Rhodobacterales; family Rhodobacteraceae; genus Planktomarina; species Planktomarina antarctica. The sequence goes on from LAQD01000015.1 coordinate 28,565, forward strand.
GACTCTCGTAATCCCAAGGCGAGATAGGGTGAGGTTGTGTCAAAAAATGTATAATCAGAGCCAAACTGATGCAAATAAGTGGGCTCTATATAGGTCGACTCATGCCAATACTGCAAAAAGTGTTCCCAAATTATTTGGCAAACTAAATGCGTTGCATTTTAGTCTTGTCTCATTGTATGTGATTTTTTGAGACGTTTGGAAAGCGAATGCGCCTCTGAAAACATTCTGGAGACTGAAGAGTGGAATAAACCGAAATTCCGAAAGGTTCGGTCTCTTGATAAATTTAAGAACCTGAGCAAAGGCGAGTATGTTGGCTGCGACAAACAATTCAGCAGGTATCGACCGGCAGCCGTTGGGCACCAGGATCGCGGCTCTGCGAAGAACCCGAGGGCTGAACTTGAAAGAGGTTGCAAAAGTCTGCGGCTTCTCGCAAGCTACTCTATCTCGGATTGAGACAGGGCAAACCGATATTAGTGCGCATCACCTGTTTCTTTTGGCAAGTCTTCTTAAAGTAGACATTGCAGATTTTTTCCGAAACGACGCTGAACCCTTATCGAAGGGAATACGGTCGATTACTCGGTCTGGTGATGCTGAAGAGCGGTTAATGTCCCGGTACACGTCAGAAATTTTGAATTCGGACCTGTCTCGCAAGAACATGCATCCCGCGATAAACCACATAACAGCAAAATCTTTGGATGAAGTTGGTGGCCTCTGGGCCCACAAAGGTGAAGAATTTCTTTATGTTCTGAGCGGAAAGATCGTCATCCACACTGAGCTTTACACACCAACAGTTTTAAATAAAGGTGACAGCATGTATTTTGAAGGCTCAATGAAACACGCATATTTGAAACTTGGCGCCGCGATGGCAACGATTCTTGTTATCGTTGGGCGAAACGACTGAGGGGGTCAGGCGGAATGACTACCGACACGGCTTACATCGTGATCAATCGATCCGCCGATGAGGTGTTCGCCTTTTTGGCAGACTCGCACAATCTGAACCTTTGGTCTTTTGGTACGTGGGAAATCGAAATTCAAGATGATGGGCTCGTCCACGGCAAGTCACTGATGGACGGTGGAGCGATTTACCTGCGTGTAAAAGCCTATGCGGAGCAAAAACTGATTGACTATTTCATCGGTCAGGATCCTGATAGCCTGTCGCCCAGAATTTTTGTGCGAGTGATCCCTGGGAGGGTACTTAATGGTCCCGACCAGAAGTCAGTTCTGATGATGATGGCCTTGCGCGCGGACGGAATGGATGACGACCGTTGGGAAGGATTGAAAGCAAGTCACGCTTTTGAAGTTCGGGTGATAAAATCCCTTATCGAGACAGGTTACGATCATCGCACTGGTCCCAAGTAGGCCGAAAGTCCAAAACAGGATGCGCCCTGACAAGGGTTACGACAGCTATAGAAACAATTTCTTCCGCACAGGCACAAGAAAGCGTAGCAGATTTCCTAAGTGTCTGATTTAAATTTCTATGCATGATTGCAATGGCTTGCGATCTTGCAGTTTAGAGTTCTGATGTGTGGGAAGACTATCCAGCTTTACCGCTCGCGATGGATTTTTCTCGATCTTTGCCCAGTCGGCGGCACCGGTTCAGCCATTCGAAGGTGCGTTCAACAAACGACCTTTGGGGGATAACTTCGAAACTTTCCGCCTTGTCTGAGCTGTTAACTATCCGGGTTGTACAGTTTCCTGCCCTTACAAAAGCGTCGCGTAACTTTGGTCCCGCATAGCCACCATTCGCGAAAACATTGCACAGATCAGGATAGGTCCCACAAATTTATTTTAACACTCCCAGAGCCTTGTTGCGATCCTGAATTCCAGCCCCGTGCACTAGAAATCCAACCATAAACCCAATCATTTTGTTGATAATATGGAGCTTGCGCCCCTTTATTTTTTTTGCTGGCATCATAGTCAAATATCTTGCCAATTTCCGTTATTTGTATAGGCTAAAAATCCACAAAACCACGGTTGGGCTGGGCTTTTTGCCGTGCGATTAACGCGCCATTGCCACCACAGGACGGCGGATCATTTTAAAGATGCCATCATCGCAGTAGCCGGATAAATAATAGCATACGGTTGACACAGCGGGAAAAACTCTCCGCAGCATGCGCCAAGCTCAACCAGTGCTAGCGATGTACAGAATTGCATTTACAAAAGCACCCATCGCGGTGATGTGCGGAAGAACTGTCGTTTTGGGTAGTGGAAGGTTAGGTGTCGTCAATTGCCATTCCTGATCTGTTACATCGCTTGTATAGCACCCGAATTTCTATTCATATTTAGGAGGAGTGATTTAAGTCCGTGCCATTATGGTCTCCATTGAATCTTATCAATCCAATTAGACCATAACTTAATTAGATAAATAACTAATTTATTTCAGATAATTAAATAATTAATGGGACACAGAAATGAACGAATAAGGCAACGCAACCCTAGCCAAATTCTCGCCACTGTTTCAGTCGCGCTGCCTCTCACATTGACCGCCAACTAAAATTCTGGGGTTTTGGTATAAATGTAATATAAGGTGAGAAACTTCTATATTTCGGACGCAGTTAATTGCCTCAAACCACAGAGCCAATTTAACAGTATCCAACCAAAGAGGAGGATACTTAGAAATGTGGGCCCATCAAGCCTCACAATTCTAAGTCTTGCATAATTGCAATTATTTTCATAATTGGCCTTCATAATCTGCCGTTTTAATAGTAATCTCTCGTTTTAATAGTAATGTGTCGTCACATGGGTGAGATAGAATAGTCATAGGCAACCAAAATTAGTATCTATCGGGCGCAAATTGTCAGGCCGGTTTGTGGTCACAATAGGTGCAGAAGTGAATGGTACCTCTGTTTTGATCACTCCAAACATGTGCCAAAGCAGATAAAATAGCGGCGGAAGACCAACTCTCGCCTTCCCGAAAACGAACGATACTGGAAACCTAAATGCGATCAAACACCAAAAAAGCAGGCTATTTTCTTTATCACTCGATTGGAATGTACCCTGGTAAAGAGCAAGAATTAGCAGATGCTATGTCTGAGTTCGCACACGTTTGGGCAGCGCCTAACGATAAGCAATGGGGGTATGTCCTACAGAAACGCCAGGATTTTATCAATTATTGGCGCCGAATTATCAACGCGCCCAAAGGGTCAACGACCTCCTGCGAGAGCGTTACAAATGGCATGTACATGCTGATGAGATCGCTGCCTAAAGGCATGCTAAAAGGCAAGCGAGTGTTGGTGTCTGCAGATTGCTTTCCGTCGTTACATTTCCTGCTTGCTGGGCTTGCGCCTAAAATGGGGTTTACGCTGGATACGGTTCCAATGAGCGAAGGCAAATCTTGGGTAGAGGCTGACGATTTCATGTCCCATTGGGGCCGTGATGTCGGATTGGCACTGCTGACATGGGTGACCTCAACCGCTTCGGCGCGGGTGGATCTGGAACCACTTGTCGCCCATGGGCGCGACATGGGCACCATGGTTGGGGTTGATATCACGCAAGCAGCTGGGCTTATCCCGTTTGACGCAATGGCACCCAAGGTGGATTTTGTCGTGTCCACTAGTCTGAAATGGATGTGTGGTACACCCGGTGCTGGCATGCTGTATGTCGACAAGGCGCTGGCGCTGGACCTACAACCCGAAGGGCGGGGTTGGTTTTCGCAAAACAACCCGTTTTCCTGGGATTTTGATAAATTCGAATATGCCCCTGATATCCGCCGTTTTGATGGCGGTACACCCGGTTCTATGGCGGCACTTGCCTCCCTACCCGCTTTGCGCTGGCACTCAGAACAAGACCACAAGGAACTCACGGCCTGGAACCGCAGCCTCTCCAATCAGATCATTGCCCGCGCGGATGCATTAGATTTGCAGCTTCATTCGCCAAGGGATGCAGCCGGTCGGGGCGGTTCTGTCATACTGCGTTTTCCTGACAAGGCTGAAGGTGCTGCCGTGGTCGGCGCGCTCGGCGTGGAAGGGTATTCGGTTGATTTTCGGGGGCCGCTAGTCAGGCTGTCACCCGGCAACGTGACCGAGAGAGACACTATCGACGAGTTGTTTGACATTACGGCAGAGGTCATGAGCCGGCGGCGGCGGCGTTTTGCGGGAAAAGGGCCACACCCTGCCACCACCTCCCTAATCGAAGGCAAATCTATGTCTTCCACCGACGTTCTCGGCGCTTTTGGCTCAATGCTCTTGTCCGGCGAAGTCCGGGTCGTTGATTGCACTGCCGTTCTGGGGCCCGCCACACCCATCCTGCACTTGCCAGAAGATTTTGCAACGAACACGCCCAAGGTCGAGATACACAAGATCAGTGAGTATGATGCCGACGGGCCGTTCTTTGCCTGGAATTGGCTGAAACTAGGCGAGCATTCGGGTACGCATTTCGATGCACCACACCACTGGATTTCGGGCAAGGATTTTGAAGACGGTTACACCGATACGCTGGACGTTCAGCGTATTATAGCCCCAGTGAATGTGATCAATTGTTCAAATGAAGCGGCAAAGAACCCAGATTTCCTACTAACGGCTGAACATGTGAAAGCCTGGGAAGTTGAACACGGCGAGATTAACCCCGGCGAATGGGTGGTCATGCGGACCGATTGGGATCAGTACGCTGATGACGAAGTGGCGTTTCTCAACGAAGACCCCAGCACTTATGAGGATGGATCACACAGCCCTGGCCCAACGACCGAATGCATAGACTACCTTTTGTCAAAAGGGATCGTCGGATGGGGCAATCAATGCATCGGAACCGATGCTGGCATGGCCGCAAAAATGAGTCCGCCTTACCCCGCGCACAACTATCTGCACCGTGATAATTGCTTTGGGCTAGCAAGCTTGACAAATCTTGACCAACTGCCAGCAAAAGGCGCGGTTTTGATTGCAGCACCTCTGAAGATTGAGAACGGAACAGGGTCCCCGATCAGAGCCCTTGCGCTGGTACCACGACAATAGGCGCAAAGGTCAGGACGCAAGCCCTTTGGCATGATCCCCATGGCCACGCAAGTGAGAGTTTAACATATTCGGATGGCTCTACTTACGTTGGGAACATCACCGACTTTACTAGGTTTCACTAGCCCAGAATGCGAAAAGCCCACCAAAAGGCGGGCTTGATCACTATGCTTTAGTCAGTCGACTAAAGTGGTTGCGGGAGCAGGCTTTAATTAGTCTGAAATAACTATTCGGAGTGTTGTCTATAATATTAGATACTTAGAATTCTTTGATGGAATAGGAAATGAACTCCTCCTCGGTCCACCACAAACTGCCTTACTCACAGTAGCATACCCTAAGTAAGCATCAGTTATTACTCATATCTTTTAGCCCAGCGCTTGTAATACCATATGTGAGTACAAACCAAATTTCTGACTGGTCCTCGTAGACATTCTTACTCACAAATATTGTTAGGTATCGCAAGCATCAATGCTTTGGGCTGATTGATGAGATGGCAGGAAGAATTTCATCAACGTCATTTACTGTTTTGGCAATCATTCCATCTACAAACAAATTCCTAAATCGCCTTTCGTAAGCTGTAATTGCTATGACAGGCTTCCCGTTAGCGTAGGTAAAACCAATCTCAGCCGCTGTTCCAGAGTCGATGTCTTGACCTGTTATTAGCGCAACAGTGAGATCTGCTTCCTTCAATGCAGTCAGATCAGCATTAAAGATTTTATCTTTTGTGGCTTGGCTCATATTCGTGCCTTCCAACTCAGATCCATCAATTCCAGACTGATCCCTGTGGGGCAGAAAGCATTTGTAGCCGGTGCCCTCTAACTCTGAGGCTATAAGCTCAAGGTAGCTTCTCTCATGAGCATTAAACAACGGTCCTGCGATATATATATTTTTAATCATGGGTCTAAACTCACATCGGTTGATTTAAAGAGGATCTTAAGGCTCAAGACTTTGAAAAGCTAGGCTGTTGGGCCCTCTCCAACCACTCCTTCAGCACAGTCATAGGATGGCCTGAACCATACCCCTGCCCTACACCAGCTACCAATTTGATCAGTGATGTCTGCAGGACGTTGATTTTCTCAAAACTCAAACTCCAAAATTATGTAAAGAAATACCAATATTTTTATTGTATTAATATTGTGGAATTATCTGCATAGCACTTGTAATATCTTGCTTTAAAAATCCTGCAAATTCTTTATAAAATTCTTTAGATGATTTTGAAAAAGATTTTTTAAACGCACCTTCCCATCCTAGTTTTTCTAAATTTGGGTAAAATTCGTTTAATAGAATATTTTCATTCGTTTGGTTCAGAAGATAAGCAACTGCCCATGCCCCACCATCATAAAAAAATTCACGGCAAGGACTATTATAAGTAATTTCACGCATCTGCAATATACAGTTATGTCTTGTATTCTGATTTTTTGCACGCTGAAATTTTTCCTGCATACTTTGCCTAAAATCATATTCCCATTTACTATTCTTGATTAGATCAAGTTTTTTTTCAGAAATAAGTCTCTTGTAAGTAACTGATGCCATATATTCAGCGCCCCCCTCTACGAACCACACCGGGCCCCAAAGCTTGTCTCTTTTATAGCGCTGTAATTCTAGAATATGAGCATGCTGTACTGCATGAAAATATTCATGCATAACCGTTTTTTGATCTTCGCCCGCAGGCATATCAAGCTTGCCCTCAAATCCGAATGGCAATGAACTACCAAATTTATGAATCCCCCAGTCCATTCCCCCATTATGTCCTGCACTGCCAAATGGTCTTTTACTTGCAAGAGCCTCAGCTCCTGATTTTTGGTAAGATAGCATGCCATGGCCACTATTTTTCTCTCTTTTCAGGCAATAATCAAAATTCATGTTGCCATTCTCTGCTCTTCGTTGGCAATATTTTTTTATTAATTCTATTGAATAGGCTTGATCAATACCCATTACCCAATATTCTACTGGGCCAAAATTACCCCACGCATCAGACGCAGCTTTCAAAGTCGCCTCTATGTTGTTTTTTGTACTTTGTTTAACATCTTTTGCGACAAACACTTCCGCAGGACAGTTGATCTCTTGCTTCCATGTGATTGCTAATTTATGTTTCGTTCTTTTATGAGGATTAGCCTTACATCTTGCATTAGATATGCCTAAGATTTTAAATTCATTCTCGTCTAACAGACCATCAAATTTAATACCTTTGCCAGAAAGAAATTCAATCAGGGCATTTTTTGTAGTTCCTCCCCAAATACCATCTACAACGCCAGCATTAAAGCCTAATTCGTTTAGCTTTTTCTGAGTAGAAAAAACGTTTGATGACAAATCCGAAACACCCATTGTAGGAAATAAAAAACTCAAAAGAACGAGAACAAATGGTAGTATTTTTTTCATGTAAGTTTTCCTAAAAGCATTTATTGCACAATGTTAATTATAAATTATTATTATAAAAAATACAAAATTAAGAAATATTTACAACATATTTTTATTTAGTTTGACGTCACACAATCACAACTAAGAAGGTTTCGTCAAACAAACGAGATTAAACATAGGCCACACCTCATTTAATATCTGCTCTACCCAAAACCCACTCTCGCCAAATCAGCTGCTGAGTAAAAGCTCCGGTCTACGGTGAGCAGCCCCACCTGAGTGGTCCAATTTGAAAGTTAGTGCATGACTGGCCTTTGGTCCACCTGGATGGTGGCTTCCGGCGCAGGCGGGCGATAGCCCAATGCACTGTGTGGTCGTTTCGTGTTGTAGTGGTTTCTCCAGCGTTCGATGATTATTTGAGCTTCGCGTAGTGAGTAGAATATCTCGCCGTTGAGCAATTCATCTCGCATTCGCCCGTTGAAGCTTTCGCAATATCCGTTCTCCCAGGGCGATCCCGGCTCAATGTAAGCCGTCTTTGCTCCGACAGCTCTGATCCAGTCTCTGAGCGCCTCGGCGATAAACTCTGGACCGTTGTCCGACCTGATGTAGGCGGGAATACCGCGTAAAATAAACAGGTCCGTTAGGGCATCGATGACCTCAATCGAATTCAGCTTTCGTTTCACCCGAATTGCCAAACATTCCCGGCTGTACTCGTCCAGGATGTTCAGTGTCCTGAAAGCCCTGCCATCATCGGTTCGGTGATGTACGAAGTCGTACGACCAGACATGATTTTGATATTCAGGACGCAGCCGGACGCACGATCCGTCATTGAGCCAGAGCCGCCCTTTCTTTGGTTGTTTCATTGGCACTTTAAGCCCCTCGCGCCGCCACAGACGTTCGACACGTTTGTCATTCACTTGCCAACCCGCGTCTCTTAGCAAGGCCGCGACTCGGCGATAGCCATATCGACCGTACTGGCGGGTCAACTCGATCATATCCGCGACCAAGCGTTCTTCATCGGCACGGCCTTTGGGTAATCGACGTTGTGTGGATCGATGTTGGCCCAACGCGCGCCACACTCGACGCTCAGAAACCTTCATCTGACTGCGCACGAGATCAATGCAAGCCCCCTCTCATCGTTTGCAAGCAAACGACTGCCGGGCAGCGGGACGACGCGAAGGGCTTAGAAGTTTCCCGATGCAGCCTCCTTTAGGATCAGCTTGTCCAGCGTAAGGTCCGATACTGCTCGGCGAAGACGCTCGTTCTCTTTCTGTAACCGCTTCAGTTCCTTGAGTTGTTCTGTGCCCATTCCGCCGTACTTCTTCTTCCAACGGTAATAGGTTTGTTCAGTCACACTGATCTGACGGATCGCGTCAATCCGGGGCATACCTTGCCCCATTAGTACTTCAACCTGCCGTAACTTCACGACAATCTCTTCGGGCTTGGGTCTCTTGATGGCCATTTATGGTCCTCCGTTTCCTAACTATAGGGGCGGACCACTTCAAAGGGGGAGGCTCAGGGTCGCTTCAACCACTAAACCGGCAGCGCGCTGCGCGCTCCAGTATGCGTAGCCTTGGCAGCATACCCTGCGCGTCTAATCAACGGACTTATAGAAATTTTTCCAACGGTAGATCAAGCATCAGACCTTTAAATGGCCTAAGTTCCAAGCATTTTAAGTGGCACGCGTCTTAAAGTTTGGCATGATTGCCTATGCTACCAAGCTAGTGATATAATTCAGATATTGAATATTGCTAAAAAAAATAGGAAATAT
>LAQD01000015.1:37742-39568 GCA_000981705.1 Rhodobacteraceae bacterium ASP10-04a
CGGCGTGCATTTGGCGAAAAAGGGTTTGAATGTGACGGGTGTCGAGTTTGCACCTTCTGCAGTTTTCAAGGCCAAGAAACTAGCTGCGTTGGGTGAAGTGGATGTTACCTTTGTTCAATCAGACTTGTTTGAATGGAACTGGCCCCAAAACGTTTTTGATATCACCCTTGGTCTATTTTTTCAGTTTGTCGGCCCAGACCAGCGTAACGTGCTCTGGTGCAAGATGTTGGATGCAACGCGCCCCGGTGGGTTGATTGCAATCCATGGCTACACCCCCAAACAGCTTGAATTTGGTACAGGTGGGCCTCCAAATGCTGCAAACATGTATTCAAAAGCAGATTTTGACAGAATTTTTAGAAAGTGCGATGTGCTGGTCAGTGAGGAATATGAGGCTGAACAGCGTTCAGGATCCGCACATGTTGGCATGTCGGCGTTGATCGATTTTATCGCGCGTAAACCACGCAGTTGAGCTCGTGAAATAGAGCACACATCGGATTACTGGCAGAGCCTAAATATTGTTTTCAAACAAAACTGCGTACGGTCTGGATTGCGCCTGCCAATGCCTTACCCTCAGGGTCCTTTAGCGCGGCTTCACGCAAACGTACCATCCATTCCGCTGCATCTGCGCGCCCTTCTAGCAAATCAGCAGCTTCCATTACAGATCGAAATTTAGATAACCCGCGCAGGTGTGTGTCAGAATACCCCTTAACCAAGCGCCGGTTTTTAAACATTTCGACTGCCAACGCGTAATTTTTTTCCAGCACTCCTAGGCTTTGTTCCAGCCACCGCTCCAAATGCTCCACCTCAACTTCGTGTCGCCGTGTCCGCATCCGGTAACCTTTCAGCCCACCCAAAAAATGCAACATTAGAAATGACCCGAGCGTGTGCGTCCGCAAACGCCGCCCCTTGTTAAACAGCTTATTCAACAACGCCATTCGCTTAGGGCTCTTTTCCCACGTTGCTCCCATCTTGGCAGGCATCAAGCTGGCAATTTCTTCGGCACGTGGATGGAAAAATTCTGTCAATTGCACCAATTGCCCACCCTCCACGCCCATCTCTTCACGAATACGATTAAAACGAGGACTACGCGTTTTTAGATCTGCCACACGAATGATATCATCATAAGCCATTGCATTGGCAATGTACTTGGCGGCCGTCTGGCTTAGCAACCAACTATTGTTTTCATCATCACGTTTTACGACGCCCTCAATCCGCTGCAAATACCTCGCACCATAAACGGTGTCTTGAAAATCCACGACCTTCATCAACCCAGATAATGCCATTTGTTGAACTGGCTGAGGCAATCCTTGGGTACGCCCAACTAACACCTCCCATTTCTGCATCTGTTTGCCGGCGCCTTTCATGTCAGGCTTAAGTTTAAACTCATCTTTTTCGGGTTCTGCAATACCATTCTGGGCGGTGTCAAAACCAACCGAAAACGCCCTAAGCGAAGGTTCAACGCCTTTGCCTCCAGCGCGGATTGCGTCCTCAAACGCTTCACGCGGAAATGGCAAGGCACCTGACCCTGCCAAGGCACCAAACAAGCTGGACGAGATCACCGAGCCTTGTCCCAAAGCCAATTCATCCATGTTCGCCAAGATTAATCTTTGTGCCGCAATCTCAGCGGCCGCGCGCACCTCATCAGCGTCAGCGATCGCATCTCCCGGGGCCGTTTTTTCGGACACAGCCAATGCACGGTGTGTCGAGCCAATCAAAGTCGTGCGATCTGGCGTGACAAACCCACGCAATACCGCACGACCTACTTCCATCATTTCAGCCGCGATTAGAACATCCACATCGCCACCCACAGGAGCAAGTGCAAAGAT
>LAQD01000015.1:39622-54623 GCA_000981705.1 Rhodobacteraceae bacterium ASP10-04a
GTCCCTTGACAGGCATAACCTTGACTGCGCGCCATTGCTTCAATCCAACTGGTAAGCACACCGCCGCCCTGCCCACCGACGGCCATAACCGCCACCTTGATAATCTCACCCACGCGGGCATCCGCTTGTTTTAAAGGCAACACCAGGTTCATGTCGGCGTCTCCATCCGCAGGCGTTTTCCATCGCGCCGTCGCTGCAACTTAGCTATTGTGGTTGAACGAATACTTGCGCACCACACTTCAAAACCGCTGGGATTATGGACCACGTCCGCGCGGTAAAACGAGGGACACAGGACAGCAGCGTCCGCGACCTCACCACAGTTTCCACAGCCCACGCAGGTCTGATCAATATGCGCCACCGGATCATCGCGCAGCGGATCATCTAGCCGCTTCAATGACAACGACGGACAACCAGATAGCCGAATACAAGCGTGGTCGCCCGTACAAACGTCGCTATCAACACCAAAGCGTGGCACATCCACGCGACGTCCTTCCTTGATCGCCCTGTTCCGCAAAGGCTTTTCGCGGCGCTGTTTGTTCAGCATACATTCAGACGAAGCAATAATTATCTTCGGACCTTTGAAATCTGTGGTCAGTGCTTCTTTTAAAGTGTCGCGAACTTTAGCTACATCGTAGGTATGATCAATCTGGCGGATCCATTCGACGCCAACCCCCTTGAGTGCAGCAGAAATAGGGTTGTTTGTAGCTTTCGTGTCGTTCATAGCGCGGCTCGACAAAATATCCTGCCCACCTGTCGCAGCTGAATAATAGTTATCGACGATCATGACAACATTATCAGATTTGTTAAACACCATGTTCCCGATCGATGATGTTAACCCGTTGTGCCAAAACCCCCCATCTCCAAGGATCGAAATCGCGCGCCGCTCACCCCCACCGTCAAAAGCCGCATTTGCAGCAGGTCCGAGGCCGTATCCCATCGTTGCGCCACCAATTTCAAATGGCGGCAGTGAACCAAACAAATGACACCCAATGTCACCTGTGATCTGGCTTTTTCCCAACTCTTGTTCCACAAGTTTCATCCCTGCAAAAATGGGGCGTTCGGGACAACCTGTACAAAATCCAGGTGGCCGGATCGGCACAATTTTAGACAGATCAGGTATTTGCGAACCTTCAACATTCGGCGCGCGGACCCTGCCTGGCAACATATCGGGGGCAGCTACTTTTAAAAATGCGGTAACACCATCAAGCATCACCTGGCCCGTGTATTCGCCTGCCATTGGCAGCACGTCTTTGCCATACACTTTTAGCGTTCGTCCGGCCTTGTAAAGAAATGATGACAGGTGTTGTTCGATATGATCAGGCTGCCCTTCTTCAACAATCAACAAATGATCTTTACCCTGACAAAAGGTATCAAACTCATCTCTAATCAGGGGATAGGTGACGTTCAGACAATAAATTGGAACTTCGGTATCACCAAACACATCTGCCAAACCTAGCCGTTGCAATGCGCGGATCAAGCCATTGTACATGCCACCCTGCACAACAATACCTAGAGGGGCTTTTTCTGGTCCAAACTGTTCGTTTAACCCATTCTCAATAATAAACCGCTCAGCGTCAGGCCAACGGTTCTTAATCTTGTCTTGCTCATGCTGATAGCTCATCGGGGGTAGAACAACGCGGTTGAAATCCGACTGCGGATTGGCAATTGCTTGTTTGACCGTCAACGGAGGCGCCACATTATCACGGGTCTCGAAACTACCCGTTAGATGGCAAGACCTTATACGCATCATCAGCATCACGGGGGTATTGCTTGCCTCTGACAATTCAAAACCGTCCTTCACCGCCTTGGTAATTGACGGTAGGTTTGGGCGCGGATCCAACATCCAAAACTGCGACTTCATAGCAAAGCCATGAGACCGCTCCTGCATGATCGACGACCCTTCGCCATAATCCTCACCCAAGATAATCAATGCGCCACCATTCACGCCTGAAGAACACAGATTTGCCAGCGCATCTGAGGCCACGTTCACCCCCACAGGTCCTTTGAATGTCACCGCCCCACGGATCGGATAATGCACAGATGCAGCCAACATAGCCGCCGCTGCTGCCTCGGATGCGTTCGCTACAAATCGCACGCCCAGCTCACCCATTAGCTCTTCTGCGTCCGCCAAAACGTCCATCAGATGCGATATCGGCGCACCCTGATAACCACCAACATAACCTACACCATTTTCAAGAAGCGCTTTGGTAATGGCCAAAATACCCTCACCTGTGAAAACATCGCCATCACCTTTGCGCAGATGTTCTACCTCAGCCTTGAACGAACGTTCAGCCATTAGGCTTCCCCTTTAGATTTAGACAAATTAAAAATTATGTTTTCGGATATTTCGTAGGATTGTTTGCAGAGAACCGACAAAGGCACGCCTCTCTGTATCGTTTATCCCTTTGAACATCGCATCTGAGGCTTTAGACATATGCGGCCAAAGTCGTTCATAAACCTCGCGACCCGCGTCTGTAATAAACAACCGTGTCGCTCGGCTGTCATTCTCATCGCTTACACGCCGGACCAATCCAGTCGTATCGAGCGCTTCTAAAGCCCGGCTTAAGGTTGATTGTTGAACAACTGCATAAACTGCCAATTCGCGAATTAGGATCCCGTCGATCACAGACAAAACAGCTAGTGACCGCATTTGGGGCGTAGTTAGACCAATTTTTGTCATTTCCGACGACAGCGCCGCATTATAGCGTCCGATGATGCGGTTCATCAGATAGGGTGCAAAATTTTCAAGCCCCATTTCTCCCAGACGTTGCGCCTCTGGATAAAACTTTTCTTGTTTAGTCATGCACCCAGCCTCTTTGCTATGTTGAACCCCGATCCACCGCCCAAACCAGGTCCTGGGTGCGTCGACGCACCTATGTGATGTAGGTTCTTAACTGGAGTACCGTTATTATTTTGTGCGGCATGAGGTCGCCAGACAAAGAATTGATCTAAAGTGCACGCCCCACCGTACGGGTCACCGCCAACAAGGTTCACATTCATCTGCGCCAGATCATGGGGCGAATAAGCGCGTCGTTTAAGCTTGATCTTGTCCCAATTTTTAATGTGGGTCTTCAGGATACCTTCGATCCGATCGGCGTAGGCCTCACGCATGTCCTCCGCCCAATATGGTACTGTCAGAATCTCACCTTTTGCATCACCCTTGACCACACTTGGCGCATCCGGAATTTGCAGCCATAGAATCGCTTTTCCATCAGGGCAACGCGTTGGGTCAAGCCGATGAGGTTGTCCCACGCAAATCGTAGGGACTGCTGGCAACATCCCGCGCTCCGCTTCGTTGCTTGACTTCGAGACAGAATCTATACCATCGCAAAGGTGTATCAATGCAACATTTTCCAGCCCTTCTGCGGCCCATTCAATAGGTCCATCCAACGCATAATGTAACTGGAAGTTCCCACGCCCATGACGATATTTTTTAACCGTCTTAGGACGTCTCTCATCCTCCAGCAACACCTCATACAATTGTCCCGGCGCCGTACTTGCAATCACATTTCTAGCTAGGATAGCTTCGCCTCCAGCGGCTTCAACACCAACTGCTTTGCCAGACTCAATGATAATTTTTGTTGCCTCAATACCAGTACGGATCTCACCTCCGTTGGCCTCGATCAAGGATCGAAATGCTGCTGCAGCATTTCCCGCACCCCCTTTAACGATAGGCGCACCAGCCGCTTCCAATGCGAACGCGATAACACGCGCCATCTGGCCTCCATAACTGGCTTCAGGTGTTAGCCCAACGTGTAAAACCCAAGGTGCCCAAAGTGCTTGAACATCGCGCGATTGATATCGCGTTTCCAACCATCCACGTGCTGGCTCTAGTGCTTCACCAAACCATGTCTTCAATGTACCAATGCCAGTTTTCCAAGCTCGCTTTGCAATAAGGATTACAGTCTGACCTGACCAAAGTGGTTGCCCTAGTAAAGCAAACAAAAAATCCGCATCTGCTTCAATTCCACCAACATCTATTTCATGTTGATCACCGTCTCCAGCACTGCACTTATTAAACGCTGCGACGTTTGCCGCACGGTCCATCCTCAGCACAAGCGAAGATCCATCTGGTCGCAACACAGCCGTCGGGTGCGGGGAATGACAAAACTCACATCCATGTTCTGCGAG
The DNA here is from genome assembly GCA_000981705.1 of Rhodobacteraceae bacterium ASP10-04a. Classification (GTDB taxonomy): domain Bacteria; phylum Pseudomonadota; class Alphaproteobacteria; order Rhodobacterales; family Rhodobacteraceae; genus Planktomarina; species Planktomarina antarctica. The sequence goes on from LAQD01000015.1 coordinate 43,754, forward strand.
ATCATCTCCCAACACGCCATATGCCGGGCTTGTCAAAAACAAAACAAACGTCGCAGCCATTACATCGTGGTGATAACCAGGCAATGTTACTTCATCAGAGGTATACATGCACCCACCTACCCTGTCCTCACGCTCAATCATCAGTACTTTGTCGCCCTTGCGCGACAGCATTGCTGCAGCCACCAAAGCGTTGATGCCCGTACCGATAATCAAATGGTCAAGCGCTGCCATCACTCTAGCCCTTAGGAACCAACGCCAACGCGCGGATCGGACTGCCAGTACCGTTCTCGATCTTCAACGGCGCAGCAATCAAGATCGCACCCTTTGCCGGCAACTTGTCGAGATTGGTTAGAGACGCAAGACCAAAACAGTTATCGCGGTGCAGCAAGTTATGCGCTGGATAAGGGGGGTCCATCCCACCCGCCTGACCTGCATCGGTTCCGATACATTGCGTACCCCAACCAACGATCTTTTTGTTCAGCAAATACTCAATGCAATCGGGAGTTGGGCCGGGCGAATGCGGACCAGTTTGATCTGCATTAAGAAATTTGACTTCATCATCAACGCGACTGTCCCAGTCCGTGCGCATGACAACCCACTCTCCTGCACCAATCTCACCGTGCTCTGCTTCCCATGCCTTCACACCTTCGGCGGTCAGCAAAAAATCCTCATTCGCGGCCGTCTGTGTCGCACAGTCGATCACATTCACTGGAGCAATCAAACGCTGCACGTCCAGCTTATCAGTAAAGCCATCTGGATAATCTTTTCCAGTGATCCAGTGATGTGGCGCGTCAAAGTGCGTGCCGGAGTGTTCGCCCAAAACCATCCAGTTCCATGCGAAGAACGGGCCGTCACTGTCATATTCTGAAATTTTATGAATTTCGACCTTTGGTGTTGCTTTAGCAAAATCTGGCGGCAACTGGATAATGGGTGTATTTGGCCCCAACACTCCAGTACAATCGACCACTTCGACTCTACCCGAGAGCAACATCGCCCCCAGATTACTCACGATATCCGATGCACTCATTTCTCTTTCTCCCTTAGACATGCGCGACTGAGTTCACGCCAAATTTTTCATGCGCGGCTATTACAAGCTGCGGTTGATAAAACAATGCTAGACAAAACTATATGCGTTTGCAATTATCTTGTGCAGAGGGCAAATAAAAAATGGACGCAGAACCAGACGCGATATTTATAGGTGCAGGACATAACAGTCTCGCTTGTGCTTGCCACCTCGCAACGCGAGGTTGGAAAGTTGTTATCTACGAGCAAAACGCGGAGCCAGGCGGCGCTGTCAAAACAGGTGAATACACGCTGCCCGGTTTCCGTCATGATTGGGCTGCAATGAATCTCTCCTTGTTTGCCGGATCCTCTTTTTACTCAATCCATGCTGAGGAATTGATCCAACACGGTCTTGGTTTTGCACCAACAGAAAGCCCATTTGCCTCAGTATTTCCGGATGGGCGTTGGCTGGGTGTCTCAAATGATGCGGCTCTGACAACTGCTCGGGTGCGTGGATTTTCTGTAACGGATGCAGAAACTTGGGCCGAACTGACCGCAGATTTTCCAAACAGAGCCAAAACAATTTTGAACGTGCTTGAGGCACCAATGAATTTAATTGCAATTACATCTTTATGCTGGAAGACTTGGCGTAAAGTAGGGACCGCGGGTGCGCTTGGATTAGCTCAATTTTTGATGATGTCGCCTCGCGCTTGGCTAGACAAAACTTTTGAAAGCGATCACGTTAAAGCAACCCTCGCCGCCTGGGGTATGCACCTTGATTTTGCTCCGGACATCGCAGGCGGCGCAGTGTTTCCCTATCTTGAAGGCATGGCCGGCCAAGCTTTTGGCATGATGTTGGGCCGGGGGGGGGCTGCGACCATGACAAATGCGATGGTGAAAATGATTGAGGCGCGCGGCGGCACTATACATTGCAATGCGACTGTCGCAGAAATCGAGCACGTCGAGGGACGCGCTATCGGCATTACCCTCGCAGATGGCACTGTGGTTCGGGCTTCAAAAGCCGTTATCGCCAATGTAGCCCCCTCAGCTTTGGTCAGGTTAACTGGTGACACTGGCGACAAACGCCACACTCAGGCAATGCAGAAGTTTCAACACGCCCCTGGCACCATGATGATTCATCTCGCCATGGATGCATTACCCGACTGGATTGCACCCGAGCTCAAATGTTTTGCCTATGTTCACATGGCCCCATCAATGGATCAAATGGCCCGCACATATGCCCAGGCAAAAGCAGGATTACTGCCAGATGAGCCAGTAATTATTTGTGGCCAACCTACAGTTGTTGATCCCAGCCGCGCACCAAAAGGCAAACATGTCCTGTGGTTGCAGGTCCGGATGGCCCCCGGCCAGATCAAAGGCGATGCCAAAGGTGAAATTATAGCAACAGACTGGGCAGAAGCCTCGGAGCCATTTGCTAATCGCGCATTAGATATTCTTGAGCGCTATGCACCCGGTACACGTGCCAAAATCCTTGGTCAGCATATTGTGACGCCTATCATGCTCGAAACCGACAATCCTAACCTTGTCGGCGGGGATCAAGTTTGTGGGAGCCATCACTTACACCAACATTTCATGAACCGTCCTGCCCATGGGTATGCCGACGGCACCACCCCAATTAAGAACCTCTACCACACAGGAGCTGCCGTCTGGCCTGGTGGCGGAACAGGGGCAGGGCCGGGAACATTGCTCGCCAAGAAGCTCGCAGGTAATTAACCAACAAACCACAATAATAAACACAAACTGAAAGGGAAGAAAATGAAACTGTCTAGAAGAAGTCTACTACAAACCGGGGTCGCTGCTGCAACACTAGCAACCGTGGCTCTGCCTAGCTTTGCCCAAGCAATTGACGAATTGGTAATCGCATACAACGTAAACCTGCCAAGCTGGGACCCCACCGTTGGACCATCAGCCGTAAACCCAACAATCCAAGGTTTTTACCAGTCAGTATTTGATCTCTATATCCCTCAAAACCCTGATCTGTCCTTTGGCTCTGGCATCATCACTGGCTATGGCTGGAACGATGACAATTCAGCTATTTGGATGGACGTCCGCGAAGGTGTCACTTGGCACAATGGAGATCCGCTAACGGCGGAAGACGTCGTGTGGTCCCTGTCCCGCGTCGCAAACCCTGAGACAGGTTCCCCTATCCAATTCGTCTGGGGCAAGATCGAAAACGTGGTCGCTGATGGCAACCGCGTGACTGCAGATGTAAAAGAATACGACCCAACTTTCTTCAAATGGATGTCCTTTCTTACCGGCTATGTCATGCCAAAGAAATACTATGAGGAAGTGGGCGCAGCAGGCTTCGAAGCAGCCCCCATTGGTACAGGCCCTTACATGGTCGAAAAATTTGAGCGCAATGCGTTTGTACGCCTGAAAGCAAACGAAAACTACTGGGGCGGTGCACCAGAATTCAAATCTGTTACTATCAAGTTCGTGACTGACGCCGCATCCCGCGTGGCAGAAGTAGAATCTGGCAATAGCCACGTCACACTTGAAATTCCATACGAAGAATACGATCGTCTCAAAGCCAAAGATGGCCTTGCGGGCGTAGCCGAACCTATCTCAGACATCGGTATGATCTTCCTAAATGATATTGAAGCCATGACCGACCCCAATGTACGCAAGGCTGCTGCGCATGCTATTGACAAGGGACTAATCATTGATCGCCTGCTCTCGGGATACGGCATAGCGATCGATACCTTGCAAACACCTGATTACGCGGCTTATGACGCCAGCATAACAGTTGCCTATGATCCTGAACTAGCGAAACAATTACTCGCAAAATCTGGATTTAGCACTGATAATCCAGTCAAATTTAAGATCCAAACAACCAAAGGTTTCAAGCCAAAAGACTATGAAATGGTACAAGCCATCGTTGGTCTTTGGCGAAGAGTTGGTATTGAGGCTGAGATCGAAGTCTATGAGATTGCCAAGCACTATGAGCTGCGTGCTGCCGATCAATTGGCCCCGGCGGCTTTTTACAACTGGGGTAACTCGGTGGGTGATCCGACGACCTCGACCGGTTTTGCCATGTTCGGTCCGTCACCGCACTCAGTATGGGACGGACAGGCAACGTTCGACGCAATCCTCCCACTGTGGGGCGAGACAAATGAAGACAAACGCATTGAGGGCTGGAAAGGTGTTGACCGGTTGATTGCAGAAAATGCTGAGGTCATTCCATTATTGCAGTACGTTCAACCCATTGTGCATGCTACGGGAGTCAAAGTTACACCACACCGCTCTGGCGCTTTGTTGCCGCATCTGATGACCCGCGGATAAGTACTTTTCTCACTAGCCGGGGCTGCCCCTCTTGGGGCGGCCCCGGCTTTTTATCCACTTCTACCTTTTAGGCTTTTAATGGCACTCCTACGTACCTTTCTTTTACGACTAGTTACCACCATCATCACACTTTTTGGTGTGGCAGTGATCGTGTTTGTCGTAATCCGTGTGGTGCCTGGCAATCCGATTGCGATGATGCTGCCTCCAGGCGCGACTGAAGATGACATAGCTCAATTACAAGCACTCTACGGCTTTGATAAATCTATCCTTGAACAATTCATTATTTGGCTGTCCGGCGTAGTTCAGGGTGATTTTGGCACCTCTATTTCCACCCGCCAACCTGTCGCAGGGCTGGTACTAAACCGTCTGCCCGCCACTCTTGAACTATCAATTATCTCTCTGATCTTCGCCGTCCTGATGGGCGGCACGATGGCTTTACTCGGAACCCGCTATCGCGATGGCAAGGCCGAAGGTGTCATTGATGTGATTGCCGGCATGGCACTGTCCATCCCTGACTTTTTGTGGGGCTTGATTTTAATCTTACTTTTTGGCGTACTTTGGCCCGTCTTTCACATCTCTGGGCGTATCTCACCAGCGCTAAACATTGACTTTTCCACACAGTTTTACCTGTTTGAAGCAATCTTGCGACTACGGTTCGATGTCATTTACGATCTGATCGGCCATATGTTAATGCCCGCCCTCGCATTAGCTATTCCCTTAGCTGCAATCATAGCGCAACTGCTTAAACAATCTCTCAAAGAAACCATGCATCTAGATTATGTGACTCTCGCCCGTACCAAGGGCTATTCTGAGGGCAAAGTCATCACACGAGAAGCTCTACCAAATGCCGTTCTCCCAACACTCACGTTGGTCGGTGTCCAGTTTACATTTCTAATTGGTGGTACCGTAATCATTGAACGGCTTTTCAGTTATGAGGGCCTCGGCAACATGGCCATCGACGCCGTAATCAACCGCGATTTACCGCTCATCCAAGGCATTGTAATCTTGTTCGCCTTGCTCTTCACTCTCGTTAATCTAACTGTGGATATCCTTTATGTTGTGTTGAACCCAAGGTTACGTAATGCAAGATGAACGTGGTGCCCTCAAACGCCCGTTGGGCTTACGGTTATGGCTTTCTGGCAGCTGGTTAACTCTACTGTTTTTCGCAGCATTATTCGCCCCACTAATCGCGCCCAAAGACCCGTTGATGCAGGACCTCTTCTTGGGCCGCATGCCTCCGTTTTGGGAAAGTGGTGCAGAACCTGGATTCTGGCTTGGTACTGACTCATTGGGGCGCGATGTGCTTTCTCGCATAGTCTATGGCGCGCGTTTGACGTTGATTGTTGCGTTTGTTGCTGGGGTACTAACGTGTATTATTGGTGCTACACTTGGCCTAATCGCAGGTTACTATCGTGGTTGGGCCGATAGAATCATTAGCCGTTTTGTCGATATATGGATGGCCTTCCCGCCAATCCTTTTTGCGATCCTTCTAATTGCCGTGCTCGGTCCGGGTCTATTCTCGATCATTATTGCCATTATTATCATTGATTGGACCCGTTTCGCCCGTGTCATCCGGGCCGAAGCCATGAGCCAAGGTGCGATGGATTACGTTGCCTCTGCACAAGTGGCCGGCCGCACGAAACTTGATACAATGCTAAGCGAAATCTTACCCAATGTTCTTCCAACAATCATCGCCTTGTTAACTTTAGAAATGGGTATCGGTGTCATCGTTGAGGCTATCTTAAGCTTTGTTAACCTGTCCATCTCTACTGACAGCCCCACATGGGGCGGCATGATATCTGAGGGTCGAACGTCAATCCATCAAGCGTGGTGGGTGTTGGTCTTCCCACTGATCACGCTGTTTCTAACTGTTCTCAGTTTTTCTCAGCTCGGCGAAGGGTTGAAAGACCGCTTTGATCCTGTGCTGCGATGACTGCATATCTATCGATCCGCAACCTAACAGTGACGTTAACTGGGGGTACTCCGATTTTGCGCAATGTCTCCCTTGATGTTGTGGCGGGGCAGGTACACGGGTTGGTGGGAGAATCCGGGGCAGGTAAGTCAATGATCGGAAAAGCGGTGCTGGGCACCCTGCCGCGCGCACTCACAATCAGCACTGGGGAAATTTGGCTTGATGGTGTGAACATACTAACGCTGAAGCCATCGCAACGACGCCAGCGCATCGGGGCTATTGCCGCGTTGATCCCACAGGACCCCCTGACCGCGTTAAACCCGTCAAAACGCATAGGCCCACAGATAACCCGTCGGCTCGTTGATATTTTAGGATGGTCCAAACAAGTCGCAACCGCTCGTGCCCTAGAGCTTTTGGCAGAAGTACAAATCCCCGATCCTGTTCGCGTGATGCGCACCTATCCCCACGAGTTGTCAGGCGGCATGCGCCAGCGTATTTTGATCGCTTCTGCCTTTGCCGCTGAGCCGAAGTTAATCATCGCGGACGAACCAACAACTGCACTAGATGTAACCGTGCAAAAGCAAATTTTACGCCTAATTTCAGATATGCAAACACGCCATAGCACCGCGCTGCTTTTCGTTACGCATGACCTTGGGGTAGTCTCCAAAGTCTGTGACACACTGTCTGTCCTTTACGCGGGAAAAGTGGTCGAAGACGCACGTATGCACCGCTTTTTCATGAGGCCCATACACCCCTACTCTGCCGCATTGTTAGCCGCGACACCCACCTACACGGACCCCACCGGCAGCCTGACACCCGTATCCCCAAAGGTGATAAAAGCGGTGGAGCAAGAGATTCAAGAGCATGACATGAGAGCTCGCCAATGATGTATCGCATCAATAACCTGCAACTGTCTTTACCAGACATGACGCGCAAGCCATTGCTGGGTGCGGCACCCCGGATCGAAATCCTTAAAGGGCTAACATTTGACCTACCTAAAGGGGAGGTTTTAGGAATCGTTGGCGGGTCTGGTTCGGGTAAATCCACATTGGGCCGGGCGATGTTGAGGTTACTTGAGCCAACCGGTGGCAATATCGAATTTGATGGCACCGACATTACCCATCTGAGCGAAAACCAGCTACGACCAACACGGAAAAAGTTTCAGATGATCTTTCAGGATCCAATGTCGTCGTTAAATCCACGCCGTCGCGTTGGTGGCATAATTGCGTGTCCGCTTCGTGTTAACGGCATGGACAACTTAGGTACGCGAGTGACTGAAGCATTGGAAATGGTTGGTCTGCCAAACCATTTTGGCAATCGGTACCCTCACGAATTATCAGGCGGTCAGCGGCAGCGCGTCGGTATCGCCCGCGCGATTGCTTTACGTCCCGATTTCATTCTGGCGGATGAAATCGTATCAGGGCTTGACGTTTCGAGCCAGGCACAAGTGTTAAATCTGTTAGAAAATCTCGTGAAAGAGCTTGGATTAACCCTCGCATTCATCAGTCATGATCTGTCGGTGATCCGAAGGCTTTGCACCAGAGTTTTGGTATTGCATCAAGGGGTTATCGTTGAAGAAGGGCCTACAGAGGCACTCTTTGCTTCACCACGCGCCGCGTACACCCGTCAGCTATTAAATGCCATCCCCTTGCCCAACCCCCATCAACGTTGGGCTTGAACATGTCAGCTTCCATTGTTGAAACTCGCTGGGGATCCCCTGACGCTGACAACAGTCACAGTTAATGAACCGACCTTTTAGATTACTATCATTTGAATATACACCTACATCTCCTCTTTCTCAAAGCCTTAAGGACACTCTTTGACACCTTAGGTCTAGATAGGGCCCAAAAGAGAAGAGCTAACTAAAAAGACATAATCATTAGCAGAGATGCTCTAGACCAGATTGTCTCACCTCTCTTAATCACTCTCGACCTAACTGAAGGATATTACTTGTGCTTTCGTTAGTCGGCTTTAGAGACGACGATTATCATACTGAGCTATAAAGCAGGTCACCACTTAACGGGATTGTATGTTTATTGTCCGCATCGAACTCTTGCAAAAGATGTCTCTGTCCATCTAACCAGTTCACACCATCTGCCGCATCTTGCTCCAGTATATTTGCTTCTCTAATAACAATCGCATGAAGTTCATCACCAGATCGCATCAAATGAAATACACGATGCTTAGTGTCATTGAATGCCGTTAAATTTGCTGCAAAATCATCGAAGTAGTCTGGCTTAGGCTTAAACCTAATTATTGATAGTTTTTGCATTTCAACATCTCCATTAATATCAATCTCACAATGCCAGCGAATGAAATCGTCTGCAAACTAAATTCTTATCTTGGATTCTTTTCAGCAAAATGTCAGCGTAGTTTAAAGTTTACCTAACTTATAATGATAGAGGATGACTTGATTGCCAGAGGTCTGATTAAGAGCCAACAGACGCTATGTAGGAAAACTAGCCCGTGAACAGCCTGAGCCATAAAAAAATCACCAAATTTTGCAATCATATAAAACAAAGCCGACAGCCGTGCTAACTTTAAATATTTTTGTAAGACATGAACGGTTCAACTACTACAAAGTTAGACTACAAGAATCTAATAAGGCCCGTGCAGTTCCATAGAATAGCGCTTCACGCTGTACCGTAGTTAATCCAATCTGACGCGCTCCACGCTTCATAGCTCTGAGCTGCTCATAACGAATAAAAGTCATTTGGGCATCACAATGGGCTAAGTTCAGAGAATGGTTGCTGGGGCTAAGATAACTCCAGGCCTTACCAAACGTGATGTACTTACCACGCATTGGCCCAATCATGTCATCGGATCCGTACATTACACGATCCATACCTACCCCGTTGTAAAGAGCATCGAGGGCGTCAGACTCGCATACTGTCGATGTGTCGAACCAAACGTTGTGCAATCCGCGCAAATGTTTTGCGGCCTTTTCGATTGCCCACGCGGAATAGCTGCGTGCACAATGGGCTAGGATCCATTTAACATTTGGGTACTTTTCACTCAGACATCTAATATCTTCAATATTGTGTGGATCAGCAATCCCATCACGTTTGGAAAGATGCATCATTATGATTAAACCCAGTCGGTCAGCCACAGCTATCTGGTGCTCCGGTAAAAAGTCGGTTATTCGACATTCAACTGCATCACCAGTCGTCGAATAGAAACGGTAAGGCTTCAACCCAATAAGACCTGTAAGCTCGATAGTACTTTCAATGTCAGACGCACTCATCCCGGGATTAACAAGCATCAAGCCACGCGATGCTTTCCCTTTCGAGGTCTCAGCTGCTACGTAGGTATTTGACGCCTCAAAATCACACGGGTGAGGAAAGGGAAAAGGAAAAGCCAGTCGCTCAATAGTTCGGCCAGGCATTAAAGCTTTATCGACTTTTTCAGCTAGCTCCCATGTTACCTCTGGGAAATAAGCACCGATTCCTGTAGCCCTCGGTCCCGTAGCTTTATTCGGATCAAGATCGAACGCCCAACGATAGATGTGGCTATGAACATCCAGAACTCGTTGAGGTACGAAGTCCTCGAGTTCGTCAAGCCAGATACATCTGTCAAGATCTGTCAAATCGAACTCACTCATCTAATATACTCCAAATCATTTAGGTTGAGCTTAGGACCCCTTAGATTGAATCGAAAGGCTGATAATTACCTCATTCCTCGGGTAGCCATATTGCTAGTTATCAAAAGTTGCGAGGTCGCCCTGCCCATCTCAAACCGTTTGCTCTGACAGTGACTAATTAGAAAATTGATTAGTGAGTCGACCTAACTAACAATAGCTATCAGTCGGTTAAACTCTTTAACAACGTCATACACAAACTAGTCTCCCTTTATACGCTTACCAACCTCTGCAAAAAATTACGAGCGCACTCAATCTTTTGGCCGCCAGCTTTTAAAATTTCAGACTTGGTTGAGAGCCTTTGGTTTCCCCAACAAAATACAAATGCTTTACACCAAACGTACCCCGTTCAATTTGAGTTTTGTAAGAGCATCTGCTAGAGATCCCTGATTGTCGATTGCCCTGCATGCATGCAATGGCATATTCACTTCAAACCCTTGCGCAATAGCATCCAACGCAGAGAATGCGACGCAGAAGTCTGTAGCAAGGCCAACGAGTGTGAGGGTTTTTACGCCACATTCACGTAGTAAACCAGACAATCCCGTTGGCGTTTTTCGATCATTTTCAAAGAATGTTGAGTAACTATCAATCGTCGATGTCGAACCCTTACGAATTACCGCATTGGCTCTAGAAGTATTTAGCAACCCATGGAACTCGGCTCCACGAGTTCCCATAACGCAATGACTGGGCCATAATGTCTGAGACCCGTAGGGCATCTCAATCACATCAAAAGGAGTGCTGCCTTCGTGATTTTCAGCAAATGAAGCGTGGTTTTTGGGGTGCCAGTCTTGGGACAGAATTACAATTGATGCATCGTCTATCATTAGATTGATTGGCGCAACAATTTGATCACCTTCGGGAACCTCAAGTGCTCCACCTGAACAAAAGTCGTTTTGTACGTCGATCACGATCAATGCGCTTGTCATGTTTGTCTCCAATCGTTTCATCCGAGCATAATCTCAACGGATTACTTATTGACAAAACAACCCTTCCATTAATATCATTAGTATGCAAAT
>LAQD01000015.1:54685-60511 GCA_000981705.1 Rhodobacteraceae bacterium ASP10-04a
GCTGGAGGAACGGATGTGTATCCAGCAGCGACAAAAGGGGTTTTGCCCAAATTTTTCTTGGACTTGACCAGATTAGAAGGTTTTGCAGAAATCGGTGATCACGACGGTATGCTTCGAATTGGCGCAGCGACAACGTGGAGCCAAATTGCAAAATTTGATCTACCACCCGCCTTTGACGCCTTGAAGCAAGCTGCAAAAGAGGTTGGCAGCATCCAAATACAAAATACTGGAACACTTGCTGGGAACATCTGTAATGCCTCTCCCGCAGCAGACGGGGTACCACCTTTGCTGGCATTGGACGCAAAAGTGGAGCTTGCAAGCGCTGAAAGGGGCACACGTGTACTGGCCCTTTCAGAGTTCATTCAAGGGGTGCGAAATACGGCTCTTGCTGATGACGAGTTGGTGACTGCTATTTTGATACCTCCTATCCCAGATGGAGCGGGTTCAGCTTTCGAGAAGCTTGGAAGTCGGCGCTACCTCGTTATTTCGATATCAATGGTGGCCGCTGTAATCACATGTGACGACGAAGAGCGCATCGTCGATGCCCGCATCGCAGTTGGATCGTGCTCGCCGGTTGCCCAGCGACTGCTAAAGTTAGAGCGCGATATCATCGGAAAGACAGTTCAAAATATTAAGTTGACCGAAGAACACTTTGCGCCACTGTCCCCAATTGATGACGTACGCGGAAGTGGTTCGTACCGTTTAGATGTGGTCGCCGAACAATGCATTCGAGCTATTACGCGGGCGATAGGACATGAATGATGCAACCCACATAAAGGGTACAAAATTTAACCTAAACGGTAACCCTGTCGAGGCGTTTCCAACAACAGGAGATCGCCTTTCACAGGTACTTCGTGAACAGCTTGGAGCCCGCGACGTTAAGATTGGATGCAATGCAGGCGATTGTGGTGCCTGCACAGTTTTGCTAGATGGCGCACCTGTCTGTGCTTGTCTTGTGCCTGCACAGCAGGTCGCTGATCGTCATATCGAAACATTGAGTGGTTTGTATAAGTCAGATCAGTTGACAACAGCTTTGGCCGAGAGTTTTCAAAACAATGGCGCGGCACAGTGTGGCATTTGCACTCCGGGCATGATGGTCGCCGCAGTAGCACTTCTACGAGACACCCCTTCCCCCTCTGAACAGGAAGTCCAAGACGGGCTGGCCGGCGTATTGTGTCGCTGCACTGGATATCGCAAAATCATTGAATCAGTCATGACAACCACAATGCCTTTGGCGGAAGAGGTGCAGGGACATGTCGGCGAACCAATCAGGCGGGTTGATGGTCTAGATAAGGTTTCAGGCCACGAAAAATTTGGTGACGATTTCGCGCCGTCTGGCACACTCGAAATATATGTTATTCGAACACCCTATTCTCGTTCGAGATTTAAGCTTGGTGATTTGGACAGCTTTGTCTCAGCCCATAATGGGATTGAGGCTGTGCTGACCGCAGCGGATATACAAGGTCGCAATCTTTTTGGTGTTATCCCACAATTTGTTGATCAACCTGTCTTTGCCGAGGTCGAAACTCGTTTTCGAGGAGAAGCAGTAGCAGCAGTAGTAGGTACACCTCAGGCTATTCAAGATTTGGATCCTGGAACCTTTCCTGTTAGCTGGTCCGAGTTGGTCGCGGTCACCGATATTACTTCTGCGCAATTAGATGATGCAGGACAACTTCATGACGGCCGTGCAAATAATGTAATGTGCGGTGGATTTGTTACTTGTGGCGACGCTGATGCGGCTCTGGCCAAGGCAGATGTGACAGTTGAAGGTCACTTCCAAAGTGGATTTGTGGAACACGCGTACATCGAACCAGAGGCTGGTTTTGCGCAGATCGTCGACGGTCGTGTTGAGGTGTATGCCTGTACCCAAGCGCCAGTCATGGATCTGGACGCGTTGGAAGTTATTCTTGGGATCAATAGATCAAAGATTAGAATCGTACCCACTGGCGTTGGGGGAGGATTTGGGTCGAAATTGGACATCACCGTTCAGCCCTATCTGGCACTTGCTGCGCTTAAAACAGGTCACCCAGTTCGGCTAACGTATTCACGCACAGAATCCATGCAAAGTTCGACCAAGCGGCATCCGTCGGATATCACGCTTAAGATTGGCGCAACGTCCAGTGGGAAGATTTGCGGCTTCAATTTCTATGGTGAATTTGACACTGGTGCATATGCAAGTTGGGGTCCAACAGTGGCCAACCGCGTCCCAGTTCATGCATCCGGACCATACCAAATACCTGATTACCGCGCAGAATCAAAAGGTATTCATACCAACAACCCTCCTGCAGGGGCATTCCGCGGATTCGGCGTGCCGCAATCCGCAATTGCGCAAGAATGTTTGTTTGATGTTTTGGCCTTAAAACTAGGCATAGACCCACTGGAATTCAGAGTTTTAAACGCGTTAGAAAACGACACTCCAACGGTTTGCGGCCAAGTTTTTTCGCAAGGTGTAGGCATTCAACAGTGTTTTGAGGCTCTGCGCACTGCGTGGAAAACTGAACGCCACGATGTTGCGCAGTTTAACGCGTCCAGTACAAAGCGCAAACGAGGCGTGGGTATTGCTGCGGGATGGTATGGATGTGGGAATACGTCGTTGCCTAACCCTTCCACGATAAAGTCAGGTGTTTTAACCGATGGTACGGTTGTACTGCATCAAGGTGCGATGGATATTGGACAGGGTGCAAACACCGTCATTTCGCAGATATTTGCGACAGCTCTTGGAGTACCTATTAATTCTATTCAACTTATTGGTGCGGATACCGATGTAACGCCTGACGCGGGTAAAACCTCTGCTTCGCGCCAAACGTATGTTTCTGGTAATGCTGCGTTATTGTCGGGTACGGCTTTGCGCCAGCAGATCCTTAATAAGATGAATGTGGCAGGTGATGCGGACCTCAGAATTGGGAATGGATTAATTCTGGCCACCGATTTCACTGGCACCCATGAATATCCTTTGGTTGGGCTAGAAACTGATGATGAGGGTTTCGTGTTTCGGGCTGAAGAAACCTATGATCCACCAACCAAACCACTAGACACAAATGGTCAAGGTGCGCCTTATGCCCAATTTGGATACGCCGCCCATTTAGTTGTTGTCGAAGTCGACACAGCATACGGTACAGTTATACCAACCAAGTTTGTGGCAGCGCATGACGTCGGAAAAGCGATCAATCCGATGCTGGTAGAAGGTCAAGTTCACGGTGGTATAGCACAAGGTTTAGGCATGGCACTGATGGAAGAATACATTCCTGGTCGTACCGAAAATCTGCATGACTATTTGATACCAACAATCGGTGACATTCCACCTATCGAGACAATTATCGTCGAAGACCCCGATGCACATGGTCCCTATGGCGCTAAAGGGCTTGGTGAGCACGTGTTGATCCCGACAGCACCAGCCATTCTGAATGCCATCTATGATGCCGTTGGCGTGCGCATTACCAAAGTTCCAGCGACGCCCGCGCGCGTTCGGGCGGCCATAAAAGCCAAGTTAAATGACTGAAATCAAACCAGTGAAAATCCGCTGCGATGCTTGCCCCGTAATGTGTTTTATTGCGGATGGTAAATCGGGGGCCTGTGACAGGTACGCCAATCAGAGTGGTAACCTTATTCGGGTTGATCCGCTTACCATCATCGAAAGCACAGAACAAAAGCTGGTGCCTTTCATGAAAGACGGCTCACCTGAAGATTGGGACGGTAATATCATCAAAGGGGATCGCACTTTTATCACCGCTGTTGGCGCCGGTACAACCTACCCCGACTACAAACCAGCCCCCTTCATTGTCAGCCAAGAAGTCGATGGTGTGGACATGGTTACAATCGTAACTGAGGGAATTTTTTCTTATTGTGGTGTGAAAGTCAAAATCGACACAGACCGGCACCTAGGCGATGAACGCGATATTATTTGGGTGGATGGTGAACCCATCGGTCATGTAATGACAACAGAATATGGGTCTAAAATGCTATCGTTGGGCGGCGTCGAACATCTTACTGGCGGATCAAAAAAGGAAGGCCGTGTAACGTGTGACGCCCTTCTACGCTTGTGTAACCGCGAGGCAGTTACGCTGACCATCGGAGACGCCGGTCACACAACAGACGTTGTCGTGCAGGCAGGCAAAGCGCCAATCATTAACGGTGACGAAGAAAAGCTGATGCGCGTTGGATGTGGCTCAGCCGCAATTGGTATGTTTGCCAAACAGTGGCTCAATCATGCCGATGATGTTGTCGTCGTTGACGATCACATCACGGGCGTACTGTCTGAACACCAAGCTGGCAAAGAGTTGGGTGTGCCACCAACGGGTATCAAGATTATTGGCCGTCGCTCGACCCCCGGTCGATATTTCCAAGTGGCGGAATCAGGGACTGGTTGGGGTGGTACCGATTTGGATGATCCGTTAAAAATTCTAGGACCATTTAATCCAAAGATAGCAACCGAAGGCATGAGGCTTTTGATGTTATCAACAACGGGCGAACAATCTGGTTATTTTGAACTTGATGCTAACTTGGTACCCCAACCCGCCGATATGCCTGATGCGTTAAGCGTTACGACGAAATTAATCGCTGAGAACTGTGAACCTTCAGTTTGTTCAGTTTTGTTTATGGGGGGAGCTGGTGGCAGCCTAAGAGCAGGCGTAACCGAAAACCCGGTGCACCTTACACGATCAGTAAAAAACTCTTTAACGCACGTGTCCTGCGGCGGGGCGGATGCGTATGTTTGGCCCGGTGGTGGTATCACTGTAATGGTTGATGTTTTAGACATGCCATCAGATTCCTTTGGGTATGTTCCAACCCCCGCATTGGTTGCCCCGATTGAATTCACCTTACGGGTTAGCGATTATAGTACATTGGGCGGGCACATGGATGAGATGAGGCCAGTCGATACTATCCAAACGGATACTTTGAGACGGGTAAAACAAAATATCCAAGGTCATAACCCAATGTCACGTGCCAACTACCGCTGGCCGAACGGCGACAAATCCTAATGCAGGCACACGCAGACATACTCCCCTGCGGCAAACGCCTGCATTTGCAGCATGGTCCTATCGATTTAATCATCGGTGCGGATGGCGATAGGAAGGCTGCTTTTGAGGTGGCTAAAGATCGGTTTTCCACGGTTCTTGGGGAACTCGTTTCTGAACTAGCCAACCTAAAGTTACCGATTAACATCGACTGCCCAATGCCGTTTGGCCATGTCGCACAACGCATGGATCAGGCCGTTAGACCTTTCGCACAGGATGCATTTGTCACGCGGATGGCCGCTGTTGCGGGCAGCGTTGCGGATACAGTTTTAGGGGCGATGCAGACAGTGTCTTTGTCCCGCGCTTACGTCAATAATGGCGGTGATATTGCACTACATCTGGCTGAAGGCCACTCGTTTACTCTTGCGATGGCAGGGCATGATTTCTGTGACCTTGGGCGTATAACAATTGACTATGATGACCCGATCAGAGGTATAGCGACCAGTGGCCGTCACGGCCGCAGTTTCAGTCTAGGCATTGCAGACAGTGTCACGGTGCTTGCGACCAACGCCGCCAGCGCTGATGTAGCCGCAACTTTAATTGCTAATTCTATAGACCTTCCAGAGCACGCTGCAATCACTCGTAAACCTGCTTCTCACTTGGACGACACCAGTGATCTTGGCGATCTACCTATTGTAGTTGGGTGCGGTCCACTTTCAGTGAACGAGAAGATAAATGCCTTGTCGTATGGCCGTGCATTAACGGACAGATACATCCAGCGCGATCTTATTTCAGGTGCCGCCCTTTTCCTACAAGGTCAATCTGACACCACTTGCCCCTCGCAGCTAACAATTACCCAAAGGACTCCAAA
>LAQD01000015.1:60593-70190 GCA_000981705.1 Rhodobacteraceae bacterium ASP10-04a
TAGCTATCATAGAAAATCCATTTTCGGGACGGTATGAACCTGAAATTCAGGGCTTTATGGAAAGCCTGAAGCCCCTTGGCCTCAGTATGGCCCAGCGTTTATTGGATATACTTGGCGGAGCTGATCAAATCGAAGGATATGGTAAAGGCGCTATAATTGGAGAAGGCGGTGAGCTGGAACATGGGGCTTTGTGGCATGCGCCAGGTGGTTACGCGATGCGCCAGCTGTTAGCAGATTCAAACGCTATCGTACCGTCAACCAAGAAAGTAACTGGTGTTGGCGGACGTTTGGATGTTCCAATCACTCATATCAACGCTTCATATGTGCGTAGCCATTTTGACTCGATGGAAGTGGGTAGCAACGATACTCCTCGCGCCAATGAGATGGTCCTTGCGCTTGTGATGAGTACCGGTCCGCGCATTCACAACAGAGCTGGCGGCTTAGACGTCGCGGATATCATTGGAAAGGATGGTTTGAGATGAGCGCTAAGATAAGAAAAATCGCCATAAATATTGAAGAAACACACCGCGAAATAGGTCGCAAGATTTCGCCCGCCACCCGCAAAGCTGTTGCAGTGGCCGTTATCGAAAACCCGTTTGCGGGCATATATCAAGAAGACCTTACAGCACTCATGGACATCGGTGCTGAGTTGGGTGCGCTTCTTGGGGACAAATGTGTGCAAGCTCTGGGGATTGCACCCGCTCAGGCGGAGAGCTACGGCAAATCAGCGATGGTAGGTGAAAATGGTGAATTGGAACACGCAGCCGCAATCCTTCACCCGAAACTTGGTACGCCATTGCGTGTCGCTGTCGAAAAAGGCACAGCTCTTGTTGCCTCATCCAAGAAAATGGGTAGTCCAGGACAAGTGCTTGATGTGCCTTTAGGCCATAAAGATGCGGCTTATGTCCGCAGTCATTTTGATGGTATCGAAGTACGCCTAAATGATGCACCACGCGCAAATGAAATTTTGGTTGCTGTCGCAGTCACAGATAGTGGTCGCCCCTTGCCGCGCGTTGGCGGATTGGCCCACAAGGATATCAAAGGCAATGACGGCTTGAGATAAAATAAGCCATCGTTGTCAAATATAGGAGAACATAATAAAAGGCATTATGAACTCAGTTGTACACAAAGAGACCGAACTCGAATACGTTTTGGAGGACCAGATTGGTTACTTGCTACGCCTTGCTAGCCAGCGCCATTCTGTAATCTTTCAAAAGTATGCCGTTGAAAGCATGACGCCTACACAGTTTACGACCTTAATCCGCGTAGCTGAAATTGGGGAAGTTTCTCAAAATCACTTAGGCCGGCTTGCTGCCATGGACGTTGCTACAATTAAGGGCGTGGTTGATCGTTTGAAGGCGAAGGATCTTATTAAATCGCAGCCAGACAACGTTGATAAACGACGGACAGTTATCTCTTTGACCGCAAATGGCAAAGCTCTCGTATTAGATTTGAGGGCCACGGGCCTGCTCATTACGAGTGAAACGATTGCTCCACTAACCCCCAAAGAGCGTGTCACTTTGGTGAGTTTGCTCCGCAAGATCTCATAGTGATTTTTACAAAGCTGGAGAGGTGTTTTCTAAGCTCAAACTTGGCCGAGAGAACAAAATCAGCATGCGTAGGCCCGGTAAATCTGCTGGTACAATATGCATCGCACGGTCCTTGATCTGGGAACCGGAAAATGCCACTTCAACATTATTAATTGGGCCTGCAGGCACAAAAGCATGCACTAAAGCCGTAAGACCATCTTGCTTGGTCCACGCATTGAAAGCTACTTATAAAACCTTGATCAAAGAATCCCGACCTTCGATAAGTTTCAGATTTGGACTAATGTCGGGATTGTTTGGTAATTTGGACAACCCCAGCGTTTCATATAACTTTTGAAACTACCGGTCATTCTCGCATCCACAATAATATACCCATCAGAACTCCAAAAGCTTGATACAGAATAATATTGGGATTGGCGTTGCCTAATCGGGCTGGACGTTCCCCAGACACAAGAAAGTTCACCGCCTAATTGGCCAAAACACCCGTCATGCAATCTAGCAAAGAAATTTCTAATTGTTGGCCAATGCCAGTCTTGGCCCGATCCGCCAATGCAGCCTAAATTCTTATCACACCGCAAAGGCAGAAAATATATTGGCAAAAGCAAAAGCAATCTTTTAAGATTCACCACTCGGGTCTCCTGTCAGACCCATTATACCCAACACACCTTGTATAAGAAAATCATGCCTTACCTGATGCGCGTACGGTCCATCCCGTACAAAAATTTATATAATAGTATACTAAATGTGGGTTCATTCGTGCAATATCTCTAAATCTAAACCGCAC
This sequence comes from Rhodobacteraceae bacterium ASP10-04a, assembly GCA_000981705.1. Taxonomy (GTDB): domain Bacteria; phylum Pseudomonadota; class Alphaproteobacteria; order Rhodobacterales; family Rhodobacteraceae; genus Planktomarina; species Planktomarina antarctica. The sequence continues at coordinate 62,925 of LAQD01000015.1, forward strand.
TTGCGTAAGCTACCTACCTTGAAATTTTCAATCACGATATTTGTACCTGCAATTAATTCGTACAATTGCCGTAGTTGGACTTCGTCCTTGAAGTCGATAGTACGGCTAGTTTTTCCACGATTGGTACACTGGAAATATGCTGCGTATTGGTCACCTTCATGATCGGTGAATGGAGGCCCCTACTTACGGGTGCCATCGCCCGCAGGGCTTTCGGTCTTAACAATATCAGCAGCAAGATCAGACAGGGTTTGTCAGATTCAAGGCCCTGCTAAAACCCTAGCAAGTTCGATGACCTTCAGGCTCGCAAGTGGCGCACTCACAAAATCTGCTCAGGCAAGCGATTTGCTGGGGGCGTGTTGCGAGAGCGTTGAGAACAAACTTTGCCGTCAATGATTGTCATACCAACACCTGGCAAATTCCCCAGTTGAACAGACTCAAGCATCGTTTTTCCGGGGGCATGTTGAGCTTGGTCCAACAGCACAAAATCAGCACACTTTCCAACCTCGATCAATCCAGTGTCAAGATCGCGCTGGCGTGATGTATTGCCGTTGCCAAAGCAGAACGCCTGTTCCGCCGGAACATTCCCAAAGGCGGACAACATAGCAACCATTCTTAAAATTCCCAATGGTTGGACGCCTGAACCCGCAGGGCCATCCGTGCCTAAAATAACCTGATCCAGTTTGCCCAATTCACGGGCTGTGTTAAGCGCCAGCACCGCAGAACGTTCGTTGCCATTGTGTACGATCTCAAACGCTGAAGAACAACTTTCACATAGGCAAATTATTTGATCATCGGGCAGTGCGGAGTGCCCACCATTGATGTGACCAATAATGTCCGTACCGGTTTCAATCACCATGTCAGCATCGATCAAACCTGAGCCCGGGATAGACGGGCCACCGGTATGAATTGTGCTTTGGATGCCATACTTGCGCGCCCAACCCACCATTTGCTGCGCAGTAGTGCCGTCTTTGACGGTACCTAAACCAACCTCGCCCAGCAACTTTACGCCAGCGTCAGCCAAGTCTTTGAAATCTTCCTCGATCATTCCGTGTTCGATCACAGGCGCGCCTGCATGAACCTTTACGCCAGAGGGGCGAAAATTTTCGTACCAACGCTGGGATGCAATAGCCATCGCCTTAAGGCCCACGATATCTTTGGGGCGACCCGGCATATGAACTTCACCAGCTGAAATCAATGTCGTCACACCACCGTGCAATGTACTGTCAATCCAGTTAAGTTGCTGTTGACGCGGCGTATAATCGCCAACAACCGGATGGATGTGACTATCGATCAAACCAGGTGAAAGGGTCACTCCGTGGGCATCAACAAGGGTCGTTGCCCCCTCACAGTCAAGGTTGTTTTCGTATCCCCATTCAGAAATTTTACCATCCAGCGCGATGAGGCAATCTCCATCAAAAATTGGTTCTTCAAGTTTCCCAGAAATAATCTGTCCAATATTTTTAATGACTAACTTTTGCAAAATATGCCCTCCTGAAGTCCGCCTGTTTCATTTGTATACGAATATTATTCTGTTGTCTCGTCAAGTTGTTTTATTGCTGGCCAGTAGCCCAGAACAACAAGCATTGACACGACAAAGTAAACTCTACTATTCATTCGTATGCAAATGAAAATGGCTAGCACATGACATACTTAGTAACTGACGCCTGCATGAACTGTGAATATCAGGACTACATAGAAGTCTGTCCAGTAGATTACTTTTATGAGAGCGAAAATATAATCGGCATCAATACTGAAGAACGTATCGATTGCGCATTTTACGAACCTGAATGTCCTGTTGATGGCATCGTTCCCGATACTGATCCCAACGCAGAAAAGTGGATCGTACTAAATCAGAAATATGGCGTAACATTGGCGAAAAAGGTATACCTCCAAGCGATGCAGACGATTGGGCTGATAAGCCAGATAAACTATCTTTACTCTCTGAAAATCCTCTCGTCAGTTAAAAAGGACATCTTATGACCCTTGTTATAAATACACCAAATACCGATTTTCCTGTTCCAACTGGTATTTTTGCACAGGTAGTTACGTCTGTTGAGCATTTCACAGATCAGCTATTTAAATTCCGCATTTCACGGCCTGATAGTTTTCGTTTCCGTTCAGGTGAATTCGTAATGATTGGCCTACCGAATGCAGAAAAGCCAGTGTTCCGTGCCTATTCTATCGCATCCCCGAGTTGGGACGAAGAGATCGAATTTTATTCGATCAAGGTAGAAGACGGGCCACTGACCGAGTATCTTCAAAAGATCAAAGTGGGCGATACAGTGCTGATGCGTAAGAAACCTACGGGTACACTTGTTAACGACGCCCTACTACCAGGAAAACGTCTTTGGATGTTTTCAACAGGTACCGGTATAGCACCGTTTGCCAGCCTAATACGCGATCCAGATACCTATGAAAAGTTTGATGAGGTTATTCTCACACACACATGCCGCAAAGTCGCAGAATTGACTTATGGCCAGCAACTGGTCGCCGCAGTGAAAGACGACCCCCTGTGCGGAGAGTTCGCCCAGGGCTTGCGACTTTACAGCACCACGACCCGGGAAGATTATCCGTTTCAAGGACGGATCACAGATCTAATGGCGTCGGGCAAAGTGTTCACTGATCTTGGGGTTCCACCAATTTCGGCAGAGATTGACCGCGGCATGATATGCGGTTCGATGGCGATGTTGCATGACACCAAAGCAGCTTTGATAGGCTTCGGTCTTGCTGAGGGTTCGAACAACCGGCCTGACACATTTGTTGTCGAACGTGCTTTTGTCGATTGAGGAATGGAAACGATCCACATTGCGTGCCCTGCCCACTCCTATTTTAATTCGGGTGACCAGTTTCTCATCTAAACAATATCAACACGTTTTAAGCTGTGATTTAAATCCACGTTCACGAAAAAAAATTGCCTACCTAAAACATAGGTCATTTTCGTGTTTTGTAGTTAGTCATGTTCCCTGGTGGGACGTAATTTACTAGCAGGGTTAAGTGTCAGACACCCAAGTATCTGCTTAGCTTATCAGGGTCATCTCGAAGTGCGGCAGCAGTGGTTGTTTCTACGTCTTTGCCGCTTTCAATAAAGGTCACACGATCTGCAATTGAAAGGACTGCGTCCACACGTTGCTCGACCAATACGATAGCGATGCCTTCTTCCTTCATTTTCACGATGACTTGGCGAATTTGTACGATCATCGAAGGCTGTAGGCCCTCGGTTGGTTCATCCAGCAATAAAACCTTTGGCCTTACGCAAAGCGCGCGTGCTGTCGCTAACATTTGTTGTTCGCCGCCCGACAATGTCCCTGCTTGTTGGGTAAGCCGGTCACGCAATCGAGGGAAAAGATCTAATACCCACTCACGGGTATCTGCACCCTGTTTGCGTGTCATCAGCCCGATCTCGATATTTTCATCAACTGTCAGTTCCGAAAATAACCTGCGGCCCTGAGGAATGTAACCTATGCCCCGCCTTGGTACTAAATGTGCAGGCAGTGTATTCAGATTTTCACCTTCGAGCGAAACGCTGCCTTCAGACACTGGTAGCAGTCCCATAATGGATTTCATAATTGTTGTTTTACCGGCACCGTTTCGGCCTAACAAGCACAAAATCTCGGATGGTTGTACCTTGAAAGAAACGCCATAAAGCGCTTTGACGGGCCCATAGGCTACGTGGATATCTTTAACTTCAAGCATCAACATTTGTTCCAAGATAGGCCGATTGAACGGCAGCATTTTCATGAATTTCTTCTGGGCTACCCTCGGCGAGAACCATGCCCTGATCCAAAACAGTTATGAAATCAGCCGTTGCCATAACGACTTTCATATTATGTTCAATCAGCAAAATTGTGGTCTCGCCTGCAAGAGACCGGATTAGGCTAATGAACGCGTCAACTTCGGTTTCAGCCAAACCCTGCGTCGGCTCATCAAGGATGAACAGTTTAGGATCCTGTGCCAGTCCCATAGCGATCTCGAGAATACGCTGATGGCCATAACTTAGGTCACCAGAAATTTGATTGGATCTGTCTGAGATGCCAACGCGTTCCAAAACCGAATTGACTTTAGCTTTCAACAGGCTTGGTCGATCTGCGAGTGTGCGACCGGCTGCTAATTCGACATTTTCATAAACACTGAGGCCACGAAAAACTGACGTGATTTGAAATGTATAAGCAAGACCAAGTTGGATGCGACGGTGCGCTGGCAAGTGACTAATATCCTCACCCTCGAATAAAACGCTTCCTCGTGTTGCTTCTGTGCGTCCGCTCACCATGCCAACAAATGTTGACTTCCCTGCACCATTAGGACCAATCAGTGCCGTAACCTTGCCCCTTGTCAGCTTGAAGTCGATATCAGTGTTTGCCTTCAGGCCACCATAGGTTTTAGTCAAACCTTTGGTTTCTAATATGTTCATGGCAACCATGGGAAAGCCCTCGCTTTCAAGGTTCCAGCGATGCCCTTGGGTGCAAAGACTGTAAGAAGTACAAGGACGACACCGGCAATAAGCATGTAGGCATTCGTATAACCACTTGAGATATCAATGAGGTAAAACATGAACAACACGCCAATAAATGGCCCTATTGTCGTCCCTGCCCCTCCCAGAAGCACCCAAAGCAATGGGAAGATAGAATACTGAACGGTCGAAAAGGTTGCGCCGATATAGCCAAATAGCAGCGCATAAGAAACACCCGCTAGGCCAGAAACCGTCCCAGAAACAATCAAAGCATAAAGCTTATACCTTCCTGCGTCATACCCAAGCATCCGTGCGCGTTCTTCATTCTCGCGGATTGCAACAAGCCGTTTACCAAATGGGGTCTGAACCAACTTTGCCAACGCAATAAAACAAACTGCAAACAAGGTGAAGGCTGTGAAATACCGACCCGTCTCGCTTGTAAGGTCTAATCCAAACAAGGAACGTTCGGCCTGCTGTAGAATAAAACCCTCATCCCCTCGCGTATATTTCCCGAAGTAAAGCACAACTAAATATGCGGTCTGCGCGAACATCAATGTGACAATCATAAATGCCACGCCAGCAGTTCGTAGCGCCAAAAGCCCCACTACAAGCGCCAACAGTGCCGCCGACATCAAACCGACAACAAACGCTGCCGGTACCGGAAACCCGCCAAACTTTATTGCAAGGCCAAAACCATACATACCGGCAGCAAAAAACATTGCATGCCCAAGACTTAGTAAGCCCGTGTAGCCGAACAATAAGTTAAAACCCATCGCGTAAATGGCCATAACCATAACCCGAGATAGCACACCAACATGGTAGATCGGCAAAATGAAGAACAAAATTACAAGACCTGCCAACATCCCAAAATGGAGCAGGTTCGATTTAGCGGAAGATGTCATGGAACAGTTTTCCCCAAAAGCCCTTGAGGGCGAAATACTAACACCATTGCGACAAGAAAAGTCGCAATGATTTTAGCAAGTGTTGGAGAAAAGAAGACTGAGATAATACCGTCGCTCATTCCTATAAGAAGTGCTGCAATGACTGTTCCTGGCAAGCTCCCGAGGCCGCCAATGATTACAACAATGAATGCCAATAAAAGTGGATCATGCCCCATCAGATAATGGGCTTGCTGGATGGGCACTACAAGGACAGCACCAAGCGCGGCCAATCCAGCGCCAAGCCCGAACACCCAAGAATATACTTTACCAACCGGAACGCCAAACGCCTGAGCCATTTCACTATCTTGCTGGGTCGCGCGCATAATTAGACCTATTTTTGTACGGGTCAGGAAAAGCCACAATCCTATCAACACAGTCAAAGCAGCGATAATTACAAAGAGTTTATAGCTTGTTGTGCTTAATCCCCATGGCCAAGTCATCACAAAGCCGTTCTCGCCAAACTCAAACCACGGCAAAGAAAGTCGGTGATTGAACGGCGCCTCAACGGGACGCGCCTCGGGGCCAAATGTCATCAACGTTGTTTGTTGAATTATGTAAAGCATCCCAATTGTTGCAACGATCGTTCGATCAGGATCATAGTTGATTCTCTTTAAGATAGCTCGGTCAGCAAAGGCTGCCGAGCAACCAACAAGCAACGGCGCAACTATGAGCGCAACGCCGAAGCCAAGAGCAGGATGACCACCAAGAAAAGTAGTTATGTACCAAGCAAGGACCGCGCCAAGCATGAAAAATTCACCATGCGCTACGTTCACAATACGCATCACACCAAAAACTATGCTTAGACCCATTGCAGTAAGTACGAGTATTGCTGAAATGACCGCACCCTCAAGGGAGGCGAGCATCAGGTGGGGTCCAAATTCCATATCTGGTATTCCTACTTTTCAGTTTTTAAGCTTAGAACGACTGTTTAGTGTAGTCGACTTCGTCTTCGTAGAGTCCATCGTCGATGGAGGCTGTGTGCTCCAAAACAAGCTTCCCATCGGTCACTTTGGTAATATATTGTTGTCCAAAGGTCTGGTGGGTTTTGCCGTTAAAGCGTTTTGGACCCTGCGGATGATCCTCGGATTCAGGCATATCAGTCATAGCTTCAACCGCTTCAATCAACTTGCTGCGATCTTGTGGCCCTTGATAGTTCGCACTTTCCATACCTGCTTTGATGATATTCAGCGTTTCCCAGCATCCAAACATGTGTGCAAAGGTTGAAACATCGGCTGGGTCATCAAGCGACGCACCTCTGTCATCCACACCAACGGCGGCACGATAAGCCTTGTCGAATTCAGTTTGGCTTGCCTGAGCATGACGCGGCATTCCTTCCCAAAAATAAGTTCCTTCAAGAAACTCTAGGCCAGAACTGTTGATATCTACAGCTTCAAGGCTGTCGATGAAACCAACAATTTCAGGGCGGCTTGGTCCAAAGAATTCTCCAAGCTCTTTAACAAAAGTCAAAACCGCAGGGCCGACCATGACGTGATAGATAACGTCCGTGTCACGCGGGATGCTCGGAAAGTATCGTGTGAATGTTGTCTCAGTAGGCGGTACGGCGATATGTGCGATAACTTGGCCGCCCTGTGCCTCGACAGCTTTAGTGAAGAAGTCGCGGTGGTCATGACCAAAAGCAAAGTCAGGGAAGATCATCGTGACTTTCTTACCCAAGTTGTTGGCAACAAAAGGGGCCATCGACTGAACTTGGCTTTTAACGTCAGTAATACCAGGCTGCAGGGTATAGCGGTTCAAACCGCCACTAGCGACGTGGTGCCCTTCAGAGACAACAAAGTAAGGTAACTTCAATTCCGCAGCACGCGGAGCAGAGCCAATCACAACATGGCTAAACAAGGTCCCGAAGGCCACATCGCAGTT
>LAQD01000016.1:0-3313 GCA_000981705.1 Rhodobacteraceae bacterium ASP10-04a
TTTCCAGCTCAGACTCGAAGGTTTCAGAAATATTCTCTCCTAACAATCGTCCTTGATATCCAACGCGTATTAGGCGCTCTGGTGGTGATGAGCCATCTGATCCAAAGTGCCAAGCCCGGTTTTGGATCGACATGTCACGTGAGTGTGTCGAGGCTGCAGCATTAAGTTCTGAACTTAGTATTAGGCCTTTGAGGCCGCGTGCTTTGCGGATACTGTTTATGCCATCTAACATATTAAACTGGATTTTGCTGCTATCAGCCTCTCCGATGACATACGCGCGCTGATATGGTAGGCCATTTGGTCCCAAATTGGCCTCCGGATTTTGAGCGCATGCTGCAAGGAATGCCAAAATAACTAATAAAAATACGCGAAAAGCCATACTAAACCCCAATTCATTCAGATTGTCTTAAACCGGATATTGCCTCAATCAAACCTAATACTGAGTGGAAAATTGCAAATCACACCTATTTGATTTGTGGGAAGTGTAATTATTGCGTAATAAAATAAAAAACCTTGGAGTCGAAGTAATGAATAATGGTAATCCTTATCTACCAAGAAGAGTGTTTCTGGCTGGAGCAGCCTCTCTTACGGGATCTGTTGTGCTTGCTCAGAACGCGAAGCTACCTGAGGATGATCCACAAGAAACAAGAGCTTTGAAGACGTCGCGCCGTAATATCAGTAGTTTTCGAATGTTGGATTGGCGCCCCTATTTTAAAAACTTGCGAAATGGAGCAATTTTATCGGATATAAGTTCGCGCGCCCTTCACTTTTGGTCTGAAGATGAAGCCGTTTATAAGCTATACCCGACGTCTGTTCCGATGACTGATGATCTGACACGAAAGGGCCGCACTGAGGTGGTTCGAAAAGTGGTTGGGCCATCTTGGCGACCTACCCCAGAGATGCGTAAACGTGATCCAGAGTGGCCCGAATTTATTGGGCCTGGACCTGACAACCCGCTTGGCTCTCACGCACTTTATTTATCATGGACATTTTACCGTATTCACGGGACGCACGATACGAGGAAAATTGGCCGCCGATCATCTAGTGGGTGCATTGGTCTATACAACGAACAAATTTCTCAATTGTTTGAACTCACCAAGGTGGGCACTCAAGTGCTAATTATTTGACTATTTGCCTCATTCAAGTGTGAGTAAGTTGTGTAAATAATTTTATCTTTGCCTTGCAACCGTCCTTTTTGTTTATAACTAGTCGATGTGGCTGATTTAAATAATAAAAAGTCTATTGCAGTTATTGCCCTGTTTGTTACGCGTGCGGGCTAAAGGCTTGTGTTACATCCAGCCCTGCAGATTTTCTGAAATTACATTGCTCAAAACCGTGATGTGGCCTTCGCTGTCGTTAAGGCAAGGTATGTAAGTGAAGTGTTCTCCCCCCGCATGCTCAAAGCTTTCCTTAATTTCTTCATTAATCTCCTCAAGCGTCTCAATGCAATCTGCAGAAAATGCCGGGGCACAGACCGCAATATTTTTCTGACCTTGTTCAGCCATACGGGCTACTTCCTTTACAGTGTAAGGTTGCAACCACTGTTCTGGCCCGAATTTAGATTGGAAGGTCGTGACTATTTGAGTGTTCTCCCAACCCAGCCGCTCTTTGAGCAGGCGCGTAGTTTTCTGGCATTGGCAATGATATGGGTCTCCCTGCATCAGATAGCGTTTTGGCACCCCATGATATGAGCAGACCAAGACGTCTGGCCGAATTTCTGCTTTTTCATAGGCCTGCTCGACTGAGTTCGCTAAGGCGTTAATATAATCGGAGCGGTCAAAATAGGGACTTATGGTCTGGGCTGTTGGTTGCCAGGTTTGTTTCATCAAGCAGCGAAAAAACTCGTCATTTGCCGTTGCGGAGGTGGCGCCAGCATATTGAGGGTAGAGTGGGAAAAACAATATTTTTTGACATCCAGCATCAACCATTTTTTGTACAACCGACCGTATAGATGGGTTGCCGTAGCGCATACAATATTCGACCATAACCTCGCCGCCATGACGTTTGGCAACTTCTGTGCGTACTGCTTCGGTTTGCGCTTTAGTGATTGTTGCCAAGGGGCTCTCATCCGCTTCATTGTTCCAGATCGATTTATAAGCTGCTCCAGATGAAAATGGGCGCTTTGTTAAAATGATCAGCTGTAGAAGTGGCTGCCAAAGCCAGGGGCTGTAGTCTATGACCCGCCGATCTGACAGAAACTCACCTAAATAGCGCCGCATGGACCAATAGTCATAATTGTCTGGTGTGCCCAGGTTGGACAGTAAAACGCCAATCTTAGGTTTCTTAACCTTTGGGTGATCAGCCGGAGCGGTGGTAAGGGGCAAATACGTTGGTTGATGATCTGTCACTGTGAATTCCTCGATGTTTCCCTAACCCAGATAACCGGATACGCTGTTAGGTCAATTGTTGGGTAATTTTTTTACTTCTTTGAGGGCTTGCTGGAGTGTCTTACTAACTGATCCAGGTTTTAGGGGCTTTGGCTGACTTGCATCAGGTGCCCATCCCGATAAGAATACCAATTCAAAAGTGCAGTTTAACCGACCGTTGTGGTCGGAAAACTCTTCAGCATAGATTTTTTGTGCACGCTCAAAAAGCGTTTTTGCTGTAAGGCTTGTGACACGTGCCGTCATGACATTAGTTTCCCCCATGGCGCGGAGGTCTCGCATCAGGTGATATAAATCACGGTATGAAGTAGGGATTTTCAAGGAATCTACAACGGGTAACGCTAGCCCAGCGCGCTGTAAAACTGCCCCAAGTTCGCGAATTTCAGCCATTGGTGACACCCTTGGGGATAATCCCCCGCGCAGATCAGTTTCCGCCACAGACAAAGCGGCGCGCAACTCTGCTAAAGTTTGTCCGCCAAAGCAGCTGGCTAAGAAGAGACCATCTGGCCGCAAGCCACGGCCGCATTGCACAACTTGACCAATGGGATCATTGCAATGATGAAGGGCTATCGAGTGGATCACTAGATCATAGGCACCCACTTCCAAATCTAGTATATCCTCATCGGGTATGATGGTTGCTTCGGGCACGGACGCATTCCAAATTTCTGGGTGGCCTGTAACAATGGCGATTTTTGTAAACGACCTGTTAACCGCCTCCAGTCTTTCTAAGATCTCATCTCGCGACAATTCTTGCAAAAACATGCCTTCTTTAGTCGCACGAGCGCGCTTAGCAGATTGGACCGTGGTGTTGAAAAGCTCTGGTGGTATCATTGGGCTTGGGTAAAAGGGAGCTGGCTGTATTGCAAGTGCTGTTGAGATTAAGTCACATTGCTTGATGCTGAGTGTTAACGAAAGTAGTCTTGTGCTTG
>LAQD01000016.1:3408-5183 GCA_000981705.1 Rhodobacteraceae bacterium ASP10-04a
TAAGGAGTTTAAGTGAATGCCAATTGTTGAACTATATACCTCGCCCCTGTGCGGGTATTGCCATGCGGCAAAACGATTACTTTCTAGTAAAAGTGTTACTTATCGTGAGATTGACCTTTCGCGAGATTCAGGGCGGCGCTCAGAAATGTTGGTGCGGTCTAATGGTAGCCATACGGTGCCTCAGATTTTTATTAATGATCAGCATATTGGTGGCTGTGACGAGCTGCACGCGCTGGAGCGTTCGGGCAAGTTAGGGGTTATGTTGCTGGAGTGAGAGTAGCTGTTGCACAGATAACGTCTAGCGACCAACCGGCGGAAAACTTAGCGTCTGTTTTGGCGTTGATGGATCAATCCCGTGACCAAGACATTCTGTTTTTGCCAGAAGTTACCAATTGTGTGTCGCTGGATAGGGCGCATCAGGCCCAAGTTTTGGATGATGTTGATAACAGCCAGTTTCTAGATGCTGTTTGCAGAAAGGCCCGCGCCCTTGGCCTGTGGGTGGCCTTGGGGTCGATCGCACTTAAAACCCAAGATGCAGATGGTCGATATACTAATCGGTCTATCTTAATTGATGCGTGCGGGGCTGTGGTAGCGCAATACGATAAAATTCATATGTTTGATGTTACAGTGTCTGACACTGAGCGTTATCATGAATCTAAGGGTTACCGACCTGGCGACACCGCTGTTTTAGCGCAAACCCCTTGGGGCAGTATGGGGCTTAGTATTTGCTATGATCTACGTTTCCCGGCGCTGTATCGTACTTTGGCGCAGGCAGGTGCCGTCATTTTGGTAGTTCCCTCAGCATTTTCCAGACCCACTGGCGAGGCGCATTGGCACATATTATTACGGGCACGCGCCATTGAAAATGGATGTTTTGTGCTTGCTTCTGCACAAACTGGTGAGCACCCTGGATCAGGGCGTAAAACTTATGGCCACAGTTTGATTGTAGATCCGTGGGGGCAAGTGATAATGGATGCGGGGCAGAAACCAGGATTGTATTTCTCTGAACTTGACCTAAAAGCTGTAAACAAAGCGCGTATGCGAGTAGAATCCCTAAAACATGATCGCCCTTTTGAAGTGAGGCATTACCCGAGCAATGACTAATCCAATTGAAACCCTTTCTATAAGTTTTTTTTCTGAAATTTTGGCGCTGGACCAACTGTTACGCAGCAAAATTTCAAAGGGCTTGCCTAAGGGTATGGAGCTGTCGCATTTTTCAGTTCTTAATCATTTGGCACATGTGGGTTCGGAGCGCACACCAGCTGATTTGGCAAAATCATTTAACTTAACGCGGGGAGCCATCACCAACACGCTTACTAAGTTAGAATGGGCCGGCTATGTGCACATTCGACCTGACTGGGATGATGCGCGACGCAAACAGGTTGTGATTAGCCCATCAGGGCGGGCAGCCCGGGACCACGCTTTTGCTCAAATTGGTCCAATTCTAGCTAAGGCTACGGGTATATCAGGTGTTGAAAATCTCAAAAGTATTTTGCCAATACTACGTGAATTGCGCACCAGTTTGGCCAAAGATTCTTAAATTGGTTTTGTGCTCGCCGTTACATAGTTAACGCTGAGATCCTGCGTTGAAAGTGCCCAGCTCCATCTCAGTTTATCAAATACAAAACCTTTTTTATCAATGGGGGTTAGGCCAGAGGCGGAGAGTAGCGCGAACAATTCGTCTGGAGTTATGAATTTATTCCAATCATGTGTGCCTTTTGGTAGCCAGCGCATCACCCATTCGGCGCCAATAATAGCGAATAAAAAACTCTTTG
>LAQD01000016.1:5268-12897 GCA_000981705.1 Rhodobacteraceae bacterium ASP10-04a
CTTCCATATTTAGAATTGCATCAAACTGTTCACCGGCTTCGGCCAAGGCCTCGGCTGTGGTGTGGCGATAGTCAATTTCCAAACTGGATTGTTGCGCATGCAATTGTGCTACAGGGATATTGCCAGCTGCCGCATCTGCGCCCACAATTTTTGCACCCAGCCTCGCCATCGGTTCGCACAAAAGGCCGCCACCGCAGCCTATGTCCAAAATGCGCAAATCCTTAAAGGGCAAATTAGTCTTAAGATCACGACCAAATTCAATGGCAATTTGTTGTGTGATATAATCTAGGCGGCAGGGGTTCAGCATATGTAAAGGCTTGAATTTCCCCTCCAGATCCCACCATTCTGCGGCCATCGCTTCAAATTTTGCGACTTCGGCTTGGTCAACTGTCGACTGGTTGCCTTGCATTCTGATCTCCTAATAGATTTAACTTAATAAGCAGTGATTCAACTGGCATTTTCTTTATATAGGACAACTATGGACAAAGTCGCAGGCCAAAAACGATCATTACAATTTCTGTATCCGCCGATTGAACCTTTTGATCAGCGGATATTGGATGTGGGCTGTGGTCATCACATTTATGTGGAGCAATGTGGTAGGCCTGATGGAGTTCCCGTTGTTGTACTTCATGGTGGCCCGGGTGGTGGATGTAGTCCGTCGATGCGTCGGTATTTCGATCCGAGCTACTACCGGATTATTTTGTTTGATCAGCGCGGTTGCGGTCGCTCGCGCCCCCATGCGGAGGTTGAACATAACTCTACATGGCATTTGATAGCAGATATTGAACAAATTCGTGCGGCACTTGAAGTTGATCGTTGGATGGTTTTTGGTGGCAGCTGGGGGGCCACATTAGCATTAATCTATGCTCAGGCTCATGTACCCGTGGTGCAGCGTCTTATTCTGCGCGGTATTTTTTTGGGTACGCAGTCTGAGTTGGATTGGTTTTATGGAGGTGGCGCTGGAAAGTTTTGGCCAGAGGCTTGGGCTCGATTCACGAGTTTAATTCCGCCTGAAGAGCAAGAGGATTTGATCGCAGCTTATAAGAAGCGCCTGTTCAGTGGTGATGTAGTGCTTGAAACTCGCTATGCGCGGGCTTGGGCGGGTTGGGAAAATGCTTTGGCCTCGATTGACTCGACGGGTATATCTGGAGAGACGCCGTCACAATATGCCCGCGCCTTTGCCCGGCTAGAAAACTATTATTTCTCAAATAAATTGTTTCTGGCTCCAAACGAGGCAATTTTAAGCAACATGTCAAAGATTTCTAATATTCCAGGTAATATTGTACAGGGGCGGTATGATATGATTTGCCCACCACAGACTGCTTGGGGCTTGGCGCAGGCTTGGCCAAAAGCACGTCTAAAAATGGTGGCGAAGGCGGGTCATGCGCTGTCAGATGCGCCAATTAGTATGGAATTAGTGAAAATTATGGATGCTTTACGCGCATAGCAAAAAAGCTAGACTAAAACCTTTACATAAGATTTTTAGGGGTTAACCTCTCTTAAATATAAGGTTTTTATAGGAGATGTCAGGTGGGGCCTAGTAGGCGTGGTCTTTTAAAGACTAGTGCAGCAGCTGGCGTAATTGCTGCTACCGGCCTTCCAGTCAAAGCCGCTGCAAAGCGTGGGGGCACACTTCGTATGGGCCTTAATGGTGCAAACATATCGGATAGTTGGGATGGTCGGACACACTCTGACCAATTCATGGTTAACATGGGTCATGGCACTGTTTTTGATTGCTTGACTGAAGTTACCGCTGCTGGTGAACTAGTCGGTGAATTGGCGGAAAGCTGGGAAGCCTCTTCTGATGCAAAAACTTGGACCTTCAATCTGCGTAAAGGTGTTACATTCCATAATGGTAAATCCTTTGGTGCGGATGATGTAATCGAATCGTTGGGCATGCATACGGCGGAAGGTGCAAAATCTGCTGCGAAGCCTATTATTTCTGCCATCAGCGATATGAAAAAAATGGGTGCTCATCAGGTCCAGTTTACGTTAAGAGTTGGTAACGCGGACTTTCCATTTTTGCTATCTGATTATCACATTTTGATGTATCCAGCTGGCATGATCGACGAAGCTATTGCCAAAGGTATTGGTACAGGTCTGTATAAGGTAGTCAGTTTTGATCCGGGTCTGCGGTGCGTCCTGGCCCGTGTTGATAGCCACTATAAAGATGGACGTGCTGGCTGGTTTGATGGAATTGAATGCATTGCAATCAACGATTCGTTTACACGGATGAATGCTTTGATGACAGGCCAAGTTGATGCGGTGAACCGTGTTGATTTAAAAGCTGAACCACTGTTGCGCGCCAATCCAAATGTTGAAATCTTTGAAGTGACTGGTAACCAACATTTCACATTCTCAATGCCAACCAATCAGGTGCCTTTTAACGATATCAATGTTCGCAAGGCTTTGAAATATGGCATTAACCGCCAAGAAATGGTCGACAAGATCTTGCAAGGCCATGGTAAGGTGGGGAACGATCATCCAATCGGTCCAGCGAATCAGTATTTTGCGTCTGAGCTTCCACAACTTGAGTTAGATGTCGATAAAGCCAAATTCTATATGAAAGCGGCTGGTCTCACTGAACTGAATGTGGACCTGTCTGCGTCTGACGCGGCTTTCACAGGCGCAGTTGATGCCTCACATCTTTATCAAGCTTCTGCTAAAGATGCAGGGATTAACATAAATGTGGTTCAAGAGCCCGTAGACGGCTATTGGTCAAACGTTTGGTTGGAAAAGGGATGGAGCGCTTGTTATTGGTCTGGCCGAGCAACCGAGGACTGGATGTTTTCAACGGTCTACGAAAGTGGAGTGCCCTGGAATAATAACCATTGGGAAAGTGCCCGCTTCCAAGAGCTTCTATTGAGTGCACGCGCTGAGCTTGATAGTGACAAACGCCGAGATCAGTACACTGAAATGCAGATGCTTTGTTCTGAAGTAGGTGGTGTTATCGTTCCAATGTATGCCAACACCGTAGATGCTAACTCAACTAAGTTGGCTCATGGTCCTGATTTAGGCAACCTTTGGCAGATGGACTCTAGTCGCATATCTGAGCGCTGGTGGTTTGCATAATATTTTCAATATTCTGAAATTTGGGGCCTCGGTTTCCAAGGTCCTTTTTGCTTTTGGACATAGTTCAGGCTAGCGAAACATTTTATGTTCTGGGATTGAAACTTCGCCGCAAACTCTGTAGACGCCCCTCAATAGCGGCACTTTGGCTTCCACCCCCAAGGCTCCACCGGAAAATATCACGGGCCGCGCGCCCGTTTTTTTGTGCCTGAAAGGTGCCTATGACAGATTTGATTGCAAAAGCTGCGATGGACCAACGCCTATTTAAAATCCTGAACCCAATGATTGAGGGTCTGGGTTATGAAATTGTTCGGTTGCGTCTAATGACTGGAAATACCCCTATCCTGCAAATTATGGCCCAAAAGCCCGATGGTACTATGGAAGTCGATGGATGTGCTGACATAAGTACAGCAGTTTCTGCTTTAATGGATGTTGAGGATCCGATTATCGAGGCCTATACCTTGGAGGTCTCAAGTCCTGGAATTGACCGTCCACTCACGCGTCTCAAAGATTTTGACCAGTGGGTTGGGTACGCTGCCAAGGTTGAAACTGAACAGCTGATTGATGGCCGCCGGCGCTTCAAAGGTGAAGTGGCAGGCACTGAAGGTGACGAAATACTGATTACGATCGAAGAAGGTACGATCGGCCTGAAATTTGACTGGCTTGCAGAAGCAAAGCTGATCTTAACGGATGATTTGATTCGCTCGGTCCTGAAGGGACGAAAAGATGCGGGTCAGATTGATGAAACTCAATATGATGAAGTGCAAACCATCGTTGATGGAGAGGAAGACTAATGGCCATTACATCCGCTAACCAGCTTGAGCTGTTACAAACTGCCGAAGCTGTTGCTCGTGAAAAAATGATCGATCCAGGTCTAGTGATTGAAGCAATGGAGGAGTCTCTGGCACGTGCAGCTAAGTCTCGCTACGGCGCTGAGATGGACATTCGTGTCACTATCGATCGTAAAACTGGTCGTGCAACGTTCACTCGAGTTCGGACTGTCGTCACAGAAGAGCTGTTAGAAAACTACCAATCAGAATTCACTGTTGAGCAAGCAAAGCAGTATATGGAAAACCCTGAAGTTGGACAGCAATTGGTGGAAGAGGTTCCTCCAGTTGAAATGGGTCGCATTGCAGCTCAAGCTGCTAAGCAGGTAATTTTGCAAAAAGTCCGAGAAGCTGAGAGAGACCGTCAATACGAGGAATTCAAAGACCGTGCTGGTACTATTATAAATGGTCTGGTTAAGCGCGAAGAGTATGGCAATGTGATTGTCGATATTGGCCGTGGTGAAGCCGTGTTGCGCCGCAACGAGAAAATTGGCCGCGAAAGCTACCGCCCTAACGACCGAATTCGGGTGTTCATCAAGGAAGTGCGCCGCGAACAGCGTGGCCCGCAGATTTTCTTGTCGCGGACTGCCCCTGAATTCATGGCCGAACTGTTTAAGATGGAAGTTCCAGAAATCTATGACGGTATTATTGAGATTAAAGCGGTGGCCCGGGATCCGGGCTCGCGAGCCAAGATTGCTGTTATTTCTTATGATGGTTCCATTGATCCTGTTGGCGCTTGTGTTGGTATGCGTGGTAGCCGAGTACAGGCTGTGGTTAATGAGCTACAGGGTGAGAAAATTGATATTATTCCCTGGAATGAAGATCAGCCAACATTCTTGGTGAACGCATTGCAACCAGCAGAGGTTACTAAAGTTGTGTTGGATGAAGAGGCTGGTAAAATTGTGGTTGTGGTGCCCGATGAGCAGCTAAGCTTGGCAATTGGTCGTAGGGGTCAAAATGTTCGATTGGCAAGTCAGCTAACTAACCTTGATATTGACATCATGACTGAAGAAGAAGAATCAAAACGCCGTCAGGCTGAATTTGAAGTGCGGACTAAGTTGTTCATAGACAATCTCGACTTAGACGAATTTTTTGCGCAACTTCTGGTGTCTGAAGGGTTTACCAGTCTCGAAGAAGTGGCCTACGTTGAAGTTGATGAGTTGTTGGTAATTGATGGTGTTGATGAAGCGACGGCCGGTGAGCTTCAGGCTCGCGCCCGTGATGTTATTGAAGCCGAAAATACCCGTGCAATGAATCGTGCTCGTGAACTGGGTGTAGAAGACAGTCTTGTAAACTTTGAAGGACTGACACCACAGATGATCGAAGCGCTGGCAGACGATGGCGTTAAAAATCTTGAAGATTTTGCAACTTGTGCTGACTGGGAGCTGGCCGGTGGTTGGACTACAGTTGATGGTGAGCGTGTGAAGGATGAGGGCGTGCTTGAGAAATTTGAGGTCGATCTTGCTGAGGCGCAAAATATGGTGATGACTGCCCGTATTATGCTAGGTTGGGTCGACCCTGAGGAATTAGTTGATGAAGAGGCCGAAGTTTCCGAAGGCGAAGTGGTCCAGGAGAGTTAAATGAGCCGCGGTGGTGCGCATAATTCTGAAGATATGGCCGAACGTAAATGTTTGGTCAGTCAAGAATCTGGTCCCAAGGCGGGTCTCATTCGCTTTGTGACCAGCCCTGATGGGGTAGTTGTACCTGACATTCTTGAAAAACTACCAGGTCGTGGCTACTATGTGACCGCAGACTTGTACATTTTGAAAGAAGCCGTGGACCGCAAAGTTTTTGCTCGCGGTGCTAGGACTCAGGTTGCTGTGCCAGATAATCTTATTTTAGAGATTGATCGGCAGTTGGCGCGCCGTGTCGTGGATCTAGTATCCATTGCACGCAAAGCTGGCAGAGCTGTAACTGGCTTTGAAAAAGTGAAAGGTTGGTTAGCTGAAGGCCGCGCCAAAGTTTTACTTCAAGCGAGTGATGGATCTGAGCGTGGTAAAGGCAAGTTATGGACCCCAGAAGGGGGTCGATTTTTTGGGTGTTTGACAGCACAGGAATTAGGTTTGGCATTTGGGCGTGGGCATGCGATACACTGCGCACTCTCTGGTGGCAAACTCAGTGAACGTGTAGTAAATGAAGCCGCGAGATTGCGCGGATTACGAGAAGCCACTAAAGTGGCATAGGGCATTTGCCTTCTGAAAAGGACGATAGAGCTTCATGAGCGACGACGGTAAAAAGACATTGGGTTTGCTGGGCGGACCACGTTCGGGAAATGTGAAACAGAGTTTCAGCCATGGCCGGACAAAAACTGTTGTGGTGGAAACCAAGCGCAAGCGCGTCGTGGTACCAAAACCAGGTGCAGCGAAGCCCGCTGCCCCCGGCGCCGTGCGTGGTGGTGACCCTGCGCGTCGCCCTGCTGGGATTTCAGATGTAGAAATGGATCGCCGCCTGAAGGCTGTTCAAGCTGCGAAGGCTCGCGAAACTGAAGATACAGCGCGCCGCGTAAAAGAGGAGCTTGTCCGTGAGGATGAGCGCAATCAACGCCGCCAAGAAAATGAAGCTAAAGAGCGTGACCTTCGCGAACGTGAAGAGCGCGCTAAAGTTAAAGCCGAAACTGAAGCGGCTAAGGTACGTGAAGCTGAGGCTGCTGCAAAGCTTGCTGCTGCGCCGCCGCCAACACCGGAAGAACGCGCCGCAAAATCAGGCGTGTTGCGTAATAAAGTTGCAGAGGCTCCACGGCGCGAAGAGCCCGCACGTCCAAACCGCAATAAAGGCCGTGAGGATAATCGCCGCTCGGGTAAGTTGACAGTTAATCAAGCAAGCACAGGTGGTGATGGCCGTCATCGCTCCATGGCATCAATGAAGCGTAAGCAGGAACGTGCACGGCAAAAAGCTATGGGCGGTACTGTTGAGCGTGAAAAAGTTGTGCGTGACGTACAGGTGCCTGATGGCATTATGGTCCAAGAACTTGCTAATCGGATGGCAGAACGTGTGGCCGATGTTGTGAAGTCTTTGATGAAAATGGGTATGATGGTTACCCAAAACCAAAGTATTGACCAAGATACCGCCGAGTTGATTGTTGAAGAATTTGGCCACAAAATGGTCCGTGTATCTGACGCGGATGTTGAAGATGTTATTGATCAAGTGATTGATAACCCTGATGATTTGAAGCCACGTGCTCCAATCATCACCGTGATGGGCCATGTCGATCATGGTAAAACTTCTATTTTGGATGCAATCCGAAATGCGCGGGTTGTATCTGGTGAAGCTGGCGGGATCACTCAACACATAGGAGCTTATCAGGTCAAACAAAATGGCGATTTGTTGACATTTCTGGACACACCAGGCCATGCGGCATTTACATCGATGCGGTCTCGTGGCGCACAGGTCACCGATATCGTGATCTTGGTAGTAGCGGCAGATGACGCAGTTATGCCGCAAACCATCGAAGCCATTGCTCACGCTAAGGCGGCCAATGTGCCTATGATCGTTGCGATCAATAAAATTGACCGTCCAGCTGCTGACGCCCAAAAAGTACGGACTGATTTGCTGCAACATGAGGTTATTGTTGAGCAGATGTCTGGTGAAGTTCAGGACGTTGAAGTATCAGCAACTACAGGCCAAGGTATGGATCTGTTATTGGAAGCGATCGCGCTTCAATCTGAAATTTTAGAGCTTAAGGCCAACCCCAACCGTGCTGCCTCAGGCGCTGTGATTGAGGCGCAACTTGATA
>LAQD01000016.1:12951-15018 GCA_000981705.1 Rhodobacteraceae bacterium ASP10-04a
GTGATATTTTTGTTGTGGGTGAGCAATGGGGTAAAGTACGTGCATTGATCAACGATGCAGGTGATCGAATTCCAACTGCTGGTCCTTCGACGCCTGTGGAAGTCCTGGGCTTGAATGGTACACCTGAAGCTGGTGACGTCCTCAATGTGGTCGAGACCGAAGCACAGGCCAGAGAAATCGCAGAGTACCGCGCACAAGCTGCTAAAGATAAGCGCGCAGCCCTCGGCGCTGCAACTACTCTTGAACAGTTGATGGCCAATGCAAAGGCTAATGAAGATGTTAGCGAGCTTCCAATTATCCTGAAAGCTGACGTTCAAGGCTCTGCTGAGGCGATTGTTCAGGCCATGGCTAAGATTGGCAATGACGAAGTGCGGGTGCGTGTTTTGCATTCCGGTGTTGGCGCAATTACTGAAACAGACATTGGATTGGCTGAGGCTTCTGGCGCCCCGGTATTTGGTTTCAATGTGCGTGCTAATACATCGGCTCGGAATACCGCCAATCAAAAGGGCGTTGAAATTCGCTATTATTCTGTGATTTATGATCTAGTTGACGATGTGAAAGCGGCGGCTTCTGGTCTCTTAAGCGCGGAGATTCGTGAAACATTCATCGGGTACGCAAATATAAAAGAGGTATTTAAGGTAACTGGTGTTGGAAAAGTTGCGGGTTGTCTAGTGACTGAGGGTGTTGCCCGCAGGTCTGCTGGTGTGCGTTTGCTCCGTGATAACGTTGTGATTCATGAAGGTACACTGAAAACATTGAAACGCTTTAAGGATGAAGTGTCAGATGTTCAGTCGGGCCAAGAATGTGGTATGGCTTTTGATAATTATGACGATATACGACCGAATGATGTAATCGAAATCTTTGAACGTGAAGAAGTTGAGCGCAAGCTAGCTTAAAGTCTCGTAGAAATATTAAAATGGCGCCCAATTGTGGCGCCATTTTTTCTGGAAGCATTCTTTACTGGTGCTCAGCGGACTGATTGAAATTGTTGAGCTATGGCGGTCCGGTGCTTTATCTTTAAGTTCAATTCACCGATTTACTTATCTAGAGCGATACATTTTGCATATGGTTAAATTTAACACATTGTTAATTTGAATAGACTTTAAAGCCAATCGTACAGGATCGGAATGAGTGGGATATCTGCTGCGGGCATTTCGTAAGATCTCAGGTCGTGCTTGCCAACCCATTTTAGAGTTTGCTGCTCCCGTGGATGTGGGATTCCTTCCCATTTCCTGCAGGCGAATAATGGCATCAATAGGTGAAAATCATCATAGGCATGGCTTGCGAAAGTGAGGGGCGCAAGGCAACTTTTCCAAGTATTTATACCAAGCTCTTCTTCAAGTTCGCGAACTAGTGCGGCCTCTGGAGTTTCCCCTGACTCTATTTTTCCACCAGGAAATTCCCATAGCCCAGCCATTGATTTACCTTCTGGTCGCTGTGCCAAAAGTACGCGACCATCTCGATCAATCAGCGCAACAGCCGATACCAGCACAGTTCTCATGAGCGGTAATCCGCATTGATTTCAATATAACCATGGGTGAGGTCGCAAGTCCAAACTGTGATTCGGGCACTTCCGAGGCCTAGGTTTATGTGAATCACTAAGTCGTCTTGTTTCATATAAGCGGTACCAATTTCCTCGGTGTAGCTCTCAGCAACCCAACCGTTTTCGGCTACAAGATGTGGTCCAAACCAGATTGAAAGTTTATCACGGTCGGCCTGCGCTCCAGATTTACCAACAGCCATTACGATTCGGCCCCAATTGGGATCCTCTCCAGCAATGGCAGTTTTCACCAAAGGGGAATTGGCAATCGACATCGCCACTTTGCGCGCATCGTCCCGCGAAGCTGCACCGGTGACCTCTACTGCCACAAATTTTGTAGCGCCCTCGCCGTCCTTCACCACCTGATGTGCCAAATCTAACATAAGGCACTCTAGGGCTTTGGCAAAGCTTGCATCACCAGACACATCGATGCCGGAGGCCCCAGTAGCAGCGCAGATTAAAGTATCAGAAGTGGAGGTATCGCTATCCACAGTGATGCAGTTGAAGGTGTTGTCGGTCAGGTCTGT
>LAQD01000017.1:0-18822 GCA_000981705.1 Rhodobacteraceae bacterium ASP10-04a
TTGTTGGAATGGACTTTGGGCAACGCATAGTATTTAGCAAAAAGCTCAAAGTGATGTTATATTGAGGTAGGAGGCATTTGGTTTCTACTTACTTAAAAAACGTTAATGTTAATAATGAGCTGGTCCAGCCTGCAAACTAAGAGGTGGCAAAAGTGAAAGCGGATCCAATAATTGAGCTGTTCCGCGCGAAAAGAGTTCTTATTACGGGCGGTGCTGGGTTTGTGGGTTCTCATTTGGCTCAGAAGCTTGTGCTTGGATCTCAGGAAGTTGTTTGCTTAGATAATTATCTTTCTGGACGTAAAGGAAATCACATAGAAGGTGTAATATATGTCGAGGGTGAAGTTAACGATATAGTAGAAATTTTTGGCACCCAAAAGTTCGATTACATATTCCATTTTGGCGAGTATAGCCGAGTCGAACAAAGTTTAGATGAGCCGCACGTTGCTCTTTCAAACATATATAAGTCCTTCGCCGCGTTGCTCCAGTTTTGGCAACTTTCTGGGGCTAAGTTAATATATTCTGGTTCTAGTACCAAGTTTGCAGAAAATGGGGCTGGGCGGCATTTGTCTCCCTATACGGCTGCTAAATCGCTTAACACGGAATTGTTGATTGATTTTTCGAAATGGTACAATTTGCCATTCACAATTGTATATTTTTACAATGTTTACGGTGGCCGTGAATTGCGGAATGGCAAATATTCAACTGTAATTGGTAAGTTTAAGGAGCTAGTCTTTAAAGGTGCTACGGCACTGCCAGTTACTAACCCGGGGACACAGAGGCGCAATTTCACTCATGTTGACGATATTACGGATGGGGTTTTGTTAGCCGCCTGCATGGGAGCTGGCGATGGCTATGGGATTGGTGCTGATGAGCCCCATTCTATTATTGACGTCTGTAGCATGTTTGGCTGTGAACCAGAATTCCAGAGTGCCAATCCTGCTAATCGGATGGGGGGTGAGCTGCGCACTGCTAAAATTAAAGAGCTGGGCTGGACACAAAAGCACTCTTTGGACACGCATATCACTGCATTTCTCCAAGACATGGCTGAAGGCTGATATTTGTGCGCAGAGCTAGGGGATTAAATTGAAAATAGTAGTTGTAGGGCTTGGCTACGTTGGTTTGACCAACGCGGTACTTTTGGCTCAAGAAAACGAGGTGTATGCCGTTGATGTAGATTCCGAGCGAGTTGCAATGGTTAACAACCGGAGATCTCCGATTTCGGATCCCGAACTTGAGGAATTTCTGAGCAGCCATGATCTCAATTTGACCGCAACGCTTGCACCTGAAGCCGCCTATGTGGGCGCAGATTATGTGATTGTAGCTACGCCCACAAATTATGACGCTGCGACAAACTCTTTTGATACTTCATCTGTAGTGTCGGTCATCGCTGATATAACGAGGGTTAATCCTGAGGCTGTTATTGTCATCAGATCGACCATTCCTGTTGGGTTTGTTAATCAAGTGCGCGCTGAACTGGGTACCGAACAGGTTATATTCTCACCGGAATTTCTGCGCGAAGGTAGGGCTCTTTACGACAATCTACATCCGTCAAGGATCATTGTGGGGGAACGTTCAAAAAGAGCGGAAGTGTTCGCTAAAATGCTCTTGGAGGCATCGCATGAAACTGATGTGCCAATTCTTTATACAGATGCCCGAGAAGCCGAAGCGACCAAATTATTCGCTAATACCTATCTGGCCATGCGCGTTGCCTTCTTCAATGAGTTAGATAGCTTCTCCCTTTCGGGGGACATGGACGCGCGACAGATTATCGAAGCTGTGGGGCTCGATCCGCGTATTGGCGTGCATTACAATAACCCGTCCTTTGGATATGGAGGTTATTGCCTGCCCAAGGACACCAAGCAGCTCTTGGCCAATTTTAGCCAAGTACCACAAAACCTTATTCAAGCCATTGTGGATGCTAACAGCACCCGTAAAGATTTTCTGGCCGAACAGATTTTGATGAAAAAACCTAAAATTGTAGGAGTTTTCCGACTAGTGATGAAAGCGGGCTCTGACAACTTTCGCCAGTCCTCAATTCAAAGCATTATGAAACGGCTCAAAGCCAATGGCGTTGAGGTGATCATCTATGAGCCTACCATAGAGAATACGACATTCCTAAACTCGCGGTTGGTTGGAGATCTCAACGCTTTTAAAGCTGAAGCGGATGTTATTATAGCCAACCGCACTGCGCCTGAAATCGCCGATGTTGCTGATAAAGTCTTTACCCGGGATCTGTTCGGCTCTGACTGACCCACACCAGTAAAGTGTAAGAATAGCGCTCTGCCGCTTACAACTCTATAGCCTAAGAGCCGCATTGGCTGTAAGAGTGTTTGGTGGGTTTCGGTGTTATCCACCGGTGCTTTATTATTTTCGACTGCTTTGGATTGGGGTCAACGGCATGGCTTGGACATATTTTGTTGTTGGCAGCGGGTCTATTGGCCGCCGTCACGCAGCCAATTTGCAAAATCTTGGAAAAACAGTTGTGCATTTTGCTTGGCGGGGCTTTGATGCTGAGGTATTTTCTAGAAATATAGCGCTCTGTGATGGTCAAGCGGCTGTCATAATTGCCACTGCCACGGATGTGCGGTCTGAGCTGGTGGAGATGTGTGCAGCTTCCAACGTGCCTATGTATATTGAAAAACCACTGGCCTTTACGCAAAGTGACGTTGACGTGATCTATGGTATCGAGATGTCTTTGCAGAAACGATCTATGGTGGGTTTTATGTTGCGCTACCACCCACTCACTAAATTTTTGTCTGAATTAGACGGCAGTGACTTTTTCAGATTACATTTTGAAGTTGGTCATGATGTGCGCCAATGGCGTGAGAATTGGTCATTTCCTAAAAGCTACGCCGCCCGCGCCAAAGGGGGCGGGGTTTTGCTGGACCTGTGTCATGAGGTAGATTTGGCGCGCATGATTTGTCCATCTCTGGAGGTTTCTGCAGTTACATCTATTGGGGATGAGCGCTTTCCCGGGGTCGATTTTGCCTCAACCCTGTCGTTGAGTTCGCCTACTGGGGCTGTGGCTACGGTGGCGATGGACTACCTATCGCCGGTTTTAATCCGCTCTGGCAGTTTAATTGGCCGTACGCAAAATGTGGCATTCAACTACGTGAGCAACTCCGTCATAGTATCTACGGCCGTGGATGTTACTGAGCATCGGTTTACTCTGGAACGGAATGCGATGTTTATGGATATAATGTACGATTTTACGATTTTGGTGGAAGGTTCGGGCGATGAGATATGCTTAGATATGCCCAGAATGGATCTTGTGCGCGGCAGTTGTAGTTTGATTGCTCAGGCTTGGGAGCAAAGAAAATTTATGGGTACAGTAAGGGCGGATTTATAATGATTGTTGGACATATTGGTGCTCGAAAAGGTAGCAAGGGCGTCCCGGGTAAAAACTTTCGTAGGCTGCATGGTAAACCCATGATCGATTGGTCATTGGATCAATTACTTGGGAATCCAAGGATTGATGTAGTGATCGTGTCGACGGATGACGACGAGATTTATCATCATGCCTGTACCAAAGACACGCTTGATATTGGCATGCGACCGCCTGAGTTATGCACGGATATAGCCTCAAAATGGACAGTCTGGCAGCATTCATTGGCCGTCACGGAGGCCAAACTTGGTCTGGCATCGGTTTTTTTGGATCTTGATTGCACCTCACCCCTTCGCTGGGATAGTGACGTTGATGAGGCTCTTGATCAATTTGAGGCTGAACGCCCGGATAT
Organism: Rhodobacteraceae bacterium ASP10-04a; assembly: GCA_000981705.1. GTDB lineage: Bacteria > Pseudomonadota > Alphaproteobacteria > Rhodobacterales > Rhodobacteraceae > Planktomarina > Planktomarina antarctica. Next base: position 3,738 of record LAQD01000017.1, read on the forward strand.
GCTGATGTCATGCTGTGTTGCGCGTAAGAATCCCTACTTTAATCTAGTTGAACCAGATGAAGCTGGAGCGTTGCGTGTCAGTAAACCCTTGGCCAACCATGTGGTTGCGCGCCAGCAAGCACCGGTGGTCTACGAGCATGCCGCATCCACCTATGTGTTGGATCCTGCATATTTGAAATCAGCCACCTCGCTGTTTGAAGGTCGTGTTTTGCCATTTTTGATGCCATCCGAACGCTGCGTGGATGTCGACAGTGAGCTAGATTTTAAAATCGTTGAATTTCTAATGAAGGATCAAGATCGTGACTAAAGCTTTGGATAGTCGAACTATTTTCATTACTGGATCTGGTGGGGTGCTTGGTACCACCTATGTTCGCAATATGTTACAAGCTGGTGCCCGAGTCGTGGCGACTGATCTTGTTGGTGCGCGAGCTGATGCACTGCAAGAATCTTTTGGCGAAAACCATAATTTTGCATTTTACGATTTGGATGTGAGCGATGAAGATCAAGTCAAAGAGATTTTCAAACGAGTTGCTGCAGATGGCCATCAACCCAATGTGGTGCTCAACAATGCTGCCATCACTGGGGAAATGTTGATGGGAGTTGGCAAAAGCTTCCCTGATTTTGCCAATACCTCTTTGGAAGATTGGGAGAAGACCATTCGGGTTAATCTTACTGGTGCATTTTTGATTGCACGCCAAATGGATATTGATATTGTGGGCCGCTATCCGGCTGCTTTGATCAATGTGGCATCCATGTATGCGTTGAACGGTCCACATCACGATATCTATAAAGACATGCCTTTTAAATCATTTTCCGCCTATTCTAGTACAAAAGCTGGTATTCATGGGCTCACACTTTGGTTGGCGGGCTATTGGGCTGACCGTGGCTGTACGGTCAACACCATTACTCCGGGTGCAGTATTCAACGGACATTCCGATGAGTTTCAAAGCCGTGTGAGCAAGTTAATTATGGCAGGGCGCATGGCCGAGCCGCAAGAAATTGCTGATGTGATGATGTTTTTATGCTCAGAAGGTGCTGGATATATGACTGGTCAAATGGTCAATGTGGATGGCGGTTTTAGTGGCTGGTAGGCGGAAGAAATTTTTCCAGTGCGGCAATGGTTTTGATAGTCCCACCTCCGACGCTGCTTAGAAAGATTTCGAGCTTGCCCTTGGTGGTGAATTGCAGTGGGCTTTGGGTCAATCTCTCTGTGAGTTCGTCAAAATCCATCCTGAGGCAAACTCCGGCAGCAATGGCCTCGTGCGCAGGAAATTCGATTGTATAATCATTAGGTCCAATGATGACTGGTTTTTTGAGGCAGATAGGTTCAGCGATATTGTGTGAGCCTTTAGGGCTAAAGCCACCGCCGACAATTGCGAGATCACAGAGCTCTAGATAAAAATACATTTCCCCAATACTGTCTCCAAGCAGGATGTCAAACGTGCCCATCGTACTTTCAGTTTGCGGGTGTAAAGCAGAATTGAGCCATTCGCTTCGCCTTGCATATCTTAAGCCACGTTTTTCGATCATATCTGCTACCAGTTCAAAGCGATCGGGTGCGCGTGGTACGTAGATGAAGAGTGGGGCAGATTTTTTTTGGTTTGCGAAATGAGTTCGTATTGCTGCTATCAATTCTAAAAACCTGTCGTCCTCCCCCTCCACAACGCTGGCTAGTGTGATTACAGAACGTTCTGCAAAAGCTGCGGTGCGCAGGTTATGGGCAGCGTCGAGGTGATCTTGCGGAATGGGTTGTTCGAAGCGCATTTCACCGGTCACGGCTATTTTCTTTACGCCAAGTTCGCGAAACCGATCCGCTTGTAGCTGTGACTTTACCATCACACCGGCAAAGCCACAGACAACCTTCGCTCTGGAAAAGAAACGTGATTTGTCCCGCTCAAAACTCTTACTTGGATATTGACCATTACATAAAAACAATGGCACCCCGCGTTTGCGGCAGCTCATAATCATGCCTGGCCAGAACTCAACCTCCATTACGAGACCATAAGCTGGGGAGAAGGCTTTGAAAAATCTTTTAAAAGCGGCGTCATAATCAAAGGGGATATAGCAGGCCGTCAGCCGCCCGTTTGCTATGGCTGACGGAAATAAACGCGCAACCTCGCGCCGTCCAGCTGGAGTGAAATGCGTGGTGACAATTGGTAAGTGACCTTTTAATAGATGCGCAATCAATGGAGCGGCGGAGCGGACCTCACCCAAGGATACAGCATGAATCCAAATATGGGTGTTTTTGCGCAGCTTATGATGGCCAAAACGTTCATCAAGAAATTTGAAATATTCTGGCTCACGACGGCTTCGAAGATATAGGTAAATCAGGATAACAGGCATACAAACCAACCAGATTAACCGGTACAAAGCCAGCATCATACGGACATTTAAGCATGGGAAGACTTGGTGTTGCGCCACAATAAGCTCGCTTCTTGACTACGCCCGAATTAATTTAAGCAGCTGATCTGTAAGATTGCTTATTTTGGACCGGTTGGCATGTTGTAGGCGTTCAAAGCGCTCAAGTCCACGTGTGGGTGGGGATGTGATGTGTGCGACTATATCTTCAGCATTGTGGACCGCAAAACAAGCATTTGCTTGTCGGAGAAGTTCAAAGTCAGTTGCAAAATTTCCCACTCGTGGTCCGTGCATAACTCCGCAGCCAAGCTGCAAAGCTTCCCAAGGATTGTGGCCCTCAACCGCGCTGAAAGTGCCGCCGATGAGGGCTTGCTCTGAACTTGCATACCAAAGGCCCATTTCAGCGAAAGAGTCCGCAAGGTAAATTTGTGTTTCAGCTGTTGGTAATTCGCCGCGGCTATGTACTCTAACGCTTAATCCGTTAAGCTTTTTAAGTATATCATCAGTTCGGCTAGGATAACGTGGTGCCAAGATTAGCAGAGGATTAGCGCCTTTGGCCAACAGTAAGTGTTGGGCTTTAAGGGCCAGATCTTCATCTTCTGGATGACAGGAGGCTGCAAGCCAAATGGATCTTCCAATGGTGGAAGTAGAAAATTCTGCCTGCCTTTTGGGATCGACAAACAATGGTGGACAATGGGGCTTTAGAGCGCCATCAATCTGAATGTCTTCGCGCATCGCAAGTGTTTTGAGTGCATTTGCTGTCTGCGACTCCTGCGCTGAAATCAAGGAGAAATTTTTATATGTGGCGCGAAACAATGCCTGCACAAAGGTTTTATTGCGAAACGATGTCCTGCTAATACGCACATTAACCAGTGCTTGTGGGATATTCCTGTGTGATGTTTGGAACACTAGCCCGGGCCAAATATCTTGTTCTGACCAAAGTGCAAGGTTGGGCTTCCAATGGTCTAAAAAACGCCGTGTGTAAGCTGGGCTGTCGAGTGGTAGGAATTGGTGTAGGGTATTTGGCGGCAAGTTTTTGGCAAAGGTCTCGGCGGATACTAATGTCGAGGAGGTTACTAGAAACTTAAGCTCTGGATCGCGATTATGTAGAGCTATTATAAGGCCGCGCAGTGCCATAACTTCCCCTAGGCCCACGGCATTGAGCCAGATGAGCTTGCCGTTTGGCCGCGCTGTGACAGAAAATCCTTGTTTTTCGCGCCACCGGCTGGGGTGTTCTTTGCCGCGTTGTAGCCGTTTTTTTAGATGCTGGCCCAGAAATGGTTCAATTAGAGTGGTGATCGCTCTGTATAGGCCAAGACTCGCAGTTTCCGCAAGATTACGATGAAACGTCATGGAATTTCTTTTGCATTGAACGCTGCCAAAACGTGTCGGACTTTAGTAGGTCAATAAACTTTTGCGTGGCATTCCCATCACCAAATTCCGTCTGACGCTCATAGTATTTGTCCCAGTTGGTGGCTATAAAATCTAGGATGCCGTTGGTATCTTCTGCTGCCAGCTTAGATATGGAGACGCTGAAGGCTCGGTCGGTTTGCCGTGACCCCACATCCAACGAAGGAATACCAAGAAAGGGGGCCTCGCGCACACCTGAGGAGGAATTACCTAAAATGCAGGCTGCGTTGCGCAGTAACTCTGAGAAGCGCCCGAAGCGCATGGATGGAATGACTTTGAACTGTGTCTCAGGAAGTGTGTCGATCACTGACAAAATACCTTCAGAACCTGGGTCATTATTGGGCTTGATGACGACGAAGTATTTGCCACTTCGCTGCAAAGCGTGAAATAGATCTTTGGCTTGTCGGCCCATGTCATCGGCTTCTGAAGTGACTGGGTGCAGGATGCAAATACCGTAGTCAGATTTTGAAATTTCATAGTGATCCAACACATCTTGTAGCAAAAATCCTGATGGCTGTGCGTGGATATCAAGCTCTGGCGAACCTATGATGTGGATCGAATCTGCGGCTTCCCCCAGTGTTTGAACCCGTCTGCCTGCTGTTTTCGAGCTTACAAAATGACAATAGGCTAGCTTTGAATTGCAATGGCGCAGGATTTCATCAATAGTTCCAGAGACTTCCCCACCCTCAATATGAGCGCACCTGACGTAGTTTGTAGCGCAGACAAGGGCGCAGGCCAGCGCTTCAACCCGGTCGCCATGTATCAAGACCAAATCGGGTTTGTCTTCCACAATAAAGTCAGAAAACCCTAGTATGGTCTTAGCCAAAATAATGTCTTGTGGATCACCCGGCCGTTGGTTGACAAATTCATGTACTGTGGCGCCTGGTAGGCGTTTGACCTCAATTTTGGTCAACCCGTAGCTCTCCATCATATGCATACCAGTGACAAAAAATGATACATCAAACCCGTTTTGAATCGCCGTGCGGGCCAAGGGTTCGATCTTTCCGAAATCTGCCCGCGTTCCGGTAACAAAGAGAAGGCGTAGTTTGTGTGTCATAGGGACCCTTTACTCTAAATTGGGCACAAGCAAAACGATAACTGCGATGCGCACGGCTTTAGTCAGTCAAATCGCTCCATTTGAGTTGATCATTGCGGCCCACTGCGCGGGTCAGGCGCTTGCCCAATATCTCATCAAATTTGAACCCGGGGATTTCTCCATTACCTGGGCGGCGCGCCCATATATCTTGTTCGGTGATCCTATGGCCGTTGGGTAGGTTTTTGTCAGCCACAATACTGGCTCTGGCAAAGCGGTAGACATCCTCCTCGGGTCCGGTGCGCATCTTCTCATTATGCAGTGCTATATGGATTTCTTTTGATCGATCGATCAAATGCCGCAGTTCGGCAGGGTCCATTGAACAGGCAATATCTGGGCCCTTGCGGTAGCGGCTGTCGGTATAATGCCGCTCCAGAATGCAAGCGCCCAAAGCGACTGAAGCCAGAGCCATTTCTGGACCGATGGAATGGTCAGAAAACCCAATAATAGCCCCTGGAAAGGCGGATTTGAGGTCTGTTACGCCTTTAAGTGAGACAATTTCTGGTGGTGAGGGGTACAGGTTGGTACATTCCAGCAAGGCATAATCCACGCCCGAGTCTTCAAGTATTTGAACACTTTGTCGGATACTCTCAATTGTTTGCATGCCTGTCGACATGATCACAGGTTTTCCCTTTTTAGCAATGTGGCGGATCAATGGTAGATTGTCTGCTTCACCGGATCCAATTTTGAACCCTGGCACGCCAATCTCTTCCAAAAAATCTGAAGCTAAGCGTGAGAAGGGGGTCGAGAGGTAAATTAGTCCTAGGTCTTCAGTGAAGTTTTTCAGAATGATTTCATCATCTTTGGACAACGCGCAAGCGGACATAACATCCCATATTGATATTTCTGCATTTGGCGGAAAGATTTGTTTTGCAGCTTCGGTCATTTCGTCTTCGACAAAATGTGTTTGGTGCTTAATGCACTCACAGCCGGATTTTGCTGCCAATTGCACCATATACTTTGCAACCTCAACGTCGCCCCCATGGTTAATGCCAAGCTCGGCGATCACCAAAGGTTTTTCGTTTGGTCCAATTTTGCGATTTGCGATTTGCATGTTCTGCTCCAACAACACTTCTTTCAATATAGGCTGATCACTACGCAAGGTGAACCCAATACCTGACATTGGGCCAGCGTTGCGCGCCATCGCAAGCTTAATCTGGCAACAGTGGGCTCACGCTTTTTTAATGTCGTCTTGGCCATAGTATTGGATCAATTTCTTTCTGAGACCGCCCAATACAAAATCATTCCAAACCAAAACCCGGCCCTTGCTGTCTGATATATGGGTGTTTGGCGTCAAGCAAACTAATTTTTCTGGCTTTAACTCGAGGCTACAGAGGGTCACTACAGACAGTTTTTCTCGGCGGTGGCGCACCCATGGAAGGCATGCTTTTGCATAGCTTAAAATCGCATGATGCTGCATATATTCTGTTGGAAACTTTACTGCAAAACTGTTTGGTAAGGCTATCATATGATCATGTGCTACCCAGCTGATGTAGCGTTCATCGGAAATAGTGGGGCGAAATTTGCGAAACTCTCCTGCATCATAAATGGCGAGAAACTTATCTGCAATCTCGCTCCAATGCTTTGGGTGGAACACTACAAATGAGGAGTTTCCTCGCGCGTATCTCTTACCGTTGGTGAGGCGAAAAATCATGCGTGCGAAGGCAGAAAATGGCAAAATAGCACTTTGGAACATTACTATAGATTTTTCATCTTTCTGGAAATCAAAGGCTTGTTCTATGGGACCAAAAATAGCGGTATCAAGATCGATATAAATCGCAGGCATATCTGTTTTAAGCACACCTTTTTGAAACATTGACAGTTTTGCGTGGCATTGTCCGCCAGTTGTAAACTCGGGTTTAATGAATGGCTCTGGTAGCGCGATAGGTTCGGCGCGTGGGTCCAGGCCTTTGTGAGCCCGATCTGAAATAATAACAAACCGAGCAACGTGTTCGTTATTTTCTGCAATCTTGGTGATAAGTTTGTTGATATCACCTGCACCATATTTCGTGCCCCAGCAGGTCAGGACGCATTGCCACTGTTGGGGTGTATCAGTTGGTTTCAAAACCTATTCCTTTATTTTACAGATTCTAAAAACTTAGAACAGTTCGTGACGTATTAGCGAGTGGTTGTGCCATTCTCTACAAAGAATTGCCGTAGGCTCATTTATAAGAGGCTGGCCGGATGAATCAAGGTGTGCCATTGGGGCTTGGTCATTTCTAAGAGAGCGATAAGGTAAAAGTATTTTTTTACGAACTATGATTTTGGGGCTGGCATAGGGCTGGTATTGGGCCTGATATTTTGTAATTATGATTTTGAAATTTAGGAGTTTAGTTGATGCGTGTAATTTTTATGGCTGTTGCATTTTTGGGCTTTGCCCAAATGGTCCTGGCGCAACAGATGACTGACAACCAGATCAAGAAATTAGCCTTAGAGGCAATTTTAGAGAATCCTGAGATCATAATGCAGGCCGTGGCGATCCTTGAAAAACGTGAGCGGGAGCAAGCTGCTTCTGGGGCTAACACAGTGCGATTGCAAGTTGAACAAGACCCAAATTCACCCAACCTTGGAAATCCTGCAGGCGATGTCACAGTTATTGAGTTTTTTGATTATAATTGTCCCTACTGCCGTCAGGCCGGCAAAACTGTGCAGGCTTTGCTGGCTGCAGACGCCAATGTACGCGTGATTTATCGTGAATGGCCGATCTTGGGAGAGGCGAGTGTTTATGCTGCGCGTGCCGTATTGGCGGCACGGGCCCAGGGGAAATATGAAGAGTTCCATTGGGCACTGATGAATGGTGAAGGCCGTGCTAGCGAAGCTAGCATCCTTAAAACCGCTCGGGATTTGGACTTAGACATCACAAAACTTAAGGCGGATATGATCAGCCCTGCAGTCGAAGCGCATATCGCGCAAAGCAACGTTTTGGCTCGTAAGCTTGGGTTCACTGGCACCCCAGCTTTTATTGTTGGCAACCGCACGGCGCCGGGCATGTTGAGCGTAGATGAAATCACCGCCTTGGTGGCAGAGGCGCGTGCTTCAAAGTGAAATATACCATTTTATATAGCCTATTCCAGTCCATATAGTTTCCGGCAGAGAGGTGTAACTTTAATTACATGTGTTTTAAAAATAGAAAACCCCTGAGCATTATTCAGGGGTTTTCTTTTGGGTAGGTCTCACAGTGTTTAGTCGTCGTGCGGCAAAGCCAAGTTCAGTACAACTGCTAGAAAAGCTGTTGGAGCTACGGCTGAGGTCGCCAGCGTTTTCCAGATCCCTGGCAAATGCTGAACAGCGCTTGGCACCAAGTTGAGACCGAGGCCAATGGCCAAGGAAACGGAGATGATGATCATGTTGCGGCGTGACATCTTCACTTCGGTCAACATGTTCATACCAGCTGCGGCTACCATACCAAACATAACAATCACACCACCGCCCAGTACGGGTAAAGGCATGGAGGATATTACTGCGCCAATTTTTGGGATTAACCCGCAAACTATCAAAATTATACCGGCAATAGTCACAACGTGTCGCGACATGATACCTGTCATTCCCACAATGCCTACGTTCTGGCTAAAGGAGGTGTTTGGCAGGCCGCCGAAGAGAGCTGCAACTGCGGTGCCCAAGCCATCGGCGTAGGTTGCGCCGGCAACTTCTTCGTCTGTAGCATCCCGGCCAGCACCAGCCTTTGTTGTGGCTGTCGTATCGCCTACAGTTTCAATTGCAGAGACAATGGATACCAGTGTCACACCAATAACAGCGCCCAGGCTAAACTCAAAACCAAAAGGCATGACGTTTGGAACTTGGAACCATGCGGCTTTTCCAACACCAATTAAGTCGACCATGCCCATTAAGGATGCAACGATGTAACCAGCAAGTAAGCCGATTAGGATTCCTGCATTTGAAACTAGACCTTTAGTAAGGAATTTGCAGGCTAGAGATACAACAACAACGGTTAAGGCTACGAACCAATGCATGAGCGAGCCAAAGCTTTCAGCAGCCATTTGGAAATCAGCGGCACCACCTGCTGCGTACTTGATTGCGACAGGAATAAGGTACAAACCAATTGCCAAAATTACCAGTCCTGTGACCAGTGGTGGAAACATGAAGCGCAGTTTTTGAATCACGCTACCAAGTGCAAAGTGAATAATGCCGGCAATTAAACAGGCGGTAAGTGCGACGCTCAGACCCTGTGTGGCGGCAACTCCGGCCAGAACTCCAACAAATGCAAAACTTGTACCCTGCATAATCGGCAAGCGCGCTCCAATTGGACCCATACCAACTGTTTGAAACAGGGTTGCTATACCTGCAAACAGCATCGCCATTTGAATGAGATACACCTGCTCTGCTCCGCCAAAGGCAAGACCTGCGGCACCGGCGACAATAATTGCTGGAGTTACGTTTGACGCAAACATTGCTAAAACATGTTGTAATCCCAATGGAATTGCTTGCGCCATTGGGGGGGTGGCATTCGGATTTCCATAATCAGTATCAGACATTTTTTTCCTTTCGGTTGCACAACATCAGAAAATACTGATGCACCGCCCTTAATTTCCATACTTTTAAACAGGTGAAGTGGTTGCGGGCCTACAAATCACTTTATAAGCCTGTTTATACCGCTAAATTACGTTGCGTCAAAGAAAGAGTAACCTATTCATGCTGGGTGTTAGTGCGGCTCGGATTGAATTTGATGGCTCAGGATTTCTAGTAGGTTAAAATTTAGATGTTGAGTTTCTATATTTTCCCAAAAAATATTAATCAATTATTAGAAAATTATAGAATGTAAATATTAGATAAAATTTTGTATTAATACTAGTAGTTTACGAGATTTTCTATCTCTCAAGTTTTTGCAGGTAGGATAACTGCAGCGGTGGAACTGGTACTATAGGCAGCGTGCCGTGGGCACAACCGTGGCGCAAATTATTATGCTGTTGTCGCACAAGTACTTGCCAATTTTGAATAGGGATTTATGTTCTAAATATGTTAATAGATGCGCTTCAGTATGTACGCCCTAGTCGAGAAATTTTCCAGCAGATGCGCCTAGGAAAAATGTCGGCTGTTCACATCACTGTTGGCTATCATGAAGATTTTTTTGGTGTAGTGGAAAACTTACAAAAGTGGAACCGGTGGTTCGAAGATTGTGGTGATTTGATCGTGCGGGCGACCACCTGTTCAGATATTTTTGCGGCTAAGGCTGCAGGTAAAACTGCCATCTTATTTGGACTGCAAAATCCTTTAGCTATTGGTACAGATCTTAGGCGAGTTGAGGTCTTGGCCCAGCTTGGCATTCGATTTTGTCAGGTCACTTATAATCAACAATCCATGCTCGGTGCTGGATGTTTCGAGCCCCATGACAGTGGTCTGACTGTCTTTGGTCGTGAGGTCGTAGACGAAATGAATCGACTGGGTATGGTAATTGATCTCTCACACTCAGGACATAAAACAGCTATGGATGTGGTAGCCTATTCAAAACGCCCTGTGACTGTGACCCACGCCAACCCAAGTGCCTGGCATCAGGCGCCGCGCAACCTGCATCATGATTTGTTGCAAGCTCTGGCAGACACTGGTGGCATGGTTGGATTTTCGCTCTATCCACACCATCTCAAAGGCGGGAGTGGTTGTAGCTTGTCTGATTTTTCACAAATGGTGGCTGATACTGTGCAAACCTATGGTTCAAGTATGTTTGGAATTGGCTCTGATTTGTGCCAAGATCAACCTGACAGCGTGGTTAATTGGATGCGCAATGGTCATTGGCGGAAAACGCCTGCGTCGCTGGTAGAGTTTCCAAACTCTACGGTTTGGTTCCGTGACAACCGTAATTTCATGGGGCTGGCTGCTGGACTGGGTGCCGTAGGATTGCCAGCGGAGCCTGTTTCAGGAATTCTTGGAGCGAATTGGATGGAGTTTTGGGATAAGGCATTTAAACCGTCATGAAAGATTTTGTATTTTCTCAGGCCAAGTTGCGCCATCCGGATAAAATTATGCGCTTGTCGCGGTTGGGCGCAATGTTTCCATCACGGTTGTCATTTCTACGCAGCCTTACCCGACAATTGATCTCAGATCGTAGTACGGTGTCTCGGCCGCATTGGAATATAGACGAGGATGGCTTTGGCACAGCGGTTTATTCTGTAACGGTTGGTGGGCATACCTACTCGTTATTTTCCATTACAAAATCGCTTGAGCCTGAGATGCGAACAGATCGAGTGATTGCGGAGGCTTGGGACGCGGCCTTTGTGCTTTATGATGGCGTACCTGATGCCTCAGAGATTGAACGCTTGTCCCAAAATGCGCCGTTACAAGAGGCGGGACGGTTCACACAGAAAGACCTCTGTCTGTCGCGTGCCAACAAGTCTGTGCGCCTGTTTGATCAAATTGTTGCATCTTTGCGGTCTGGGACTGGTTTGCCCATGGGAATGATCCAAAGTATTGGTTATTTGATGCGCACAACTGCTGTTTATGGCAATGGCAAGTTTGGGATTGCAGACCGGCGCGAAATTGAGGCGCGGCCTGGGCTGCAAGGTCCTTTTATGGCAGAAATGCTGACAGTTTGGCTGATCCGGACATTCACTCATGATTTGGTGGAACATGTTGGAGGCAGCCAATTGCCCGATATTGTAAAGCGCCAACTTGGTATTGGTAATTCAACAGGGCTGGGGATGGCTCCGTTTTTGGTGTCGCACCCGCTGTTGTTACATTCTTGGATGGTTTGTCGTGAAACTGCTTTGGCGCGGGTGCGGGTTGCTGAGATTGATTTGGAGAAAGCAGCGCAGTTGGTAACGCTCAGCCGCCGTGTGGCGCAACACTTGTTGGAGTGGAATATACCAGATCCGACGCATCAAAGTCGGATTGTGAAGCTTCGAAACGAATGGGCAAACTTAACTGTTGGCTTGAGCGCTGAAGTATTAAATAAAAACAGTGCTTTAGATTGTTTAATCTATAAATCTGAGCTGGGAAGTCAAGACCTGCAAGAATTAACCGTTAGTTGGATGCTGGAACCCTTTGGAGATTTGGTGGACGGACTGGCTGAATGTATGGCCAACCCCCATGCTTTAGCTCTTGATCCGGCGATGAGCTGTGATGATTTGCGCAAAATTTTAGTGGAGCACTGTGGCTATGCCACGGAGGTAGATTTTACCTCTCCGCATGCCAGTGAACAATTCTGGTATGTATCGGAGGCTAAGCTTGAGCCTCGGATTGGCAAACGCCACACAGAGCTTGGCGCAGATCGTGAAAGCCCATTGGATATCAGTCGTCAGATACATGCACTAGCGCAGGATTTACAGGGGCAAAGTGGCCCAATTTGGCAGTTTTTGGCACAAGTTCCGCGACATCGGTTGGCGGTGCAGCGTGTGCAAGCTTTGGTGCACAATCCCTATTCGGAGATTCGTGATAACCTTGTGGATGGAGAAATGGCCCCGATTGATATGTTGCGGTGTAAACTGTCATTCTTTGGTGCAAGCAAGTTCGACCCGAAATCCCAACTTTGGACCCGGATTACTTTGGCGCAGGGCGCTCCTTTGGCTTCAGACCTTGCTGCAGGTACGGCGCGAGATGATTGGTGGTTGCCGGTTTCAGCACCATGAATATTTCAGAGAATGAGTTAAAGATGATGGTCTTGAAAGCTTGTCGGGGTATTGGTCTGCCCGTGGCGCAAGCCCAGGAGGTAGCCGCTGCGATGGCAGCTAGCCCGTGGGCCTTAAAACAGCTTTTGACACAATTGGCCAAGCCGATACTCACGGCTAGCTTTGATTTTTCTATAGGTTTGGACATAAAAAATGCTCATATACTTAGGGATTTCTGGGCTTGTGCAGATGCAGCGTACCTGGCGTCACCTCGAGTGTGCATTCGTGGAGTGTCCTCGTGTGATGTCACGGAGGCACTGGCTCGTTATCGTGGAGTATCAGTAGTGGCGCAGGGTGAAGATTTATTAGTTATGGTGGATGAGCGACCTATGCTAAAACCTGCAAGGTGTGAAGTTGCTCCTGATGAATGGCAGCAACTGGAGACATATGCAGCGTTAACCTATGTACCAGAAACTGACGCGTCGAGGCTTGTTGGGGCAGGTGCTGGTCTCACTGATAACGATTAATCGGCCTTATGTTTCGTAAATACATCTGATGAATACCTTACATTCTCAAGATATAGCCCATCAGGTGGGCAAACTGGTCCGCAGGCTGAACGGTCTTTTGCGGCTAGGGCCTCTGCCATACGTTCAGGCGCCCAAGTGCCTGCCCCCACTCGTTCTAAAGACCCCACGAGGCTTCTCACTTGGTTGTGCAAAAAGCTTCGTGCTTTGACGTGAAAGCGTATTTCGTTGCCGGCGTGATAGTCATGCGCTGACAGGTCCAAAACATCCAGTGTTTTAACTGGACTTTTGGCTTGGCACATGGTGGATCGAAATGTCGTAAAATCGTGGGTGCCAAGCATATAAGCCGCACCCGCTCGCATAGAATCAATGTCTAAAGAAGGATGCCGCGACTGCCACACAAGGCCTGCATCATGGGTCACTGGAGCACGGCGACAGACTAATCGAAAAACATAATCTCGCCCAACTGCTGAAAACCGTGCGTGCCAATTGGGGTCAACTAGCGCACAGTCAAGGACCGCAATCTTATTTGGCTTCAGATGGAAGTTCAGAGCGCCTTTGAGCTTTTCTGTGCTCCAGGTTTTTTGCATGTCACAATGTGCTACTTGCCCAAGCCCATGTACCCCGGTATCTGTTCGTCCGGCTGCCGCAATATTTGGCAGGTCTGCCTCTAACTTCCCTAGGGCCTGTTCCAGTGCTCTCTGCACTGTTGGTAAATCATTTTGGCGTTGCCAGCCATAAAAGGCTTGGCCATGATATTCAATTTTGAGTGCATATCTGGGCATATTTTGGCATTAAACTGTGCTAAGAGGTTTGGCAATTGCTACGTGCTAGGCAAGAGGTATTGTGGGCTCTATTTTTGGAGTATCACGTAAGGGAACAGAATGATTTTGTCAGTGATATTAGAATCGGTTAGAACTGGGCTGGCCATAAGGATGTACTGCGCGACGCAATTTTTTTATTAGAGGTTCGCTATGAAACTAGAGCTTATAGCTGGTTCGTGCTCGGATGCGATGGAAATTAGTCAAATTTTGGAAGATTGGAGACTGGCTACAAACTGGGTCCCGCAGGTACATACAGACGCCGAACGTGCTGATTATGGCCGTTGGCTGTTGGAGCATACTACAGTGACCATATTGCACTACGATGGGCAATCTGTTGGTTTTCTAGCTCTTGAAGATAACATTATTCAGTCACTCTATATCAAGGCTGGGTTCCAAAGGCTTGGGTTTGGGCAAGCAACTATTCGCTATGCTCAGGAGCAATTCAACGAGTTAAGGCTTTGGGTATTTCAAGCTGACAATGGTGCACAACAGTTTTACCAGAATTTGGGGTTTGAGGCTTTGGAAACTAGTGAAGGGCAGGATAATGACTATGGCCTCCCAGACATATTTTACCGCTGGAGGTTGTTCCCTGATTGAGACACTTAGTTCTTATTTAACTGTTGAAATTGGAGCTAATTATGAAGACATCACCCTGACACAATTTGGTAAAATATGTATTGGTTACTTTAAATAAACAAAGTGTATCAGGCTTTACTTGCCTCCTAATCCAAAAGGAAAAGCTCTCTGTGTGATGTTAGTTGTACAGTGGCGCCTAGCGGCCTATAACGTTTCCAATATGGTAAGGATATTGATCATTTTACGAATTATATCCCCGGCGCTGTGATAATGCAGCCGCCGGGCCAATGGTGCTGGAGCCTACAGCGCTACCCCTTTTCAGTTCTTCAAAAAGAGACACGATATGTCCGACGACACAGTTGATTACAAAGATACCCTCAATCTGCCTAAGACGGATTTTCCGATGCGTGCAGGATTGCCCAAACGTGAGCCCGAATGGCTGGAGCGCTGGGCTGACATTGGCGTTTATGATCGTTTACGTCAGAAAAAAGACCGTGAAAGCTTTACATTGCACGATGGTCCTCCCTATGCCAACGGCAATCTACACATCGGTCATGCGCTGAATAAAATCCTCAAAGATATGGTGGTGCGTTCGCAGCAGATGATGGGTAAGGACGCCCGCTACATTCCGGGCTGGGATTGCCATGGTCTCCCTATCGAATGGAAAATAGAAGAGAAATACCGTAAAAAAGGCCGTGATAAAGATGCTGTTCCCGTTGTGGAATTTCGCCAAGAATGCCGTGA
>LAQD01000017.1:18940-27636 GCA_000981705.1 Rhodobacteraceae bacterium ASP10-04a
TTTTTGATGAATGGCACCTTATATCAAGGCTCAAAACCTGTGATGTGGTCACCGATTGAGAAAACCGCTCTGGCTGAGGCTGAGGTGGAGTATCACGATAAGGAAAGCTTCACCGTTTGGGTGAAGTTCAAAGTGGTGGGTACGGGCGATGCGGTCCTAGACAGTGCTAAAGTTGTGATTTGGACCACAACGCCTTGGACGATGCCGTCCAATAAGGCAGTCGTGTATGGTGCTGGTATTTCCTATGGGCTTTATGAGGTCATTGGCCGCCCTGAAGAATGCTGGGTGAGTATCGGGGAGCACTTTATTCTGTCTGATAACTTGGCTGAAGACGTATTTGGTCGGGCTCGCCTTGATACCACAATGTTCCGGCGCATTTGTGATGTCACGCAGGATGATTTGTCTAAGATTCAGCTGTTGCACCCGTTGAACGGCGTCGAAGGTGGCGAAGGCGAATGGGATGATATCCGTGATTTCCGCGCTGCTGACTTTGTAACTGACACCGAAGGCACCGGCTTTGTGCATTGTGCTCCATCCCATGGGATGGAGGAGTTTGAGCTTTACCGTGATCTTGGTATGCTCGAGCAAGTTATTACCTATAACGTCATGGAAGATGGCCGTTTTCGTGCGGATCTCCCGTTCTTTGGTGGCAAGGCAATCTTGAAGCCGAATGGCAAAGAGGGCAACGCCAACAGTGCGATCATCGAAAAGCTGGCCGAAGTGGGCGGATTACTAGCACGTGGCAAGATTAAACATAGTTATCCACACAGCTGGCGCTCAAAAGCTCCTGTGATCTATCGCAATACCCCGCAGTGGTTTGCAGCTGTCGATAAGCCAGTGAATGATGGTTTGGATGCCTATGGTAAAACTATCCGCGAGCGGGCGCTGACATCAATCGATGAGCTAGTCACTTGGACCCCACCCACTGGTCGGAATCGTTTGCATTCTATGATTGAAGCAAGGCCTGATTGGGTCTTGTCAAGGCAACGGGCTTGGGGCGTGCCCCTGACTTGTTTCACCAAAAATGGGAGCCTTCCTACTGATGACGATTACCTCTTGCGAAATTCAGTTGTGAATGCCCGCGTACTGGAGGCTTTTGAAGTTGAAGGTGCTGATGCGTGGTACATGGACGGTGCAAAAGAGCGGTTCTTGTCGGGCATTGTGGAGCCTGAGGGTTATACGCAGGTCTTTGATATTTTGGATGTTTGGTTCGACAGTGGTTCAACCCATGCCTTTGTGTTGCGAGACAGGGACGATGGGTCTGATGATGGCATGGCGGACCTTTATTTGGAAGGTACTGATCAACACCGCGGTTGGTTCCACTCATCCATGTTACAATCCTGTGGCACGCAAGGACGCGCACCTTATCGTGGGGTTTTAACCCACGGTTTCACGTTAGATGAAAAGGGCATGAAAATGTCCAAATCTATTGGCAATACCGTATCTCCAGATGATGTCACCAAACAATATGGGGCAGACATTTTGCGGCTTTGGGTGGCCCAGTCAGATTACACCAGCGACCTACGGATTGGCCCTGAAATTTTGAAAGGCGTTGCAGATAGCTATCGCCGCCTGCGCAACACCATGCGCTTTATGCTGGGCTCTCTTGCCGACTTTAGCGATGGGGATCGGGTTGAATTGGATGCTATGCCAGAGTTGGAGCTATGGGTTTTGCACCGGTTAGCAGAGCTGGATGAGACCGTGCGCAAAGGCTATATGGCCTATGATTTCCAAGGTGTTTTCCAAGCGTTATTTCAGTTTGCAACGGTTGATCTGTCGTCATTCTACTTCGATATCCGTAAGGATGTGCTCTATTGTGACGGTGATACGGCTGAGCGTCGAGCCGCACGCACAGTGTTGGATTTATTGTACCACCGGCTAACCACCTGGTTGGCCCCTGTTCTGACCTTCACGATGGAAGAGGTTTGGCTGGAACGCAATCCAGGCGCTGAAAGCTCAGTGCATCTCGTGGATATGCCAACTACACCTACCACATGGTTTAACCCTGATTTAGCTATCAAATGGGCTATAATTCGCAAAGTGCGCCGTGTAGTTACTGGTGCCTTGGAAGTTGAGCGCCGCGAAAAGAATATCGGTTCTAGCCTAGAGGCCGCCCCCGTGGTCTATGTAGATAACGCTATGGCGGGTGTGTTGAAATCTGTCTCTTTTGCAGATTTATGCATCACATCTGGGATTGAAATATCCACCCAAGCTGCACCTGATAATGCGTTTGTCCTGGAGGATACTGTCGGAATTTCCGTCACTTTCATGAAAGCTGATGGCGCTAAATGCGAACGCTGTTGGAAAATCCTGCCTGATGTGGGTCAGTATGGTCGTAAGGGCGTCTGTGGCAGATGTGATTCAGCCCTCGGCTAAGGCGGTTGATATTACTGTTCTGGGAGGCACTAATTGCCTCCCAGAGTTTCCTGTTTAAGAATGCTTTATGAATATTTTAGTTTTCTGTGCTGTTCTGATTTCTGCCATGCTGCATGCGGGTTGGAACGCTTTGGTCAAAACTGGAGACAATAAGCAAACTGGTATGCTAATTTTGACCCTTGCGCATGCGTTTATTGGTCTTTCGCTAATTCCTTTTTTACCATTTCCTCAGGGGGAAGTTTGGCTTTGGCTGCTCGCCTCAGGCATCATACACATGTTTTATCAGCTATTTTTAGGCTTTGCCTATGAACGTGGAGATCTCAGCCGAGTTTACCCTATTGCGCGTGGAGGCGCACCCATGATTGTTTTGGTGATCAGCTTACTGTTTGGAATTGATACGCTGACTGGCTTCGACTTGTGGGGTATTTTTGTTTTAGGACTTGGCATAGTCATGATGGCGCAGGGTGTGTTCCTATCGGGTGAAGACCGTAAATTAATTCCTATGGCCATTGGGTCGGCCTGTGCCACGGCGGGTTATTCATTGGTGGATGGACTTGGTGCACGGGCCATGGGTGATGCGTTGGCCTATGTATCTTGGCTACTAATTTTCTCGGCTCTTTTTTATACGCCGGCCATCTTTGCCTTGCGGGGGCATTCTGTCTGGCCGCGTAATGTACGACAAATCTCGGTTGGACTGTTGGCGGGGCTCGCCTCTTTTACAGCTTATGCCATTGTGGTTTGGGCCATGACTGAGGCGCCCATTGCGTTAGTGGCGGCATTACGCGAAAGCAGCATTTTATTCGCCATGATCTTAGGTTGGGTCTTCTTTCGTGATCAGATGGGACCAGTCAAAATTCTGGCTGGGATCGTGATAGGCCTCGGAATTATTTTAACTCGTTTCTAGGCTTTATGAGCTGTCAGTTCTTGAGCGATCCCCGCGAACAACAAATATGTAGAAGTGATCAAGAGGCCTATATTTGCAGCAGGAACCTCTGTGAAATTTCCCCAAGCTGCCCAAGCTGCAAAGCCAACCCAAGCCAATGCTGTGGGCAGGGTGACGGGCCGCCACCGTTCGGTGCGCACTGGATGCACAAATTTGAGTGGCAGGAACATGGTGATAGCCAATATTGTAACGAACCCTAAAATTACCCAGTGATTTGGCGTGGTGGCAAAAATTACAATGACTGCCATGTTCCAAGCGCCAGGAAAACCTTGAAAGGAATTATCCTTTGTTTTCATTCGAGTATCTGCGAAATACATAGCACTGGCAAAGGTGATAACAATTATAGCAACCCAGCCAGACCAGCCTGCTAATAACCCACTAGCAAATAAGGCATAGGCAGGGATAAAGACATATGTGAGGTAATCAATAATGAGATCCAACAGCACACCGTCAAAAGTTGGCGCGTTGGTTTTTACATTGTAGCGACGCGCTAACGGCCCATCGATTCCATCGACAAAAAAGGCCACAACCAACCAGACAAACATCATGTCCCATTTTTCATTCACCGCTTCCAGCAATGCCAGTATGGCAAAGACAGCTCCGGTTGCGGTGAGAAAATGCACCGCTAAGGCTTTTGCGCGTATATCCATTTCACTCTATAAGCGGAAAAGCTTGACAGTGGCAATCAGGCTTTCGGATGTGAGGCGTTGTAAACATTCATTAGCCGCTCTGTATCCACAGCCGTATAGGCCTGTGTGCTTGATAATGACGCATGGCCCAGTAACTCTTGGATAGTCCGCAAGTCTCCACCAGCGTTCATTAAATGCGTGGCAAATGAATGTCGCATTGCATGTGGGGTCGCGGTGGCGGGTAGGCCTAATTTCATCCGCGCTGAGCGCATGGCTTTTTGTACTAATCCCGCATTTAACCTACCACCACGCACCCCGCAAAATAGGGGTGAACTCTGTTCTATGGGGAAAGGGCACAGCTTAGTATATCGTGCCACGGCAGCTTTGGCTACGGGCAGGACTGGGACAATTCGTTCCTTACCCCCCTTGCCAATTATACGCAGAACGTCGGGTAGGGGCTCATCCGCCCCAGAGAGGCCTAGAGCCTCCGATATGCGTAGACCGCAGCCATAAAGTAGAGTTAAGACCGCAGCATCGCGTGCTGCGACCCAATCCTCTTGGGCTTGAGTGTCCACGGTATCAATCATCTCATGAGCAGCACCCACCGCCAGTGGGCGTGGCAGTTTTTTCTCAAACTTTGGCATACGGGTCAGCAATACGGCCGTTGGTTCAAGTTCATGGTGCTCGGCCAACCAGCGAAAGAAGTTTTTTACAGCAGACAATGTGCGTGCCAAGCTGCGGCTTCCCACGCCACGTCCGCGCTCATGGGCCATCCAAGCGCGCATGTCGCGGATGTGAATTCTGGCTAGTGCAGCCAGTCCTTCTGGCCCGCCGCGATGCTGTGCCATAAAACTCAAAAACCCAGTCACGTCGGATGCATATGCTTTGAGCGTATTGTCTGCTGCAGATTTGAGGGCTCGCTCATGAGCTAACCAATGCAGCATTGCTTCGCTTGCTGCAGGGGAGATTAGGCTAAGTGGGGGCTGTAACGCCATGGAGTAGCCTTTAGGCCAGCCATCTGCGCACAGCTCGTTCGTAAACTGTACCAAAAAAAGTCAAAAGATCAGTGCCCTGCGCAGGCGAAAACTGATTTGGGTCGTTTGCACCCAAAATCAATAGGCCGGGTACGGTCTCCGCGCCAAACTCCAACCTTAGGCAGGCCTCTGAGCCAATCGAACAAGGGGCGCTATCGTAGACAAGTGCACTTGGCGATGTCACGGCTCGGAGCGTTACTTTAGTACCTATCTTTCCTGCGCGTGAGGAAAGATATTTATCGATAAAGCCTGTAGGGGCGGGGATCAAAACAGAACTAAGTTGCGCAAGCGTTGGATCTGGCTCTTGTTGTGTGGTTTCTAAAATAAGACTGGCGAAATCAATCTTCAAAATGTCGGGCATGTCTCTCTCTGTCATCTCAAGAAAGCTCCCAAAATCATTAGGTTCCATGACCTTCAGAATGGCACGATTAATTTGCTGGGTTCCTGCAAGGTTGTCATAGGCCGCTGCAATCACTGATCGGTGAGTGGCCTCGAGGCGATCAAGCTGGGTTTCGAGGCGCCTCATTGCAACACTGCGGAGATCAACGATATTCTCGCCTCGTAGCTGATCATTGGCCGAGACTAAGGCTCGCATTACCGGTGGGTCATCTAAAACGATCCTAGGGTTTTTGATAATGATATCACGCAAGATTTCTTCTGCTTGCGCCGCTGTTTGAAGGTCCATGGATGCCTCGTTCACTGAAGTTGTGGTCGCCCCACCTGATACAAAACACCAATATCACAGGTTTAGAGAATTTTCTGCCCTGTTTTTGCCCAATCTGACATGAATTGCTCAAGGCCCTTATCGGTCAAGGGATGATTGGCTAAAGATTTGATCACATTTGGCGGTGCGGTAATTACGTCAGCACCGATCAAAGCGGCCTGTGTCACATGGTTTACCGTGCGAATAGACGCCGCTAAAATCTGTGTATCAAAGCCAAAGTTGTCATAGATTTGGCGAATATCGGCGATGAGATCCATGCCATCAATGTTCACATCGTC
Organism: Rhodobacteraceae bacterium ASP10-04a; assembly: GCA_000981705.1. GTDB lineage: Bacteria > Pseudomonadota > Alphaproteobacteria > Rhodobacterales > Rhodobacteraceae > Planktomarina > Planktomarina antarctica. The sequence goes on from LAQD01000017.1 coordinate 24,925, forward strand.
CAGACGGCCAATGAATGGACTGATGAATGTAGCACCCGCTTTGGCGGCTAAAAGGGCTTGGTTCGCGCTAAAGCATAGGGTCACGTTAACCATTTTACCCTCACCGGACAAAACTTTGCAGGCCTTCAACCCATCCCAAGTCAGCGGCAGCTTAACTGTGATATTTGATGCGATTTCCGCAAGCTTGCGGCCCTCAGCTATCATGGCTTCGGCTTTGGTCGCCACAACTTCGGCGCTTACTGGACCAGAGACCAAGTCACATATTTCCTTGGTCACTTCGATGATATCACGCCCTGATTTCATGATTAAAGAGGGGTTAGTGGTGACCCCGTCAACCATACCCAAATCATTTAATTCGGCAATTGCGTCTATTTCAGCAGTATCAACAAAAAATTTCATGACTGATGTCCTTGATAGGTTGGCCTTAGTTGCTGGAACCTTTACCTTAGTTCTATAGGTTCTAAAAGCCCCACTGCTAAGGAAATAATGTGTCTGAGCCCCAATTCTTTAATCAAGGTGATTTGGTTGCTGTGCTAACCAGCCAACCGCTTGATCGAACACTTGATTATAAAGCTCCCGAGGGGGGGTGTTGGCAGGGTGCCTTTGTGGAAGTCCCCTTGGGACCTCGCAAAGTCTTAGGCGTAATTTGGGCCGCAGGCATGGGAGATTTCGATTATGCCAAAACTCGTTCGGTGATCCGTGTCTTGGATGTGGCGCCGATGCAACAAAGTATGCAGGAGTTTTTGCGCCGTGTGTCGGAGTACACGCTCACGCCGATGTCTAAAATGCTTAGGTTGGCTACGCGTGCCCCGGGCTTGGGTAACCCACCCTCAATGCGGCATGTCTACCGCATGGGCGAGTCAGACATCACGCGGAAGACCGACACCCGCCAGAGAGTTTTGGCTGTGTTGGAGGAATTTGATGGCCTGAGCTTTACTCTCAAAGAGCTTGCAGAGGCTGCTGGGGTCACGACTTCGGTTGTAAAGGGTCTAGTGAAACTGGGGGCTGTGGAGGAACATGTCACACCGCAGGATATGCCATTTCCGCAATTGGATCCATCTTTGTCCGGTAAGGAGTTGTCAGAAGATCAAGCTGCGGCGGTAGTTTATCTGCAGGGCAATGATCAGGGCTACAGCACGACACTTTTAAAGGGAGTCACGGGATCGGGAAAGACTGAAGTCTATCTTGAAGCAGTGGCTGGCTGCTTTAAGCAGGGGCGTCAGGCCTTGGTCCTTCTACCTGAAATTGCACTAACGACCGAGTTTCTGACACGCGTAGAAGCCCGCTTTGGTGCGCGGCCTGCGGAATGGCATTCGGGTGTCACTATGACCGAGCGCCGCCGTACTTGGAAAATGGTTGGTCAAGGCGATGCGCAGATGGTAGTTGGTGCGCGGTCTGCCCTATTCCTACCGTTCCAAGACCTGGGTCTGATCGTTGTCGATGAAGAACATGATACTAGTTACAAGCAAGAGGACGGCGTACTTTATAATGCACGCGATATGGCGGTGCTGCGTGCGTCTTTGGTGGGCGGTCAGGTGGTGCTGGCCAGTGCCACGCCTAGCTTAGAGAGCTGGGCTAACGTTGAGACTGGCAAGTATAAAAAGATTGATCTTAAGAGCCGATTTGGCCTGGCAGTTCTGCCCAATATGCGCGCTATTGATATGCGCCAAGAAACCCTACCGGGGGATCGTTGGATATCGCCCAGCTTGCAAAAAATGGTTGAATATCGCATCGAAGTCGGTGAGCAGTCTTTGCTGTTCATTAATCGGCGGGGCTATGCGCCCATCACTCTATGCAGGGCTTGTGGCAATCAGGTAGGCTGTGATAATTGCGATGCGCGGATGGTTGAGCATCGGTTTTTAAAGCGCTTGATGTGCCACCAATGTGGTGAGACTAAGCCTGTGCCAACAAATTGTCCTAATTGCGAGGTCGAGGGTCGCTTGGCAGCGGTGGGACCGGGTGTTGAGCGATTGGCGGAGGAGGCCACGGCATTGTTCCCTGATGCAAAAGTAGCCGTATTATCTTCTGATTTATTTGGCTCGGCGCGTGCACTCAAAGCCCAGATTGCCGCTTTGGCTACGGGCGAAGTGGATGTTATCATAGGTACGCAGTTAGTGGCTAAGGGCCATAACTTTCCGTTACTGACCCTTGTGGGGGTGATTGATGCAGATTTAGGCCTTCAAGGCTCAGATCTGCGTGCTGCAGAACGGACTTTTCAATTGATGCGCCAAGTAGCAGGCCGGGCTGGTCGGGCGGATAAGCCTGGGGTGGCTGTGTTGCAGACCCATCAGCCCGAACACCCGGTTATAAGAGCCATTTTGGGCGGAGATGAAGATGCTTTTTGGCAAACGGAAGCGCGCGAGCGAGAGGCGGCCGGGGTGCCTCCATACGGCCGGCTTGTAGGGATCGTACTTTCGTCACCTGATGCGCAAGAAGCGCTCAATGTGGGCCAAGTGATGGCGCGAAACTGCTCACCACTTACTAAAATAGGGGCTGAAGTTTTTGGTCCTGCGCCTGCGCCGATAGCCAGGGTGCGTGGGCGGCATCGAGTGCGGCTGTTGGTGAAGGCCAGCAAAACAGCACCTATACAAGTTGCCCTTACCGAGTGGACCGCGATGTTCAAACTGCCTAACTCATTAAAGCTATCGATCGATATTGATCCACAGAGCTTTTACTAAATTACTCTGTTACTGTGCTGCGATTGGACCTGCT
>LAQD01000017.1:27765-38798 GCA_000981705.1 Rhodobacteraceae bacterium ASP10-04a
ACCACAGGGATATGCCCCAGATTTGCCTGCTCCAACTTGGTCATGACGTCTTGCATTAAAGAAATATGTGAGCCTGATAAAACTGAAAGGCCAATCACATGCACCTGTCCATCTTGAGCGGCTGCAACAATCTCTTTTGGCGTCAAACGAATACCCTCATAGGAAATTTCCATTCCGCAGTCGCGAGCACGGGTGGCGATTTGCTCGGCGCCATTCGAATGGCCGTCAAGGCCGGGTTTGCCCATCAAAAACTTTAGTTTTCTTCCTAGTTTTTTACTCACCGTAGCAACTGACTCGCGAATTTCGTCTAGCCCTTCGGTACTGTTGGAGGGGCTAGTGCTGACCCCAGTGGGTCCGCGATATTGTCCAAAGACCTGGCGCACTACATCGGCCCACTCTCCGGTTGTCACGCCGGCTTTGGCGGCGGTAATCGAGGGAGGCATAATGTTGCTGCCGTCAACTGCAGCTTTGCGCAGTTGATCCAGGGCCTGTTGTATGGCTGCAGGATTACGGCTGGCGCGCCATATGTTCAAACGAGAAATTTGTTCGGCTTCAGTTGCGGGATCAACATTCATAACAGCGTCCTCCCCGGTCGTGAGGGGACTGGGTTCCCCGGTTTGATAGGTATTCACGCCGACAACCGTCATCTCACCACTTTCAATTTGGCCGATGCGCGATGCGTTTGATTCGACCAGCCGAGATTTCATATACCCGATGGCCTCTACTGCGCCGCCCATGCCGTCAATCAATGCCAGTTCTGCCAGTGCACCCTCTTTAAGAGAGGCTACTTTGCGCTCCACTGCTGGGTTTCCATCAAATAAGTCCTCATATTCCAGAATGTCAGTCTCAAAAGCCATGATTTGTTGCATACGCAGGGACCATTGTTGGTCCCACGGCCGCGGTAAACCTAAGGCTTCGTTCCAAGCAGGCAATTGCACTGCGCGTGCGCGGGCTTTTTTCGACAGCGTCACCGCCAACATCTCGATCAGAATGCGATAGACGTTGTTTTCTGGTTGTTGTTCCGTCAGGCCAAGCGAGTTGACCTGTACCCCGTAGCGAAAGCGTCGCATTTTAGGGTCGACGACCCCATAGCGGTCGCGACAAATTTGGTCCCAAAGGTCAACAAAGGCACGCATTTTGCACATTTCAGTTACAAAACGAATTCCAGCATTCACAAAAAAACTGATCCGCCCGACCATTTCACTGAAATGTTCTTCGGGAACTTTGCCTTGTAAATCATCCAATACTGCAGTGGCTGTAGCCAAAGCAAAGGCGAGCTCTTGCTCTGGTGTCGCACCCGCCTCTTGCAAGTGATACGAACAGACGTTCATTGGGTTCCATTTCGGTAGATATTCGCGGGTATAGGCAGCTATGTCAGTGATCATGCGCAGAGATGGTTTCGGTGGGCAAATATAAGTACCTCGGCTCAAATATTCTTTAATGATATCGTTTTGTACTGTGCCCTGCAGAGCTGTAGTGTCCAAGCCCTGCTCCTCAGCGACCGCTATGTATAATGAGAGCAACCAAGGGGCCGTGGCATTGATTGTCATTGAGGTGTTCATTTTGTCTAATGGGATATCTGCAAAAAGCGTACGCATGTCCCCTAAATGACAAATTGGAACCCCAACCTTACCTACCTCGCCGTGGGCTAGGACATGGTCACTGTCATATCCTGTTTGGGTTGGGAGGTCGAAGGCCACTGATAAACCAGTTTGACCCTTGGACAAATTTGAATGGTATAGAGCATTAGAGGCCTCTGCAGTTGAGTGGCCGGCATAGGTTCGAAATAGCCAAGGACGATCTTTACTCACTTCGGTCATAGGTAGGCCTCACTTTATAATGACGCAGCATTATTGCGTTTAAATATCTGATGGCGTAATAATGACACTCTGTCAATTCATCGCTATGTGGCAACCGTAACAGTACCAATTTTATTTTGATTTAGCCTATTTTTATTGAGGATATAAACTATATGAGTTAACTTCAGATATAGTCTTAATATAGAATAGCGGCTAAATCTCTGAAATTTAGCTTTAGAATTTCAAAAAATTTATAATATTAAAAGCAATAAAATTACAATTTTATATAAAATTTGGTTGCATTATTACGTAATGAATTTTATCTAATCCTTGGGCAGATCGATTCTGTAATGCAGTAATAATGTGAAGGGACATCCAATGCCGTTGGATTCAAACTCATCTCTGACCGCCTTTTCCGCGGTTAAGAAAGACCTTTATGAAGTGGGTGAAATGCCGCCTCTAGGGCATGTGCCAACCCAGATGTATGGCTGGGCTATTCGTAGAGATCGCCATGGGGAGCCAGATACGGCAATGCTGCAAGAGATTTTAGACGTACCAAAGCTTGATAATTATGATGTGTTGGTGTTGGTGATGGCTGCTGGTGTCAATTATAATGGCGTTTGGGCCGCATTGGGACTGCCCATCAGCCCATTCGATAGCCACAAGCAAGCGTACCATATTGCTGGTTCTGATGCTGCTGGTATCGTTTGGGCTATAGGCTCCAAAGTGACCCGCTGGAAGATCGGTGATGAGGTTGTGGTGCATTGCAATCAAGATGATGGTGACGATGAAGAATGTAACGGTGGCGATCCAATGTATTCCACCTCGCAACGCATCTGGGGATATGAAACGCCAGACGGATCCTTCAGCCAGTTTACTCGGGTTCAAAGCCAACAGTTGATGCCTAGACCGCAACACCAGACTTGGGAGGAAAGTGCCTGCTATACTTTGACCCTTGCGACTGCTTATCGGATGCTATTTGGTCACGCCCCACATGAGCTGAAACCTGGCCAAAATGTATTGATCTGGGGTGCATCTGGTGGGCTTGGATCCTATGCAGTGCAATTGGCCAGTGTAGTTGGTGCAAACGCAATTGGAGTGATTAGCGATGAAGGCAAACGTGACTTTGTGATGGGGCTTGGTGCCAAAGGTGTGATTAACCGACGCGATTTTGACTGTTGGGGACAAATGCCTACTGTAAACACCCCACAATACGCGACTTGGTTTAAAGAGGCGCGCAAATTTGGCACGGCTATTTGGGAGATAACTGGAAAGGGCAACAATCCTGATTTGGTGTTTGAGCACCCGGGTGAAAGTACCTTCCCAATTTCGACGTTTGTCTGCAAAAAAGGCGGAATGGTAGTGATATGTGCTGGGACTACTGGATATAACTTGACCTTGGATGTCCGCTATATGTGGATGCACCAAAAGCGGTTGCAAGGCTCACATTTTGCTAATCTCAAACAGGCGGCAGCGGCCAATAGACTAATGTGTGAGGATAAGTTGAACCCTTGCCTATCAGAAGTGTTCGATTGGACAGAGCTTCCCAAAGCCCATATGAAAATGCGTCGTAATCAGCATTTACCGGGTAATATGTCAGTATTGGTCCAAGCGCCTTGCCGAGGTTTGCGAACGGTTTCTGAAACCTTGTTGGCGGCACGATGATTAAAGTGTAGGCAGATATATTTAAAATATCGTTGCCTCTGTATGAGTGGAGAATTGCACTGGCCTCACTCTGTGCCATTGGCTACATAGGGGCATGTTAGAGAAGAACATTTCCTACTCAGATGATCAGGCGCAAGCCTATGATACTATCAGCGAAATTCTGCGCTCTGCTGGTGTAGATATTTCAAATGGTATGCTGGAGCCACACCGTGAAGGTAAAACCAGTATTGCGGCGGTGATTGGGAAGGCTGGATCTGGTAAAACTCTACTTTTGGCTCAGCTCTACCATGCGTTGAAAGATACTGGAATGAATATCGTGTCAGGAGATTATGAGCCTAAGGCGCGAAAAGATCGCCGCACTCTGGCTATTTTGGCACCTACTAATAAAGCTGCCAGCGTGCTGCGCAATCGTGGGGTGCCAGCCACCACGATCCACCGTATTCTTTACACACCAATGTATGACCCTGAATATGAGAAAATCGCCGAATGGCTTGCTGGTAACGGTTCGCGGCCTGAGGTCGAAGGGGTGACGGATATTTCCTTGGACCGGGCCCATAATTTTTATGCGTCCAATGCCTCAATACCGGGTGCCCTAGCTGCAGCTGGATTGCGGGGATCCGATTTTATCACTGGATGGAAGCGGCGTGAAGATCCCTTAGATATTGGGTTTGTGGATGAAAGCTCGATGCTGGACGAAAAGCAGTTGGAGGACCTGAAAGAAATATTCCCAACCCTGATCTTATTTGGCGATCCGGCGCAATTGGCGCCGGTGAACCAATCTGGGGCAATGGTGTTTGACGCGTTACCAGAGAAGCGTCGCTTGGTACTCAGCCGGGTGCACCGCCAGACCCAAGACAACCCAATCCTGGATTTAGCCCATGCCTTGGGTGACTCCACTCTACAATTTTCAGATTTTGAGAATATGGTAGAGGAGGCTGCGCGCAGGGATGAGCGTGTTGTCATAGGCCAACGGGTTGATTCGGATCTGATGGCGCGCTCCCCTGTTCTGGTCTGGCGAAATGTGACGCGTATCAAGCTTATTCAGGCGTTTCGTGGAGCCTTTGATGCGCCATTTGAAGAACTTTTGGCAGGTGAACCGCTTATCTGTGACGGTATTGAATTACCCATAAAGCATAGAAAGAAGCGGCTGGATCTTGAGGCGCGTGGTTTAATCAAGGGCGCGCAAGTGGTTTATCTGGGCCTCGGGCGTAAGCCAGGATTCTCGCGATTGCATGTGATCGGTGCAGAGCAGCCACAAATTAGTGCCGCAAGCATTGTTAAAATTGAGAAGCCTGGCGAGGAAGAACCCTTCATCCCGTTTGCCGCTCGCATGGGCGCCACGTTTCTCCACGGGGCGGCAGTTACCATACACAAGGCGCAGGGCTCGCAGTGGGATACGGTACAGGTGTTTGCGCCAGATATTTATGTGGCTGCAAAGATGAACCGGACCGAAGCGGGTACTCAGCTGTGGAAGCGTTTAGCGTATGTAGCGATCACCCGTGCCGAAAACCGTTTAATCTGGGTTGTACGTAACCGCTTGGCCCGCCCTAGTGGACCCTTGGTGGTGGATGATCTTACGGCTGAGATCCCGAATTTCGATCTGACCATGGAGCCGGTAGAAGATCAGACAGATGGGATATTCTAAGCTATAATTTTGCTTCAATCGCGTCCCAAAGCAAACCCGCCACATTTGTACCATTAAATCGCTGTAACTCTTGCAGTCCGGTGGGGGAGGTAACGTTGATCTCAGTTAAGTAATCACCAATTACATCTATGCCAACAAAAACTTGACCTTTTTCACGCAAGAGTGGCCCAATCGCTGCACAAATTTCAAGATCGCGCGCGGTGAGACCAACTTTTTCAGGGCGGCCTCCGACATGCATATTGGAGCGAGTTTCGCCCGCCGCCGGCACGCGGTTTATTGCACCTACAGCATCGCCGTCTACCAAGATGACACGCTTATCGCCGTTGCTAACGTCCGGTAAAAATTTTTGGATGATTAGGGGTTCGCTATTGATGCTGGTAAATAATTCATGCAGCGAGGCAATGTTGCGGTCCTCTGGAGTGAGACGAAACACTCCAGCGCCTCCATTGCCATAGAGAGGCTTGACGATCACATCACCATGAATAGCTCGAAATGTTTTAAGAGTGTCCAGATCCCGTGCTATGGTGGTGGGGGGGATGAGATCTGGAAATTGTAACATTAGAAGTTTTTCGGGATAATTCCGGACCCAAAATGGATCATTCACGACTAAAGTGTCTGATTTTAAGAAGTCTAAAAGATGGGTTGTAGTGATATAGCCCATGTCAAAAGGGGGATCTTGCCTCAGCCATACCACATCAAAGGCGTGAAGGTCCAAATGCTCCAACTCACCGAGGTCAACGTGGTTGCCAAGTTCTCGACGTAGGACCATTTTCTGACCTTTAGCAAAAACTTTTCCATTTTCAAACAGTAGCTTGTCTGGAGTGTGGTAATAAATTTCATATCCTCGGCTTTGGGCTTCCAGTGCCAAATGAAACGTGCTGTCACCATCTATGCTGACGGTTTCGATAGGGTCCATTTGAAAGGCAATTTTCTTCGACATGTGATAACCTCAGACTTTTCCACCCCTAGATGGCACTGTGGTAACAGGCTGGCAAGAGGCATGGTTGTTGGTCCAATGCATCTCTATATTACTGAGATACGCCTATGTACGTGGCGTCAAACACGTTTCGCTGGCCAGTGGCAGGCGGATATTAAGTAATATTTTGATACATTATAAATTTTGTTTTTGGTGGGCGCATTCGTTGAATTGGTAGCTCGGTAACCTTTGTTGGCTCCTAATAGGGAGACAAAATTGCCTTCTTCGAAGTTGAGATCCACTTAGTCCATGGAGCCTAGCCTGAGGTGCGATATCGTGTCTACTCAAGTTGTTTTACGCCTTGAAGCCGCAATGCCATTTGATAGATTTCGCGGCGCGGTAAACCGTAGGCTCCAGCAACGGTATCTGCCGCATCTTTTACTCTGAAGCTCAACATTGCTTGCACAAGTGCCGCTTCCAGATCAATTTCATCTACTTTGTTGTCTTCGCCGGTACCAATTAAAACTACAATTTCCCCCTTAGCGGGCTTTGCTTCGTAAAATGCACGCAAGGTGTTTACGGGACCTATTTGCACATCTTCAAATCTTTTGGTCAATTCTCTGCAAACTGCTACATGGCGTTCACTGCCGCCCACGATTTCTATATCCGTCAAAAGCGCATTTAGTCGTTTTGCAGACTCGTATAAAACTAATGTCGCGCGCAGAGGCATTAGTTCCACCAAACTTTTTTGCCTCGCCGTTTGTTGTGGGGGTAGAAAACCTGCAAAATGAAATTGATCGGTTGGTAGGCCAGCAATCGTTAGGGCTGCGATGCAGGCTGTGGGCCCGGGTGCTGACAGCACTGGCATATTTGCTTGTCGTGCATCGCGAACCAATTGATAGCCTGGATCTGCAATTAATGGGGTCCCTGCCTCAGAGATATAGGCCACAGATTTCCCCTCATTGATGTTGTTTAAAACTCGTTGGCGATCGCTAGCATTGCTGTGGTCATGATAGGCGATGATTCGTCTGCCCTCCAAAGGAACCCCGTGGATATCTAATAACTTTCGCGCTGTTCGTGTATCTTCGGCCGCTAAGACATCTGCAGATGCCAAAATATCTAGTGCACGCAGGGTAATATCGCGAGCGGAGCCCAAAGGTGTTGCTACAAGGTATAACCCTGCCTCCAACTTAACCAATTTGTGATTCATCACTGGACCCCTTTGCAAATTGCAATAAAATGAAATTATTGAATGACTATTAACCTCTGAAGGGGCGCTTTGACCATGGTTTCTCTATTTTCTTCGATGCGTTATTTGTGGGGCGCCGTTTTGGTGCTTTGTGGTGTATTTTTGATATCTGCGTGTGTGGCTCCGTCAACTGGCTCACGTTTAGCTGGTGGCCTCAGCATTGATGGCTTGAAAAAGGTGCAAGTTGCGGTTCTCTTGCCAGTCAGCGCTGCGGACCCGGGAGTGCGTTTATTGGCTGTGTCAGCGGAGCGAGCTGCTCGGATGGCAATGGAGGATTTGGCTCTGCGCGTAGAGATGGAGATGCGTATCTACGATACTGCAGGTCTAGAGGCACAAGCCGCCGAGATGGCTCTTTTGGCTGTTGAGGAAGGCGCACAGGTAATCGTGGGGCCGCTATTTTCTGGCGAAGCCAATGCGGCCGGTCTTGCGATAGCAAGCAGTGGTGTTAGTGTTTTGTCTCTATCCAATAACGTTGATATTGCCGGTGGTAACGTCTATGTGCTGGGTCATACCTTTCAAAATACCGCCGACCGATTAGTTGCCTATGCTTCGGGTCAAGGCAAAAACCGTGCTTTGATTGTGCATGCTAACAACATTCCAGGTAAGGCGGGCAGTAATGCTATTGAGCAATCTTTGGTTTCTCGAGGCTTAAAGGCTGTAGGTATTGAAAGTTATGAATTTACTCAGCAGGACTTGGTGGATGCGATGAGCCGTATTGCCGAGCGTAATGAGTCGATCGATGCTGATGTTGTATTTTTGACTGCTGATTATGACGGTGGTTTACCTTTGATCGCGCAGCTGCTGCCGGAGGCTGGGATCGATCCTGAATCGGTGCAGTATGTTGGACTTTCGCAATGGGACGTGTTGCCCTCAGCCTTTCATTTACCTGCCATTCAAGGTGGTTGGTTCGCGATGCCGAGTCCGATCCGAACTGAGCAATTCCGGGCCCGTTTCCAATCGGTATATGGCAATGCGCCGCACCCGCTGGCTGCAATTGCCTATGATGGCGTTGCAGCTGTTGGGGCTTCTGTAGCAACTGGTAACCGAGATGCTTTAAATCGCAAAGGCCTCACCTTGATAGGTGGTTTTCAGGGCGCTGCTGGTATTTTTCGACTGCGCAGAGACGGTACAATTGAGCGTGGGCTAGCCGTGGCTACGATCGATGGCAATCAAGTGGTTGTACTTGAGGAGGCTCCAAGCTCCTTTTCAATTTTTGGATTTTAAGATTGAAAAGATCTGATCTCATTGAGCCTGATAAACTCATTAATGAGGCTTGGAAGATTTTTGACCGTGACGCCATAACAGCAAAGATTAATGTGGAATTGTCAGATATTTCAGACTCCAACGTGCTTCGTGCTAAATTGGTGGATATTTTACGGGAGGCCCGCAGCTTTGGCATGGCTGAGATTTCTTTGGCATTTAAAGAGTCCCCTTTTAATTCGCATGCCACAACGGCGAGCTATTGTTACCTTACAGATTGTGTGGTGACTGCTGCCTATGATGCTGTGGTCAACTATTTGCATCCAGTACAGGTCGCCACAACCTCTGAACGTTTGGCTGTAATTGCGGTGGGTGGTTACGGTCGGGGTGGAATGGCCCCATTTTCAGACGTCGACTTAATGTTTTCTGCACCCCATAAAATGTCTGTATGGGCTGAAAGCGTGATTGAAAGCCTGTTATACGTACTTTGGGATTTACGTCTCAAGGTTGGCCATGCCAGCCGTACCACTCGTGATTGTTTACGCCTTGCACGTGAAGATTATACCATCCGAACATCTTTGGTCGAAATGCGCTTTCTGCTGGGTGACAAAGAGGTATTTGAAGAGCTGCAAAACCAATTGCGTGAGAAACTGTTTAAAGGCACGGAAAAAGAGTTTACTGAAGCCAAATTGACTGAGCGTGAAGCGCGTCATGTTAAGCAAGGTGGCCAACGTTATATGGTCGAACCAAATGTTAAGGAAGGCAAGGGAGGTCTGCGCGATCTGCAATCTCTTTTCTGGATTGAGAAATACATCAATGGGGTATTTCACGCTGAGCAATTGGTGGATGCTGGGGTTTTTACGGCTGATGAGTTTGCCACGTTTCTTGCAGCACAGGAATTTCTTTGGGCGGTGCGCTGCCATCTTCATTTGATCGCCAATCGAAGCATGGATTTACTCACCTTTGATTTGCAGGTCGAAGTGGCGGAACGCATGGGCTACAAAGATCGTGGTGGGCGGCGTGCGGTGGAGCATTTCATGCAGACCTATTTCCGCCATGCCACCAAAGTAGGCGAATTGACCCGTATTTTCCTTACTGCAATGGAAGCGGCACATGTGAAAAAAGAACCTGTTCTGGCGCGATTTTTACGGCGTAAACCTAAATTGCGCCCGGGCTATTGCATCTTACAAAATCGTTTGGCAATTTCAGATTCAGACATATTTCTAGAAGATAAATTGAACTTGCTGCGGGTCTTTGAAGAAGGCCTGCGCACTGGTTTACTGATCCACCCGAATGCAATGCGTTTAGTTTCGGCCAATCTGCATTTGATTGATATTCAGATGCGAAATTCCGAAGAAGCGCTCCGGATTTTCAGGGATTTACTGCTCAAACATGGTAACCCNNGGGCGTTTTGGCTGCTTTCATACCGGAGTTTGAGCCAATCGTTGCGATGATGCAATTTAATATGTACCACTCCTATACGGTGGATGAGCATACTATCCAAACCATCAGCTATTTGGCTGCCATTGAACGAGGCGAATTGATTGAAGAGTTGCCTGTGGCTAGCAGTATCTTGGCGGGTGGGCTTAATCGTAAGGTTCTTTATATAGCACTTTTACTGCATGATATTGGGAAGGGGCGACCTGACGACCATTCTGTATTAGGAGCCAAAATTGCTCGAGAAGTTGCGCCTCGGCTAGGTCTCAAACCAAAAGAAGTAGACACCGTGGAATGGTTGGTGCGACATCATTTATTAATGTCGGATATGGCGCAGAAACGTGATATTGCTGATCCCAGAACCGTGCGTGATTTTGCCAAAGCTGTACAGTCTGTTAAGCGGCTGGATCTCCTGACTGTCCTGACAGTCTGCGATATTTCTGGGGTTGGTCCTGGCGTCTGGAATAATTGGAAGGCAGTTTTGATTCGCGCTTTGTATCGGCAGACCAAAAAGGCGCTTGAAACTGGCCTGGAGGATCTTAATCGTGAAAATCGCGGCACAGAAGCTAAGAAAAATTTAAGGGCAGCCTTGGCCAATTGGCCGAAGTCCGCTTTGCGCCATGAGACAAACAGACATTATCCGTCCTATTGGCAGGGCCTGCACGTCACAGCGCATCAAATCTTCGCACGCCTTTTGTTAAATATTCCTGATGACGAGATTCGCATGGATGTGCAGCCGGATGAAGATCGCGATGCCACTCGAATTTGTTTTGCGATGGATGACCATCCGGGCGTTTTTAGCCGTTTTTGCGGTGCCTTGGCGCTTAGTGGTGCTAACGTTGTGGATGCACGCACTTTCACCAGCAAAGATGGTTACGCTACTGCAGTTTTTTGGGTTCAAGATGCTGAAGGTCACCCTTACGAGGACACCCACCTTGGCCGGCTTGAGAAAATGATTAATGAAACTCTTCAAGGTACTTTTGTAGCGCGTGAGGCGATTCAGTCACGTGATAAAATCAAAAAGCGCGAACGCGCTTTTCAGGTTCCGACATCGATCAGTTTTGACAATGAAGGTTCTGAAATTTACACGATCATTGAAGTTGATACCCGAGATCGTTTAGG
>LAQD01000017.1:38874-43813 GCA_000981705.1 Rhodobacteraceae bacterium ASP10-04a
GTAGATACTTTCTATGTTAAAGACATGTTTGGCCTGAAATTCCATTCGAAGGTAAAACGTAACATGTTGGAGCAAAAACTGCGGGACGCGCTGAAACAAGGCGCGCTTAAGGCATTGTCATGAGCATCATGCGTGGGTTCTTTACTGTTGGATTTTGGACCCTTGTATCGCGTGTTCTGGGATTTTGTCGTGACATATTTATAGCGGGTACCCTTGGGGCGACACCAGTAGCTGAAGCTTTCATTTTGGCCTTTTCATTACCTAATCTGTTCCGCAGATTTTTTGCGGAAGGCGCATTTAATATGGCCTTTGTGCCAATGTTCTCTAAAAAACTGGCTTCTGGAGATAGTCCTGTAGATTTTGCGCGCGATGCCATATCGATGTTGGCTTTTGTGCTGATTGTGTTGAATGCAATTGCTATGCTTGCCATGCCCTATTTGGTTTGGATTATGGCCAGTGGGTTTGCGGGGGATGAGAGATTTGATCTCACAGTTGTTTTTGGTCGCATAGCCTTTCCCTATATTCTATTCATCTCTTTGGCCGCTTTGGTCTCTGGGGTGTTGAATTCTACAGGTCGCTTCGTGGCCTCTGCAGCTGCGCCAGTCTTGCTAAATATCTGCTTTCTATCCGGGCTGTTTATTGCCGACTGGGCTGATTGGAATATCGGATTAACACTCGCATGGAGCGTGCCAGTAGCCGGGGTAGCACAGTTTGCTTTTGTTTGGGTGGCGGCACACCGGGTTGGGTTTACCCTTGTGCCGCGCCTGCCACGGATGACGCCTGAGCTAAAACGCTTGGCGATGATTGCAGCCCCCGCCGCTTTGGCTGGTGGTGTGGTGCAGGTGAATCTATTGGTTGGTCGGCAAATTGCCAGTTATTTCGAAGGCGCCAATGCCTGGCTTTATTATGCCGATCGTCTCTATCAATTACCACTTGGTGTGGTCGGTATTGCCGTTGGGATCGTTCTCTTGCCGGATCTGTCGCGCCGGTTGCGTTTGGATGATACTGATGGGGCTCGTGAAGCTTTTAACCGTGCAGCTGAGTTTTCATTGATGCTGACAATTCCTAGTGCTGTTGCCCTTTTGGTTATTCCGACTGCCTTGGTGTCAGTATTGTTTGAACGTGGGGCCTTTGGCGCCAGCGATACAGCCGCCACGGCTTTGGCCACGGCAATATACGGATTAGGCTTACCAGCTTTTGTACTTCAAAAACTATATCAACCTCTATTTTTTGCCCGTGAGGACACTAAGTCGCCCTTCTACTTTGCACTCGTTGCCTTGGCAGTTAATGCTGTTATCGCCATTGGTTTAAGCCCTTATGTTGGCTTCACCGCCTCAGCTTATGGGGCAACTTTTGCAGGCTGGGCAATGCTGGCGTGTCTTTGGTGGGGCAGTCTAAAGTTTGGTGATGCCGCTCGGTTGGATGCAAAATTACGAGCCAAATCATGGCGAATTGTTTTGGCTAGCCTGATGATGGGGGCAGCTATTTGGATGACCGCAACAGTGCTGGGGCCACAGTTGCAAGCCCCTGACTCGCGGGTCCTTGCATTAATTGTAGTCTTGGTCGCAGGCATTGTCAGCTATGGGATTGCTGGCTGCATGGCTGGAGCTTTTACTTTCAGTGAGTTGCGTCGTCTAATACGTCGCTAATCTAAACCACGACGAAATTTGCTTATTATGACACGAATTCCGCCTGGGTGAATGATGGCTGCGGAGATAAACCCTGTGACGGCCCCACAAAACTCTGCAATCCAAATAGGTGGTCCTTCTTGAAGAAGGGAAAAGCTGATGTTGATTGCCATCAAAATACCAAGCAACCGAAATGCCATAAGCTGTTGGCTCAACAGCCCTTCTGAGCGGCTGAACAGTACAAAACTAAAGGCACCAATAAGTCCGTAAGCTGCGGGGAAACCGCCAAAAAGTGGAAAATTTGAATTAGCGAATAGTACGAAACCTAAAGCCGCAAAAATCGCAGAAGAGAAGAATATTGCAACCACTGCAACATTTCCTAGGACTTCACCGACAAATTTCCCCAGTGCTAAAACGAACACGCTGGCAAAAATACCCTGCATCAGGGAACCATGCACAAATGGATAGGTCAGCATTCGCCAGAACAGCTCAGGAATCCACAAACCTGCTGATATTGCGCGCTCAAAGCCCTCTGGCATAAAGGAAAATTGGCGGATTAATCCTATGCGCGCATCAATGCTACCCCAAAGGTGTGCTTCGGCTCCGGCGATATAGATTTCACTCAGGACAACGATCAAAAATAGGACAATCACCGCAGGTGGAAGTGGATTGACGGCTGGGGTAGGCGAGTCAGACATGGCTTGTTTCCTTGACGGCTTAGGCCTTGCTGAGTATGCGATGCAGTTAACGAATTCCAGAGCTGAGGCTGCTATGACACAAAATTTTACTCCACGCGTCTTTTCCGGCATCCAACCATCTGGTGGGTTGACGCTTGGAAATTATCTTGGTGCGATGAAGCGTTTTGTGGATATGCAGGCTGATGGTGGTTTTGAAACAGTCTATTGTATGGTTGATTTGCATGCGATCACGGTGTGGCAAAACCCTGAAGATTTGCGGCGCAACACCCGTGAACTTTGTGCGGGTTTTATTGCAGCAGGCATTGATCCTGAGAAATCTATTTTGTTCAACCAAAGCCAAGTGCCAGAGCATGCGCAGCTGGGCTGGATCTTTAACTGTGTTGCCCGCATGGGCTGGATGAAGCGGATGACCCAGTGGAAGGACAAAGCTGGTAAGAACAGCGAAAACGCTTCGCTTGGCTTATTTGGCTATCCGGCACTGATGGCCGCTGACATTTTAATTTATCACGCGACACATGTGCCTGTAGGCGAAGATCAAAAGCAACATCTTGAGCTGACGCGAGATATTGCGGTGAAGTTTAACAATGATTTTGGTGTGGATTTTTTCCCCATTCCAGAACCCGTAATTGAGGGTGCGGCTACTCGGGTAATGAGCCTGCGCGATGGTACTAAAAAAATGTCCAAATCAGATTCTAGCGATATGAGCCGCTTGAATATGACAGATGATGCTGAGACTTTGGTAAAGAAGATCAAGAAGGCTAAAACTGATATGGATCCGTTGCCTGATAATCTGGAGGACTTAAATGGTCGTCCTGAGGCTCGTAATTTGATTAATATCTATGCCTCATTGAATGAAATGACTGTGCAGGCAGTGATTAATGAATTTGCAGGGCAGCAATTTGGGGCCTTTAAGCCCAAGCTTGCGGATTTGGCAGTGGCGAAGCTTGCGCCAATCTCCACAGAAATGTCACGATTGATGCAAGATCCTGCCGAGATTGACCGCATTTTGGCGCGTGGAGCTGAACGGGGAAAGGCCTTGGCTGCTCCAATCTTACAAAAAACTTATGATATTGTTGGTATGTTACGCTAGGGCAGGATTTTTGTGATCAGAAGCCAATTTATTGCTTCATATGATTTAAACGTTGCGAGCACATTAAGCTGCAGGCATGATACTTATCGAACGGGGGCTTTTTATGCGTAAATTTATGGTTGTACTGGACAACTCGACAGAATGTTTAAACGCAATGCGCTTTGCGGCAATGCGCGCCGAGAATACTGGCGCGCGGGTCGAAGTTTTGGCAGTTATCCCTCCTGAGGAGTTCAATCACTGGATCGGTGTTGGTGCAATTATGCGCGAAGAGGCCCGTGATCGGATTAATGCTCATTTTGAGGTCTTTGCCAAGTGGATGCGTGATAAACATAATGTCGATCCTGAGCTTGTGATCCGAGAGGGTGAAATTGTAGCAGAAATTCTGTCCCAAATTCGTGATGACACAGAAGTTGATATTCTGGTACTAGGGGCTGCGAATGACCGTAAAGGTCCAGGGCCATTGGTCACTCAGTTATCCAAATCATCGGGTGGTTTGGAAGTGCCGATCGTGATTGTTCCTGGCAGCTTGAGCAAAGAACAACTGGAAGCTATCAGCTAGCTGTGAGTTCAACCTCCTTTGAATTAGAACTATTCTAAAAACTTGACATTGTGCGGTCTGTATCCCATATTTGAGTAGCCCCAACTGGAGATAGCTCCCATGTTTATTCAAACCGAAAGTACACCCAACCCTGCGACTCTGAAGTTTTTGCCTGGCCAATCTGTTATGGATATGGGCACGGCAGATTTTCCTTCGGCGGATGGCGCCTCTGCCAGCCCACTTGCCGAGCGAATTTTCGCGGTGGAAGGAACCGCTGGTGTGTTTTTGGGTTCTGATTTTGTTACTGTAACCAAAACTGATACTGTGGATTGGGATCATATTAAACCTGCATTGCTGGGTGCCATTATGGAACATTTTCAGTCCGGTGCACCTGTACTGTCTGATGGCCAAACTGCTTCTGTTGCGGAAGGTGATTACGATGCGGCTGACGAATCTATCGTTGTCCAAATTAAAGAACTTTTGGATACTCGCGTTCGCCCCGCTGTGGCGCAAGATGGTGGTGATATAACCTTCCACGGCTTTGACCGAGGTATTGTCTATTTACATATGAAAGGCGCCTGCGCAGGCTGCCCTTCGTCGACTCTAACGCTCAAAATGGGCATTGAGAATCTACTGCGTCATTATATCCCTGAAGTGGTTGAAGTCCGCCCAGTTGCAGCGTGAGCCAAGCTTAACTTCGGCTGACCTAGCCCAAATTCACTATCAGGCTTTTACGACAGAACGTTCATGGAGTGCTATAGAATTTGAGACTTTGATGGAGCAGTCTGGCGTTTTTGTAATATCTCAATCTCATTGTTTTGCTTTGGGGCGCTTGGTTGTTGACGAGTTGGAAGTTCTAACTGTGGCTTGTGCTCCTTCCCATCAAAAACAAGGGTATGGGCGGGCAGTGGTGGCTAAACTACTGGACAAGGCTGCCTGTAATGGTGGACTTTGGGGTTTTTTAGAGGTCGGATCCAACAACAAC
>LAQD01000017.1:43924-57439 GCA_000981705.1 Rhodobacteraceae bacterium ASP10-04a
TATTAATTAAAAGTTTTATGCTGATTTTGGGTCTAAATTTTTTAAAATATTAGTTTTTTTTTACTTTTCTATTGATCCGAGCTTGGCAGAGTGGGCTAGTTTAGACATGATCGTCTGATCTGCTCGCATGTGCGTAGAGAGATTCTCTCCGCTGAGCTTTAGTTATTAACGGGAGACTCTAATGAGCTTTATGAAATCTATTTTAGGCAGCGTAGCTGCTTTAGCGCTTACGACTACGGCTGCGCTTGCTGACCCTGCTATCATTTTTGACCTTGGCGGAAAATTTGACAAATCATTCAACGAGGCTGCCTTTAAAGGAGCAGAGCGCTGGGCTGATGAAACTGGCGGTTCGTTCCGTGAAATTGAACTTCAAAATGAAGCTCAGCGGGAGCAGGCTTTGCGTCGCTTTGCTGAAGCCGGTTCAAATCCAATAGTAATGGCCGGTTTTGCCTTTGCTGACGCGCTGAGCAAAGTAGCGCCAGACTACCCAGACACTAAGTTTGCTGTTATCGACGTAAATTGGCTAAGCATGCCCAACGTGCGTGGTATTGGCTTTAATGAGCATGAAGGTTCTTACCTCGTGGGCATGATGGCTGCTCAAGCGTCTGAAACTGGCGTTGTTGGGTTTGTTGGTGGTATGGATATTCCACTAATCCGCCGCTTCGGCTGTGGCTACGCACAAGGCGTTAAGGCGGTTAATCCAAATGCAACCGTCATAGCTAATATGACAGGGACAACACCTGCAGCTTGGAATGACCCGGTAAAGGGCTCAGAGCTTACAAAAGCGCAGATCAGTCAAGGCGCTGATGTTGTTTTTGCTGCAGCTGGCGGAACAGGCGTTGGTGTATTGCAGACCGCAGCTGACGAAGGTATTTTGTCAATTGGTGTTGATAGCAATCAAAACTATTTGCATCCTGGTAAAGTTTTGACATCTATGTTGAAGCGCGTTGATATTGCTGTTTACGAAGCTTTTACAGCGGGCAATAATCTCGAAACTGGTAACTTTATGGGTGCTGTGGGCTTTGCAATGGATGAGCACAATGCGTCTTTGGTAAGTAGTGACATGCAAGCCAAAGTTGAGTCGGCTGAGGCCGCAATCTCAAGTGGTTCTCTATCAGTTCATAATTACACTGACGATGAGACCTGCCCAGCGGTGTCTTTCTAAGCTAGCCTCGTAGGCTTGAGTTATGGGGCCGTGCCAAGGTTTTGGTGTGGCCCTTTTTAATTAAAGGCATTTTGATGACCAATAACCCATCTATTGAATTAAAAGGTATTTCTAAAGCCTTTGGTCCCGTGCAGGCCAACAAAGATATTTCTATCCGTGTAATGCCAGGAACTATTCATGGTATTATTGGAGAAAATGGTGCGGGAAAGTCTACTTTAATGTCAATATTATACGGCTTTTACAAAGCCGATGCCGGTGAGATTTTTATTGATGGTCAAAAAACACTTATCCCGGATAGCCAGGCCGCAATATCTGCTGGTATTGGGATGGTCTTCCAGCATTTTAAATTAGTTGAAAACTTCACAGTTCTTGAAAATATTGTGCTGGGTGCGGAGAGTGGCGAATTTCTAGCCCCATCGTTGCGTAAGGCAAGGGCTGAGCTCGCAGAATTGGCTGCGGAGTATGAGTTGAACGTTGATCCTGATGCCGTAATTGAGGAAATTGGTGTTGGCATGCAGCAACGTGTCGAAATTCTCAAGGCACTCTACCGCAAGGCCAATATCTTGATTTTGGATGAGCCCACTGGTGTTCTTACACCGGCGGAGGCTGGGCAGCTGTTCCGAATTCTTGGTCGACTTCGTGAAGAAGGTAAGACCATTATTCTTATCACGCACAAATTACGTGAAATTATGGATATTACGGACACGGTGAGCGTAATGCGACGTGGTGAGATGACTGCAACTGTAGAAACCAGTGAAACGAGCCCTGAGAATTTAGCTGAACTTATGGTTGGCCGAAAAGTTTTACTGCGTGTAGACAAAACACCGGCTCAGCCCAAGCATCAGGTGCTAGAAGTATCCGGATTAAACGTAGTTGATGAGGCTGGGGTGCTTAGGTTGAAAAATGTAAACCTAAATGTGCGCGCTGGCGAAATTTTGGGGATTGCTGGCGTTGCTGGAAACGGCCAGTCTGAGCTCCTGGAGGTTTTGGGTGGCTACCAATCTGCCACTGGGTCCATCCGTGTTAACGGGTCAGAGATCGATTTGACGGGCTCGTCTAGCGATGGCCAATCGCGCCGGGCGAGAGGAATTGCCCACGTCCCAGAAGATCGCCAGCGTGAGGGTTTGATTATGGATTTCACGGCTTGGGAAAATGCAATTTTTGGCTATCATCGGGACCCCGATAACCAATTAAATCGCTTTTTGATGAATAATGCTGCGATCCGTGAAGAAACTGCGGCCAAAATGGCTCGCTTCGACGTAAGGCCGCCAAATCCAAATTTGACAGCTAAGAACTTTTCAGGCGGCAATCAGCAAAAAATTGTTTTGGCACGCGAGATAGAACGTAATCCTGATTTGCTTTTAGTTGGTCAGCCTACTCGTGGCGTTGATATTGGTGCGATTGAATTCATCCACAAACAAATTGTTGCGTTGCGTGATCGGGGTAAAGCAATCTTACTTATTTCAGTAGAATTAGATGAGATTTTATCCTTGTCGGACAGGGTTGCAGTAATGTTTGATGGTCATATTATGGGCGAACGCGATCCCTCAAAAACAAATGAAAAAGAGCTAGGCCTATTAATGGCAGGTGTCATCAGTGAGGCTAAAAAATGAACCTAACCCATTTTTTCAGTAAAATGTTTGGAGCGCTCTAATGGATGTGATGCCAAAATGGGCTGATGTGGTCCTCGTTCCCCTTTTTTCTCTCGTATTGGCAGCGTTTTTATCCGCCCTACTGATATTAGCGATTGGGGAAAGTCCCGGTGAAGCACTTAAGCTTATGGTTGAAGGTACTTTGTTACGTTCAGCGGGCTGGGGATATATGCTATACTATACTACAAATTTTATTTTTACTGGGCTCGCTGTCTCAATCGCTTTTCATGCCTCATTATTTAATATTGGGGGTGAGGGCCAAGCAATGATGGGTGGCTTGGGAGTGTCCCTCGTTTGCCTTTTTATCCCCTGGCCGCATTGGAGCCTCGCCATTATTGGGGCATCAGTAGGTGCAGCTGTGTTTGGGATGATTTGGGCTGGTTTACCTGCGTACCTGCAAGCCAAGAGAGGTAGCCACATTGTAATTACCACCATCATGTTTAATTTTATTGCAGCTGGTGTTTTGAACTTTTTCCTTGTTGGCGCCCTTAAGCCTAAGGGAAGTATGGATCCCGCAACAGCAAACTTCCCGGCCAGCACGCATTTGCCGACATTTGAAGATATGGCGCAGCTCTTAGGTTTCGAAAAAATGTTTCGGTCGGCACCGGCAAATGTAAGTTTTTTTATTGCCCTTATGGCCTGCGTCGCCGTTTGGTACTTAATCTGGCGGTCCCCATTGGGTTATGAGATTCGTGCTTTGGGTAAGTCTGGGCCAGCTGCACGCTACGCAGGTGTGGGCTCTGTCAAGATTATTATGATTACAATGATGATTTCTGGTGCCCTTTGCGGATTAATGGCAATAAACACCACGCAGGGAGAGAGTGAGCGCCTTATTTTAAACTTCACCGAAGGTGCAGGATTTATAGGGATTGCAGTTGCACTAATGGGGCGGAGCCACCCACTTGGAGTATTATTAGCAGCACTCCTGTTTGGCTTTCTCTATCAAGGTGGGGCTGAGTTAGCTCTCTGGACTAAAATACCGCGTGAACTCATCATTGTTATTCAAGCGTTGGTGATACTATTTACTGGGGCTCTTACCATGATGGTTCGTGCGCCACTTGAGCGACTGTTTCTAATGGCTTGGAGGGGGTAAGAAAATGGATTTCCTTACTCTTCTTCAAGTCCTTGATAGCTCTCTGCGCTTGGCGACACCTCTATTGCTAGCATGTCTGGCAGGATTATTTTCAGAACGTGCTGGAATTTTTGATATTGGTCTTGAGGGCAAAATACTGGCTTCTGCTTTTGTGTCAGCTGCAGTTGCCTATACGACCGGATCAGTTTGGGTGGGGCTATTGGCGGGGATTGGGGCTTCGGTTATGTTGTCCGCAATTCACGGATTGGCCTCCATTACCCTAAGGGGGGACCAAATTATTTCTGGTGTGGCGATAAACTTTTTAGCTGCTGGCCTCACTGTGGTGGTAGCGCAGGCTTGGTTTGGTCAAGGTGGAAGAACACCGCCCTTACAATCTGGTGGGCGATTTGAGCCAATAAACTTTCCTGGTGCTATTCCATCCAAGGAGATGGCTGATGTTGGGCCGGTCATGCAGTTATACTCTGAACTATTATCAGGCCATTCTCTTTTAGTTTATGTGGCTTTGCTCACAGTTCCGCTGTCATGGTTTGTGCTCTATCAAACGCGCTTTGGGCTGCGGTTGCGCGCAGTGGGTGAAAACCCTGCAGCGGTTGATACAGCTGGTATATCTGTTGTTGGGATGCGTTATGCGGCAGTTATTATCTGTGGGGTATTATGTGGTATTGCCGGTGCGTATATCGCTACCGCTTTACAAGCCAATTTCACGAAAGATATGTCAGCAGGGCGAGGGTTCATTGCGTTGGCGGCATTAATCTTTGCTAAATGGCGACCTTGGTATGCGCTGGGAGCCTGTCTTTTGTTTGGTTTTTTCTTTGCGGTAGATAACCGGTTCCAAAATATTCTATTACCTGCCTGGTCTTTGAGTGGAGTTCTCCTACTCACTGCATTGGGGCTGGTGAGTTATGTTTGGCGTAAAGATCTCCTTGATAAAATTGTACTTGGTGGGCTTGGTTTTGGAGTTGCATTCGTGTCTATCTTGATCGTGATTAGCGTATGGAGCGCTGGTATGAGCACGCAAATTAAGATCCCAGTCGTATTCATCCAATCACTTCCCTACATCTTAACAGTGGTAGTTTTGGCGGGATTTGTTGGTAAAGCGATTCCTCCACGCTCTGGTGGCGTTCCTTATGTAAAAGAAAAATAAGGCCAGAATAAGGCTGGATATAGGGCCAAACAGCCTTTGTCGTAGTGAATCCTTAGGAATTTTTCTCCAGCTCTTGCTGGAATGCAGTGATGGCGCTATGCGGCGATATGTACATTTATCTCCCTATTGCTGAAGTATCGGTAAATGCCTTTGTCCTTTTGGGTCTTGGTGGCTTAGTTGGTGTGTTGTCTGGAATGTTTGGTGTGGGTGGTGGTTTTTTGATGACACCGCTCTTATTCTTTATCGGTATTCCGCCTGCTGTTGCTGTGGCTACAGAAGCTAACCAGATCGTTGCCTCATCTTTCTCAGGTGTTTTAGCCCATGTGAAGAGACGAAATGTCGATTTTAAAATGGGTGGCGTACTTTTAATTGGAGGCTTGATCGGCGCTGGCGTTGGTGTGTTCATTTTCAACTACCTGAAAGACCTAGGCCAGGTCGATCTGCTAGTTAAGCTCTGCTACGTTGTATTTCTGGGCATTGTAGGAAGTTTGATGTTTACAGAAAGTCTGCGAGCTTTGCGTAAATCGAAGCATGCTTTGCCATCAAAGTCTCGTAAGAAGCGCACTTGGGTTCATGCCTTGCCATTGAAAGTAAGGTTTCGTGTTTCTGGTCTTTATATATCTGCAATTCCTCCGGTGCTAATTGGCATTTTAGTAGGTATTTTGGCAGCTATCATGGGGGTTGGGGGTGGCTTTGTTATGGTTCCAGCTATGATTTACCTGTTGGGCATGCCGACCAAAGTAGTCGTGGGAACTTCACTATTTCAAATTATTTTTGTGACTGCATTCACGACAATGTTGCACGCAACCACCAATTATACGGTAGATATGGTTCTAGCTGTACTCTTGCTTGTGGGTGGGGTGATTGGCGCGCAATTTGGCACCATGCTTGGTGCAAAACTTAAGGCAGAGCAGTTGCGAATTTTGCTAGCTATCATGGTATTATTAGTATGTGCCAAGCTTGGCTTTGACCTGATAGTCCAACCCTCTGAACTGTTCAACCTCGGCGTAGCAGGGGGCCATTGATGCGGAACCTTTATGCCTTTGTTGTCATTACAATGCTGTCATGGATAGGGCATGCTTCCGCCCAGGATATTGTGCTTGGCCTGTCAAAACAAGAAATTGGGATAACGGCATTCTTTGATGGTTCTGAAATATTAGTGTTTGGAGCCCTGAAACATCAAAGTGAAGAGAGCTCAGAGGGTGATCTAGACGTTGTTGTGACTATAGCCAGTCCGCGTACCCCTGTCACCGTTCGCCGGAAAGACAAGCGCTTTGGTATTTGGGTGAATGTGGATGCGCTCGAGGTGGACTTGGCTCCTAGCTTTTATGCTGTGGCGACCACTAGGCCGTTTGAGCAGGTGGTTAGTAATGCCTCGGATCTCTGGCATCAAATTTCAGTCCGACAGCTGATCCGGGCTGTTAGCGGCCCACTCGCCATTGAAAATCCTGAAGATTTTACCGAAGCTTTAGTCCGTGTGCGTGAAAGTGATGGCCTATATCAAACTTTGTCTGGTGCGGTGACTTTGCAAGACCAAACCCTATTTTCAACGTCAGTATCCCTGCCTGCTAATTTGGTTGAGGGTACCTACACGGCACGAATTTTTCTCATGCGAGACGGAGATGTAATATCCCAACACCAAACTGCGATTGATGTGCGCAAAGTCGGCATCGAACGCTGGTTGTACAATCTAGCCCACCAAAGACCAGTGGTCTACGGTCTGTTGTCATTGGCAATTGCGATCTTTGCTGGCTGGGCCGCTGCGGCAGTTTTTCGCATGGTACGGGGCTGAGTTGAGATTTCTAATATGAAAAATCTGAAATCGGTAGCTTAAGTGACATTAATACCCACTATGTTATTATTTTGAGCAGGATACACGATAGCTTGAGAGGCTTTTATCATGTGGTGATATCAGTAGGTCGCGAAGCTAAGGATTTCTCTGTGCACTAAAATAATCGTTATCGAAGCTGACCAAGTAGCCAATATTAGCTACGGTAAAAAATTGATACATTTGACCTGCCACTGCCCTTTATCTTCGTGGAGATGCGTGACGCTGTAGTTGTCAATTTTATGGGCGAGGCATTCATAGGCGCTGACCCTCAGTGCTCTTTGTACTTGGGTGAGAATGATTCCAAAATGTGCCACAGCAATGATGGTATTGTGTTGAGCGCATAAGCGGTCCACCACAACGCGAGAACGCGCGGCGGCCATATTCCAGCTTTCACCGTTGGGAGCTATAATATCACCGGGTTTTTCCCAGTAATCGCGGCTTAGCTGGGGGTCGGTTTTAGCAACATCGGCCCAGTGCCGGCCATCCCAATCGCCAAAGTTAAACTCGCGGAGATCTTGCTCATGGCTCAGCCTTGTGCGGTCATTGGTCAATACATCGGCTGTGGTGACGGTACGGATCAGGTCTGAAGATACCACAACGGCTTCGTTGGGCAGAAAGTTGGCTAGGCGATCGATCAATGCCACATCGGAAAGGTCCGCGGGCACATCTCGCCAGCCAACAAAGTTTTTTTCATGGGTTGGCCCATGCCGGACCCAAAACCAATCAGTCATAGGTGACCCTTCAGTTGCTGCGGCAAACCTGCAATCACAAAAAATACCTCTTGGGCCACGTTAGCCAAAGCTTGGTTTAAATTGCCTTGGTGATTTATGAAGGCCCTTGCCATTGCATTGTTGGGTATAATGCCTTGCCCCACTTCATTGCTGACCACCACCACAGGGCATGATGCTTCACCAAGGGCCGTGCAGAGGGATTCAGTCGCCTGTGTGATGTCTTGCTCTGCCATCATCATATTGGTCAGCCATAGTGTCACGCAGTCTAGAAGTACAATTTCATTAGTTTTGGCCAATGCAAGTGCACCTACCAAATCAAGGGGGGCTTCAAGTGTGATCCAATCGGTACCCCGTTGAGCCTTATGTGCTGAAACCTTGGCTCGCATCTCATCATCCCAAGCCTGTGCGGTTGCAATGTAGCGTCGGGGCCTGCCTGACTGGCGTACCAAGTTCTCAGAAAACAGCGATTTTCCAGAGTTGGCGCCCCCCAGCACTAAGCGAAGGTGTTTGATGTCGTGATGTACAGGCATAGTTCCCCCCAAAGTGATCCAATCAGTATTTAGCCCCGTATAGTGTAGGTAACAAGTTCTTCATCTTAACCTTACTGGAAAGCGTGCTTATGCCCTTAGATGGACGCACAGATAATTTCTTACCTCGCACAGCGATGAAAGCAGAAATGTTGGACGCTGAAACTGAGTTGAAGCTAGCCTACGCCTGGCGGGATGATCGGTGTGAGGAAAGTCTGCACCGTTTAATTAATGCCTACATGCGTTTGGCCATATCGCAAGCGGCTAAATTTAAACGCTATGGTGCGCCGATGGGTGATTTGATCCAAGAGGCAGGCTTGGGACTGATGAAGGCGGCTGAAAAATTTGATCCAGATCGCGGAGTACGTTTCTCTACCTATGCAGTATGGTGGATTAAAGCTTCTGTGCAAGAATATGTGATGCGCAATTGGTCCATGGTACGAACTGGCTCAACCAGCCCACAGAAATCACTTTTTTTTAACATGCGAAGAATCCAAGCACGGATTGAACGCGATGCTAATAATGCTGGTCAAACGCTAGACCGTCATCAATTACAGCAATTGATCGCGCAGGACTTGGGTGTCCCGTTGCATGACGTTGAAATGATGGATGGCCGCCTTTCGGGCTCTGACTTTTCTCTCAATGCGACGCAGTCAACCGAAGATGAAGGTCGGGAATGGATTGATGCGCTGAAAGATGACCGCGCTCAGGCTGATGAAATTGTCGAATTCGATCATGACCAAGCGGCGCTACGTACTTGGTTGGCGCAAGCGATGAGCGTCTTGAATGATCGTGAGCGTTACATCGTTCGTGAGCGCAAGTTGATCGAAGCGCCACGTACTTTAGAAAGTTTGGGTACAGAATTGGGCCTGTCTAAAGAGCGAATTAGACAAGTTGAAGCGGCGGCCTTTAAAAAGATGAGGATGAGCTTGGAAAATCAAGCCCCCGAGGCGGGTGCGTTTTTCCAGTAATGCCTTGGTGTTTCTGGGCCTTGCAGAGCAGTGTCTGGCTGCGTAACTATAGTGCATGAATGAAAAAAATATACTTTTAATCATAGCTGGTGGTATCGCAGCAGTAAAAGCACCTGATCTAATACGGAAGCTCACTCAGGAGGGTGTACGGGTCACGCCTGTGCTGACAAAGTCTGGAGCACAATTTGTAACACCATTGTCGATTTCAGCCCTTGCACGCTCTAAAGTTTATACAGATTTATTTGATCTGACTGATGAGGCTGAGATGGGTCATATTGAGTTATCTCGCTCCGCAGATCTAGTGCTGGTTGCCCCGTCTACGGGGCATCTTATGGCAAAAATGGCACATGGTATTGCTGATGATTTGGCCTCCACGATTTTATTGGCCACTGATACTCATGTGATGATTGCACCTTCCATGAATGTCCGTATGTGGGATCACCCAGCCACCCAGCGTAATTTGGCGATATTGAAAGCCGATGGCGTGCAGATGGTTGGCCCGAATGAGGGTGAAATGGCCTGTGGTGAATTTGGCGCGGGTCGTATGGTGGAAGTGACTGAAATTTTGCAAGCAGTAGCGCAGTATTTTAAAACCGGTCCTTTGTCTGGTAGGCATATTTTAGTGACCTCTGGCCCGACCCATGAGCCGATCGACCCAGTGCGTTATATTGCCAATCGCTCTTCAGGGGCGCAGGGCACCGCACTGGCGGAGGCGCTACGGGATTTGGGTGCGCGGGTTAGTTTTGTCACGGGTCCGGCCGATGTGGCCCCACCAACTGGCGTTCAGGTGCACCGGGTACAAACAGCAAATGAAATGCTGACGGCCGTACAGGCTGTTTTGCCCGCAGATGCGGCCATATTTGCTGCTGCTGTGGCAGATTGGCGCGTAGATGAACCGCAGAAACAAAAGATCAAGAAACAAGCTTCAGGGGCGCTGCCGGATCTGAAGTTTTCAGAGAACCCTGACATTTTAGCTTTGATTGCACAGCATGAGAAACGGCCTGAACTGGTCATTGGTTTTGCAGCTGAAACCAGTAATGTGGTTGAGAATGCGACAGCGAAGCTGCTGCGGAAGGGCTGTGATTGGATTGTGGCCAATGACGTGACCCCCGCGACGGGTATCATGGGTGGGTTAAACAATACTGTGACAGTGATTGACGCAAACGGTGCTGAGGCTTGGAGTGATATGCCTAAAGTTGAGGTGGCGCGACGCCTGGCCAAGCGGATTGCAGGCGCCTTATCATGAGGCACCGCATAAAGATGATGTGGGATGTGGGTGCTGACCAAAGCCTTGGCCTGCCGACTTATGGAACCTCTGGTGCGGCTGGGGCTGACCTTAAATCTAATTTTTTAGATCGAGGAGATGTTTTGATGCAGCCTGGGGCACGGGCTTTGATCACCACAGGCCTGCGATTGGCGATTCCCGTTGGGTTTGAGGTGCAAATTCGGCCCAGGTCTGGTCTGGCGCTAAAATATGGCATTACACTTGCTAACGCTCCAGGGACCATCGATAGTGATTACCGTGGCCCGCTTGGTGTTATTTTGTTAAATACTGGTGCGAAAGTGTTCACAATTTCCCATGGGGACCGGATTGCCCAGATGGTAGTAGCCCCAGTGGTTCAGGCTGAGTTCACATTGGTCATGCAATTGGATGACACTGATCGTGGCCAGGGTGGGTTTGGCTCAACAGGGCAAAATTAATGATTTTAGTTGGAACGATGTGTGCGGTGCTTTGGAGCATTGGCTGGGCCATGAACGCGCCTGTAAAACAACGTTGGGGTATGATTTCTGCGGTGTTTGTTGGAGTAATTCTGTCGCATTTGATCCTACCAGTGGCGCATCCTTTGCGGATGAATACGGGTGGATCTTGGCAGGTTTGGGCGCTCTTGGCAGCTTTTGTGGTGGTAGTTTTAGTTTACAGACAGGGACTGCGCAAATTGCGTGGCAAAGCCCAACCGGAAAGAGTGTCCCGGAGTAATGCAATGTCTGACACCGAGCTGGACCGTTATGCGCGCCATATTGTCATGCCTGAGATTGGTGGCTCTGGTCAAATGCGACTTAGACAGTCTCGGGTGCTGGTGATTGGGGCTGGAGGGCTCGGCGCACCAGCCTTGCAATATCTGGCGGCAGCTGGTGTGGGCACTATCGGCATTGTGGATGATGACGTGGTTGACGCCAGTAATTTGCAACGCCAAGTTATTCACCGTGATGCAGATATTGGTTTACCAAAGGTTCAGTCTGCTGCCCAAGCTCTGCGCGATTTGAACCCATATGTGACTATAAAAACCTTTCAGCAAAGGTTCAACGCTGAGATAGCGGGTGAGCTGATTGCGGAGTATGATATTATACTTGATGGCACAGATAACTTTGAAACTCGGTATTTGATCAATAAAATATGTGTGGCGCAAAAGCGGCCTCTGGTAAGTGGCGCGTTGAGCCAGTGGGAAGGACAAATTTCACTTTTTGATCCAACGCAATCAGGCCCTTGTTATCAATGTATATTTCCGAGCGCTCCTGCGCCAGAACTTGCACCCAGCTGTTCGCAAGTTGGGGTATTTACAGCCCTACCGGGCGTGATTGGCAGCCTTATGGCTGCGGAGGCGTTGAAGTATTTGTTGGGAGCTGGCACTCCATTGCTGGGGCGGATGGCAATGTATAATGTGTTAGATGCCCAAACTCGTGTAATCAAAACGAAACAACGGGCAGATTGTCCGATTTGTCACCCTTCCTAGACTGATTGAAAGCTTTGAAATGATATTGCTCGATAACTGGACGACCCCCTTTGGCCTCGCGCCCTTTGATAAGATTTCTGATGCGGAGTTTGCCCCAGCCATGGATAAGGCGTTAGAGGTGGCTTTGGCAGGGATCTCTGAGATTGCGAACAATCCAGCTGTGCCAACATTTGAAAATACTATCGAAGCGCAGGAAGTGGCTGAGACATTACTAGACCAAGTGGCTTCAGTATTCTTTACTATTGCTGGATCCGACAGCACCGTGGAGCGTGAATCTCTACAACGAGAATTTGCCCCAAAGCTTTCGGCTTATTCTTCTGCGGTATCTTCAAATCAAAAGCTATTTCAACGTATTGAAGCCCTTTGGTCTCTGCGTGAAGAAATCGAGTTGTCGGTGGAGCAAGAGCGGGTATTGATGCTCACCCGCCGTGGTTTTGTAAGGGCTGGCGCACAATTGAGCTGTTCTGACGCCAAACGTATGGCCGAAATTAAGTCTAGGTTAGCTAGTCTGGGCACCAATTTCATGCAGAATCTTTTGGCTGATGAGCGGGATTGGTTTTTGCCTTTGGCTGATGCAGATTTGTTGGGCCTACCTGATTTTGTAGTCCAAGCTGCACACGCGGCCGGGCTTGAAAAAGGTTCTGATGGGCCAGTTGTGACCCTGTCACGTTCGTTGATTGTACCGTTTTTGCAGTTTTCAGGTCACAGGAATCTGCGTGAAATTGCCTATAAAGCTTGGGCATCTCGTGGCGCAAATGGCGGAAAAACGGATAATCGCAACATTGTACGGGAAACTTTAGCCTTGCGTCAAGAACGGGTGAAATTGCTGGGATATAGTAGTTTTGCAAAGTTCAAGCTGGAAACGGAAATGGCTAAAACGCCGGATCGGGTGCGAGACCTTCTGATGCAGGTTTGGGCGCCAGCTAAGGCGCAAGCTAATGCGGATGCTGAGAAGCTCACCCAAATGATGATTGAGGACGGGGTAAAAGGGCCACTTCAAGCTTGGGATTGGCGTTACTATGCTGAAAAGCGGCGCCAGGCTGAACACGATTTAGATGAGGCGCAGCTGAAACCTTATCTGCAGTTAGATCAGATGATAGCTGCGTCGTTTGACTGTGCCAGTCGCTTGTTTGGACTATCTTTTACCGAGGTTGATGTGCCGCTGTATCACCCAGATGCACGTGCTTGGGAAGTGACCCGAGATGGCAAACATTTAGCGTTGTTTATTGGTGACTACTTCGCCCGTGGGGGTAAACGCTCAGGGGCTTGGTGTAGTGCTCTACAAAGTCAACGCAAACGTCCAACTATCCTCGCGCCGATTGTTATTAACGTTTGTAATTTTGCCAAGCCAGGTACTGATACGTCGGCGCTTTTATCCTTTGACGATGCGCGGACCTTGTTTCACGAGTTTGGCCACGCCTTGCACCAGATGCTTAGTGATGTGTCTTACACTGCCGTTTCAGGTACTACTGTAGCGCGTGACTTTGTGGAATTGCCAAGCCAACTTTATGAACATTGGCTGGAGGTGCCGGAGGTGCTGCAAAAATTTGCAACACATGCGGAGACTGGCGAGGCTATGCCTGCTGATCTGCTGTCACGCATGCTTGGGGCTGCAACTTTTGATATGGGCTTTCAAACTGTGGAGTATATAGCTTCAGCCTTGGTTGAT
>LAQD01000017.1:57557-61539 GCA_000981705.1 Rhodobacteraceae bacterium ASP10-04a
CTATTCTAGTGCCTATTATAGCTATATGTGGTCTGAGGTTATGGATGCAGACGCCTTTGCTTCATTTGAAGAGGCGGGTGGCGCGTTTGATCCGAAGCGAGCCCAGGCCTTGCATGATAATATCTTGTCAAAAGGCGGCAGTGAGGATGCTGAAGCCCTTTATTTGGCTTTTCGTGGACGCATGCCTGATGCCTCGGCTTTACTGAGAAATCGTGGGCTCTAGGCCAGTTCATTCAAAGACTTCATCGATGGAAACACCCCAAAGAGCGGATTTTTGGGCCCAACCCTTGTACCCATTGGCTGAGATTTCACACCACTCGGGTTCACAGGCGTTCACCCACGCCAATACGTTGCGGTGAAGCCGGGCATTGATCAAACTGTCAAGGCGTGGCTGTTTTAAGATATCAACTGTATCTTTATGAGCCATAACTGTGCGTGTACCGGACAGAAGTGAATAGTGTATCCAGCCACCTGCTCCTTCAAAATCGAGTACTTTGCGCCAATGCCCATGTTCGGCCACCACTTGTAGCGGCATATTACGCAGCTTGAGGATCCAATCGATACGATGGGTCAAAGAAGGGCCACGGCGGACATTGCCTTTGCTTGCCTTTAAAGACACAAAGCGAGGAATGGGTAGATTAGTAACGGCGCCACGTATGGCTTGCTCGGCCACTGCCTGGCAAGCAATAAGCAGAGAACAAAGGGCCAAGGTGGCCACAGATAGCACTAATTTTTTCATAACTCAGCCCGCCATGACCTCATGCAGCTGGTTTACTGCTTATTTGTTCCTAGTCCTATGTGCCACAGATGGTTGGCGCTTAGAAGAGGGCAAAATTAAAGGCTTTGACCAGGGCCCATGGCGTTGCGAAATACTTAATCCTCGATTGAAAATTTGCGATCGTGCACATTGGCTATATAAACGACTGAAGTTTTCTCAATTTGAGTATTCAAAGATCGGTAACGTTTTACAAACTTTAGTGCGACGCCTAGGTTAAGGCCCAGCATATCTGTTAAAACTAATATTTGCTCGTTGTGATCCGAAGCTGCGTTAATTCCAATAATGAGTGTGGCCCAGTTAATGTTATTGGATGTAACATTTATTTTAAGGCAGGCTAGTATTACTATGACCTATTCGTGACAGCGTTTGGCTGGAGTGATCGCCCTGATTAAAAGTTAGCCTAGCTCTGTCATCCGACCTAACAGGTCAGAGCACCTTTTAACTTTAAAGCGCTTGATAAGTCTTGCTCGGACATCATCAATAGTGCGTGGCGACAATTCCAATTCTCTTGCTATTTCTTTGCTGCTCATCCCTTGGTTCATTAAACCTAGAACTTGTCGCTCTCGCTTGCTGAGGGTAATTGTTTGAGTATTGTTGGAAATCTGAGCATAGCTCAAAATAATTCTTTCTAAAGGCTGATCTGGTGTTAACGAATGTGCACGAAAACGGCACCATACGCTGTGGCCCTCACGATGGTTTAGGAGCCGTTCATCGCTATAGTTACCTTTAGTTTTTAGTGCGTTGATCCCCACATGTCGGATCTTTTCAAACTCTTCATTTGAACCATAAAACATTCGAAAGGATTTCCCTTGAATATCTTCAGGTTTATACCCTAACATCAATGAAAATGTTGAATTACAACATTTTATTATCCGATTTTCAGATATAACTAATCCAACAGGGGCATTGTCAAAAGCCAATTTTGTATAATTAACCATATAAATTTTACCGTATTATTACGGTATTGCCACCGTATTTTTTTTTCTTGATACTACTACTATGACTAATTTACGCCAGCAGGCCAAGCTCGAACCGCTTTTGAACCAAATTGCCTCTAGACGAGATGATCTGATTTTACTGACCCAAGATCTAATTCGCATTCCAACCCTTAACCCACCTGGTGAAAATTATAGGGAAATTTGTGAGTTCTTGGATAAAAGACTTACTAAAAGTGGATTTTTAACTGAGTTGGTGCGGGCTTATGGTACGCCAGGGGACAGTGATAAATATCCACGATGGAATTTAGTTGCGCGCCGAGACGGTGCGGGTGCAGGAGACTGCGTTCACTTTAATAGTCACATTGATGTGGTCGAAGTTGGAAGTGGTTGGACCCAGGACCCTTTCGGTGGTGTGCTGGTCGACGGAAGAATTTATGGTCGCGGTGCTTGTGATATGAAGGGTGGCTTGGCAGCATCGATAATTGCAGCTGAGGCGTTCATTGACACTAACCCAGATTTCCAGGGTTCAATTGAGATTTCGGCTACTGGTGATGAGGAATCTGGTGGGTACGGTGGTGTCGCGTATCTGGCGGAGAAGGGATATTTCAATCCAAAACGGGTCCAGCATGTTATTATACCAGAGCCATTGAATAAGGATCGTGTATGCCTAGGCCATCGAGGAGGGTGGTGGGCTGAAATTGAGACTTTTGGCGAAATTGCACATGGTTCGATGCCATTTCTTGGCGATTGTGCGGTCCGACACATGGGTGCTGTAATTAACAAATTTGAAACACAACTTTTTCCAGCAATGGCGGCGAGACGCACTGATATGCCAGTCGTTCCGGACGGTGCCCGCTCTTCGACCATGAATATTAATTCAATTCATGGTGGCCAATCAGAACAAGATGAAGACTTTACAGGTTTGCCGGCTCATTGTGTTCCTGACAGCTGCCGTATCGTAATTGATCGCCGCTTTTTAGTTGAAGAAACTTTGGATGGTGTGCGAGATGAAGTTGAAAGCCTCTTAGATGAGTTGAAGACTGAAAGGCCTAAGTTTGAGTATGAAATACGTGAATTAAACAGCGTATTGCCATCGATGACTGATCGTGATGCACCTATTGCGGTAAGTGTGGCTAAACAAATCGAAATTGTTATGGGCAAGCCTGCAGAATTTGTGGCGTCTCCGGGAACATATGATCAAAAACATATTGATCGAATTGGTACATTAAAAAATTGCGTAGCATATGGGCCTGGTATACTTGAGCTTGCCCATAAACCTGACGAGTACGTAGGTGTCGAAGATATGATGGATAGTGTGCAAGTTATGGCTCGTTGTCTTGCAGATATTTTATTACAAAAATAACATAAATTGGGAGAAAGCTTATGAAAAATTCTGTATTCACTGCAACAGTTACTGCAGTTGCCTTGCTTGCGAGTATGGCATCTGCACAAACAGATATAACTGTTGCTATCCAGTTGGAGCCACCTAACCTTGATCCAACAGGTGGTGCCGCACAAGCGATCGACAGCGTTTTGTATTCAAACGTATTTGAAGGATTAACACGCTTTGAAGGCGACGGCGCTGTGGTCCCTGGTCTTGCGAAAAGTTGGGATATTTCTAATGATGGAACTGTCTATACCTTTAACTTGAACAGTGGCGTTCTGTTTCATGACGGTACTTCAATGGATGCCGAAGACGTGAAGTTTAGTCTGGACCGTGCTCGGTCTGAAGATAGTACTAACGCTCAAAAGGGGCTTTTCTCTGGAATTACAGATGTTGCAGTAGTGAATTCTACGACAGTAAAAGTCACACTCGATCAACCTAATGGCAGTTTTCTGTTTAACATGGCTTGGGGTGATGCCGTCATTGTCGCGCCAGAAAGCATAGAGAATATAGCATCAAACCCTATTGGAACTGGCGCATTTGCCTTCAGTGACTGGGTTCAAGGTGATCGTTTGGAATTAGTGCGTAACGACAGCTATTGGGGCACAGCTGCAGTATTAGAAAGTGCTACATTCCGCTTTATTTCGGATCCAACAGCGGCATTTGCTGCGGTGATGGCTGAAGATGTAGATGTTTTTGTAGGCTTTCCAGCCCCTGAAAACCTACCTCAATTTGAAGCTGATGGGCGTTTTCAAGTTCTTGTCGGAAACACTGAAGGAGAAACAATTCTCTCTACAAACAATAAAATGCCGCCATTTGATAATTTATTGGTTCGCAAAGCAGTTGCTCACGCTATCGATCGTCAAGCCATTATTGATGGTG
>LAQD01000017.1:61635-73942 GCA_000981705.1 Rhodobacteraceae bacterium ASP10-04a
GAAGCAGGCTTCCCTGAAGGCTTTTCAACAACATTGAAATTACCACCTCCTTCTTATGCCCGTCGTGGTGGTGAAATAATTGCTAGCCAGTTGCGTCAAGTTGGAATTAACGCTGAAATTAGTAATTTGGAATGGTCACAGTGGATAGAAGAAGTCTTTAAGGCAAAGGATTTTGGCTTATCGATTGTAAGTCATACTGAACCAATGGATATAGGAATTTATGCTAATCCAGAGTACTATTTCCAATATGATAATGCAGTTTTTCAGGCGCTGATGATAGAACTTGAGGCAACTACTGATCCGGCGGGTCGCTCAGCTTTGTTGGCCGAAGCCCAGACTATAATCTCGGAAGATTATGTGAATGGCTATTTGTTTGAACTGGCGGTTGCAACGGTTGCAAAGGCCGACGTTCGCGGTCTTTGGGTGAATCAACCAACTGCAGCTGTTGACCTTACAGTTGTAAGCTGGGCGGATTAAAAATAATTGGCCTTGGTGCTTGTGCGTACCGGGGCCATATGCGGTGATAAAAAAGGACGAAGATAAGTCCTAACTTACTATACTAAAAAGTTGCAGGAATTTCATGATATTTACGAATAGAAATAGGCACAACATCATCGATAAGGCTGCGCTGAATATCTGTTCGAGCCAAGAGACTACAATCCATATATGATGTTGCTCTTATCGTTTGAATGCCTGCGCGATAGGGCCAGTGAGGTTTTTTTAAAGTGATCCGCTATACTCTTGGTCGATTGGTATCCCTGATTATTAGCCTCGTAATTGCGTCGCTAGTAATATTCTCAGTTATTGAAATTATTCCCGGTGACCCTGCTTCGTTTATGCTGGGTATAAACGCCCGAGAAGATACGCTTGCGGCATTGCGAAGCGAAATGGGCCTCGATCAGCCTTTGGCAGTCAGATATTTTGATTGGGTGATCGGCTTGTTACAAGGTGATTTTGGAAACTCTTGGACCTATAAAACACCCGTTTCGGAGTTAATTTCCGATCGAATTTGGGTCTCTCTTCCACTTGCTATCTACGCGCTAATTCTCTCGACACTTATTG
The DNA here is from genome assembly GCA_000981705.1 of Rhodobacteraceae bacterium ASP10-04a. Lineage (GTDB taxonomy): Bacteria > Pseudomonadota > Alphaproteobacteria > Rhodobacterales > Rhodobacteraceae > Planktomarina > Planktomarina antarctica. The sequence continues at coordinate 62,698 of LAQD01000017.1, forward strand.
CGTTTCCAGCAGGCATTTTAGCTGCAAGCCGTCGCGGCGGGGCAAGTGATGTCACTATAATGGGTGCCACTCAAATGGGTGTTGCTATTCCTAATTTTTGGTTTGCAATGATAATGGTTCTGATTTTTGCTATTCATCTGCGTTGGTTTTCTGCTGGAGGATTTCCTGGCTGGAGCAATCCATTACAGGGACTGAAATCACTTACACTGCCCGCGATATCATTGGCGCTTCCTCAGGCCGCTATTCTCGCACGTATTATGCGGTCTTCTCTATTAGATATGCTTTCTGAAGATTTCATAAGAACGGCTCGCGCTAAGGGGCTTACGAGGAGCCAAGCGCTTTGGCGACACGCTGTGCGTAACGCTCTTATTCCAGTTCTTACTATCATTGGTCTGCAGTTCTCCTTCCTATTAGCTGGTGGTATAATAATTGAGCAAATCTTCTTTTTACCAGGCCTCGGGCGTTTGATCTTTCAAGCTATCTCTGCGCGCGATTTAATTGTAGTAGAAAGTGTTGTGATGCTGTTAGTTTTCACGGTTATCATCGTTAACTTTGCCGTAGACCTTGCCTATGCTGCTGTCGATCCAAGATTAAGAAGAAAAGCATGAAACGTGGTTTAATTATTGGCAGTTTCCTAAGCATAATATTTATGGGGTTGGCATTCTTTTCCTTTATTTGGATACCTTATGATATTGAAACTCTAGAAATTTCTAACAAGTTAAAGAATCCTAACTTAGATCATTGGTTGGGGACCGATCATTTTGGTCGCGATATTCTTTCAATGATCATGATGGGGGCAAGAACGTCAATTGCTGTAGCTCTATTGGCTGTTGGTATTGGAGTTGTGATTGGCGTGCCTTTGGGGCTCTTTTCTGCAGCCCGGCGAGGATCCTTTATTGACGAAGTTATAATGCGTGGAAATGATCTTATATTTGCGTTTCCTTCATTGGTAATTGCAATTCTGATAACAGCTGTTTTTGGGCCGTCGGCCGTGAATGCAATTGTTGCGATAGGTATCTTTAATATTCCCGTTTTTGCGCGCCTCACACGTGCAGCAGCACTTCCCCTCTGGGAACGGGATTTTATTTTATCTGCCAGAGTTTGTGGAAAATCTGAAGTACGTATTTCGATTGAACATATTCTTCCAAATATTACTAATTTGATGATTGTTCAGGGAACCATACAATTTAGCCTTGGCATTTTGGCAGAAGCCTCACTTTCATACATTGGGTTAGGCGCGCAACCCCCAACCGCAAGTTGGGGCCGTATGCTTGCTGATGCACAAACACTGGTCAGCATCGCTCCTCATGTAGCACTTGTTCCAGGGCTTGCCATTTTACTTATGGTTCTTGGTTTGAATTTGATGGGCGATGGCCTTCGAGATCTCTTTGACCCTCGTATCAAGGGGGACCGAACATGAGCCTTTTAAACGTCAAGAATCTGTCACTCTCCATAGGTAGTTTTCAAATTTTGCATGATGTTTCTATAGATATACAGCCGGGTGAGATTGTGGCGATCACAGGGGAGAGTGGGTCAGGGAAATCGCTAACCGCACTCGCTGTAATGGGGCTTTTGCCTCATGGATCTGTAATGAAAGGTTCAATCTGGTTAGAGAAAAAGAATATTCTGACAACGTCAGAACATGATCTATGTAGTATGCGAGGGCGCGCTATGGGCATGGTGTTTCAAGAGCCTATGACTGCTCTTAATCCTGTAAAAACGATTGGTAATCAAGTTGCCGAAACTATCATAATTCATGAGCGCGTTACAAAGTTTGATGCCAATAAGCGTGCCGCAGATATGTTGCAGCGTGTTGGCCTCACCGTTGACCCTTCCCGTTATCCGCATGAACTGTCTGGTGGTCAACGTCAAAGAGTTGTTATCGCGATGGCGATAGCCTTACGGCCAAAGTTACTGATCGCTGATGAACCGACAACTGCGTTGGATGTGACCACACAAGCGCGTATTCTCGAGCTTCTTAAAGATCTGGTCGCCGATTTTGATATGGGGCTATTAATCATTACACACGACTTGGCTGTTGTAGCAGAAATTGCTGATAAAATTGTTGTGATGCAGAACGGGTGTATTGTTGAGGCTGCAAAAACGCAGGAGTTGTTGCACAACATTCGACATCCTTATACCAAAGCGCTATTTAACGCCTCGACGCATAGGGTTATTTTGCCCAAATATATACCGTCGTTACCACTCTTATCAGTTGAATCTGTAGCCCGGACTTATAATTTTCCTCGTAAGTCAGTCTTTGGACCACGTCCAAAGTTTCAAGCATTAGATGGTGTCAGTTTTCACATATCTCGGGGTGAACGTGTAGGGTTGGTCGGGGAAAGTGGATGTGGGAAATCAACTCTGACCCGAGCTATTTTAGGACTTGAAGAAGTTCAAAAAGGTCAAATAATGCTAGATGGGCAATCAGTTTTTTCGCAAAAAAAACCAAATTTGGAGGTCCGCCGTAAGATGCAGGTGGTTTTTCAAGATCCCTATGGTTCTTTTAACCCCCGTCACCGAGTAGATAGGTTGATTGCTGAACCGCTTCATGTTTTGGAAAATGCTCCAATTGGTAAAGACAGAGATCTGGCTATTTCGAAGGCTCTTGAGGATGTGGGATTAACAGCTGCTGATTCAAAAAAATATATTCATGAATTTTCAGGCGGACAACGTCAACGTATAGCTATTGCCCGTGCGCTGATTATTGAACCTGAGCTCATCATATTTGACGAAGCGGTTTCGGCTCTAGATGTATCGATACGTGCTCAGGTTTTAGACTTGATTGCTGATTTATGTCGAAAACGACCTTTGGCATACTTGTTCATAAGCCATGACTTATCAGTTGTAAGAACGGTTACCGATCGCGTGCTGGTCATGCAGCTTGGTCAAATTGTTGAGCAAGGTCAAACTGAACAAGTTTTTTCAAATCCACAACATACTTACACGCAAAGCTTAATTGCTGCTGCGCCAACCCTCCCGGAGGTTACATATGCTATTGAAACTATTTGATGTCCCACGGTCGCATAATTTAATTGGTGGGGTTTGGGTTCCAGCTGATGCTGAAGTTGAAGTTATTAATCCCTCTACTAACAAGCCAATAACCAGTATCGCCCGTGGAAGTGCCAACGATATTGATGCGGCTGTTATCGCCGCCCAATCTGCATTGGCTGGCGAGTGGGGTTCGATGACTGCGTTAGAGCGGGGCAGGATCCTTATTAAAGTAGGAGTGGCTGTTCTCAATCATGTGGAAGACCTTGCTAAAATTGAAGCGTTGGATGTTGGGAAACCGCTAACGCAAGCGCGCGCTGATGCGATAGCTCTTGCTCGATATATGGAATTTTATGGTGGTGCGGCAGATAAAATAACTGGTGAGACTATTCCTTATTTGGATGAGTATACGGTCTACACATTGCGTGAGCCACACGGTGTAACTGGCCATATTGTCCCTTGGAACTATCCAATGCAAATAGTTGGAAGATCTGTGGGTGCCGCACTTGCCATGGGAAACGCCTGTGTGTTGAAGCCTGCGGAAGAAGCTTGTTTAACTGCATTGGCTTTTGCGGCAATTGCTCAAAAGGCTGGACTTCCGGCAGGCGCACTTAATGTTGTGACAGGTTTGGGTTCAGAGGCAGGTGCTGCGCTTTCATCCCACCCAGGGATTCGACATATATCTTTTACGGGATCTGTCAGTACTGGTCAGCTAATCCAAGCTGCGGCAGCACAGAACGTAGTTCCGGTCACATTGGAACTGGGGGGGAAGTCGCCTCAATTAGTTTTTGACGATGCGGATTTGGATCGAGCATTACCGTTTTTAGTGAATGCTGGCATCCAAAATGCAGGTCAAACTTGCTCGGCATCCAGCCGCATTCTTGTTCAGAGAGGTGTTTATGATGCCGTTTGTACACGCATGGCAAAAGCATATTCTGTCTTAAAGGTTGGTCCTGCAATGGACGACTTAGCCCTTGGTCCACTAATCTCGCTACGACAAAAAGAAATTGTTACTCGGTTTATTGATCGTGGTTCTGATCTAAAAGTTGCAGCGCAGGGAAATATTGTATCTCAAGAGGATGGCTTTTATGTACGTCCTACTCTGTTCAGAGATGTTCCCGCCAATCATCCGCTTGCCCATGATGAAATTTTTGGGCCTGTGCAAGTTATCATTCCATTTGATACTGAGTTAGAAGCTATAGAAATTGCTAATAACACTGAGTATGGATTGGTTGCATCCATTTGGACGCGAGATGGAGGACGACAAATGCGGTTGGCTAAGAAGTTAAAATCTGGCCAAGTATTTATTAATAACTATGGTGCTGGTGGGGGGGTCGAACTGCCCTTTGGCGGCGTCGGAAAATCAGGGCATGGGCGTGAAAAAGGTTTTGAAGCGCTGTATGGGTTTTCGTCATTAAAAACAGTAGCAGCTTGGCATGGATAATTTTATGAGACTTAAAGGAAAAACTGCAATCGTGACTGGTGGTGCATCCGGTTTCGGTGCGGGTATTGCCCGAAAATTTGCCGCTGAAGGCGCTCAGGTTCTTGTTGCCGATCTTGATATAAAGGGTGCGCAAGTTATTGCTACTGAAATTGGGGGCATTGCTCAACTTTGTAACGTGTCTGATTGGGACAGCGTTCTTGCAATGAAAAATACTGCTTTAAGTGCGCTTGGGCATTTGGATATTTTAGTGAATAATGCAGGTGCCACACATTTGCCTATGGCGTTGGAAGACGTAACAACCGCTGATTTTGAGAAAGTTTACAACGTTAATATAAAGTCAGTGTACTTAACTGCGCAGGCATTTGTTCCTCACTTCAAGGAGCGTGGCTGCGGTGCAATACTGAACGTAGCGTCGACTGGAGGAGTGTCGCCAAGGCCCCGCCTCACATGGTACAATGCGTCAAAGGGCTGGATGATTACTGCGACGAAGGGGATGGCGGTTGAACTTGCACCTTCGGGAATCCGTGTTAACGCAATTAATCCAGTTGCAGGTGAGACCCCGCTGTTGAAGTCATTCATGGGGGAAGACACACCTGAAATCCGCGCAAAATTTTTATCAACGATCCCACTCGGTCGATTCTCGACCCCAGAAGATATGGGCAACGCTGCCTGTTTTTTATGTTCAGATGAGGCCAGTATGATAACTGGAGTAGCGCTGGAGGTTGACGGTGGACGTTGTATCTAAGCCTGGCCCAAAAAATTTAATAACAGATGTTACTGGACTACTGGTCGGCAATTCCCAAGTAGATTTTTTTAAGACCGGCACTACAGTTCTGGTTGGAGACAAGCCTTTTATGGCAAGCGTACATGTGATGGGTGGGGCTCCAGGAACTAAAGAAACTGATTTGTTAGCACCGGATAAAACCGTTGATCAAATTGATGCACTAGTCTTGTCTGGTGGATCAGCGTTTGGCCTTGATGCGTGTTCTGGTGTTATGGATGGCTTGCGAGAAATGGGTCGCGGTTTCCCAGTAGGTCCGATGCGGGTTCCAATAGTACCCGGTGCAATCATTTTTGATTTAATTAATGGTGGCAACAAGGATTGGGCGGAAAATCCATACCGTGAACTTGGACTTAAAGCACTCAAGGCTGCGTCATGTGATTTTCTTCTTGGCACGGTGGGCGCAGGAACGGGTGCGTTGGCTGCTATGCAAAAGGGTGGTTTAGGTTCAGCTTCTATTATTTTGGAAAATGGCTATACGGTGGGAGCCTTAGTTGTGGCCAATCCTATGGGTAGCGTCACCAGTGCTAGTGGTAAACATTTTTGGGCAGCCCCCTTTGAAGTAGATAGAGAATTTGGTGGTGTGGGTATTGATCCAACTTCCGCTAGTTTTGAGCGAAGACAGAGCCCCAAAGAAGCCGCGATGATGGTTTCCAATGCTGAGATGTCCAATACGACGATCGCAATTGTTGCCACAGATGCGCCGTTGAGTAAAACTCAATGCCATCGCCTAGCCGTTACGGCGCATGATGGAATGGCGCGTGCTATTATTCCGTCGCATACGCCTCTTGATGGTGATTTAATTTTTGGTGTTTCAACTACCATTGGCGCTGTAGATTATAATATATTTCGTGATTTAGGCGCAGCTTCTGCTGTCTGCTTAAGTCGTGCTATTGCTCGTGGCGTTTATGAGGCCACTGCCTATGCAGATGATATTTTACCGACATATCGGGCCAGCCAAACAAAACTGAAGTAAGGTAGTCAAGTAAATATTTAAGCTGTCAACATGGTTGCATGTGTTTAGGATTGCAGATTTTAGTATTTTCAAAGTGGACTAACTCTATGAAAGTCCTGCATGTATAGTAGTTGTTAAAGTGCCAACTTTATTAGCATGGCAACTTAGAAGCACTCCGCACGCACAAAAGTAGAAGCTCTTGTGAACAGAATTCCAAATATTAGTAAATTTATTGATGTAATACCTATTTGTCATTCAATCGTAAGCGTCCAGTCTTCCCCGCCTCATGGTGCAGATTTTGATGGGTTAGTGTCCACCATTGATAGTGGACACTAAGGGGCACTCTATGTCGGGAAGCAGACATTCGCTGCGGGTGCGTGTTGATCATCTGAACAGTCACATTGCGGACGCTGACATTCAATCCAACTGTGTTGAACCTGAACTCTGTAGAGCTAAAAAATGTTCCAAGGTCGGTTTTTGTAACTGGTAGGTCGGCAAATCTTTCTCTTTTATGGCGACTTAGGGCAATGTATGCGCAACGTGTAGGGGAGTTGTTCGCGATGAAGACGCAAGTAAAAGCTTTGGTTGTTGGTGGCGGCGCGGTTGGTACATCCATTGCCTACCATTTGGGAAAACGCGGCTGGGACACTATGCTCATAGAACGTGATGAGCTGACGTCTGGATCCACATGGCATGCTGCGGGGCTTTTGCCTTTGTTTAACATGTCCTATGCTACCACGCATATCCACAAATATTCGGTTGATTTTTATAAAGGTCTTGAAGCTGAAACTGGTTTAAATGCAGGTTTTGCTGTCGTGGGAAATTTACGCATGGCGCAGACCGATGAGCGGATGGACGAGTATAAGCTTTATGCGTCTACCGCTGAGACGTGTGGCGTGCCCTATGTCTTTATGACGCCTGATGAAATTAAAGAAAAATGGCCCTTAATCCGGACTGAGGACCTTAAGGGAGCCCTATATCATGACACTGATGGCTATATTAATCCTGCTGATGTGACCATGGCCATGGCTAAGGGTGCTCGCCAGCTGGGTGTTGCGATTGAACGCAGGTGGCAGGCTGATAACTTCGAATGGACTGGCACCCATTGGGACGTGACATGTACAAAAATGATCGAAAAGGGTGGTAATCTTGTTGCTTCTGACGAGCAGGTGGTAATCAAGGCTGAGCATGTAGTGACTGCTTCGGGTAACCATGCACAACGCACTGCTAGAATGCTAGGTATCAAGATTCCAGCCATCCCGGTTGAGCATCAATTTGTGGTGTTGGAAAAAGACCCTGCTCTGATGGAATATCGCACTACTGGCAATCCAGAGCATCCGGTTATCCGTGATGCAGATTCACAAAGTTATGTCCGTGAAGAGCGTGGTGGCTGGATTCTTGGGGTCTACGAGAAAGGTGCTCCTGCGCGGTTTGAGCATGGGGTGCCGGAGAGCTTTAGGGCGGATCTCTTTCCATTGGCATTAGAGCGGATCGAAGAGCAATATATGGCGATGATCCATCGAGTGCCGTCCTGTGAGGAAAGTGGGCTTAAAGACGATTTTAATGGCCCCATTTGTTACACTCCCGACGGTAATCCTTTGGTTGGCCCGGCGCCGGGGCTGCGCAACATGTGGCTGGCGGAAGGTTTTAGCTTTGGTATTACAGCTGCCGGTGGCACTGGGTTTTACATGGCGCAGATGATGGTGGATGGGGAGGCTGAGATTGACATGGCCAGCCTTGATCCCAAACGCTATGGTGATTGGATGACCACCGAATTTGCTATGCGCAAAAATGAGGAATGCTACGATCACGTTTATGTTTTGCACTACCCGGATGAAGAACGCCCGGCGGCTCGTCCGCTTCGCACGTCGCCCGCTTACGATCGTCAAAAGGATCGTGGGGCACAATTTGGTTGGGTGAATGGTTGGGAACGCCCCAATTACTTTGGCCCACTAGATGCACCCGAGGGTTTTGATGAAAAATCTCGTAGCTTTCGCCGTGGAGACTGGTGGCAATATGCTGTCAATGAGGCTAAGTCCATTCGCGAAGGTGTGGGGCTTGTGGATGCAACTGCATTTACCAAACATATAGTAAAAGGCCAAGGCGCCACTGCGTTCTTAGATTGGTTCACCTGTAATAAACTACCGCGTATTGGCCGGATAAATCTTACCTATGCGCTGACTGGCCATGGAACTACACGCACTGAATATACCATCGTGAGGCTGTCTCAGGATGAATATTATCTGGTCTCTGCTGGCGCATGGACCGCCTATGATCAAGATTACCTGAAAAAGGCCGTCGAAGACAAAGAGGCAGAGTTCGGCCGTATAGAGATGCAAGATGTGACTACGCAATGGGGTGTCTTTGCCATAGCAGGACCTAAATCTCGGGCGCTTTTGTCAGATATTATCAACGATCCTGATCCTACGACTGCCCTATCTAATAAGCGGTTCCCATGGCTTTCTGCGAAGCAAATTGAGCTTGGTATGTGCCCGGTCAATGCAATTCGAGTGGCCTATACAGGCGAACTGGGCTGGGAGTTGCATCATCCGATGGAGATGCAAAACTACTTATTCGACTTACTTGAAAAAGCTGGTAAGAAACACGGGTTGAAACTTGTGGGTGCGCGGGCGCAAAACTGGCTGCGCCAAGAAAAATCGTACCGTGCATTTGGCACTGAATTAGGCCGTGACGCAACTCCAATTGAGGCAGACCTTCCGCGCTTTGTGGATCTGTCGAAAGAGTTTCATGGCAAGGCCGAGATGGAGGCTCTTGGCGTTCGAGTGAAATGCTGCACGCTTTTGATTGATGGCCCAAGTGATGCAGACCCTTGGGGTCGCGAGGTGTTGTATCACGGGGAGAAGCGGGTGGGTCGCCTTACCTCTGGTGGTTATTCGGTGCATTTTGATAAATCGATCGGAATGGGCTACCTTACTCCAGAGTTGGCAGTTCCAGGGACAAAATTAAAGGTTAAAATGTACGATCAGCTTTGGAATTGCGAAGTAGTAGAAGACAGCCCATATGATCCACAAAACGTAAATATTCGCTTGGATGGATAAATGTGAATGTGTAGGACTTTCCAGCACATGCAGCTTATCTAAGCTTAGAAAAACGGTTTGGGCTCAACTCAGCTATGACCTCAGTGGTTATAGCCGGCGTATTTCCTAGAATCGTATCGGCCACGAATTGCGAAGCTCCAGGGGCGGTAAAAAAACCGTAACCGCCTTGGCCAACCACCCAGACAAAGCTATTTTCCTGAGGTGCTGGCCCCAATACGAGATTGCGATCGGGCGCGAAGGTGCGGAGACCAGCCCAAGAAGATATTGGCCGAGTGACGGGTTCACTTACATAGTCTTGATAACGCGCCAAAGCCTCGGCTAAATCTGTATCATGTGCCCACGCATCCATTGGTGGGCTAGGGGTTTCCTCAGCTAGCGACACGATCAACGCGCCCGCATCCGCCTTCGCATACCAGCGCTCGCCTGGGCCAAACAGCATTGGCCACGATTTTACGTCCAAACCGCCTGGAGGTGCCAAACGCGCTACACTGCGCCGCATAGGCTTAAGACCTATCTCTGGAATACTTGCCATCCTTGCAATTTCGTCTCCCCATGCACCAGCCGCATTGACCAATTTTCGGGTGGTGAATTCGCTTTTATTAGTGGCTATTTCCCAGCCTCCAACAACTTTCTTGATGGTCTGTACTGCTTGATTGGTTTCGATCTTTCCACCATTGTTACGCAGTAGGCGCGCAAACCGTTGAAGCATCATATCTGTGTCGATATCTTGGGCATTTCTGCTGACTGCAGTTCGGACGACATCATTTATGTTTAATATTGGCACCATTGCCTTGGCTTCAGCCATAGTTGTCTCAGTTAGACCCATATGAAGGCGGTCCGCTTCAAACTGCTCTTCTTCTCCGCGCAGACAGACTAACATAAAACCTCGCGGGCTTAGCACCTCATTGAGAAGGTTATCCCAATCGCTACGCCCAGCCTTGGCAAGGGCGATGGTAGAGGGGCTACCATAATTTTCCTCGTAAAGTGCAGCAGATCTGCCGGACGAATGATATGCCAGATGGGCTTCGCGTTCTAACACAAGGCAGGTGCCATGCTCGGACAGCCGGGCTGCCACGGAAATACCGGCTATACCGCCGCCTATGATCAAATAATCCAACATAAATGCAATCTATTCATAAGAATTAGCAATCTAAAAGCAAAAAAGGAGGCCAGAGGCCCCCTTTTCCAATCTAATTAAGAATCTGTATTTTAGTTAGGCACTTCGCTATCAAGACCTTCAAGGTAGAAACCCATTTCAGCTAGGCCTTCAGGTCCAGCATAATCTGCTGCTGTTTCACCAGCCTTTAACCAAACAGAACCGTCTTGCTTATTTAAAGGACCTGTAAATGCATGGTAAGATCCGTCTGCTAAGCTGTCGCGCAGTGCTTCAGCGGAGGCTTTGACATCTGCAGGAACAGCACTTGTGATTTCGCCAATGCCAACCATTCCAGCTCCAATACCATCCCAAGTACTAGTAGAGGCCCATGTGCCATCCATAACCGCTTGTGTGCGGGCTATATAGTAAGGTCCCCAGTTGTCGATGATGGAAGACACACGTGGCGTTGGACCGTAGGCAGCCATATCGGAGGCTTGACCAAACGTGATCACGTTGCCTGCGGCTTGCGCCGCGGCTTGCGGAGCAGTGGAGTCTGTATGTTGCAACACAACATCTGCGCCCTGTTCGATCAGAACTTTCGCGGCATCTGCTTCCTTTGTTGGGTCAAACCAAGTGTATGCCCAGATAATTTTGAACTGAACATCAGGGTTTACAGCTTTGGCATGAATATAGGCTGCGTTGATGCCACGGATTACTTCTGGAATCGGGAAGGAGCCAATATAGCCTACGATGTTTGATTTGGTCATATGACCAGCAATGTGGCCTTGGACCGCACGGCCTTCATAGAAGCGTGCAGAGTAAACAGACACATTGTCAGATTGTTTATAACCTGTGGCGTGCTCAAATTTCACATTTGGGAATTTGGCCGCAACATTGATTGTTTGGTCCATATAGCCAA
>LAQD01000017.1:73993-82315 GCA_000981705.1 Rhodobacteraceae bacterium ASP10-04a
TCTGGAACACTTTCGACGTACATGGTTTCAACTTTATCACCAAAAGCAGCTACAACCGCTTCACGGCCTTTGTCATGCTCATATGTCCAGCCGCCGTCACCGACGGGGCCTACGTAGACAAAACCGACTTTGGTTGTGTCCGCCAGCGTGCCCGTGGCCGCTGTCATAGCCAGCGCAGCGCTGGCCAGAATGGATTTCAATTTCATTAGTTTTTCCCCCAGTTAAAAGACCTCAGCGTGAGGCGTGGAACACACGGCCTAGGGCCGCGGGTGCATTCAGTGCTGATTTCGAGCGATTAGCAGACATCACTACCAGCACTATGATAGTTATTAGATAAGGGGACATTGACAAATACTCAACTGGAATTGACACCCCCGCAGCCTGAAGATTTAGCTGCAAGACGGCAACCCCGCCAAAAAGGTAGGCGCCCAGGAGCACTCGCGCGGGTTTCCAACTCGCAAACACGACGATTGCCAGCGCAATCCAGCCCGAGCCTGCGGTCATACCTTCGGTCCATTGTGGCACTCGCACCAGCGAAAGCGCAGCACCCCCAAGCCCGGCACAGGCTCCACCAAACATAATAGCAAGAATTCGCACACGCACAACTTTATAGCCCAATGCATGGGCTGCATCATGGCTTTCACCCACTGCTCGCAGAATTAAGCCGCCCCGAGTATATTTTAAAAACCACCACACGCCTGCTACCAATGCAAGTGCGGCATAAACGGTGAAATCATGGGAAAAAAGGATTGGACCCATCACTGGAATATCACTAATCAAAGAAAGCTCCAGCTTCGCTGAAACTGGAGGTTTAATCCCCACGTAACTTTGGCCCAGCATGGCTGATAGCCCTAGGCCAAAAAGTGTTAGCGCCAAGCCTGTAGCTACCTGATTGGATAGGAAGTATTGTGTGAGAATGGCGAAAATCATCGAAAGTGCTGCCCCCCCAAGTGCCGCACAGAGAAAGCCAACCATCGGTGATCCGGTCAAAACTGCCGCTGCAAATCCAGAGATGGCTCCCATAATCATCATGCCCTCAACCCCAAGATTGAGGACGCCTGATTTTTCCACTACTAATTCTCCAATGGCTGCCAGTAAGATCGGCGTGGCTGCTACCATCAATGATGCCACAAGTAGGGTTGGGCTAATTGCGCTTAGGTCCATGACAGGACGCTTTGCTTAGATTGAGTTGATCGGCTACTTCGCATGTGGGTCATGTGCGCACCTCTGCATTGGCTAATTTTATTTTGAAGTTTGTCAGCATGTCGAGAGCGAGAAGAAAAAATAACAGCATGCCCTGAAACGCTTGAATGGCCGCTGACGGCAGGCCAAGGCTGGATTGCGCAATCTCACCGCCAATATAAGTAAGTGCCATCAGTAGCCCTGCAAGCATTATGCCAAAGGGGTTAAGCCGTCCCAAAAATGCTACGATTATCGCAGTAAACCCATAGCCCACGTTAAAATCAATACTAATCTGCCCGCTAGGGCCCGCCACTTCGAACATGCCTGCTAGCCCGGCCAATGCGCCACTAAAGCCTAGGCAATAGATCACGAGTTTATTGGGATTAACCCCAGCAAACCTTGCGGCCTTGGGGCTCTCGCCCATCAAGCGAATATGGAAGCCCATTTGATGCCGCGCCAGCATGATATAGCCAAAGATCACGGCAATTAGGGCGAAGACTACCCCTAAATGTATGCCAGAGCCTACCCAAAGCTCGGCATTGTGCGCACTTGCATAGTGCTGAAGGTTGCGCGATCCGGGGAAGCCAAAACCTTCAGGATTTTTCATTAATCCCAATGACATAGATGCTAGTAGCTGCTCAGCTACATAGACTAGCATCAGGCTGACCAAAATTTCATTGGTACCAAATTTAGTTTTTAGGATTGCTGGGATCATGGCCCAAGCAAAACCACCAATGGCCCCGCAGAGGATCATGACGGGGAAAATTAAAGCACTTTCCAAAGGATAAACAGCAAGGGCTGCTCCTGCGCCACAAATTGCACCGATGATATATTGTCCTTCGGCCCCAATGTTCCAAATACCGGCACGAAACCCCATCGATAGGCCAATAGCAATTAAAATTAGTGGCGCACCTTTAATCAACAGCTGTGGTCGGTAGTACCACGCAAACTCTGAGAATAAGGGGTCGTAAAATATTATGCGAATCGCCTCAAACGGGTCTTTACCAAGCAGGGCAAACATCACACCGCCGCCGATCATTGTCGCAATCACAGCTAAAACTGGTGCGAGATAGCCCCATATTTTTGAAGGGTTGGGACGTTTCTCAAGCCGCAGCATCAGCGCCTCCTAACAAAAGGCCAATTTCATCCAAACTTAGTTCCGCCATAGGACGCGCCGCGGACAGGCGCCCCGCGTTCAGAGCTGCAAAGCTTGTAGAAATTTCCATCAACTCATCCAAATCTTGACTGATCACTATCACTGACGCGCCTTTTGCAGCCAAATCAAGAAGGGCCTGCCGGATATCGGCTGCGGCGGCCGCATCAACACCCCAGGTTGGTTGGTTCACTATCAAAACACTGGGGTCTTGCAATACTTCCCGGCCAATCACAAATTTTTGTAGATTTCCACCTGACAAAGACCGCGCTGCTGATTGTGGCCCTGGCGTACGCACATCAAATTTTTTGATCACTTGCTCGGCAAAGTCCTTAGCGCGAGGCCAGTCTAAAAACCCAGATTTACTAAGGCTTTTCCGGGTCATCGCCGTTAGCATAGCGTTTTCGGTCAGGCTCATATCGGGAGCAGCTGCATGTCCTAGGCGTTCTTCAGGCGCGGCCAAAACCCCCAATGTTCGCCGCTCGTTTGGTGACATATGGCCAAGGCTCAAGCCATTTAGCTGAATGGCTTCTGCTGTGGTGATGACCTCACCAGACATACAGGCCAGCAGCTCGTCCTGGCCATTGCCTGCCACACCACCAATGCCTAAAATTTCACCTCGGTGAAGCCGGAGCGAAATATTTCTCAAGCTAGTACCAAAAGCTGATTGGGGTGGTAGGGACAGGTCAGATATTTCAAGCACAACCTCGCCGAGAGTTGTTTCCTTGGACTCTGCTAAATTCAGCTTGCCACCTACCATCATCTCAGCCAGGTCACGGGCAGATTTTTCGCGTGGGTCACAGGTGGCCACTTTTTTACCTCCACGCAGAATAGTTGCGGTTTCGCAAAGCGCTCGAATTTCTTCGAGCTTATGCGAGATGTACAGAATAGAAGTGCCCTCATCCTTCAGTTTTCGCAGGGTAGTGAACAGTGTCGTCACTTCTTGTGGCGTCAAAACACTGGTGGGCTCATCCATAATTAAAAGTTTAGGCTCTTGCAGAAGGCAGCGGATTATCTCTACCCGTTGCCTTTCACCCGCCGATAGATCCCCCACCAAGCGCTCAGGGTCCAGCGGTAGGCCGTAAGACTGTGATACTTCAGTGATACGGGCCGACAAAGCGTTGGCTTTTGGTGGATTTTCCATACCGAGTGCGATATTTTCAGCCACACTGAGGGCCTCAAATAGGCTAAAATGCTGAAATACCATGGCCACGCCGACAGCGCGGGCGGCTCTTGGTTCTGCTGGTACAAAGCTTACGCCTTCCATCTGCATTGTCCCATGGTCGGGCCGCACTAGACCATAGATCATTTTTACTAGGGTAGATTTACCTGCGCCATTTTCACCGAGTAACGCATGAATTTCACCTGCCGCGATATCGAAACTCACGTCATCATTGGCGATCACGCCAGGATAGGTTTTGGTGAGCCCATTGAGGTGCAAAAGTGTCTTACTCACGGAAGCGTATTCCTTTTGATGGTGACGGAGCCGTTGCGTGACAATAAGGCTTGAGTGACGCTGATCGCAATCGAAATTGGTTGTTTTCCGAGGCTCGGGTCCCCAATTGGACAGGTTATTTTCAGAACTTCGCTTGGATTATGACCTAAAGCTGCAAGCCGTGTTCTAAATCGAGCCCACTTGCTAACTGATCCAATCAATCCACAAAAGGCGAATCTTCTTGTCAGGGCAGCATGGCAAATGGCCAAGTCCAAAGCATGGGAATAGGTAAAAATTAGATGTTGGGCTGAGAGAGGCGCATGGGTCATCAGATGGGCGGGTTCGGCCGTTGGCACAATAGTTACGCCTTCAGGAGTATCCTTGGGGAAACGATCAGGGTTGGTATCAATCCAGGTTACATCAAAATCTGACATTTGTGCTGCGATATGTACTACGGCGCGGCCCACATGCCCTGCGCCCCAAACCCAAAGTGGGATGCGGGGTTGTTCTACTGGTTCGGCAAACCATCCTCCTGAACACAGGAATGCCGCCACGCTGGATCCATTGCGTATTGCGCGTTGGAGGCGTGCCATCGAAAGGGGTAACGGCAGGTCTCCTTCAATTTGCCGCACAAATAGATCTGTGGCCTGTACTGGCGAGTTAAAATATTCTGTTAACAAGGTCACATGGCCGCCGCAGCATTGCCCAAGTTCTGGTCCCAGTGGATAGCTGCGCAGCCCAGGTTTGGGTGACTGTGATGCCTGGTATTCTAAAGCTCCACCGCCAATGGTGCCATTCTGTCCGCCGGGCCAGAGCAGCATCGAAGCGCCCAATTCGCGCGGTGAGGAGCCTTTTATTACAGCAATCACCACGCGGTATATACTACCGTGCTGTGCTATGGCCGCATTTACTTGGGCAAGGTCAAAACTCATATGGCACGTCCTTGAGCGCGCTTGATGGCGTTAAATACTTCTTCTGTGGTTGCGGGCGCTTGTAGGTCGGGATAGTGCACACCACAGGTTGATATTGCGTTCGACAAAGCCAAATAAGCTGAAATTCCATGCATGAAGGGGGGTTCGCCCACGGCTTTGGATCTATAGATCGTTTGCTCTGGGTTAGCGCCCTGCCAAAGCGATACATTGAACGCTTCCGGTCGATCAGAGCAAGCGGGGATCTTGTAGGTCGAAGGGGCGTGGGTTTTGAGTTGTCCCCGATCATCCCAAACGAGCTCTTCCGTAGTCAACCATCCAGCACCCTGTACAAAGCCGCCTTCGATCTGGCCAATATCCAGTGCAGGGTTAAGAGAGGTTCCGCAGTCATGCAAGATATCACACCGCAGGATGCGGTTTTCACCGGTAAGCGTGTCGATCACAACTTCAGTGACTGATGCGCCATAGGCAAAATACAAGAATGGGCGACCCTCGCCCTTAATACGATCCCATTCTATATCTGGAGTTTTGTAAAACCCGGTGGCCGAGAGCGAGATTCGCGCTTCATATGCAGATTTGACTACTCCGGCCCAACTCAGGTTGAAGTTTGGACCTACGACTTGGCCAGCTTCAAATAGTATGCTGTCCGCTGGGCAGTCGTAAGCATCGGCTAAATGGTGTTGCAAACGGCTCCGTAAGGTTTTGCAAGCGGCTTGAATGGCCATACCGTTGAGATCCGTTCCAGAACTTGCAGCCGTAGCGGAAGTGTTGGGAACTTTGCTAGTATCTGTTGCACTAGGGCGGATGCTGGATTGCGTCACTCCAAGGCTACGCGCCGCAACCTGTGACACCTTTTGAAACAAGCCTTGGCCCATTTCTGTGCCGCCATGATTTATCAAAACTGAACCATCCATGTAGATTTGGACTAACGCGCCTGCTTGATTTAGGTGGGTCAGAGTGAAGGAAATCCCAAACTTCACTGGGCTAAATGCAATGCCGCGCTTGAGCAGCAGGTTATCTGCGTTCCAACGCGCAACCTCTGATTTTCGGGTCAGATAATCTGAGCTCTCCAGCAAGCTGTGGGTCATGTCCCCCAAGATGAAATCTGTCACCTCCATTTTATAGGGTGTAGTAGCCGGCGCTCGCACCTCAGCATGCGTAGACATCTCTGGATAATAGTTAACCTGGCGTACATGAGCAGGGTCCAAGTTTAATTCGTGGGCTATGTGATCCATCACCCGCTCAATTCCAATCATCCCCTGAGGACCGCCAAATCCGCGAAAGGCTGTGGCGCTCTGCGTGTTGGTTTTCAATCGGTGTGAGGTAATTTTCACATGGGGCAAATCATAGGCATTGTCCGCATGCAGCATGGCGCGATCTGCGACAGGAAGAGACAAGTCCTGCGCCCAGCCACAGCGGAAATAATGGATAAACTCAAGGGCCTCTACTCGGCCCAAGGGGTCAAATCCTACCTGATAGTCCACTCTGCAATCGTGCCGTTTGCCGGTGATGATGAAATCATCATCTCTGTCATAGCGCATTTTACAAGGCTTACCGGTTATCATAGCCGCCAGAGCACATGCTACCGCCAGCGCATTACCCTGGCTTTCCTTGCCGCCAAAGCCACCTCCCATGCGCCGTACTTCAACGCGTACGGCATGCTGCGAAATATTAAGTGCTTCAGACACTTTATGTTGAATTTCGGTAGGATGCTGGGTTGAGGAATGTACCACCATATCACCCTGATCGCCAGGTATGGCCAGCGCTGCTTGACCTTCGAGATAGAAGTGCTCTTGTCCGCCCACGTTTAGGCTACCATTCAGATGATTTAATGCCTTGGGCAAAGCCCGTTCTGAATCCCCTTTTGAATAGATACGTGGACCATCTTCAAATCGGCTCTCAGCTTTGAGCGCTTGTTCAATGGTCAAAATAGGTGGTGTTTCGTCTATCTCAATTTTAGCGAAACGCGCCGCTTTGCGCGCCGTATGATGGCTATCGGCGACCACCAAAAATATGGGCTGGCCGGCATAGTGAATCGTAGTGGCTGCCAGTAGGGGCTCATCATGCATGGAGGGGGAAACGTCATTCGTGAAAGGCAAATCCTTAGCCTCTAGCACTAATCGTACACCGTCGAAAGCGCGCACGGCGCTGAGTTCAACTGAGGTGAGCCCACCTGCTGCGATTGGTGACAGGCCAAAGGCCAGATGCAGTGTGCCTTGAGGAGTTGGAATGTCGTCCACATAGCGGGCTGAACCGCTTACGTGCTGACGGGCGGTATCATGGGGCATGGAAGCGGCGGAGTTCATGCTCGTATCCCTCGTATGTCTACGGGTTCGTGCTCAATGTCATGATAATAGCGCATCAGCATATTTTCAGCGGCCTGCACACGGTAGCTTGCACTTGCTCGCATGTCCGACAAAGGAGTGAAGTCTTTTGACATTGCCTCCTGTGCTTTTGTAAAGGTCTCAGAATTCCAAAGCTGCCCAATCAAGGCAGCCTCAGCTGTCTGGGCCCGCTTCGGTGTACCGGCCATGCCTCCAAATGCGATCCGCGCATGCGTGATGATACCGCCTTTAATGCTGATATTTAGACAACCACAGACCGCAGAGATATCCTGATCAAAGCGTTTAGATAACTTATAGCAGCGCAGATATGGTTGCTTTTTGGGCAGTTCAATAGCCTCTAAAAATTCACTTGGTAGGCGGTCTTGTTTTTGATATGCGATAAAAAAATCTTCCAAAGGCATGCGCCTTCGCTCAGACCCTTGGCGCAGGATCAATGTGGCT
Source organism: Rhodobacteraceae bacterium ASP10-04a (assembly GCA_000981705.1). Lineage (GTDB taxonomy): Bacteria > Pseudomonadota > Alphaproteobacteria > Rhodobacterales > Rhodobacteraceae > Planktomarina > Planktomarina antarctica. Next base: position 81,479 of record LAQD01000017.1, read on the forward strand.
CCCATGGCGATCAAGGCTGGCGGGCCATCCCCAATGGGAGAGCCGTTTGCAATGTTACCGCCGATGGTCGCTGCATTGCGAACTTGTGGGCTGCCATAGCGTGCCAACATCTTATAAAATGAGGTCGAAATTGGCTCTATTGCTTGCATCAGTTCAGTGATTGTGGCGGCAGCGCCAATGCGCAGATGATCCCCATGATCTTCGATATGGCGCAAGTCTGGGACTTGGCCCAAGAAGGCAATTGGCGTTGGGCTACGCATATGTTTTGTAACCCAAAGCCCCACGTCAGTGCCACCAGCCACTAGCGTTGCCTGAGGATTTCTCTCGTACCATTGAGCCAGATCATCGGCAGATTTAGGGCAAAAGATACCCTCTGAACTGGCGTGAACCTTTGACAGTATATTTTCCTGCATCCATTGTGGTACGGGGGTATCTGCTGCCATTTCAGCTGCACGAATTATAGGTGCATAACCGGTGCAGCGACACAAATTTCCAGCCAGTGCAGTATCAAAATCTGTCTCACCATTGGCATGGGCTGCTGCCATTGTGGTGATAAAGCCAGGGGTGCAAAAGCCGCACTGAGCGCCATGTTTGCGGATCATCGCGTCTTGCACCGGATGAAGGCTACCATCTGGCCCAGATATGCCTTCCACGGTCCGTACGGCACGGCCTTGAAGCTGGGGCAAGAACAGAATGCACGCGTTCATCGGCCGTGGCACGCCATCGCTTCCAGTCACAATGACTGAGCACGCTCCACAGTCGCCTTCGTTGCAGCCTTCTTTGGTGCCACAAAGTCCAGCCTCTTGGCGGAGAAAATCGAGTAGTGTCTCAATTCCG
>LAQD01000017.1:82391-97684 GCA_000981705.1 Rhodobacteraceae bacterium ASP10-04a
TTCAAGCCTAAGTCCGATGCGGCGTAAAACCAAGGCTTCAACAGATTGATCTAGCGCTGATTTCAATGAGTCGGGCAAGAAAAATATACACACGAGGCCATTTAGCTTGGTAGGATAGTTTTAATAACGATAAATTTTGGTAATTTTCGCTGGATGATGGGTGGCTGTCAGTTTAATCGTTATGCATGAACCAGAATCCGAAATTTATCCACCTCCGACTTCACAGCGAATATTCACTGCTTGAAGGTGCTATCAGGCTAAAAAAACTTCCTGACTTGGCGGTGGCGATGGATATGCCCGCTATTGCGGTGACTGACACCAATAATATGTTTTGTGCTTTGGAGTTTTCTGAAGGTGCCTCGAAAGTTGGTATTCAGCCTATTATAGGATGCCAAATAGACCTGGCCTATGATCCTGCAGCTCCCGGCGAAAAGGCCCGTATGCCTGCGGCTTTGGTCCTGTTGGCGCAAAGTGAACGTGGCTACGAAAATTTAATGGCACTCAATTCCTGCCTCTACTTGGACACAGATGGTGAGCTTCCACAGGTGCAGCTGGCACAGCTTGAAGCCCATTCTGAGGGGCTTATTTGCTTGACGGGTGGACCAAATGGTCCTTTGGGGCAATTACTCCAAACTGGACAAGCTGTAAAAGCGCAGGTGCTGATCAGTCAGCTTGCCACTGCTTTCGGTGATAGGCTTTATATTGAATTGCAGCGGCATCCAGGCGAAGATGGCAGTGCGCCAGAGGCAGAGCGGTTAAGTGAACGTGGCCTGGTGGAAATGGCTTATGCCATGGACCTCCCATTGGTGGCGACCAATGACGTCTATTTCCCAAAAACTCAGATGTACGAGGCTCATGACGCTTTAATCTGTATTGCTGAGGGCTCTTATGTGGATCAGCAAGAACCGCGTCGTCGTTTGACTCCACAGCATTACCTTAAAACACCCGCAGAAATGGCTGTGTTGTTTGTGGATTTGCCCGAGGCTTTGGAAAACACCGTTGAGATTGCGCAACGGTGTGCTTTCAAAGTGTATAAACGGGATCCTATTCTACCCAAGTTTGCGGATGATGAGGTTGTGGAACTTCGTCGTCAATCCAATGAGGGATTGCAACGTAGATTAGCCGTTATACCGCACGCTGTCACAGTGGAAGATTATCAAGAGCGCCTTGATTTTGAGCTAGATATTATTGAGGGCATGGGATTCCCTGGCTATTTCTTGATTGTTGCTGACTTCATTTCTTGGACTAAAGGGCAAAACATCCCTGTTGGGCCTGGCCGCGGGTCTGGTGCGGGCTCGCTTGTTGCATATGCCTTAACTATTACTGATCTTGACCCCCTACGCTATGGCCTGCTGTTCGAGCGGTTTTTAAACCCGGAGCGGGTTTCTATGCCCGACTTTGATATCGATTTTTGTATGGATCGCCGCGAAGAGGTAATTCGCTACGTACAGCAAAAATATGGGCGTGATCGCGTTGGCCAGATCATAACTTTTGGCGCACTTTTGTCGAAAGCTGCGGTGCGCGATATTGGCCGTGTGCTACAAATGCCTTACGGGCAGGTGGACCGCCTGTCGAAAATGATCCCAGTTGAGGGCGTGAAGCCGGTCAGTATTGAAAAAGCTTTGGCCGATGAGCCGCGCCTGCGTGAAGAGGCAAAGGCAGAAGAGGTAGTCGCGCGTCTGCTGAATTATGGCCAGCAAGTAGAGGGCCTGTTGCGTAATGCATCAACCCATGCGGCGGGTGTAGTGATTGGTGACCGACCTTTGGATCAGCTGGTGCCATTGTACCAAGATCCGCGCTCGGATATGCCCGCCACGCAATTCAATATGAAGTGGGTCGAGCAGGCTGGACTCGTGAAGTTTGATTTCTTGGGCCTGAAAACCTTGACTGTGATCCAAAACGCAGTGGATCTTATCAGTCGCTCGCGGGCACTGCATATGGCGGCTGATGGGCGAGCTCTTTACGCACCTTCTGCAGGTACTGAGGGCGATATCAGCGCAATTCCTTTGGATGATACTGCGTCTTATGCGCTTTATGCCGCTGCAAAAACTGTTGCAGTTTTTCAGGTGGAATCCAGTGGTATGATGGATGCGCTGAAGCGTATGAAGCCAAACTGTATTGAAGATATTGTGGCATTAGTTGCGTTGTATCGTCCTGGCCCAATGGAGAATATCCCTAAATATTGCGAGGTTAAAAACGGCCTTAGTGAACGTGATCTATTGCATCCTTCGGTGGATCATATCTTGGATGAAACTCAAGGCATCATCGTGTATCAAGAGCAGGTGATGGAAATTGCCAGGCAAATGGCGGGCTATTCTCTAGGTGGTGCTGACCTGTTGCGTCGAGCGATGGGTAAAAAAATTCAAGAAGCGATGGATGCCGAAAAACCTAAGTTTTTGGCAGGCTCTGCGGTGAATAACGTGGATGAGAAAACCGCTAAGGCCACATGGGACCTATTGGATAAATTTGCCAACTACGGGTTCAATAAATCACACGCTGCGGCATATGCAGTTGTCAGCTACCAAACTGCTTGGCTTAAAGCTAATCACCCCTTGGAGTTCATGGCGGGAGTTATGAATTGCGACCTGCATCTCACGGATAAGCTAGCGGTGTATTTCAACGAAGTTCGCAAAGGCCTTGAACTACCCTACACACCTCCCTGTGTGAACCGCAGTCAAGCCCGGTTTGATGTGGCAGAAGGTACTCTGGTCTACGCCCTTGGGGCATTAAAAAATGTGGGTGTGGATGCCATGGGGCTTGTCGCTGATGGGCGGGGCGACAAGCTTTTCTCCACGTTGTTTGATTTTGCCAGGCGGGTAGATCTTAAACGGGTGGGTAAGCGACCGCTGGAAATGTTGGTGCGTTCTGGAGCGTTTGATGAACTAGACCGCAACCGCCATCGAGTGTTTGAAAGCTTAGACGCTTTAGTGGGCTATTCTTCTGCTGTACATGAACAACGTAATTCAAATCAGGTAAGTTTATTTGGTGAGGCTGGTGACGATCTACCCGAGCCACGCCTGTCCCCAGTGGCCAATTGGCTCCCTGCTGAGAAGTTGGCTGAAGAGTTTAAGGCAATTGGATTTTACCTGTCTGGCCATCCTCTTGATGATTATATGGCGTCTTTGAAGCGCTCGGGTGTCATCACACTGGATCAGCTGATCGAGAAAGCTAAGGGTGGCCCGCTTGTTGCCAAGCTCTCAGGCATCGTGGCGGGGCGGCAAGAGCGCAAATCTGCGCGTGGCAACCGCTTTGCCTTTGTCCAGCTCAGCGATACCACCGGTAATTATGAAGCAACTATGTTTAGTGATACATTGGAAGCCTCAAGGGTACATCTTGAAGCTGGTTCCAAGATTGTACTCAGCGTTGAGGCTACTATGGAGTCTGAGCAACTTAAATTGCTCTGCCGTTCGGTACAGCCGATGGATGGCGCTGTAGCGCAGGCGAGCGGGGCTGGTTTGCGGGTTTATCTCGAGAATGCCTCCGCCATTAATTCTGTGGCTACAGTGCTGCGCGAGGCTAAACTCGCCACAAAGAACGGTGCCAAGGGCCCTATCTCTTTTTGCCTTCTGGATGACAGCTTGCCTGGGGAGGTGGACATGGAGTTAGGACATAATTTCCCAGTCACGCCGCAGATCAAAGGTGCGTTGAAAAGCCTTGAGGGTGTTTTGATGGTGGAAGATCTCTAAGTCAGTTGCCCAAATTTAAATACTTTAAATCTACTAATTAATAATGTGGTGGGCGTTCATCACCTAAAATAATGCCACCTCCACCGTCTGTTTCACGAGCGCGTGCGCGCTGGGCCAAATGGTCAACCAGGAGGCCAAGGCGGCGCAACTCGCTGTCTTGTTTGGCCATTATGTCTGAAAGATCTTCTACAGTGCGTGTCAGATGGGCAATTTGTTCTTCTAAAGCTTGTGTCATGATAGCCGTGTGAGGGATCGCGCTGTCTGGATCAAGTACAAATTTAGCGCACTCGGCTCGTAGGTGATTTTAAGTCGCATGTTGCCCCCCGCGGCTTGGGCCGCTAAATGCTAGCCAACGATTATGAGGTTGATCATGGGCAAACAGAAAAAAGAACCCAAGCCTAAGGCGCTACCGCCAAAAGGTTTTCGCGATTATTTCGGCGTGGATGTGTCGGAGCGATCAGAAATGTTACGTCAAATTGCAGATGTGTACCATCTTTATGGCTTTGAACAGCTTGAAAGTAGTGCTGTGGAAACGGTAGAGGCGTTGGGTAAATTTTTGCCTGATGTCGATCGACCCAATGAGGGGGTTTTTGCGTGGCAGGAAGATGAGGGTTGGCTGGCTCTGCGTTATGACCTGACTGCCCCTTTGGCTAGAGTATATGCCCAGTACCGGAATGATCTCCCCAGCCCCTATCGCCGTTTTGCGATGGGGCCGGTTTGGCGCAATGAAAAGCCAGGGCCTGGACGTTTTCGTCAGTTTTACCAATGTGACGCGGATACTGTTGGCTCGGCAAGCATGGGCGCTGATGCTGAGATTTGTGCAATGCTTTCTGACACGCTGGAGCGTGTCGGTATTGCACGTGGGGACTATATTATTCGTGTAAATAACCGAAAAGTGCTCAATGGTATTATGGAAGTGGCTGGAATTTTAGATCCTACGGAGCTAGATAAATTTACCGAAGAGCGTGGCATCGTTTTGCGCGCCATCGATAAGCTGGACCGTTTGGGCTTGGAGGGTGTACGCCAACTTTTAGGGGCTGGTCGGAAAGATGATAGTGGTGATTTTACCCAAGGAGCAGGGCTTAATGACGCTCAGGCTGAGATTGTTATCGGCTTCATGCAGGCACTGGGGGCTACTACGGCTGAGACCTTAGCTAATTTGCGTAATTTAGTCGAAGGCTCGGCTATCGGCGAGGCTGGTGTGGATGAGATGGAACAAATATCTGAGTTGGTGGCCGCGCAGGGCTATGGCTCTGACCGCATTGTACTGGACCCCTCTGTCGTGCGCGGTTTAGGTTACTATACGGGACCAGTCTATGAGGCAGAACTAACTTTTGAAATTAAGGATGAAAAAGGGCGTACACGGCAATTTGGGTCGGTTGCTGGTGGCGGACGTTATGATAATCTTGTGAAGCGTTTTACAGGGCAAGAAGTACCCGCAACTGGGATTTCGATTGGTGTGGACCGCCTACTTGCAGCGCTCAGGATGAAGGGGCGGATTGAACGCTCGTCTTTGGGTCCTGTAGTGATCACGGTTATGGACCGTGATCGGATAAGTGATTATCAAGCAATGGCGTCCGAGCTGCGGACGGCGGGTATCCGTGCAGAGGTTTATTTGGGAAATCCTAAGAATTTTGGTAACCAGCTAAAATACGCAGATAATCGTAGCAGCCCAATTGCTATTATTGAAGGTCGTGATGAGAAAGAATCTGGGATTGTACAAATTAAGGACCTAATTCTTGGTGCGCAATTAGCTAAGGGCGCCACTTTGGAAGAATGGAAAGCTCGGCCGGGTCAAATCGAAGTGCCGCGTCAGGAGTTAGTGGCGCAGGTGATCGCGATGCTGGCGGCGCAAGGGCTCACGGAATGAGCCAATTGCGCGGAGAAACGGCTCGGCTTTTGGCGGTGTTCCAATCCGCTGGGGCTATTCGCGTTGAGGCTGATATTTTACAGCCTGCAGATGTACTTTTGGATCTTTATGGTGAAGATGTACGTGCGCGGGCCTATGTGACTTCAGATTTTCTTCATGGTGAGCAAATGCTGCGACCTGATTTTACGGTGCCTGTTGTGCAACGACATATGGCTGAAAGTGCAGAACCTGCTCGCTATACATATGCTGGCCCAGTGTTTCGTTCTCAAGACACCGGCTCTGGCCGCGCGGCGCAAAGTGAACAAGTGGGCTATGAGGTATTTGACCGCGGCCCAGCAGATGAGATTGAGGCCGAAGTTTTTGCTCTATTTCATCAAATCCTTACCCCACTTGGCCTCAAAGCTTCAACAGGCGATGTTGGGCTTCTGATCGCAGCTATTGAGGGCCTTACAACTTCAAATGCTCGCAAATCCGCACTGAAACGTCACGTTTGGCGGCCTTTGCGGTTTCAGTCCTTGCTCTTGCGTTTTTCCCAACCCGTAAAAGAGAAGGTTCTGGGGGCTGGTGGCCAACTAATTGGGTTGCGATATGCCTCAGATGTAAACGAGCGCTTGGAGCAATTAGCTGATGAAGCCTCGGCGCCACCGATACCTCAGTCTGAAATGGATGCTTTAAATGATTTGTTGGCAATTCGTGGTAACTTGCCGGCAGCCTTTGCGCAGTTGCAGTTTTTGGTGCAGAGGCTACCTTCGATTGCCTCTGCGGTGGATCATATGTCGGCTCGATTAACTGCATTAAAAGAAGCTGGTGTGGATGTGGCGCAGATCGGTTTCGAGGCTGCTTATGGGCTGACGGCCATGGAATATTACGATGGTTTTGTATTTGGCTTTTATGCCGACCAGGCTGGATGGCCGGCGGTTGCGTCTGGCGGACGTTATGATGCGCTAACTCGGGTTTTGGGGCAGGGGCGCGACGTTCCGGCGGTGGGCGGTATTATTCGACCTGAATTCACCCTGCGTTTGTCTGGTGGAGATCTATTATGATCAAATTGGGTGTCCCGTCCAAAGGGCGGTTAATGCAAGAGACTTTCGATTGGTTTTCTATGCGTGGCGTGAAATTGTCAAAATCTGGATCGGACCGAGAATATGTTGGGCGCGTAGACGGTTTGGTAGGCATTGAATTAGTGCTTTTGTCCGCTGGAGAAATCCCGCGTGAGCTGGCTGCGGGTCGTTTGCACATGGGCGTGACTGGTACAGACTTAGTGCATGAAAAATTGGCTAATTGGTCTGATGTAGTGTCCCCGGTGGCTGAGATGGGTTTTGGACTTGCAAATTTAATCATTGCTGTGCCTGCCTGGTGGTGCGATGTGACCTGCCTACATGATTTGGACGCCATTGCGGCCCGCTTTCGGGCAGAGCATGGGTTCCGTCTCCGAGTTGCTACCAAATATCACCGTTTGATACGTCAATTCATGACTGAGCAAGGGGTGGCTGATTATCAGTTGGTCGATAGCCAAGGCGCTACTGAGGGGGCCGTAAAAAACGAAACCGCGGAAGCGATCGCAGATATTACCAGTACGGGTGCTACTATTAAAGCTAATCATCTGCGCATTTTGGAAGATGGTTTGGTTTTGAAATCCCAAGCTACCCTGTGGCATTCAAAAGTTGCACAGGGAGACTGTAGCGCCTTGATTGATAAGGTTCTGAATGCGCCTTAGCCCGCCCAACCGGATGCAAGGCTAGGACAAAGCAGTTGCTAGATCTCTGATCAAGTCTTCGGGATTTTCCAAGCCAACTGACATGCGAAACACGCCATCGCCGCCATAGCTCCGATAGCTTTCTAGTTGAGCTCCGGACAGTCGGAAAGATGTATCCATCAGGCCTTGTGTCTCCATCCAGAAAATTAGGCTGCGGTGGTGGCCCAGAGAAACAGCATAGTGGATAATCTCTAAACGATCGATCATCTGTTGCGCAATTTTGCGGCCGGTGGCGGCGTTGCCCACTTGAAAGCTAATCATTCCGGAGTTATTGGTCACTTGTCTTTTAGCCAGCTCATGTTGTGGATGACTAGAGAGGCCGGGGTAGATCACACGGTTCACTAGCGGCTGAGCTTCCAGCCATTCAGCTATCGCCTGAGCACCGGCTTCATGTGCCGTCATGCGCAGCGGCAGCAGGGATAGGCCGCGGGCCACCAGCCAGGCGTTGAAGGGCGACATTACGCCACCATGATGGATCGCACTTTCGCCTCTAATCTGCGAAATTAACTCCCTGCGCCCGGCGACGGCGCCGCCAACGGCATCGCCATGTCCACCAACATATTTGGTGACCGAATGCATGATGAGGTCAATACCTAAAAATGCAGATCTTTGCCCTAAAGGTGAGGCAAAGGTGGCGTCACAGCTGACCAGGGCTCCAGCTTCGTGAGCTAGTTTGGAGACTGCGGCCAAATCTGTGAGTCTGCCAATGGGATTGACTGGAGATTCTGTATGTACCAATTTTGTGTTGGGGCGCAGCGCGGCGGCGACAGCAGCGAGATCAGACATATCAACTAGGCTCACATCAATACCAAATCTGGGCAGAGTGTCTCGGGCCAATTCAGCTACACCGGCATAGCTGACATCTGAGATCACGGTGTGATCGCCTGCGGATAGGAAGGTCAGAAAAATAGCCGTAGCGGCTGCCATTCCAGAGGCCAGGCAGATACAATCTTCAACGCCTTCCAAACTAGCCAATTTTTGTTCCAGCATTTGCACGGTTGGATTTCCCCAGCGAGCATAGAGAAAATTACCATCATCTTCGAGGTCATGGGCTGAAAACCCTGCTACCTGATCAGTCACAAAAGTTGAGGACATGTGCAATGCGGGGGCCGAAGCCCCCGTGGTGGGATCTGGCGCTTCACCTGCGTGAATTGCTGTGGTCATCAGGCCGAATTTTGAATTTGCGCGCTGCATCTCTACGCTCCTTATGCTGTTGGTCTATCAGTTGGTGGCGTTGCAATAGCCTGTATAACCTCGAACGAAGAAGACCTGAAAGTGCTGAGAAGTGTCAAGTGCTTAAAGAATTCCGATACTGGCCAATGCTGCCTGTAGCTCTGGTGGTAGGTCATCATCATTTGGTCGCGATTGGCTCAGGTCTGGCGGTGCATCTGTAGTCTGCAAATAGCGCCAACCTTGAAACGCGCGCTTGGGCGTGGCCGCGACTGGCACAAGCTGAGGGTCCGACACAATGGCACAACGCCTAATTCCATCAGATCCGGTAACCTCGTCCAACCTCAAAACTGTTTGTCTACAGAGGATTACACCCTTAATTACCCAATAGATTGAACCACCATTCAGCAGCTCGTCACCGCGTTTTGGCCACATGCGTGTGATATGTCGGGGCAAGTTGTCACGGGTTTGCGCCATAGGGCTTGCCTGCCAATCTGCTAGGTTCGCGACGGTTTCAGTGCCAACACTTAATTTTACCAAGTTTATGGTCTTTGACAAATTACTACCCCACATGTTGTGTTTAGGCACCTAACAATCAGAATTTTGCCAAGGATACAAGTTGACCTTTTGGACCTCTACGCTTATTTAAAAGGCTTATTTGTACGCTTATTTATGGAATAGTTTATGACTCGCTTTGCTGCCCCTATTGCCGAACAAATTTGGGACATGAAATACCGTTTCAAACAAGCGGATGGAACTCCCATTGATAACACTGTTGAAGACAGCTGGCATCGTATTGCCGGCGCTTTGGCTTCAGTCGAAGCTTCTCCCGAAGCTTGGGAGCCCAAATTTTTTGACGCTCTTTCAGATTTCAAATTTCTGCCAGCGGGCCGTATTACGGCCGGGGCGGGTACCGAACGCAGTGTGACATTGTTCAACTGTTTTGTTATGGGCACTATCCCAGACAGTATGGGCGGCATCTTTGAAATGCTTAAAGAGGCAGCGCTTACCATGCAGCAAGGTGGTGGTATTGGTTATGATTTTACAACCATTCGCCCGAAAGGTGCGAAGGTAAAGGGCGTCGCGGCGGATGCGTCCGGCCCGTTGTCCTTTATGGATGTGTGGGATGCGATGTGCCGCACTATTATGTCGGCGGGTAGTCGCCGTGGGGCAATGATGGCCACAATGCGCTGCGACCATCCTGATATTTTGGATTTCATTACTGCAAAACGCGACCCTGCGCGTTTGAGGATGTTTAACGTATCTGTCTTGGTCACTGACGCGTTTATGGACGCTGTAAAGTCCAATGATTCATGGTGTTTGGTGTTTGAGGGTGAAGTTTTCAAAACTATGAAGGCTGTAGATCTGTGGGATCAGATTATGAGCTCTACATTTGAATTTGCAGAGCCTGGTGTGATTTTCATTGATCGGATCAACAAGGCTAATAACCTGAGTTATTGCGAAACTATAGCTGCGACCAATCCTTGTGGGGAACAGCCTTTGCCACCTTATGGTGCTTGTTTGCTGGGCTCGGTCAATATGGCGCGGTTAGTCTCCAAGCCTTTTGCCAAGGGTGCGAAGCTTGATGAAGCGGCAATGGCTGATTTGGTAGCAACTGCGGTTCGGATGATGGACAATGTGGTTGATGCTAGCCGCTTCCCACTTGAGGCGCAACGGCTTGAAGCCGAAGCCAAACGTCGGATTGGCCTTGGTGTTACGGGCCTTGCAGACGCATTATTGATGGTTGGACTGCGTTATGGTTCGGAAGAGGCGGCGGTGCAGACTGAGACTTGGATGCATCAAATCGCACGTGCTGCCTATTTAGCCTCTGTGGACCTTGCCAAAGAAAAAGGCGCGTTTCCTTTATTTGACGCTGGGGGCTATTTGGCTAGTGGCGCAATGCAGGATATGGATGCAGATGTACGGGATTTGATTGCTGAGCATGGTATTCGTAACGCATTGCTGACTAGCATTGCACCAACTGGTACGATCAGCCTTTATGCGGGCAATGTATCTTCTGGTATTGAGCCAGTGTTTGCCTATGCATATACCCGAAAAGTGCTGCAAAAAGATGGATCGCGCACTGAAGAAGAAGTAATCGATTACGCTGTCCAAATGTGGCGTGACAAAATGGGCGATGCTGAATTGCCAAATTACTTTGTAAATGCACAAACTTTGGCGCCATTGGAGCATGTACGCATGCAAGCTGCGGCCCAGAAATGGGTGGACAGCTCAATTTCTAAAACTATTAACTGCCCAGAGGACATCAGTTTTGAAGCTTTCAAAGATGTATATATGGCAGCTTGGGATCAAGGGTGTAAGGGCTGCACAACGTATCGCCCAAATGCGGTAACCGGATCTGTTTTGTCCGTATCTTCCGAGAGTGAAAATACGCCTGAAATCGATATGGGTGCTGATGTGGTTTATATCAATGAGCCGTTGAGCCGTCCTGAAGCTTTGGAAGGTCAAACTTACAAGGTAAAATGGCCTGATAGCGCGCACGCTATCTACATCACTGTGAATGATCTTTTACTCAATGGCCATCGCCGTCCGTTTGAGGTGTTTATCAATTCCAAAAATATGGAGCACTTTGCTTGGACTGTGGCTTTAACCCGGATGATTTCAGCTGTGTTTCGGCGCGGTGGTGATGTAAGTTTTGTCGTTGAGGAGCTCAAGGCGGTATTCGATCCACGTGGTGGGGCTTGGGTAGATGGGAAGTATATTCCATCAATCTTGGCGGCTATTGGTGGCGTGATCGAGCATCACATGATCAATACGGGCTTTATTGCCGGTGAGGGCATGGGTCTCAAGGTTGATCCGCAAGCAGAAGTGGTGAATCTCACCCAGTCACGTGGAGCCTCTTGCTCTAGCTGCGGTCAGTTCGATCTGCGAATGATTGAGGGCTGCATGACATGTGGCAGCTGTGGGTATTCTAAGTGCGGTTGAAAATCTAGACTGGCTTCCTGTGAGCACCAGCATATAATGACCATTCCACAGCTTAAGGCTGCCATTTTACAAGAAAATGGTAGCCAGTGGCTCCAATATATAGATTTAGCGTGTGAAGTTGGGTCTAAGATACCGTGTCGATGAAAACTCGCTGAAAATACTGACACTGGCAAAGTGCAGCCGCGCAGCCGCTTTGTCTAATTAAAGTATTAACGTCAGCTTTACGGAGGACGGTTTCATGAGTTCGAAGCTTTACTGAACGCGAACGGCCTAAACCTGCCGTTCACTTGTCCCTCCGGCGCTGCGTTGCAGCTTCCCCCGATCCGCCATTGATGCATCGGGTAGTATTTTGAGGAGCGAGTGACGGCAGAGGCGGACTTAGAAGCATTTCATCCCTCATTTTTTCCATCTATTTTGCAACAACTCCTCAGCCACTTGCAAAGGTGCTGAACCCTGAAGCCACCATTCCCCCAAGATACGTTCGCGCTACTTCTGGTTTGATTGTGACGATAGTTGGGCGACAGGCAAGCGCCGCATTGGATGGCGTTCGAGAATTGGTTCTCGCGGCTGCGATGCGTCCTGGCGTGACAGAATCTGATGATTTGGATCAAGGCCACGTGGAGATGATGGCCATAGATTTGATGACGATTCTTTTTCTTCGGTCTGATAGCTCGGCACGTTTAATCCGGCCCAGAGCTGCCTTTTAATAGTATTATTTATGCGGTAGCTCGGCCTCCTAAGAGCAGCCATTCGAGCCTGCTGCAACACTTTTACTGCCCAATCGTTAATCGGAGAACAAACCACGCTTGAGTGTTAAAGAAGTTTATAGTTATTGTACAATTATGTTGATCCAACCCACCCCTCTCAACGACAAGGCGCAAAAAGTGCGATCGAAGGTTTTCATGTGTGGCCCCGGTCTAAACTTTACTCAACATTTTTTTTAATAGGATGATAAAAATTGAATTATATCAGTAAAATGCAAGATATCAAAAACGTAACGCCGATCACTGACAATTTAGACGGTTGGGTGGTTACTGAGGGTGTGCCGACGATGAAAACCTGGATACTCTATACCAGCCATGATGAGAGTATGATCTCTGGCTATTGGGAGGCAACCCCAGGCTCCTACCATGCGACCTATACCGACTATGAGTTTGTGCACATTATTGCCGGTAAACTGATTATTACCGCGGATGGTGAAAGTCCTGTTGCACTTGGCGCTGGCGACGCTTTTATTATAGAGCCCGGCTTCAAAGGGACATGGCAAATCATTGAGCCCATCCGTAAACATTTTGATATTAAACTTAAATAAAATTGGGCTTAGTTTCTTAAGGTCTTTTCTTGTGATCTTTAGATCTTTTTAGCCTAGAAGGCTTGCCTTATGGCACTATATAAAAGGTAATATTTTGAGGTAGGCGAGATTATGGCCAGTTTAGAAGTTTTATATAATGCAGAATGCCCTATATGCAGGCGCGAGATTGATCATTACCAAAGTCTGTCTGGCGATGATGTTGAGTATATTAAACTTACACCGGATATCGCTACCGTTTGGGGCCTGACCGAAGATCAAGCCGCACAGCAATTGCATGCAAGGCGCGGGGGAAATTTGATAGTTGGTGTAGATGCTTTCGTAGCTATTTGGCAGCGGCTGCCCTATTTTAGGGTGCTTGCTTTGATCGTGAAATTTAAGCCAATCAAGGCGATTTCCTCGGTAGTGTATCGCTTGATATTGGCACCACTGCTGTTTGCAGCCCATAAAAAACGTCGCGCACGATCTAAGTAAGTGCGCTGTGATTGCAGCTTGCTCAAGTGTGCCCGAAATAGCTATTTTCGTGCCGCCTCTATACTTCTTAGCTAAAATGGCCTACCCGCGCCTCATCGAGGCCCACTGAAAGGGCTTCTTGGGGTTTGTCGGTCCATGGGGGGCTGCAGCGCCCGGATGACATAGAAAGATATCCTTGTGAAACAAGCTCTAGCTGACGCGCTGCAAAAGCGCGGCTACGAAACTTTGACTCCTGTCCAAACCGCGGTGACTGCCTCTGAATTGGCAGATGCTGATTTGCTAGTCTCTGCCCAAACTGGATCTGGTAAAACTGTGGGCTTCGGCCTTGCAATTGGTGATAGCCTGTTGGGTGAAGATGAGGTATTTGAACGCGCTGCCAAACCTTTGGCCTTAGTTATTGCACCAACCCGTGAACTAGCTTTGCAAGTTAAACGTGAACTGCAATGGCTCTACGCTGAAGCACGCGCAACGATGGCCTCCTGTGTGGGTGGTATGGACATGCGTGATGAGCGCCGCACTCTCGAACGAGGTGCGCACATAGTTGTGGCAACACCGGGCCGCCTGCGCGATCACATTATGCGCAAATCCATTGATCTGTCAGAATTGCGGGCTGTGATCTTGGATGAAGCTGATGAAATGCTAGATCTGGGGTTCAAAGATGATCTGGAATTCATTTTGGGCCATGCTCCTGAAACTCGCCGCACCTTAATGTTTTCGGCTACTGTGCCAAAATCTATCGCAACACTGGCGAAATCTTATCAAAAAAATGCTGTACGCGTGTCGACCGTAGCAGAGAAATCGCAGCACACTGACATTCAGTACAGGGCTTTGAGCGTTTCGGCGCGTGATATGGAAAATGCTATCATTAACGTTTTGCGGTTCTATGAAGCGCCAAACGCGTTGGTCTTTGCCAATACTCGTGTGATGGTGAATCGCCTAACTACTCGCCTGTCAAATCGTGGCTTCTCTGTCGTGAGCCTTTCGGGTGAATTGAGCCAGGCCGAGCGGTCTCATGCTTTGCAAGCCATGCGCGATGGACGTGCGCGGATTTGTGTGGCCACTGATGTGGCCGCCCGTGGTATTGATTTGCCAAACCTTGATCTGGTGGTACATGCCGAGTTGCCCACTAACTACGAAATTCTGATGCACCGTTCTGGTAGAACAGGCCGGGCCGGTCGCAAAGGGATCTCCGCTCTAATCGTGCCACCATCGGCGCGCCGTAAAGCTGAGCGAATCTTACAGGGTGCAAAAGTTACAGCAGAATGGGCTGTGCCGCCCTCTGCGGATGAGGTGACAGCCAAAGACCGCGAACGTTTATTGGCTGATCCAGCTTGGCATGAAGAGATTAATGAAAAGGATCAGGTGGCTGTTGATGAGTTGTTGTCCCATTTTAGTCCAACTCAAGTGGCTGCGGCATATTTGCGAATCTACACGGCCAAGCAATCAGCACCGGAAGAGCTTTCAGCGGTAGATTCCCGTGACGCCAAAGACGCCAAGCCAAGACGGGCTGCTGACTTTGGACCTACCATTTGGTTTTCCGTTCCAGGTGGCCGCGCCGCAGGAACAGTTCCTGGACGCTTGTTGCCAATGATCTGTAACTCTGGTGGTATCACCAAACACGATATTGGGGCGATCAAAATTCACCCAGATGCGTCCTTTTTCGAAATTAAGTTGGCCAGTGTCCAGGGCTTCAAAAAGGCCTTAGGCCCCGATATGACCGCAGAGGACAATGTCGTGGTGACTGAACTAAAAGGTCCCCCTGCGGATGTGCCTTATGAGCGGTCAAGCTCTCCAAAGCCTTGGGCCGATAAAAAGCCACGTGCTAAGGAAAAGCCTAGCGCTCCAATTGAGTGGAACGATGCGCCAACCCCAAAACAACGTAAGCCAAAGCCAAGTGAGGGCAAACCTTATGCAGGAGAGAGTAAGCCAAAGTATAAGCCTAAGACCGCGGCTCAGGCTCGCCCTGAGGGTGTGGTGGAAACTTTCAAGAAGAAGCCCAGTGCTGCTGTAGATGTCTCCAAGCCATATGCAGGCAAGTCGTCTAAGTTTGCCGGTGGTCCTGGTAGTAAGCCTAGTGGCAAA
>LAQD01000017.1:97724-103397 GCA_000981705.1 Rhodobacteraceae bacterium ASP10-04a
CTTGGAAAATATACTGGTAAGGCAAATCCAAAGGTGGGTAAGCCCGGCCCTAAGGTGAGTAAACAGAAATTTGATCCGGGTAAGCCAAAGCGCAAACCTTCTTAAGTTTACTGCATGCAACCCAGATTGGAGCATTTTTTGAGAAAAAATGTATCAAAGGAGATTCATAAGTCGAATCATCTCTGTTACGGATCGGTAAGATAAAGTCAGGGCAAGAGTGAGCAGTGAAGACAAGCTGGGCCAGTACGCCACCATTGTGATCTTGGGATCTCGTAGAGAAGTGGAGGCAACGCTCTGCGGCCCAATTCCTCAAGAAGAGATATTGATGAAGGAGGAGTGCCATAAGGCGCTCCTCTTTATTTTTCCGGATAAAAGTAACTTGGGGTACGCGTTTCGGCTAGTTTATGACCCGCTGAAGCCCTTAGCCTTACTTCCCTTCTTGACATTAAATAGATTGGCTGGCATCCGCACTCTATTGGTGTTGGTGGCCCCCGTAAGGGGATGCCTGTCGGGGTTCGCCCAAAGGACAACGCCCTTCATAGTGGCCCGTGTCGGGCTTCGAACATATCTGAAGGAGATCAGCCGGTGACAAAACGTACCGCTGCCAAATATAAAATTGACCGTCGGATGGGCGAAAACATCTGGGGTCGTCCTAAATCACCCGTAAATCGTCGTGAATATGGCCCGGGCCAGCATGGTCAGCGCCGTAAAGGTAAATTGTCGGATTTTGGCATTCAGCTGCGCGCTAAGCAAAAGCTGAAAGGCTATTACGGCGATTTGACTGAGAAGCAATTCCGCCGTATTTACGCTGAAGCTGAACGTGTAAAAGGCGATACTGGCGAAAACCTAATTGGTTTGTTGGAAAGTCGTTTGGATGCAGTTGTGTATCGTGCCAAATTTGTGGCCACAATCTTTGCAGCCCGTCAGTTCGTAAATCACGGCCACGTTCGTGTTAACGGTAAAAAAGTTAATATTGCATCTTACCGTGTGTCCGAAGGAGACGTGATCGAAGTGCGTGATCGTTCAAAACAGATGGCTGTTTTACTTGAAGCTACACAATTGGCTGAGCGGGACGTCCCTGACTACATGGATGCCGATCATACAAAAATGACTGCAACGTTTGTGCGCACTCCCGGTCTGGGCGATGTGCCCTATCCAGTTGTGATGGAACCGAACCTCGTGGTGGAATTTTACGCGAAGAACTAATCTTCGCCAAACTTATTTCAAAAGGCCGCGACGGGAAACCGCCGCGGCCTTTTCTTTTGTGGAATTGACGTTAAAACGAAAGCAGAAAGGAATATCGGATGACACAACCAAAACCTCAGCCCGGAATATTGGACATTGAGCTTTATATTGGTGGAAAATCCACTGTTCATGGTGTGCAGGATATTCTTAAGCTGTCCTCAAATGAAAACCCAAATGGCCCACCTATGTCAGCACAACAAGCGCTTGCTGCGGCGGCCACTACTCTGCACCGCTATCCGGGATCAGACCACAGCGGTTTACGTAATGCTTTGGCAGATGTGCACGGGATTGATGTAAATAAAATCATATGTGGTTGCGGTTCAGATGAGTTAATTAGCTTTCTGTGTCAGGCCTATTCAGGGCCAGGAGTAGAGGTGATCCACACCTCGCACGGTTTTTTGATGTATAAGCTCTATGCCATGGCGGCCGGTGCTACGATTGTGTCAGTACCTGAGGCTGATCGCTATGTGAATGTGGATTCTATTCTGGCCGCAATAACACCGTGTACGGGGCTGATCTTTGTGGCAAACCCAGGCAACCCAACTGGTACGAAAATTTCAGACACGGATATTGCGCGTTTGATTGAGCGTGCGCCAAAGGATGTGCTTATCGTTTTAGATGGCGCATATGCTGATTACATTGAAGGATGGGATGGCGGTGCAAGCTTTGTGGAAAGTCACAGCAATGTGGTAATGCTGCGTACTTTGTCAAAGATGTATGGCCTGGGTGGTCTGCGAGTGGGCTGGGGCTATGGGCCCAAACATGTAATCGATGTGCTCAACCGGGTGCGTGGACCTTTTAACCTTTCGGCCCCATCGCTAGCGGCAGGAGAGGCTGCGGTGCTCGACCGTGATTTCGTGATTAACCACCGCATACAGAACAATACTGCGCGTAGCTGGTTAGCCGATGAATTAGCAGCCCTCGGGGTAGCGTCTGATCCTTCTGAGGCCAATTTCATTCTAGCACGTTTTAGCGATCAAACCCACGCTGAGGCCTGTGATGATTACTTGCAAGCCGTAGGTATCTTGGTGCGCCGAGTGGGTGGCTATGGACTTCCACAGGCACTCCGTATCACAGTACCTGATATGGTCGGCTGTGCGCGGGTGGTTGCGGGTATCAAAGCTTTTTTGGAGCAAGCAGCATGAGCTATGATCGGGTTGCCCTGATTGGACTTGGGCTCATCGCTTCTTCCATGTTTTGGGCTATGAAGCGCGCGGGAATGTCTGCGCATGTTACCGGCTATGCGCGCTCTGTCGAAACTCGGAATGTCGCCCGTGACATTGGTCTTTGTGATACGGTCTGCGATGATTTGATTTCAGCCGTTACTGATGCTGATCTGGTGGTGCTCTGTCTACCCATTGGAGCCATGGGACCAGTGATGTCTGAAATTGGTCCTTATTTAAAGCCCGGTTGTACAGTGAGTGATGTGGGCTCTGTCAAACGTGCGGTTATTGATGCGGTGCAGCCGCATATAGCCGAGGGTATTCATTTTGTACCGGCCCATCCCTTGGCGGGTACTGAGCATTCTGGTCCAAAGGCTGGATTTGCAGCTTTATTTGATAGCCGCTGGTGCCTCTTGACGCCTAATGGCGCGGATCCTGTGGCTGTTTCAGCTCTTTCAGTCTACTGGCAAGCGCTTGGCGCCAAAGTGGATGATCTTGATCCGGACCATCATGACCTAGTCCTCGCCGTCACCAGCCACGCACCACATTTAATTGCCTATACTATGGTTGGCGTGGCTGATGATCTACATCGGGTCACTAACTCGGAAGTTATTAATTATTCAGCTACTGGATTTCGCGATTTTACCCGCATTGCGGCCAGTGATCCCACCATGTGGCGTGATGTATTTTTGTCAAATAAAGATGCTACCCTAGAGATTTTAGGGCGGTTCACTGAAGAGCTATTTGCCTTGCAACGCGCAATCCGTACTGGCGACGGGGATCTCTTGCATGATTACTTTACTCGCACCCGTGCAATCCGCCGCGGCATCATTGATGCCGGTCAAGATACGGACGCACCAGATTTTGGACGGACCAAGGGCTAGCGTGTCTCAATCCAAACCAAGTGCGCTGGCCAAGCTTATGAGTACTCTTTATTTAATGACCATTCATAAATGAATTTATATATGTTTAGGATAATGAAATTAATGTGTTTCACGGCCACCAGGACCACTTTATGCTTCAGTAAGAGATCACGCAAAAGCGCATAATTCCTTCCTATTTTTCTCTTCCAATAATTTGAATAATAAGCTTTGTCTGTATGCTTATGGATTATTCCACGTATTGTGGGCTGGAGCGACTATATACCAAATTAAAAAGAATTCTTAACTACTATTTCTCTACGTTCAAATTGTGGTTATGGATGCTTAGAATTTGGAACCATAGATGGTGAAATGGTGGTGTGCGATGTGGATATTTGGCTATGGCTCTTTGCTGTGGAACCCTGGATTTGAACCAGTGGAGCAAGTCCGTGCGGACCTTCAAGGTTATAACCGAAGCTTTTGTATGCTCTCAATCCACCACCGTGGTACCGAGGTTAATCCTGGGCTAGTGCTTGCATTGGCTGAAGCAGGGGCTGAGGCAATGTGTTCCGGGATGGCTATGCGGGTATCAGAAGCCCAAGCTGATGAGGTGTTAGCGAATTTGCGTGAGCGCGAGCTGATTTCTTCAGCATATGAAGAGAAATGGATCAATCTCACCCTAATTGATGGCCGCTGCGTGCGTGCCGTGACCTATGTGGTTGATCAAAACCATGTGCAATACTGCCAGTATGACCTGGACCATCAAGCTCGCATTATAGCCAGTGCTGTGGGAGGGCGTGGGCCTAACCCTGAGTATTTGTATAAAACTGCTGAATTACTGCAATCCTTGCATATTGCAGACACGGAATTAGACTATTTAGCAAAAGTAGTCGCAAAATTAACGAAATCTGCATAACAGCTTGGCTTAAAGGCTGTTGCGAAGTAACATTTTTTTTAGAGTTTTTGAAGACAAGGCCAACACATGGATTATATCAGCCGAGATCAAAATCCGCAGTTCTCGCAACCTTTAAGCCAAATTATCACTATGTTAGCGATTGTGGCTGGAGTGGTGGGCTTGGGCTATTTGGCTTACCCCAGCGTTGGGCCTACCTTCCTCGCCAACCCTTATCTGAATGTTTTTATTCTACTCGTATTCGTTATAGGCGTAGCTACCTGTTTTTACCAAGTATTGTCGCTAATTTATTCGGTCCAATGGATTGAAGGGTTTGTGACCCAGCGCGATGGTTTTGAAGAGGTTAAGCCACCGCAGCTTCTGTTGCCTTTGGCCAGCCTACTGCGTGGTCGCGGCACGCGCATGCAGCTTGGTTCATCTTCGTCACGTTCGATCTTGGATACCGTATCTACGCGGATCGATGAACAACGCGAATTAACTAGATATATTACTAATATGTTGATTTTCCTAGGCTTATTGGGCACTTTTTATGGCCTTGCCACCACGGTTCCGGCTTTAGTGCAGACCATACAATCTCTGACACCGGGCGAAAACGAGAGTGCTGTTGATATTTTTTCAAGGTTGCAACGGGGCCTAGAAGGTCAACTGGATGGCATGGGGGTAGCTTTTGCTTCGTCATTATTGGGTTTGGCTGGCTCTTTGATAGTTGGCCTTTTGGAAGTGTTTTCGAGCCGAGGCCAAAACCGATTTCATGGTGAGCTGGAAGAATGGCTCTCAACGATTACTCGTGTTGGTTTTTCTGGTGGGGAGGGTGAAGGCAGTGGTGATCAAAGTATGCTGGGCGCTATGATGGAGCAGATGTCTGAACAGATGGACGGCATGGCGCGGATGTATTCGCAAACTAGCCAAGGCCAAGCGGATGTAGAATCGCATTTGATTGCCCTGACTTCAACAATTGAGAAATTAACCCACAAGTTGGATCAAGGTCAAACCCAAGCTTTGGAGCGGGTGGCCACAAGCCAAGAGCGTATGATTTCCCGGATGGGCGAAAGTGGTGGGGATGGCATTGATGCCGAAAGCCGCATGCGCTTACGCTCGATTGATGTGCAAATGCTGCGCGTCTTGGAAGAGGTCTCTACTGGGCGACAAGAAAGTCTATCGGAAATTCGTAGTGATTTGGCCAACCTTACAAATGCTATCAGATCGTTGTCTGGGCATTTGAACAGCGACCAGAGCTAGGCTCGAGGTATGGCGCTTTCCCGACGCACTGGCGCGCGGTTCCAAGCCTCTATCTGGCCGGGATTTGTAGACGCAATGACAGGCCTTCTACTGGTTTTGATGTTTGTCCTGACCATCTTCATGGTTATGCAATTCGTGCTGCAAGAAACCATAAAGGGTCAGGGGATGCAGCTGGATGAGCTGAACCTAGACATCGTGCAAAAGAATGACCAATTGCAAGATTTGGCAGGGCAAATCTCAGCCCTCGGAAATG
>LAQD01000017.1:103505-106504 GCA_000981705.1 Rhodobacteraceae bacterium ASP10-04a
TCAACGCTGACAGGGCAACGGGACGCGCGCATCGCTGAACTTAATTCAGCCAACAGCCGAATTAATGATTTTGAGACTAAAGTAGCTAGCCTTCTTGTGCTACAACAACAGGCTGAGGGCGATATTGATGCGTTTAAGTTGCAGGTATCACAGCTACAAAACGCCAAGGCTGAAGCCGAGGTGGAGATTTCAGATTTTGAAAATCAGGTAGTATCCTTGCTGCAACAGCAAGATACGTTAGACGGGCAAATAACTGAGTTTGAGGCGCAGCTTACTCTACTGGTGGCGCAGGCTATGGAAGATAGTACGCGCATTGCTACGGTGGAAAGCCAAGTGACTGAACTGGAAGCGCAGAATGCGACGGCCAGCGCGACGATTGGTGACTTTGAGGCAAGGGTGCGGCAAATGCTAGCCGAGCAGGCTCGAGATCGTGCCAATATTGCAGAACTTGGTAGCGAGCGTGCAAGTTTGCAACAATCTTTATTAGCTGCACAGGCGACTATCACTGCGCAAGTTGAACGTGCGGCTTTGGCAGAAAAGCAACGCGCGCTGATGGATGAAATGTTGGATGATATGCGCCGCGATACTCAAGCTACTGGTGCTAACCTATCCAACACCCTGGCGTTACTTGCCTCCCAGCAGCAGCGTGCAGTGGCACTGGAACAAGCCAATCAAGCGCTGCAGGAGCGAGCTAAAGGGCTTAACGAGTCACTCGAAGAGGGTCAGCTCAAGATCAACGAGTTACTTGAAGAAGGTCAGCTTGAGATCGCAGCTGCTGCAATATTGCGCGAACGGTTATTTGATGCTGAAACTGCGCTAACGCAACAAGAGCTTGAGCGCTTCTCCATGGCCGCAGCCACAGAAAAACTACGTAAAGATTTGGAAAATAGTGAAGCGGCGCTGTCGTCGCTGGCGTTACAATTGAACGATCAGCGCAAAGAAGCCGAACGAACTCTAACGCTTCTAGCTGCGGCACAAACTGCAGGTTCGGGTTTAAATGAAAAACTCGTAACTGCATTGCTGACACTGGAAGCCGCCAAGGCCGCTGAAACTCTGTCACAGGAGCAATTAGCTGCTTTGCAAAAACAAGATGCGGCAACAACGCAAGAGTTACAAGAAGCCTTATTGAGGTTAAAAAATCGAGAAATTAAGCTGGCTCAGCTGCAAACTGATCTGGAAATGGCTCAGGGTAGTTTGCGAGCCAAAGCGGCCGAATTGCAGAGCACCCAATCAAGGCTTGAAGAGGTGCTCCCACTGCGTGAGGCTCTGGCGCGTGCTATTTCTGAACAAACGACTTTAGAGGAAAAGCTGACTGACGCCGAAAAGGAAGCTGCATTATTGGCAACAGCCCAAGGCGAATTGAGCAAGGCTGAAGCTATTTCTACCGAAGCGCAGCGACAAATGGCGCTCCTGAGTGCAGAGGTGGGCGAATTGAGAGCCCAAATTGGTGGGCTGCAATCCATTTTGGACGACGCTCGCCGCCGCGATGAAGATAATAATGTAAAAATCACAAATTTGGGCAGCGATCTAAATATGGCTTTAGCCCAAGCCGCATCTGAGGCTAGAAAAAACCTTGTACTGGAAACAGTAGAAAAGCAACGTCTAGCTGAAGAAGCAGCCCGGCTGGCCATCGAAGCAAAGTCGCTTGGTAAATATAAATCAGAGTTTTTTGGCCGGATGCGTGGTTTGCTTGAAGGCATTGAAGGTGTCCAAATTGTCGGGGATCGATTTGTATTTTCTTCTGAGGTTTTGTTTCCCTCGGGTGGTGCGGACCTCTCCGATGGGGGGCAACGTGATATTGCAAAAGTGTCGAAAATTTTACAGAATATTGCTGACCAAATGCCTAGTGGCATAGACTGGATATTGCAGGTTGATGGCCATACTGACGATCAGGCAGTCTTGCCCGGAAGCGAGTGGGGCAGTAATTGGGAACTAAGCCAAGCGCGGGCTCTCTCTATTGTGTTGTTTCTGGCGAATGAGCAAGGCATGGAGCCAAGCCGCCTGTCAGCCAATGGTTTTGGTGAGTTCCAACCGTTGAACCCAGAAGACACACCCGCGGCTCGGGCGCAGAACCGGCGTATCGAATTGAAGCTGACTGAAAGGTAGCTGGAGGATTGAAAAAGGACTGCAACCAATTATTGATGCAGCCCTCATTTTTCCAATCGTGTTTTATTATTCAGCCGTAAGCAGCGGTGGTTTTTTGTCTTTGTTGGTGATCTGTGGCTTTTGTGGCTCTTCAATTTTCAAATCTAATTTACCGTCTTTGACACCAACCTTCACGATGCCACCTTTGGTCAATTTTCCAAAAAGCAGCTCTTCGGCTAAAGGCTTTTTGATATGCTCTTGGATCACACGCCCCAACGGGCGCGCCCCCATTTTATTGTCATACCCCTTATCGCCGAGCCAATCGGCAGCGGCTTTAGTAATTTCAATAGTGACATTACGGTCCATTAATTGGGCTTCTAATTGCAGTACAAATTTCTCAACGACTTGTGCAATTACATCGCGACCTAGCGGCGCAAAACTGACAATCGCATCCAGCCGGTTGCGGAATTCTGGGGTGAATGTGCGCTCAATCGCAGCCGTATCTTCCCCCTCGCGGCGATCACGACCAAAGCCAATGGCGGCTTTTGACATCTCTGAGGCTCCAGCATTAGAGGTCATGATCAAAACCACATTGCGGAAGTCTGAGGTGCGGCCATTGTGATCGGTTAGTTTGCCATGATCCATTACTTGCAACAGAATGTTGAAGACATCTGGATGCGCTTTTTCGATTTCATCAAGAAGCAAGACGCAATGAGGATTTTGATCGACACTATCGGTCAGCATGCCGCCTTGATCGAAGCCAACATAGCCGGGAGGTGCACCAATTAAACGGCTAATAGCATGTTTTTCCATATATTCTGACATGTCAAAGCGGATGAGCTCCACACCTAGACCGTCGGCTAATTGCTTTGCCACTTCAGTTTTTCCAACGCCGGTTGGGCCTGCAAAGAGGT
>LAQD01000017.1:106628-117448 GCA_000981705.1 Rhodobacteraceae bacterium ASP10-04a
ATCATCTTTTGAAACAGTTTTGGGTGGAATGCGCGCAATTTTAGCAACTACGGCTTCGATTTCTTTCACACCAATAATTTTGCGTCGTTTGCTGTCACTCAGTAAATGTTGGGCGGCCCCAGCTTCGTCGATTACATCAATCGCTTTATCGGGTAATTTGCGGTCGTTTATATAGCGGGCTGCAAGCTCGACTGCAGTTTTAATAGCGTCTGCTGTATATTTAACGCCGTGATGTTCTTCGAAATAGGGTTTGAGGCCCTTGAGGATCTTAACGCTATCTTCCACGGAAGGCTCAGCCACATCAATCTTTTGAAACCGGCGCGCCAAGGCCCTGTCTTTTTCAAAATGCTGACGGAATTCTTTATAGGTGGTAGAGCCCATACAGCGCAGTTTTCCACCCTGTAAAGCAGGCTTAAGTAGGTTGGAGGCGTCCATTGCGCCACCCGAGGTTGCACCGGCTCCAATTACTGTGTGTATTTCATCGATGAACAGAACCGCATCTTCATGATCTTCCATCTCAGTCATCACGGCCTTGAGGCGTTCCTCAAAGTCACCCCTATAGCGGGTGCCAGCCAGCAAAGAACCCATATCCAGAGAATAGATGGTAGTTTTGGACAGTATAGCAGGCGTTTGGCCTTGAGTAATTTTACGGGCAAGACCTTCGGCGATGGCAGTTTTGCCGACACCGGGATCCCCGACCAGAAGGGGATTATTTTTACGCCTGCGGCAGAGCACCTGAATGCAGCGTTCCACTTCGAGATCACGTCCTATTAGTGGATCGACGTCGCCCTGCAGGGACTTTTCGTTCAAGTCGACGCAATATTTTGCTAACGCGCTTTCTTTCTTTGCAGTTTCTCCCGCTTCACCTTCATACGTGGTGTCTTCATCTTCAGCGCCGACGATAGGGCGGCTTTCCACAAAGTCTGGATCTTTGGCGACGCCGTGGGCGATGAAGTTTACCGCGTCATAGCGGGTCATTTCTTGTTCCTGCAAAAAGAAGGCTGCGTTACTTTCGCGTTCTGCGAATATTGCAACCAATACATTTGCGCCTGTGACTTCGGTCCGACCTGAGGATTGTACGTGGATCGCTGCGCGTTGGATTACTCGTTGGAAGGCTGACGTTGGCACAGCTTCCGAGCCATCCACATCTGTTATTAAGGTGTTGAGATCATCTTCTATGAAATCTACAAGGCTTTTGCGCAGGACTTTAAGGTCAACTGAGCAGGCACGCATAACTTTTGCGGCATCAGGTTCATCCAACAAAGCCAGCAGCAGATGTTCCAAAGTCGCCAACTCGTGTTTGCGCGCATTTGCTGCGGCTAGTGCTTCATGGATGGCGTTTTCCAAAGTTGACGAAAATGATGGCACACGACACTCCTCAGTTTTGTTCGGTCTATCTGACTACATTACTCTATAGACTTCGGTTTTCTGCGCCAATCTTCAAGGGGCAATATGCAATTTATCTTACAAAATCCTAAACATCTCTGATTTGTGATTAAACTTTGCCTAGAATTTGTCTTTTCGGTTGCGGATTGCAGCAAAAACATCCGAAGCGGCTGCGCCGGACATCCCCAAAGCTGACTGCAGGGTAGGATCATCGGCGCGTAAAAACGGATTAGTTTGCAACTCTAATTCGAGCAGGCTCGGGACGGTGGCCCTGCCAGCGGCACGATCTTTAGTGATTTGGGCTGCTCGTGAAGCAACTGCAGGGTTTGCTTCACCCAATGACAATGTGAAGGCCATATTGCTGGCGGTGTATTCATGGCCAGAATAAACGATAGTATCGTTGGGCAGGCAGCGAAATTGAAGAAGGGTCTGCCACATTTGGGCGGCAGTTCCCTCAAATAATCGCCCGCAGCCCATGGCCATTAAGCTGTCGGCGGTGAAGACGGCTTTGATTTCTGGCATGTGCAGTGCAACGTGCCCAAGCGTATGACCAGATGCATCAAGTATTTGTCCATCAATTTCGCAGAGCCGAATTGTCTGGCCGGGTGTCACGGCATAGTCCAGTGGAGGTAGGCGATGGGCGTCAGCCTTTGCGCCGATTACCCTACAAGGCGCTTGGCCTAGCTGGGTTGTCAGGCTCATTTGAAGATCGTCCAACCCGTCGATGTGATCCCCATGATGGTGGGTTAAAAACACCTCTGTAACAATGACGCCCAGCTCTGATATTTTTGCAAAAATTGGACCCACTTCTGGAATATCCACCACAGCGGCTGTGCCGCTAGAGTGATTATGGATCAGATAGGCATAATTATCAGACATGCAGGGAAGCGTGTGAACATCGACTTTTGAATTTATCATGGTGTTTTCACTTTTATTTGGTAGCGTTAAACCAATTGTAATTCATGAGGGCTAAACTGCAATGCATTTAGATGTACGTGAGTTGCGAACTTTTTATTATCGATCGGCTCTTGGGCGGTCGGTGCAGCATACAATTCGTGATCAGGTCATGCATCTGTGGCCCGATTCTAAGATGCAAACAGTTGTGGGCTATGGGTTTGCGGCACCACTGCTGCGGCCGTTTTTAGCCGATGCGCGGCGTGTAACAGCCTTGATGCCGGCGCGGCAGGGGGTGATGCATTGGCCGCAAGGCTTGCCAAATTGTTCGGTGCTGTGTGAGGAGACGCGCTGGCCGGTGGAGACGGGGTCCGTAGATAAACTACTTGTGTTGCATGGCTTAGATACATCTGAGCACTCCGCTGCTGTGCTTGATGAGTGTTACCGGGTGTTGGAGCCGGCAGGCAGAGCCATTTTTATCGTACCTAATCGTACTAGTCTCTGGTCGCGGCGTGAGGGGACTCCGTTTTCATTTGCTCGTCCTTATACTGCAAGCCAACTAGAATCACGTCTTAAATGGCATGGATTTTTGCCAGATTCTCATGTGATGGCACTGTATCAACCGCCTTGGGCGGGCCGGTTTTGGCGCCGCATGGCCGGGCCGTTTGAGCGCTTTGGTCAAAGTATTCCTGCATGGCGTGGTGGTGGGGTATTGATTCTTGAAGTCATTAAACAAGTGCCGCGGCCGCGGCGGCCGGGCTTGGGGCAAATTATTTCGCGTCCACTGGGTATTCTGGACGGTATCAAAGCTGCAGATCCAATATAATGTTGCTCCAACAAGGGGTGAATCGATCTAGATTCGGTTATTTTGATCCAGTGGGTACGACACAAAGGGTCGCACCCAGACTGAAACCGTGTATTTCTTGCGATTTTCTATAATAATTTGACCGTCATTAGCATTGCGGGACGCGAAATGCTCTGCTAAACGGCGAATGATTTTGTCGCCGTACTTCTATGGCGCCCAACAAACGCCTTTGTCTGACGCTATATTTCAGACGGGCCAGCATCGAGAGGGTTGTCTTTGTCCGAACCAGCATCGATCTCGTCTGGTATTGCAAGCCGCTACGCAACAGCGGTGTTTTCGCTTGCCAAAGAAGACAAGAAGTTGAAGCCGTTAGAGGCTGATGTAGACGCGCTAGATGGCGCACTGACTGGGAGTGCAGATTTGCGCGCCTTGGTATCATCGCCAGTTTATTCACGCGCAGAAATGGGGCAGGCGATTTCGGCTGTTGCTAAAGAAATGAAACTGCAACCAATTATGGTGAATACTCTTGCATTGATGGCTACTAAGCGACGTCTGTTTGTATTGCCTAGCTTGTTGGCAGCTCTGCGGTCTCGCATCGCAGAGGAGAAAGGTGAGGTGACCGCTGAGGTGACTTCCGCAAAGGCGTTAACCAAAACGCAGGCCGCAAGTTTGGCCAAAACACTTAAGTCCAAATTGGGACTTGATGTGAAAATCAAAGCGACCGTTGATGACAGCATCATCGGCGGTCTTGTCGTTAAAGTTGGCTCGAAGATGATCGACACGTCGATCCGCTCCAAGCTGAATGCCCTTCAGAACACAATGAAAGAGGTCGGATAAATGGCGATCGAAGCTGCAGAGATTTCTGCGATCCTAAAAGACCAGATTAAGAATTTTGGCCAAGAAGCCGAAGTTGCCGAAGTGGGCCGCGTCCTGTCCGTTGGGGATGGCATTGCGCGCGTCTTTGGTCTGGATAACGTTCAAGCCGGTGAAATGGTGGAATTTCCAGGTGGTATCCAAGGGATGGCGCTGAACTTGGAGGCTGACAACGTTGGTGTTGTTATCTTCGGCACAGACCGAGACATTAAAGAAGGCGATACAGTTAAGCGTACAAGCTCGATTGTTGACGTTCCTGTAGGCCCAGAGTTGCTCGGCCGCGTTGTTGATGGCTTAGGCAACCCTTTGGATGGCAAAGGCCCAATCAAAACCAAGCTGCGCAGTCAAGCCGATGTAAAAGCTCCAGGGATTATTCCACGTAAATCGGTTCATGAGCCGATGGCGACAGGGCTGAAATCCGTTGATGCTATGATCCCGATTGGCCGTGGCCAGCGTGAACTGATCATTGGTGACCGTCAAACCGGTAAAACAGCTGTGGCACTTGACACGATCTTAAACCAAAAGTCTTATAATGATGCAGCGACTGACGACAAAGACAAGTTATATTGTGTTTATGTAGCGATTGGTCAAAAGCGCTCAACCGTCGCTCAGTTGGTTAAGAAACTTGAAGAATCCGGCGCTATTGAGTATTCAATCATTGTTGCTGCAACCGCCTCTGACCCTGCGCCAATGCAGTTCTTGGCGCCCTATGCCGCGACTTCCATGGCAGAATATTTCCGTGACAATGGTAAGCACGCACTAATCATTTATGATGATTTATCCAAGCAAGCGGTGTCGTACCGCCAGATGTCGTTGTTGCTGCGTCGCCCACCAGGACGTGAAGCTTATCCTGGTGACGTGTTCTACCTTCACTCCAGATTACTTGAACGGTCTTCAAAGTTGAACGAAGATAATGGGTCTGGTTCTTTGACAGCTCTGCCTATAATCGAAACTCAGGGTGGCGATGTGTCTGCGTTTATTCCTACAAATGTGATCTCGATAACAGATGGCCAGATCTTCTTGGAGACAGAACTGTTTTATCAAGGTATCCGCCCTGCTGTAAACACTGGCCTGTCTGTGTCCCGTGTTGGTTCATCTGCGCAAACAAACGCGATGAAGTCTGTAGCTGGCCCGGTTAAACTTGAGTTAGCTCAGTACCGTGAGATGGCAGCCTTTGCTCAGTTTGGCTCTGATTTGGACGTAGCCACACAGCAGTTGCTAAGCCGTGGTGCACGTTTGACTGAGCTTATGAAGCAGCCACAGTATTCACCTTTGTCCAATGCTGAAATTGTCTGCGTCATCTACGCTGGCACCAAGGGCTATTTGGATAAAATTGAAGTCTCTGACGTCAGTCGTTTTGAAGCCGGGCTTTTGGCCCACCTTCGTGGTAAAGCAAGCGATGTCTTGGCGATGATTACCAATGAAGACCCCAAAATCAAAGGTGATGCTGAAGCAAAAATCAAAGCTGCGTTGGACGATTTCGCCGCAGATTTCGCGTAAGGATACTGGCACATGCCGAACCTTAGTGACCTAAAAAATAGGATCGCGTCGGTCAAATCGACCCGCAAGATCACAAAGGCGATGCAAATGGTCGCCTCTGCTAAGCTGCGCCGCGCACAAGACGCGGCGCAAGCTGGTCGCCCCTATGCGGAACGATTCAATTCAGTAATGGCCGGTTTGGCCGCTTCTGTGGGATCTTCTGAAGGTGGTCCAAAACTGTTGACAGGCACCGGATCTGATCAAACCCATCTGTTGGTCGTTATGACCGCAGAGCGAGGTTTGTGTGGTGGCTTCAACTCTAATATTGTCAAGTTAGCACGTATGGCTGGTAAAATGCTTTTGGCCGAAGGTAAAACTGTAAAAGTTTTGACTGTTGGTAAGAAAGGTCGTGAATCGCTGAAACGCGAATTTGGTGATATGCTAGTCGATCATGTAGATTTGTCGGATGTGAAGCGTGTTGGCTACGATAATGCCGCAGCGATTGCGCACAATGTGCTGAGCCGGTTTGACGCTGGTGAATTCGATGTAGCCAAAATTTTCTTTTCTGAGTTTGGCAGCATCGTCAATCAAGTGCCCACTGAACTACAGGTTATTCCTGCAAAGTTTGAAAGTACGATTGAGGAAGGCACTGTATATGACTACGAGCCAAGCCAAGAAGGAATTCTTGCTGAATTGCTACCGCGCGCAGTTTCGACGCAAATCTTTACTGCTTTGCTGGAAAATGCAGCATCTGAACAGGGTGCTCGCATGTCAGCTATGGACAACGCAACACGCAATGCTGGTGAAATGATCGACAAACTGACCATCAAATACAATAGATCGCGTCAGGCGAAGATTACCAACGAGCTTATTGAAATTATTTCGGGCGCAGAAGCGCTCTAAAACCCGGAGATACAACATGGCAAATGCAAAAGGCAAAATCACTCAGGTGATCGGCGCCGTTGTTGACGTTCAATTCGAAGGCGATCTGCCCCAAATTTTGAACGCTTTGACGACTGATAACAACGGTAAAAAGTTGGTGTTGGAAGTCGCCCAGCACTTAGGTGAAGGAACAGTGCGCGCCATCGCAATGGATGCTACTGAAGGGTTGGTTCGTGGCCAAGCTGTTGCAGACTCAGGCGGTCCAATCACTGTTCCCGTAGGTCGTGCCACCCTTGGCCGAATCTTGAACGTTGTGGGCGAGCCCGTTGACGAAGGTAAGCCTCTGGGCAAAACTGAACGTCGCAGTATTCACCAAGACGCCCCAGCCTTCTCAGAACAGTCTACTGAATCTGTAATTCTGGAAACTGGCATTAAAGTTATCGACCTTTTGGCACCCTATACTAAAGGTGGTAAAATTGGTCTGTTTGGTGGTGCTGGCGTTGGTAAAACAGTTTTGATTATGGAATTAATAAATAATATTGCAAAAGTGCACTCTGGTGTGTCTGTATTTGCGGGTGTTGGTGAGCGGACACGAGAGGGAAACGACCTGTATCACGAGATGATCGAGGGTGGCGTTATTGTCCCTGACAATCTTGAAGAGTCTAAAATCGCTCTGGTCTATGGCCAAATGAATGAGCCTCCGGGTGCGCGTATGCGGATTGCCCTGACAGGTTTGACCCTTGCAGAGCAATTTCGTGATGAAACGGGCTCTGATGTGTTATTCTTTGTTGATAACATTTTCCGCTTTACACAAGCCGGTTCTGAAGTATCCGCGCTTTTGGGTCGTATCCCCTCAGCGGTTGGCTATCAGCCCACTTTGGCAACCGACATGGGTATGATGCAGGAACGGATTACATCCACCAAATCCGGTTCTATCACCTCTGTGCAGGCGGTTTACGTACCTGCTGATGATTTGACCGATCCTGCGCCTGCCACCTCATTTGCTCACTTGGATGCAACAACTGTTTTGGATCGTTCGATTTCGGAAAAAGGCATATACCCTGCTGTGGACCCTCTGGGATCCACCTCGCGTTTGCTAGACCCGTTGATCATTGGCGACGAACACTACAAAGTGGCTACCGATGTGCAGCAAGTTCTGCAACGATACAAATCACTTCAAGATATTATTGCTATTTTGGGCATGGATGAGCTTTCAGAGGACGACAAAGTGGCAGTTGCCCGGGCACGTAAATTGGAACGCTTCTTGTCACAGCCCTTCGACGTTGCAAAAGTGTTTACAGGCTCTGACGGCGTTCAGGTTCCTTTGGAAAAAACAATTGCTTCTTTTAAAGCTGTTGTTGCTGGTGAGTATGATCACCTTCCAGAAGGTGCATTCTATATGGTTGGTGATATCGACGATGTTGTCGCTAAAGCTGAACGTATGGCAGCGGACGCAGCTTAATGGCAGATACCATGAACTTTGATCTGGTAAGCCCCGAACGCAGCCTTGCTTCGTTTTCGGCCACAGAGGTCCAGATCCCAGGGTCAGAAGGGGACATGACGGCAATGCTTAATCATGCCCCTATTTTGACTACTTTGCGGCCTGGCGTATTGTCGGTTAACTCCTCTTCTGGCGTAAACGAGTATGTTGTCACGGGCGGTTTTGCTGAAGTCACTTCAGAAGGTGTCACTGTTATCGCAGAGCGTGCTATGGTTAAGGCTGACGTCACACAAGAAGATATGGATGTCATAGTATCAACTGCTAAGGCAGCTTTAGACGGCGCCAATGAAACCACTCAAGATGCTGCAATCAAAACTCACGCAGATGTTGTAGTTCTGGCCACAGCTTTGGGCTTCAGCGCGGCTTAATTGAAATTCTACTTTTGTATAAAGGGCCTTTTTATGGGGCCCTTTATTGGTTTATGTACTTTATAATGATCAGCTATGAGATCTTAATCTACATATAATACCATTATTTAACAAATTTATAAATATTATTTGACCATTAATAATGGTGGAGTGATGGAGGCTAATGTTGCCCGTTTTAATTTATTGATATTATAGAGTTTAGCCAGGCCTACGCCGCCTTATCTGTGTAGGATTTTCTATAAAAATTCATGCTGAGACATCAAAGTTAAAACGCTTCTACCACTTAATTTAATTACCTAACGCGCATTAACTTTTATTTTTAGACTATGTGAGTAGGAATTGGTTGATTGGGCGGTCGGAAGGTTCTGGATAGTACGATCTTTATTGATACTATTCTCCTATTCACAGTCGTAAATACCTTCATAGATCGCTGAAAGAGATGCCGTTGAAAATAGGGATGACACAGAGGTCCCATTCCAGGTGTTCAAAATAGCTTGGGCAAACATTGGGGCTGTTGGCACAATCCGAATATTAGGAGCGTTCTGAACGGCCTCAGTAGCTTCGATGGTATCGGTAATGACTAGATTTTTCATTACTGACTTTGTGATCCGCTCAACGGCAGGACCGGACAAGACGCCATGCGTGATATAGGAATGCACTTCTTTTGCACCATTTGCCATTAGAACATCTGCAGCCTTGCAAAGCGTACCAGCGGTATCAACTATATCGTCAACAATCAGGCATGTGCGTCCTTCGACATTTCCAATTACTGTCATCTCAGCAACTTCACCAGCTTTTTCACGGCGTTTGTCGACAATGGACAGTGGTGCCCCAACACGTTGCGCTAAATCGCGGGCTCGGGCTACGCCGCCTACGTCGGGAGAGACTATCATAAGATTGTCCATCTGATCTTTAAAGTGGTGCTTCACATCCAACGCAAAGACTGGAGATGCATAGAGATTATCGACTGGGATATCAAAAAAGCCCTGAATTTGTGTTGCGTGCAGATCAAGGGTTAACACCCGTTCAATCCCAGCTTTCTCTAGCATGTTGGCTACAAGCTTTGCTGTGATTGGTGTGCGGGCTTTGCTACGACGATCTTGGCGCGCATAACCAAAATAAGGGATAACAGCTGTAATTCGGCTGGCAGATGAGCGCTTAAGAGCATCTGCGATGATCAACAGTTCCATCAACGCATCGTTGGCAGGGCGGGAAGTGGGCTGAATGATGAACATATCTTCATCGCGTACGTTCTCGTAAACTTCCACGAAGATTTCACCGTCGTTGAAGCGTTCAACGCGGGCATCAACCAAATCAACGCTCATGCCGCGGTGTAAAGACACGCGCCGCGCAACGGATCGCGCTAGCTTTAGATTGGAATTACCTGAAATCAGTTTCGGTCCGTGAACAGAAGCCATGTCTCTTATCTCCAGTGTGATTTGTGATCCGAGTCGCGTGATGTTGACACGCCTTAGCATGCAGTTACTGCTCGTCACAGGTTATATAAACAAAAAGGTAACATTCATGGCCCACATCACTTATTTTTTCGCAACTATTTCGCCATTTACCTATCTTGCTGGTACTCGTATGGAAGCCGTTGCCGAAAAGCACAGTGCATCGGTGGAATATCGCCCAATGGACTTAATGGCTGTTTTCGGGCGCACAGGTGGTGTGCCACCTAAAGACCGGCATATCAGCAGAATCGAAATGCGAGCGCAGGAGCTCCAGCGCAAAGCTAAAAAGCTAAAAATGCCAATAAATTTTAAACCGATCTTTTTCCCGGTAAATATGGCTCCGTCGTCGTATGCCGTAATATCTGCTTCGCGCTACGGCGATGGTGACTTGGGTGCTTTGGTGCACGGGTTTACTCGCGCAGTTTGGGCAGAAGAAAGAGACATCTCGCAGCAAGACGTAATTGCAGATTGCTTGAAATCTGCTGGATTCGATCCAAGTCTGGCTGATAAAGATATGATCGGTTCTGCAGAGCAATATGCTAAAAATACTGAAGATGCGATTACTAGTGGCGTATTTGGATCACCGTTTTACATTACTGATACTGATCAGCGTCTTTGGGGGGAAGATCGGATTGAAGATTTAGATTTGATACTTTCAGGCACCCTATAGCGCCAAAATATTCCGCGCTGGCACCCGAACCAAAGGGCTCCAGCGCGGAATGAACTATCCGCGTAAAATATTTAGAAACTTATCTACGTTTTCGGGTGTAGCGGACCAATCTGTCACCAAACGCGCAGGTAGTAATTCATCTGCGGGGCCAACTGTGTAGTCGCCTTCTAAAACATAGTACTGCGCCCCTGCAGCGTGCAGCCGTTGATGTGCTGCGCGCGACCAATGCGCAAAAATAATATTTACCTGTGGTTCAAAATCGATCTGAACGTCAGAGATTTGGTTAAGACCCTGAACCAATCTTGAACATGCGTCATTGGAACTTTTTGCCATGTCCAACCACAAATCTTCTGTCAAATAAGATTGGATTTGTGCTGCTAAAAATCGATGTTTTGAGAACAAGTGCGCACCGCGTTTGCGCCTAAATTCAAATTCTAAAGCATGTTTCGGATCGAAAAAAATGACTGCTTCTACAGCCATCAATCCGTTCTTCGTACCTCCAAAGGTG
>LAQD01000017.1:117506-128019 GCA_000981705.1 Rhodobacteraceae bacterium ASP10-04a
CTGGCAGACCAAACTCCTTTGCGGTGGTGGAAATATCTTGAATCTCTTTTAGGCTATAAATGGTTCCACGCTCTGTAGCTTGTGTGAGCGAGACTGGGCCGCGCTGTG
This sequence comes from Rhodobacteraceae bacterium ASP10-04a, assembly GCA_000981705.1. GTDB lineage: Bacteria > Pseudomonadota > Alphaproteobacteria > Rhodobacterales > Rhodobacteraceae > Planktomarina > Planktomarina antarctica. The sequence continues at coordinate 117,615 of LAQD01000017.1, forward strand.
GACCATGTATGCCCCGGGTTTCTTGTGCTAGAATTGAATGACGTAAAGTCTCTGCCGTCATCTTGTCACTCTGACCAGGCACCAAGGTCAACTTAGTGCCCCCGGAGTAAAACTCTGGTGCGTTACACTCATCCTCATGGATATGAGCCACGGTATGGCAGAATACTGTTTCCCAAGGATTGGACAGGGTGGCAAGAATAAGTGAATTGGCCGCTGTTCCTAGTGATACGAAAAAGACAGCTGCGTCGGGCGCCTCAAATACATTGCGTACTTCCTCCACAGCGCGGGCTGTCAGATCATCACCCCCATATGGTAGAGCGTAGCCTATATTGGCTGCTGTCAATGCAGCCATTACATTCGGATGTACTGGGCCTGTGTTGTCAGATGCAAAATTCATCGTTCAATCCTCAATTATATGGTCTTCCCACTCTTCTTCGGGCACTTCAAATTCTGGTATGGTCCAGCCTTGTACAGATATGCCGGCATCATGCACGGACTGCGCTGTGCCCGTCAGTAAGGGATGCCACTTTGGTATGGTTCCGCCCTCGTGCAACAGCTTGTAGGCGCATGTGTTTGGTAGCCAATAGGCATGTTGCGCAATCGTGTCTGCGGTCATACGAATACATTCAGGCACAAACTCTTGCCGAATAACATATTGTGAGCATTGACAAGTTTCATTGTCCAGCAGGCGGCAGGCAATTCGAGTCAGTGCTACATGCCCAGTATCTGGATCTTCCAGCTTATTCAGGCAACACCGGCCACAGCCATCGCAAAGAGCTTCCCACTCGGTGTCTGTCATCTTAACCATTGGAATTTTTTCCCAAAATTTTGGACGTAGGCTTTTGGATGAAATTTTGGTAGTCATAGGCTTTTCAATATATTACGAGCGCGAATACAATCCGCGTCCATTTGGGTAATTAAGGCGTCCAGCCCATGAAACGTTTCTTCGCCGCGAAGGTAACTTACCAAACCAACAGAAATTGTTTCGCCGTAGAGGTCACCACAAAAATCGAAGATAAAGGTCTCGCAGTTAGGGCGGTTCTCGCCAAACATTGGGCGCACTCCAATTGATGTGGCGCCATGGTAGCTGCCTGCATCGGGGCCGGTAAGCACATCAACCAATACGGCATAAACTCCAAAAGCTGGTGGTTGCAGGCCGTCTATCGATATATTGGCAGTGGGGTACCCCAACTCGCGCCCACGCTTTTCGCCATGCTCCACAGCGCCCTCTAGGCGGTGCCAGTGCCCAAGCATCGCGGCGGCTCGGCGTGGATCGGCAGCGGAGAGTGCCTTACGGATATTAGTGGAGCTGATCACCTGTGCGTCATGGTTTTTTAGATCTGTTATTGTGAGGCCGAAGCCTAAAGTAGCCGCGTGTTCGCTGAGACTTGCGGCTGTGCCCAACCGGCCATTACCAAAGCAAAAATCTGCACCAACCACTACGTGCGACAACCCAAAGCCATCATTAAGAATTTGTTTAGAAAACTCCCAGTCACTCAGCTCAGAAAGTTCTTCATTAAATGGCAACTCTAGTACTAAATCAATACCTAACTTTTCCAAGCGGTGGGCCCGCGCATCGGCATTTAATAGTCGGAACGGTGCCAGATCTTTATTGAATTTTTTAGTAAAAAAACTGCGGGGATGTGGTTCAAAGGTCAAAATCCCCAGAGGAGATTTGGTTTTGATTGCCTGCGCACGGGCAACATCGATCACGGCCTGATGGCCCAAATGTACGCCATCAAAATTGCCAATGGCCACGGTCGCTCCGCGTGCATTATCGGGGATATTACTGGTCTGAAAGCGCTTCATGAAATTCCACTACCGTGCGAGATTGGCCAGAGCAAGGATTGCACATCAAAAGTTTGAATTTTTATTGGATAACTTAGTCGAATTTGCGTGAAGGCGCTAAGACAGTAGCCTCACCGATAAGCACTTTTTTTCCGCTAACAATGCAACAGGTGTCCAGTTTCACCCGTCGGCGTCCTAGATCAATTTCGACTACCTCCACCTGTGCCGTGACGTGATCACCAGGGCGCACAGGCCCCAGAAATTTTAGGGTTTGGCCAAGATATACAGTGCCGTGACCTGGTAGTTGCTCTCCAATTACCGCAGAGATGTAGCCTGCGGTCAGCATGCCATGGGCGATACGACCCTCAAAAATTGTGTTATTGGCGTAATCATCGTCGAGGTGGACCGGATTATGGTCGGTGGAGACTTCGGCAAAGATTTTGATATCACGGTCCGTTACGACTTTTCGCAAATGTCGCTTCATACCAATTTTGATATCTTCAATACAAACCGTGCCGCGGGGCATTTTGTCTAGCATTTCAAACCTCAAGGTAATAATTACTACTATTATGAACTAATTTGATAACTTTATTACTTCGAGGTTGTGAAAATCAAGGGGGTTTAACGCAACTTACCAATTGAATAGGTTGGCTGTATCATTTCATTGGCGAGGTAGGCCTCTAAAGCGTCTGGATCTGGTTGATGCACGGTTCTTGTTTCACGTGCTGCCAAGCCTCCTGTGATAAACAACGAATCAAGTTCTTCGCCTAATGCACCATCAATATCCGTGAGAACCCCGTCGCCGACGCAGAGTATGCGGTGGTCTGGAATGCTTTTACCCAAGGCATCTAATCGCCGACGCGCCAAATCATAAATGGGTGGGTGCGGCTTTCCAAAGTAGAGGCTTTCACCGCCCATTTCGGTGTAGAGTTTTGCTAAAGCGCCTGCGCACCATTCGCGGGTGTGGCCACGGTCCACCACTATGTCAGGGTTGGCGCAGAGCAGCTTCAAGCCCTTAGTCTTGGCCAACAAAAATTGTGGCCGCATCTCTTCGAGATCTGCCAAAGTATTAAAAGGCCCACAACATACGATACCCTCGGCTTCTTCAATGGGCACTTGTTTGATTGCTATTGGATTTTCTATTAACCCCAGAGGGCTAAAAAAAACTTGATCCTGCGGTTGGCCAATAAAATAAATATTTTTGCCGACAGCTCCACGGAACATTGCAGCCCGCGCGCTGTCGCCGGATGTGGCAATACCGTCATAGGCGTCCTCGGGGACACCAATCTGCTCCAACTGCTGGCGAACAGGCACATGCGGGCGTGGCGAGTTGGTAACTAGCATCACCGTGCCACCTCTGGCCCTAAAAGCTCGCATTGCGGCTACGGCCTCCAAAAATGGACTTAAACCATCGTGGACACAGCCCCAAAGATCACAGAACAGCGCGTCGTAGCGGTCGGATACCTCCGAGAGTGCGGTGATTATCTGTGTCATGAGGTGCCCTTTAGTTACGGTTTTATAGTTTAAGGTTGGGGATGATCTGTTTTTTGCGGCTTAAAACGCCGGGCAGGATAACGCAGTCGCCATTCACGACAGCGCTGAAGGATTTCTCCGCGACTGTTTTAGATCTGGCATCAGGGATCAGCATGGTTGCTTCTTCATTTAGGATATCAATCACGAACAACAGCACGTGATCCACACCGTCCTCAGTTGCCACGGTGGGCATCGCGGCCATCAGGCTGGCTTTTCTGTCCAGAACCATTTGCGGTGAAGTGGTTTCAAGCACAGACACCCGAAACTTAACGCCTTCTACTGTATATTCCTTACTATCCATACGGAGCAGTTCGGCATCAGTGAATGCTGATACATCAGACTTTGCAGCAAACATTTGAGCCGCATACTCAGGAATTGAAATACCCAAATCAGCGGCTAACATCTTGGCTATAACTTGGTCTTGCGTGGTAGTAGTTGGACTACGAAATTCTAAAGTATCCGATAAAATGCAAGACAGCATTAGACCTTTAATGGGATTGGGCATGCGCGAGGCATTATCGCCCATTAGGCTGTGCATGATTGTCGCTGTACAAGCTAAAGGTTGAATGGTGACCGAGATTGGCCCCTTAGTTTCTAAGCCGCCCACCAGTTTATGATGATCAATGATCTCAATAATATTTGCGTTGTTAATGTTGTGTGGCAGCTCGGCAGGATTGTTAGTGTCGACTATAATCACCTCGGCGTTATCCGCCACGTCCAAAATGGTCACTGGCATGTCAAACTTCCAGTGCTTCAAAACAAAAGCCGCTTCGGTGTTGGGTTGGCCCAGCAAGACAGGCTCGGCCGCTTGTCCCTTAATCCCATTGAGATACCATGCCCAAATTATGGCACTTCCAGTGCTGTCGGTGTCTGGTGCTTTGTGGCCAAATACTTTGATCATAATAAAAACCTCTGGCGGTGTTAATTTGGGTCCTTATAGGCGGCAAACTTTCGAATGTCACCCAGCTAAGATTGGACGTTTCCGCTTATTTCCGTCATTAAGATCAGATGAAGGAAAGTGATCTATACGCGCCGATTAAAGCGCATTTCCAGATGCTGGGGTATGAGGTGAAAGGCGAGGTTTGCGCGGCCGATGTCATGGCGTTTCGTGGCGTTGAACCGCCGGTAATTATAGAGCTGAAACTCGCATTTACTCTGAATCTTTTTCACCAAGCAATCGAGCGATTGAAGGTGGTTGACGACGTTTACATTGCGGTGGTGCGGCCAGAGGGCAAGGCCGGTTATAAGCGTCTTAAGGCTAATATCACGCTTTGCCGGCGGTTGGGAATTGGCCTTTTAACCCTGCGTTCACGGGATTTATTTGTGGAATTGCACTGCGCGCCCGGTCCCTATGCTCCAAAAAAGTCAGCAAAAAAAGCTAAACGTATGACCAAAGCATTTGATCGGCTGGATGGCGATCCTAATGTGGGCGGTGCTACTCGGCATGGCTTGGTCACTGGTTACCGGCAAGATGCCCTGAAATGTGCAGCTTATTTGGCGCACGTGGGCGCGGAAAAGGGTGCTATTGTGGCCAAAGCGACTGGGGTGCCCAGCGCCACGTCGCTCATGCGAAGCAATGTTTACGGTTGGTTTTGTAAAGTTGAAACTGGTGTTTACATGCTCACGCCGGTTGGGGTTATCGGGCTAGCTGATTGGGGCTGAGAGTATGAATACGCGTGAATTCTAGCTAAGCACTACAACTCAAACATCTCTAGTTTATCTCGTGATGTTCGCTTCACGCCATGGTCAGTCAACTAAGTCTAACGGACTAGCCAAATTGGCAGCTGAGCGCCGCTGTTCATTAAAATCATATGCAAAGTACTTGTCTTTCAAGCATCAGAGTAAGGTTTTCTCCTAAATTATCAGGAAGTAGATCTAAATTGGGTTGCAGAGCCAATTGAGAAAGTTATTTTTTTACAGGTCCCCGTTGACTCCGGGCGTTAGGGTACCTATCTCAAGATCGTTATCACTCGGAGTACCTGAGTGCTAATTCAGGTTTAACCTTGAGCCAGCTAGGAGTTACAAAGATGGCATTTACCCCTCTGCACGACCGTGTTCTTGTTGAACGCGTTGAAGGCGACGAAAAAACTGCGGGTGGTTTAATCATCCCAGAAAGTGCAAAAGAAAAGCCAGCGGAAGGCGTTATTGTCTCCGTGGGTGCAGGTTTGCGCGATGACAACGGCGATAGAATCGCTTTGGACATTAAAGAAGGTGATAAAGTGTTGTTCGGAAAATGGTCCGGCACTGAAGTCACAGTTGACGGCAACGAGCTGTTGATCATGAAAGAAAGCGACATTCTAGGTGTGATCTCTTAAGATCTCCTAGGACTACTTTTTAACTGAAATTTTTAGACGAGGATCTGCAAAATGGCAGCAAAAGACGTCAAATTCGGCACCGATGCACGCAACCGTATGTTGAACGGTGTGAACATTCTGGCTGACGCCGTAAAAGTTACTCTAGGCCCAAAAGGCCGGAACGTTGTTCTGGATAAATCTTTTGGCGCACCACGCATCACTAAAGATGGTGTTTCTGTCGCAAAAGAGATCGAACTTGAAGATAAGTTCGAGAACATGGGCGCTCAGATGGTTAAAGAAGTTGCATCGCGCACCAATGATGAAGCTGGTGATGGAACAACAACAGCTACAATTTTGGCTCAAGCTATCGTTCGCGAGGGCATGAAATCAGTTGCAGCTGGCATGAATCCAATGGATCTGAAGCGCGGTATCGACGCGGCGACGACTGTTGTCGTAAATACGATCAAAGCTGCGTCCCGTCCTGTCACTGACAGTGCAGAAGTTGCTCAAGTTGGTACCATATCTGCTAACGGCGAAACTGATATTGGCCAGCAAATAGCCGATGCTATGCAGCGTGTTGGTAATGAAGGCGTTATCACGGTTGAAGAGAACAAAGGTCTGGAAACAGAAACTGTTGTTGTAGAAGGCATGCAGTTTGATCGTGGTTATTTGTCACCTTACTTTGTAACTAATCCTGAAAAAATGACAGCTGAGCTGGAAGATGTAATGATCTTGCTGCACGAAAAAAAGCTGTCATCGTTGCAGTCTATGGTGCCGTTGCTGGAGCAAGTGATCCAGTCTGGTAAGCCTTTGTTGATCGTTGCTGAAGATATTGAAGGCGAAGCCTTGGCTACTTTGGTCGTAAACAAATTGCGTGGTGGTTTGAAAATTGCAGCTGTTAAAGCTCCAGGTTTCGGTGACCGTCGTAAAGCCATGTTGCAAGACCTTGCAATCTTGACTGGTGGTCAGGTGATTTCTGAAGATCTGGGTATGAAGCTTGAATCAGTCACTATGGATATGCTTGGTTCTGCAAAGCGTATTTCGATCACAAAAGATGAAACAACTATTGTTGAAGGCTTGGGATCAAAAGCTGAGATCGAAGCTCGTGTATCACAGATACGCAGCCAAATCGAAGAAACTACTTCTGATTATGACCGTGAGAAACTGCAAGAACGCGTTGCTAAATTGGCTGGTGGTGTTGCTGTGATCCGTGTTGGTGGCATGACCGAAGTTGAAGTTAAAGAACGCAAAGACCGTGTTGATGATGCCTTAAACGCGACCCGTGCGGCCGTTCAAGAGGGTGTTGTTGTCGGTGGTGGTGTTGCTTTGATCCAAGCTGGTAAAGCTTTGATCGGACTGGAAGGTGCTAATCCTGATCAGACAGCTGGCATCAAGATCGTAGCACGCGCGATTGAAGCACCTTTGCGTCAAATTGCTGAAAACGCTGGCGTCGATGGCGCTGTAGTTGCAGGTAAAGTACGTGAAAGCAATGACACTAACTTTGGTTTCAATGCGCAAACTGAAGAATATGGCGATCTTTTTGCCTTCGGTGTTATTGATCCGGCGAAAGTTGTGCGTACAGCTTTGGAAGATGCAGCTTCAATTGCAGGTCTGTTGGTTACAACAGAAGCGATGGTTGCTGATAAGCCAGAAAAAGCTGGCGCTGGCGGCGGCGGCGGCGGCATGCCTGACATGGGCGGCATGGGTGGCATGGGCGGCATGATGTAAGCTAGCCTGGCTTTATAACGTTACCTATCAAAGGCCCGCGTCTAACGCGGGCCTTTTTATTTTATGTAGGTATGTTGGGCGATTATCAGCCTTTTTGGCGAGAGGCGAAGACGTTGAGAATAAGGCTTCAATTCCCCCTTCTAATACAGCCGCTCAGGACTGTGTCATTTTACTGCACGGGCTGGCGCGTAGTGAGGCGTCGTTTGCGTTGATGGCGCACAGCCTAAGGGCACAGGGCTATCACGTGCAAAACCTGGAATTTTCGACCCGTAGTAAAACAATTGCAGAATTGGTTCGCGATACGATCCCTCAGGCGGTACAACCTTGTGGTGATCAGCGTCTGCATTTTGTCACCCATTCCCTAGGTGGGATCATGGTGCGGGCTTATTTGGCTTGGGCCGAACTCAAGAACCTCGGCCATGTGGTGATGTTGGGACCGCCCAATAAAGGCTCTGAGGTGGTAGATGTTATGCAGGCTTTGGCGGTGTTCGACTGGGCCAATGGTCCAGCTGGCCGCCAGTTGAGCACGGACCCTAATAGCCTGCCCAATCAATTGCCGCCAGTAACCTTCTCGCTGGGAATTATCGCTGGACGGGTGAGCTTTAACCCTTTGTACTCGAATTTTATTGAGGGGCCAGATGATGGTAAGGTGTCGGTGGAAAGCACCCGTGTAGAGGGCATGCATAATCACCTGGTACTGCCGGTAAGCCATACATTTATGATGAACAATCCGTTGGTGATCGCCCAAGTGCAAGCTTATCTAAAGCACGGTGAGTTTGACCGCAGTTTGACTCTGCGTGATGTGAGTTTAGACGCCTTTCAAAAGGCATTAAAACGCTATGAGGCTAGGCGTTAATTGCGAAAGTTGACGTGACCCATCTTACGGCCAGGTTTGACCTCAGACTTGCCATAGAGATGTAGCGCTGCATTAGTTTTACGTAGCTCGGGCAGGCGGTCTATATCGTCACCGATGAGATTTTCCATCCGGATATCACTGTGGCGAGCGCCATCGCCCAGTGGCCAACCAGCCACGGCTCTGATGTGTTGCTCAAATTGGCAAATGTCACAGCCATTTTGTGTCCAATGGCCGGAATTATGCACGCGGGGGGCAATCTCATTGACGATGAAGCCATCCGCAGTGACGAACAGCTCAACCCCCATCACGCCCACATAATCCAACGCATTCATGATCTTCGCAGCTACTAAAACCGCATCCATACGCTGTGATGTGGCGAGATTGGCAGGGGCGGTGGTGGTGTGCAAAATACCATCGCGATGCACGTTTTCACCAGGGTCGTAGCACGCCACTTGGCCGTCACTGGCCCTTGCGGCAATCACTGAGACTTCATGGCTGAATTCAATAAAGCCCTCCAAAACGGAGGGAGCCCCTGCCATGGCATCCCATGCGGCAGTCATATCTGACGCCTTTTTGAGACGTATCTGACCTTTGCCATCATAGCCCATGCGGCGACTTTTTAATATAGAGGGTGCACCAATACGTGCCACTGCGGTGGCGGCATCTTCGGCGTTTGTTACATCTGCATACGGTGCCACCTTCAGGCCTAGTTTTGTGAGAAATTCCTTTTCGCTCAAGCGATCCTGGGAAACGGCCAAAGCCTGACGCCCCGGATGAATTGGGCAGATGCCTTCAAGGACATCCAAGGCTGAAGCTGGAATATTTTCAAACTCAAAAGTGATTACATCAACAGATTCTGCAAATGTGCGTAGGGCCTCAGCGTCGTCATAAGATGCGATTGTGATACGATGTGCTACTTGCCCGGCTGGTGGGTTGGCGCCAGGTTCAAAAATGTGGGTTTTGAGCCCAAGCCGGCTAGCCGCGACCGAGAGCATCCGGCCTAACTGTCCACCTCCTAAAATCCCAATTGTGGCTCCTTGGGGTAATGGGTCATTCATCAACAGGCTCCTGGGGAATTGAGGCAGACAAGGCGCTGCGCCAAGCGTCTAGCCGGGTGGCGATCTCAGGATACTGGGTCGCCAGTATGCTTGCTGCCATCAAGCCGGCATTGGCTGCTCCTACTGGGCCAATTGCCATCGTGGCCACTGGATAGCCTTTTGGCATTTGCAGAATAGAATAAAGGCTGTCGATGCCGGAAAGAGCTTTTGTTTGAACTGGTACACCTACAACTGGAATACGGGTTTTTGAGGCTATCATACCGGGCAAATGCGCTGCGCCACCCGCACCTGCAATGATTACCTTAAGGCCGCGCTCGATTGCAGTTGTACCATAGTTCCAAAGCCTATCGGGCGTACGGTGCGCCGACACTATTTTACTTTCAAAGGAAATTTCTAAAGCGTCAAGAACATCGGCGGCGTGTTTCATTGTTGGCCAATCAGATTGGCTACCCATTATTATTCCAACATGCACCATAATTCTGCCTCGTATTTTAACCTAAGAGAAAACTGGAATTAACCTATCGTGAAAGATTAGGCAATAATATCGGGCATCAGGTCGTCTTCGAATTTTGTGATTCTATCTTTGAGGAGCAGTTTTTTCTTTTTAAGCCGCTTTACCGCCAGCTGATCAATGGCTTTTTCGGCCAAGACTGAGATGGCTAAGTCCAAATCGCGATGCTCTTGGCGTAGCACTTCAAGCTCGATTTCCATAACTTCGTTGTGATTGAGCTGGCTGTTGGCTAGCATTGGCGTCCCTTTTCACATTTGAATCTTGTATAAGCCTTTTAAGATGGTTTGAGAAGCCAGCACTTGGGCATTTGGCTATGGATTACCATGTCAATCGCATACGCTGCGCTTTCTTAGGAATCTTCGTCGTTTTCGCTCTAAGTCGGATCATAATTTTTCGATAACGGTTGAAGATATCCAGCTGGTAACTCTAGGGCGTCAATCAGATGATAACGAGGATAGAGCCTACCTGCCTTGTGGATCCGGAGTGGAGGTTGGTGAGACTGTTACAGAACATGGACTGTTGCATCTTGACCTAAAGCGCGATTTACCAGATTTAGTGATTCAGAAGATTAAGATTGAAAAGGATAAGCAGATGAAAGACCAATTTGGTGTTTTAGAAGATCGCATTGTTTACCTTA
>LAQD01000017.1:128312-128430 GCA_000981705.1 Rhodobacteraceae bacterium ASP10-04a
CCATGCTCTCTAATTTTAACAGGACTTGATGCGCGCAATTATCGACCTCGACATGCTCGGTCTCAAGACGTAATTCAGGCTCCTTTGGAACATCATAGGGATCTGAAATTCCTGTAAA
>LAQD01000017.1:128822-128990 GCA_000981705.1 Rhodobacteraceae bacterium ASP10-04a
CGTGGAGGGCGTGATTTTCTTAACTCAGTGACGACTTGTGGAAAGCTAAACCATTCTGGGATATCCAAACCTTCGGCTAGTCTGCGGCGAAGCTCGGTGCCGGATATATTTAGGACGGTCAAGCCATCCTCTACCTTGTCAGCAGGCTCATATTGCGCGCGCTCTTGC
>LAQD01000017.1:129010-129118 GCA_000981705.1 Rhodobacteraceae bacterium ASP10-04a
TCAACTGTGCTAAACAGCTCTTGTGCGTCATAGGGCCCATAGAAGTCCTCCCCATTAGAGTTTTTGCCTGGTCCTGCATGGTCGCGGCCCACAATGAAATGAGTGCAC
>LAQD01000017.1:129480-129621 GCA_000981705.1 Rhodobacteraceae bacterium ASP10-04a
TTATAGAACCCGCTTGATTATGCAGGTAGTTCACCGCTGGATGGGCCAGATCATTTGCGCCAAATACATTCTCAGCCTCGCGTGCCTTGTTGGGCAGCCAGCTATCTGTGACTTTGATTGTGGCCAGTATTACCCCTTCTT
>LAQD01000018.1:0-20926 GCA_000981705.1 Rhodobacteraceae bacterium ASP10-04a
CATTAGTTTGACAGCACCTGAAACTACCATAAGATTATTCTTTAAATAGGCTCTCATTCTCAGCACTGACCGCCGGTATAGCGAGCGTCATCAGTAGGGCTATTAGAATGGCACGCACTGGGCTTCTCCAGATTTAAGAGAAGTTTAACAAAATTAACGTTTCTGTGAAGTCTAAATCGTTAAGCGCATCCAACAGTTGGTCTTAGAGCCGCGTTAACTCACTTAAGATCCACCACTTACCTATTTAGTTATTCACTAGATCATACTTCGGTGGACTCTGTTTTAGAGCCTAGGGGTCTCTGATTACTCTGAATTAGGATTTTGGACCAAGAAGTTAACCCTGCGGTGTTGCCATATGCTATTTTTAATAAATCAAAGTATGCAGAAAACGTGATTGGAGATCCTCAAATTTTCTGAAAGTTGTTAAGGAAGTAAAACAGGTACCTTAATGTAAGAAATTTATTCCCTTACTACTAACTGGAGCGGGCGAAGAGATTCGAACTCTCGACCCTAACCTTGGCAAGGTTATGCTCTACCCCTGAGCTACGCCCGCACCTGTTAGTGAGGCTGAAGTAGCCCCAGTGGCTTTTCCCCGCAAGGGGTAAAATGCCCTAACCCATAGTTTATTTGTTAAACTTTGTTTGCGATTGTGTGGGATGGGGGGATTAGTCCTTGATGCATGATAAGGGAGAGTGAAATGTCACTTGGCCGCTGCACATCCAATTTGTGCTGTACAGCGGCCTCCTAATCCAAAAATAATATGACGTAGCCCGCTCGGCTCAGTTGCCAAAAGGTTCGAGGAATTTGCGCAAAGGACCCTCAAAGATCATAGTTTCTCAGTAGGAGGATCACTGGAATGCGCTGCCCTTTTAGGTGGTCGCATGGGATCTTAATTCTTATTGCGATCTGTGCTGATCTTATTCCAACTCAACCAGCAAGTCTTTGGCATCAATCTGCGCCCCAGGCACCACATGCATTATTTTAATTTTAGAATCGCGTTCTGCGTGTATGCCAGTTTCCATCTTCATGGCTTCGATGGTGAGTAAGAGATCTCCTTTGCGGACCTGTGCACCGATGGTTGCTGCAACACTAGCTATAACGCCTGGCATTGGCGCCCCAATATGGTTTGCATTGCCTGGTTCGGCCTTTGGTCTGGCGGCGGTTGCAGATTTAACTTTGCGGTTTGGTACGCGGATCACTCGCGGTTGACCGTTCAGCTCGAAAAATACTCTTGCATCCCCCTCTATATTAGTTTCTCCCACAGCTTGAAGCAATATTTCAAGGGTTTTACCTGGATCAATTTCAGCGGTGATTTCTTCACCTGGCTGCATGCCATAAAAGAAGGTTTTGGTGGGCAGGGTGCGCACGGGGCCATAAGCCTTATGGCGGTCCATGTAGTCTAAGAAAACTTTTGGATACATCAAATAGCCGTTGAGATCCTCATCATCTACGTCTTTTGCATCTAGCAACTCGCTTAATTCGGTGCGCAAAGCATCCAGATCTGCTGCCGGCATAGCTTTGCCAGGGCGATCGGTAAAGGCCGTTTGGCCTTTGAGCACCTTAGCTGTGAGATCTGCGGGGAAACCGCCGGGAGGTTGACCCAGATTGCCGCGCAGCATGTCAGAAACACTGTCTGGGAAGGCCAAGTCCACAGTTGGATCTTCGACTTGGGCGCGGGTCAGCCCTTGGGAGACCATCATCAAAGCCATATCGCCTACAACTTTAGAGCTTGGAGTCACCTTCACTATATCCCCAAACATTTGGTTTACATCTGCATAGGTTTGCGCCACATCGCCCCAACGTTCTTCCAGACCCAAAGATCTGGCTTGGGCTTTCAGATTGGTGAACTGACCACCAGGCATTTCATGCAGGTAGATCTCTGAGGCTGGGGCCTGAAGTCCGCTTTCGAATGCTTTATATTGCGCGCGGACGCTTTCCCAATATCCGCTGACACGCCGGATTTCGGCGATGTCGAGGCCTGTGTCGCGTTCAGTATGAGCCAAGGCTTCGACAATGGAGCCTAAAGTTGGCTGTGACGTCCCGCCGGAGAAGGCGTCCATTGCTGCATCCACCGCATCAACGCCTGCATCAGACGCTGCTAGTACCGTGGCTCCAGAAATGCCTGAAGTGTCATGGGTGTGAAAATGAATGGGCAGGCCAACCTCTTGCTTCAATGCGCCAATCAGCACTTTTGCAGCGGCAGGCTTGAGGAGGCCAGCCATATCCTTAAGCCCGAGCACATGCGCGCCGGCGGCTTCTAGCTCTTTGCCCATCGCTACATAGTATTTCAGGTCATATTTGGCGCGGTCTGGGTTCAGGATATCGCCAGTATAGCAAATCGTACCTTCACAAACCTTGTTGGCGTCAATCACTGCATCCATGGCTACGCGCATATTTTCCACCCAGTTCAGGCTGTCGAAAACCCGAAACACATCCACACCAGTTTCTGCGGCTTGATGGACGAAAAATTGTACCACGTTATCTGGGTAGTTAGTGTAGCCAACCCCATTGCTCCCGCGTAATAGCATTTGCGTCATTACATTTGGCATGGCTTTGCGCAGATCACGCAGCCTTTGCCACGGGCATTCCTGCAAAAAGCGATAGGCTACATCAAATGTTGCTCCACCCCAGCATTCTATTGAAAACAGGCTAGACAGGTTAGCGGCATAGGAGGGGGCAATTTTGAGCATATCATGACTGCGCATCCTGGTGGCCAAAAGTGATTGGTGGCCGTCGCGCATGGTTGTATCGGTGATAAGTAGTTGCTTTTGCTTTTTCATCCAATCGGCCAGACCCTGAGGCCCTTGTGCGTCCAGTATATTTTTGGTGCCCTGCGGTAGGGCCAAATTGTCTAGCCTAGATACCAGCGCTTTTGGAGCTTTGAGGTCATGGGGTGGCCTTACTCTACCTTCGGTTTCAGGATGTCCGTTTACAGTGATATCAGCAATATAGGTGAGGATTTTGGTGGCACGGTCGCGGCGTTTGGTGAATTCAAACAGTTCTGGCGTAGTGTCAATAAAGCTGGTGGTATAGTCATAGTTCAAGAAGGTTGGATGCTTGAGCAAATTTTCCACAAAGGCAATATTCGTACTCACGCCTCGGATGCGAAATTCGCGCAAGGCGCGGTCCATGCGGGCAATGGCCGCCTGAGGAGTTGGAGCCCAAGCGGTAACCTTTTCCAAAAGACTATCATAATAGCGGGTGATCACCGCACCAGAATAGGCAGTGCCACCGTCAAGCCGGATTCCCATACCTGTCGCTCCACGATACGCAGTTATGCGGCCGTAATCGGGGATAAAATTGTTCGATGGATCTTCGGTGGTAACACGGCATTGGATGGCGTGGCCGTCGAGTTTTACATCCTCTTGGCTACTGGTTCCTGTAGCTTCAGTCAGGCTTTTGCCCTCAGAAATAAGAATCTGAGCTCGCACGATATCTATGCCCGTGACTTCTTCTGTCACCGTATGCTCCACTTGAACCCGGGGATTCACTTCGATGAAATAAAACTCTTCACTATCCATGTCCATTAGAAATTCGACAGTGCCGGCACATTCGTAATTTACATGGGCACAGATTTTTTTACCTAAAGCGCAGATGCGCGTTCGCTGAGCATCAGATAAATAAGGAGCAGGCGCACGTTCTACAACTTTTTGATTGCGGCGCTGCACGGAGCAATCGCGCTCATAGAGATGGTAGATTGCACCAAATTTATCACCTAGAATCTGTACTTCGACATGGCGGGCCCGCTGGACCATCTGCTCGAGATATCCTTCGCTATTACCAAAGGCGGCTTCTGCTTCGCGACGGCCTTCTAGGACCTTCTCTTCAATTTCTTTTTCTGAATAGATTGGACGCATGCCGCGCCCGCCACCGCCCCAGCTAGCTTTAAGCATTAAAGGATAACCTACGGAGGCGGCCTGTGCTTTAATTTTATCCATATCATTACCCAACACTTCAGTCGCTGGGATGACGGGAACTCCTGCTTCAATCGCCACGCGGCGTGCGCTGGCTTTATCGCCTAGCTGGCGCATTGTTTCAGATTTAGGGCCAATAAATGCTATGCCTGCTTTGGTGCAGGCATCAACAAAATCAGGATTTTCAGACAAAAGACCATAGCCTGGATGAATGGCATCGGCACTGCAGGCCTTGGCCACGCGCAGAATTTCTTCGATACTTAGATAAGCGGCAACGGGTCCTAGACCCTCACCAATCTTGTAGGCTTCATCGGCTTTGAACCGGTGTAGGCCAAGTTTGTCTTCCTCTGCATAAACAGCAACGGTACGTTTGCCCAATTCATTTACTGCACGCATTACTCTAATCGCTATTTCACCACGGTTAGCAATTAAGATTTTCTGGAAATCGGCCATAATCAAATCCTCGATTTTATGCAATTGGAGCACTTAACGTTAAATTTTGTTGAACTTCAACGCACTGTAAATGTCTTTATTTTAATTGTGATTTCACTAAGTGAAACTACAACGGCAGAATGGGCCAAGACTGCATTATACTTTGGGACCTAGATAAGTTTTTTATAAATTTTAATTTTTATGCAGTAAATTTTGTAGTTCATCTAATTTTGTGGCGGCGATCTGGATCATGTTGCATTTCAAATCATCCATTAACATATCATATAAATGTTTGGGGCCATCGTCCCCAATTGCACCCAAAGCATAGTGCCAAGCGCGGCCAAGCATCACAAAATCAGCGCCTAAAGCAAGCGCCCGCAGCATATCAAGCCCACCTTCAATTCCACTATCAAAAATTAATGGAAGGTTGGTGGATGCTCTGACTGCGTGCAGCATGTCAATTGCGCCAGGGCTTCCGGCAAATTGCCTACCTGCGTGGTTAGACACCCAGGCAGCGTCCACGCCCATACCTTCGAGCGGCACCACATCATCAGGGCACATCACGCCTTTAACAATCAAAGGTCCATCCCAATTGTCACGCAAAATTTTGATATACTCATGATTTGGTGCGGTTCGCAGCAAATAACCCACATGGTTGTTAGAGGGGAGGGAGCTAGCACTTTCCATCACGGCCTTACCATAAGACTCAATCATCTTCATGCGCGGTTTGCCATTGAGTGCGGTTTTCACTGCCCATACTGGGCAGCGAGCCACCTGTGCTAAGATTCTTGGAGTGAGGCGGGGTGGTTGAACCAAGCCGCCACGAATTTGCCGTTCGCGCCGCGACTGAGCTGGTACATCAATAGTGACCACAAGAGTAGTGAACCCAGCTGCTTTAACGCGTTGAAGCATATCATTACGAATGGCTTCATCGCGTGGTGGATACATTTGAAACCAACCCATGTCGCCCAAATGTGGTGCTACATCTTCGGGCGTAGTGGTCGCAACGTTTGACATAGCATAGGGTATTTTTGCCTTAGAGGCGAAGTTAGCAAGGATTTTTTCAGCCCGTGGCCACATAAGGCCGGACATACCCACTGGCGCTATACCAAATGGGGCAGAATAGGTTCTGCCCAAGAAATTTGTTGTTAATTCGGGAGAAATCTCACCGCGCAACCCACGCGGTATAAAGTGAATGGCGTCCAGTGCTGAACGATTGCGGTGCATGGTGCCTTCATCGCCGGTCGCACTGTCGAGATATTCCCAAGCAAAATGAGGAATCCGTTTACGTGCTTTGGAACGGAGATCTGAGATAGCAGGGTACTTTGAATTTAAATCCATATGCAAGCGCTTACATCATTAGAATTGCGAGTTTAAGTGCAAAACTTCCTTAGGTTTACTTTTTTAGCAAAATATAAGAACACAACGCGAACAATTCTTTCACTTTTGAAGAATTGACGCTAGGTTGTACTGATGAGTAGTTTTGATGAATCAGATGCCTTTGAGGCCGCCACATCCCTGAGCTTGAGCCAAATGGCTATGGCTGCCCGTCCAACGCCCTATATGGAGGGGCTAAACCCGGCGCAGCGTGCGGCGGTTGAGCAATTAAGTGGACCGGTTTTGATGCTCGCTGGCGCTGGAACCGGAAAAACCAAAGCTTTGACTACCCGCATTGCCCATTTGCTTAACACTGGGTCTGCCCGGCCTAACGAAATTTTGTCAGTAACTTTCACCAATAAAGCTGCCCGTGAAATGAAAAATCGGGTTGGTATTTTAATTGGACAAGTTGAGGGAATGCCTTGGATGGGAACCTTCCATTCGGTCTGTGTTAAAATCTTGCGCCGGCACGCTGAATTGGTTGGCATGAAAAACAATTTCACCATTTTAGACACGGATGATCAGCTTCGCTTGATGAAGCAGTTGATATCTGCAACCCAGATAGACGATAAACGTTGGCCCGCGCGCCAATTGGCCGGTATCATCGACGGCTGGAAAAACCGGGCGTGGACACCCGAGCATGTACCGGTTTCTGAAGCTGGAGCCTATGACCATATGGGCATTGAGCTTTACCGGCAGTATCAGCACCGTCTGCGTGAACTAAACGCCGTAGATTTTGGTGATTTATTGCTACATGTGGTGACAATTTTTCAAACCCATTCTGAGGTTTTGGCTCAGTATCAAAAGTTTTTCCGTTATATTTTGGTGGATGAGTATCAAGATACCAACGTGGCGCAATATTTATGGCTGCGGTTGTTGGCGCAGGGACATAAAAATATTTGTTGTGTGGGTGATGATGACCAGTCTATCTACGGCTGGCGCGGTGCTGAAGTAGGCAACATCCTGCGGTTTGAAAAGGACTTTCCTGGTGCGCATGTGGTACGATTGGAGCAAAACTATAGGTCTACCCCGCATATTTTGGGAGCTGCCAGCGGTATAATTGATGGGAATAAAGGCCGCTTGGGCAAAACCCTATGGACCCAAAAGCCAGAGGGCGAAAAGGTCCGTCTAATTGGCCATTGGGATGGTGAAGAAGAGGCTCGTTGGATCGGTGAAGAGGTTGAGGCGGCACAACGTGGCACTAGGGGGCAGGATCCTTGTGATCTTGAGGGTATGGCAATTTTGGTGCGGGCCTCGCATCAAATGCGGGCTTTTGAGGATCGTTTTCTGACAATTGGCTTGCCGTACCGTGTGATTGGGGGCCCTCGATTTTATGAACGGATGGAAATCCGTGATGCCATGGCTTACTTTCGCCTGGCAATCAGCGTCAATGATGACCTGGCCTTTGAGCGAATTGTGAATACGCCTAAAAGGGGCTTAGGCAATAAGGCTCAACAAAAAATTCAAATCGTTGCGCGGGGAGAGGGCGTGTCTTTGGTGGAGGGTGCTCGAATATTGCTTGCCTCCAAAGGCTTGGGCGGCAAGGGCGCTGTTGAGCTAGCGCAGTTGATTAATGGTATTGACCGCTGGCATGCGCAGATCCAGGTGAAGGCTGAAACCCATGTGGAATTAGCTGAAATTATTCTAGATGAAAGCGGCTACACAACTCACTGGAAAAACGATAAAACGCCAGAGGCGCCAGGTCGATTGGAAAACCTCAAAGAGTTGGTTAAGGCTCTGGAAGGTTTTGAAAATTTGCAAGGGTTTTTAGAGCATGTCAGTCTAATCATGGATAATGAAAAGCAGTCGGACGGTGCCAAGATTTCGATTATGACGCTGCATGCAGCTAAGGGATTAGAATTTCCAATGGTTTTCCTTCCTGGGTGGGAAGATGGATTGTTCCCATCGCAACGCTCGATGGATGAAAGTGGGTTGAAGGGGCTCGAGGAAGAGCGACGATTGGCCTATGTGGGCGTAACCCGTGCTGAAGAGGTCTGTACTATTTCCTTTGCTGCTAATCGCCGTGTCTACGGCCAATGGCAATCGGCTTTGCCTAGTCGATTTATTGATGAGTTGCCTACTGAGCATGTGGATGTACTCACGCCACCGGGCCTCTATGGTGGGGGATATCGTGCCGCTGGCATGGCGGCAAATGCTAGCCCCGCCACTCAAAGCATGGTGGGCAGTGATATTTTTGATCGTGCCAGCAAGGCTGATGTCTATAATTCCCCCGGATGGAAACGCCTGCAAGAGCGAAGTGCGCAACGTAGCATGCGCCAACCGTCGGAATCTAAGCATATGACTATTGATTTGACCGCCATCTCGGAATTCACTCTTGGAGATAGGGTATTTCACCAAAAGTTTGGTTATGGTGAGGTGCTTGGCATTGAGGGTGATAAACTAGACATTGAATTTGATAAAGCCGGCTCAAAGAAAGTAGTGGCACAATATATTCAAAGCGCGTCATCTGTGGGTGACGTGCCATTTTAAGTTTTTCTGTCTATTTGGTCCGCATGCTTTTGCTTGCTTGCAATTGTTTCAAAGGTCACGGAGCCTGCAACAAAAAAGGCCAATACACATGATCCAGAACGAAGCACCTGTTATTGCAAATTCTCTATGGTCAGCCACTGCTAACCTAGCTTCAGCCTGTCCTGCACTTACTGACGAGGTGGAGGCGGACGTGGCCATAATCGGTGCTGGGTTCACTGGCCTGTCTGCCGCGCTACATTTGGTGCAAGTGGGTCAAAAGGTCGTAGTATTAGAGGCGGAAACTCCGGGTTGGGGGGCGTCTGGGCGCAACGGTGGGCAAGTTAATCCTGGCCTGATTGAAAACCCTGATCATGCAATTTCAAAATTCGGGCTGCAAATGGGCCTACGTATGATTGCGATGTCGGGTAATGCGGGAAAATTGGTATTTGACCTAATCTCCCGAAATGATATTCAATGTGATGCCCATAATGTGGGCTGGCTTCGAGCGGCTCATAACACGGCTGGTATGCTAAATTTAGAGAAAAAAGCACGGCAATGGGAGGCGCACGGAGCCCCTATGCAGCGCCTCAATGCCTCTGAGGCAGCTCAGCTGATGGGAACCGAGGCCTATATCGGCGGCCTGCTCGATCCCCGTGGTGGCAATATCCATCCTTTAAATTACGCCCTTGGCTTGGCGGATGCCGCTGTGGCCGCTGGGGCGCAGATTTATGGTCAATCGAAGGTGCAGGCGATTACCTCGGATGGACCGCTGAATTTGCTCACAACGGCGCATGGCAAGCTGCGCACTCGTAAGGTTTTGGTCTGCACTAACGGCTATACAGGTGATCTGATTCCAGGGTTGCGGCAAACGGTTGTGCCAATTCGCTCGGTGCAAGTGGCCACAGCACCCTTGTCTGACAATCTGCGCGCTACGATTCTGCCTGGATTGCACGCACCCTCTGACACCCGTCGGTTACTATCCTATTTTCGCACCGATGCCGCAGGTCGTTTCATCATGGGGGCTCGCGGAGCTTATAAGCCTGGCGCCACCCGCGCGCGTCTTGCGCAGGCCCGCGCTGTGACTACGCAGCTGTTCCCTCAGCTCGCAGATGTGCAGTGGGACTATGAATGGGGAGGCTATATTGCAGCAACCGCAGATCATTACCCGCATTTGCATGATTTGGGCAATGGCATTGCTGCAGGGCTTGGGTATAACGGGCGTGGGGTTGGTATGGCCACAGCTATGGGAAAGGTCTTGGCCGATTGGGCCATTGGCGTGCCAAAGGAAGACCTTGATTTCCCAGTCAGTAAAATGCGCGGAATTCCTTTTCATAATCTTCACCGGTTGGGGGTTGAGGCCACAGTGGCCCGCTATAAATTAATGGACAGACTAGGGTTATGACGGATTGAATACCTACAAACTTTTGCGAGCTTCAGCTCGGATGAGATTTTACAGGGTATCGCCAATGATTAATTCAACGTTTTGGGCAAAAAAGTACCCAGAGACGGCCATCGATGATCGTAAGTCCCAAGGCTATTAACGCAAAACCCATAATGGCGGTACCCTGCAAAGACTCCTTTAAAAACGTCACGCCCAACCCAATTGCAATCGGTGGGATTAAGAGGGTCACCAACATCAAATTTCCAGAGCCCACACGCTTGAGGATGTTGAAATAGAGCAGACAAAGCACAGATGTGCAGAGTACTGTAAGCACCAAAAGTGCAACCCACGTGCTTGTCATAAGTTCCAAGCTGGACGGGCCATCAAGCCAAAGTGCGGTCGGGATCAACAGTAAACTGCTGCCTATAATCATGCCTAAGGCGTTTATTTCCGGGGCTTGCCCTGACAGCCTTAATTTTGCCCAAACACCTGCAAGCGAATATGACAGACCAGCTAGCAAAACTGCAAGCGGTGCTAAGCTACGGATATCAAAACTGCGCATGGCGTCGAGGCCAATAGTAAGGGCCACCCCAGAAAAACCGATAACTACACCTATTAGTTTGCGTGCTGTGAGGCGTTCATCGCGAAGCAGCAGTCCAGCTACGATAACGCCTGTGACGCCCGTCGTTCCGTTTAAAATACTGGTCAACCCCGATGTAATTTGAGTTTGGCCCCAGAATATTAGTGAAAACGGAATCGCATTATTGAGTGCGCCCATTACTAAATAAGCACTCCATATTTTAAGGTTACGTGGCAGGCTCACGCCCTTAAACCAAACAAATAGTGCAAGGGCTGGCAGCGCTCCCACGACACGAAATAGCGCTACGGTTATCGGTGGCACCTCTTTCAAAACGACAGCTGCCAAAAAGAAAAAACCGCCCTAAATCAATGCAAGCAGAGTGAGTAGTATGGCACTTTTCAGATCAATTGTAGGAGCCGCTACTGCGTTAATACAGGATTAGAATGGGATAAAGGGACATAACCAACAGGAATGCCGTGGACCGGTTAAACAGGCGTAGCCTAGTAGGAGTTGTTAGAAATCGCCGCATTTGTACACCAAGAATTAACCAAACACTGATAGATGGTAGGTTGATAGCACCAAAAATTAAAGAGACCACAATCACGTAATAGCTAGTTGTCGGTTGCGGTGTATAGACAGTTATCGCTGCGAGAGCCATAGTCCAAGCCTTGGGGTTTACCCATTGAAAAGCTACAGCTTGGAAAAATGTTATAGGTGTACCAGCGTCGTCTGGTTCGTTAATCTTCGGCGCAGCTGTAGCAATTTTATATGCAAGGTACAAAAGGTAGATTACAGAGGCCACTGTGAGCACAATATGGGTCAAAGGGTAGCTTTGGAACAGTTGCGCTGCTCCCAGCCCGATTATAATGATCATAATGGTGAAGCCCAACACGACACCTGCTGCATGGGGCAAACTTCGGCGTACGCCAAAATTAGCTCCGGCTGCCATTAGCATCATATTGTTTGGACCGGGTGTTATAGAGGACACCAAGCAAAAAAGTATCAGGCTAGATAAAAGTGAATACGTCATTGTGGGGGTCCGTGCCACCAGTTCGCACAAATTGCAATGATGAAGAAAATAGATATTAAAAAGGCGGCGCCACTGAGTAGAGACGCCGCCGTTTATTCAAAGGCTTCTGGGAGGAGAACGCCTAAGCTGCAATTTTGAGTTATTTTCCGTAAGCCGCCTCATAAGCAATATTTTTGATTGATGATTGGTGAATGCCGAGATCCGCCAAGTCGCGGCCTGAAAGGGAAGACAATTCTGACACCGTAGCTCGGTAGAGGGTTCGTTTGGCCATTTTTTCGCGCAAAGTGATGAAGTATTCCACCAAAGCTGTGCGCAGGCGTTGGGTTGGTACGTTGAAATCTGATACTGTTGTCATCGCTTTATCCTCTTAATCAACCAAATTTTTGATGCCCTACGTTTGATGTTTGAACTACATCTGCACAACGCATATTTTCGAATTACCGTTATGCATCCTTTGCATGGCTGGGAGTTTTGATGTTGCTGTGCGCTTTGGTGGGCTTGCATCGGCTGAATAGGGGAGGCATAGCTGATCTATTACTTGGGGAGGCTAATAATGCCCGTGGAACGTTCTGATGTCTTAGCCGCTTTGGCTCGCTTGCAACTGCCTGATGGTGGCGATCTTGTAAGTCGAGACTTCATTCGTGCTGTAACCATTGATGGTGGCGCTGTACGTTTTGTGATTGAAGCCCCGAATCCCGATGTTGCGCGCAAGCTTGCCGATATTCGAGGCGCGGCTGAGCAGATCGTCTTGCAGATGGATGGTATTGAAACGGTCACCGCCGTAGTTACTGCCCATGAAGATAAGGTTCCACCGCCCAATCTCAAGATTGGTGGCCACCCAAAACCTCAAGATGGCCCGACTAAGGTGCCAGGCGTGGATCGCATTTTGGCGATCGCATCGGGTAAGGGGGGTGTTGGGAAGTCTACTGTTTCTTCAAACTTGGCTGTTGCCTTAGCCAAACAGGGCCGGCGCGTAGGCTTGTTAGATGCTGATATCTATGGTCCGAGCCAGCCGCGCATGATGGGGGTGAGTAAGCGTCCCGCCAGCCCAGACGGCAAAATCATTATTCCCCTACAGGCACATGGCGTCACCCTAATGTCTATTGGCCTGATGGTTGATCCTGACAAAGCCGTTGTATGGCGTGGCCCGATGCTGATGGGTGCACTGCAGCAGATGTTAAATCAAGTGCAATGGGGCGAATTAGACGTTTTGATCATAGATTTGCCGCCGGGTACCGGTGATGTGCAGCTTACGCTGTGCCAAAAAACTGAACTTACCGGGGCTATCGTAGTTTCGACGCCGCAAGACGTGGCGCTTTTGGATGCCCGAAAAGCTTTGGATATGTTTACTACATTGCATACCCCTGTTTTGGGAATGATTGAGAACATGAGCCAATATATTTGTCCTGAATGTGGCCATGAAGCTCATATCTTTGGCCATGGTGGCGTTGAGCTCGAAGCGAAAAAACTGGATATTCCGTTCTTAGGCTCCTTGCCGTTAGACCTGTCCGTGCGTTTGGCAGGAGACAGTGGTACGCCTGCGGCAATGGGTGATGGACCTATAGCGCAGGCTTATGCTGATCTTGCTTCGGGGCTGATTGCCTCGGATATTGCCTAGGCTGCTTCTAATAGTTCTATATTTTGGGAAATTAGGGGATACTAGCTGCAATTGCTCGAATCTGATAGATTATTACTCTTATTTTAGGTAAAAATTTCATTTAATTTGGAAATNNTTGTATTATTTTTATAAAATTGTGGGAAATAGTGGGCTGTTATTTTAATACAACATATAGTGTTATAGTCTATTTATAAACTATATAAATGAAAATATCTTCAATTAGTTACATTTTTAACAAAAACCCAAGCTATTAATTAACAAGTTCCTAAAATTTACCCTTGATTACCATCAATTCCCATGCCATCCATGAGTTACGGAAGAAGTCATAAGATCAAAGCCCCACTTAGAAGGGCAAAGGCGAGCGTAGGTTGCATGCAGGCATCCACTTCCAGGACGAAGAGATCTGGCACGTTAGCGAGCATACATCCCCCCATGTGGCACGCGCGGCTGGACTTCCCGCAAGGGAAAATATCGGCGGATTGAACAGTAGCAGCAGTTCAATCCGCCGTTTTACTTTCGGGACAGCGCCCCGAACAAGGAGTGAGGCAGGCCTAAGTGGCACGCAGGTTTAGAGGCGAGAGCCATCACAAGGTTGACAGTAAGGGCAGGGTCTCAATCCCAGCCCTATTTCGCCGGGTGTTGGAGTTGGGTGATCCCAACTACATCGTTGGCCTCAACCCTGAGTTGGTAATCGTATATGGCGATCATCGCCGTAACTTTCTCGAATGTTATACAATCGAAGCAATAAACGAAGTTGATGCAAAAATCGATAATTTGCCCCGCGGGTCTATGGAGCGCCGGATGTTGCAACGCCTGTTCCATGGCCAATCTTTTCCAACCACGGTAGACGAAACAGGTCGCATAGTTCTGCCAGCAAAGCTGCGCAAAAAAATTGCTCTTGATGCTGAGGCGTTTTTTATCGCAGCTGGTGACACCTTCCAGATCTGGAAAACAGAGACATACGAAAAAGAAGAGCTAGCTAAAACTGAAGCTTGGCTCGAGGATTTGCCCGTAGATTTTGATCCTTTGGTCTATTTGGATAATACGGGGCAGGAATAAATATGCGACATGCTGCTGATGCCCCCGCTCCCCATATTCCCGTTCTTATCACTTCTTTAATCTCTGCCGCCTCTCCCATCCATGGAACTTGGATTGATGGTACTTTTGGTGCGGGTGGATATAGCAAATATCTGTTGAATGCCGGCGCTGACCAGGTGATTGGAATTGATCGTGATCCTAGCGTTTTCGCGCTCGCGAAAAGCTGGTCTGGTGATTTTGGTGATAGGTTGAGATTGGTTCAAGACACCTTCTCCAATCTGGATAAAGTCGCCAATCAAGCTGATGGGGTTGTGCTTGATATAGGCGTGTCCTCCATGCAAATTGACCAAGCTAATCGCGGATTTTCGTTTCAAAAAGATGGACCACTTGATATGCGAATGGGCGATAATGGTATTACCGCGGCTGAGCTAGTTAATACTGCTACAGCTGAAAAAATTGCTGATATTCTATACAACTATGGTGAAGAACGGGCGAGCCGCCGCATTGCCAAAATGATTGTAGCTCGTCGAGAAGAAGCGCCTTTTGAACGTACTTTAGAACTGGCTGGCGTTATTGAGCGCTGCCTGCCACGCTCTAAGCCTGGCCAGTCGCACCCTGCTACACGTAGTTTTCAAGCACTTCGCATTGCGGTAAATGGAGAGTATGATCAATTGGTTGACGGCCTAGCCGCTGCTGAGCGCGTCTTGCGTCCTGGGGGTATTTTGGCTGTCGTTTCGTTTCATTCAGTGGAGGATCGCATTGTGAAGCGTTTTTTCCAGGCACGCTCTGGCACGCAGGCGGGCAGCCGTTATGCTCCCCTTGTGGAAGAGGTTCCGGCGCAATTCAGTATGCATACCCGCAAAGCTATCAAAGCGTCACCGGAAGAGCTGGAAGCGAATCTGCGTTCGCGCTCTGCGAAGCTGCGCCTCGGGCGCCGTACTGATGCTCCCGCCATGCCGATTGACGCCAAAAGCCTTGGAGTGCCGCAATTGCCGTACAGGAGGCCTGAATGAAGAATTTATTCTTAGGGTGTTTGGTTGTAACGGTTATGGGATTAGCTTTTTGGGCTTATACTGAAAACTATGCAACTAAAAACGCGTTAGACGAGATTGCTCAGCTAAACGAAGATATTGTTCTAGCTCATTCACGACTTCGGGTATTGAATGCAGAATGGGCTTACTTGAACAGGCCTGATCGCCTGTTACAGCTGGTCAATGCCAACTTTGATGACCTGCGCTTGCTACAGTTGACCTCTGATCATTTTGCACGTTTAGAACAAATACCTTATCCGGGTCCAGATCTGGGGCCAATTACAGAGCCCATCGAGGTCATGAACCGCGCGAAATCGCCATGATCCGTAAACCGCTTCGCCCGCTCGCGCGTATTTTTTCTGCTAGATCCTTAGGTGAAGATTCAAACTTGATCGAACACGCCAATCGTCGTGAACGGGTAGAGATCGAGTACGAACGAATTTTGCGCAAAACCCAGCGGCGATTAATCATGATGGGTGGTATTTTTATAATCAGCTTTGGTATAGTTGGTATGCGGATGACTGCTTTGGCAGTGTCCGAACCGAGCGAGCCTAAAGCGCGTGCGACGGCTTCGCATGTTTTGGCTAGCCGAGCAGATATCATTGATCGTAACAAACGTATTTTAGCGACGAATATAGAAACTCATTCACTTTATGCGCATCCGCAACAAGTGATTGACCCGGCGGCAACCGCGCGTCAGCTGAGTAAGATTTTTCCTGATATAAATGCAATAGAAATGGAAGCACGTCTAAGTGGCGCTAATAAATTTCTATGGCTTAAGAGCGCAATCAGCCCAGAAGAAAAGCAAGCAGTACATGATATTGGCGATCCTGGTCTATTGTTTGGGGCTCGTGAAATGCGGCTATACCCCAATGGCCAATTGGCTGGCCATATTTTGGGGGGCACTACCTTTGGCGAGCAAGGCGTGCATTCAGCGGAAGTGTTGGGCGTTGCGGGCGTAGAAAAAGCCTTTGATGACTTTTTGCGCGATCCCAAACTTAACGGAAAACCGCTACAACTTTCAATTGATTTGTCTGTGCAATCGGCTCTGGAGAGGGTCCTTTACGGCGGCATGCGGCTTATGAACGCTAAAGCTGCATCTGCGGTTCTGATGGAAGTTCATACGGGTGAGATTTTGGCTTTATCTAGTTTGCCAGATTTTGACCCGAATAACCGCCCTCATATGCTGACTGAGGGTGACCAAGCTGACGATCCATTGTTCAATCGTGCAGTTCAGGGTGTTTACGAGCTAGGATCAGTATTCAAAACTTTTGCTGTTGCTCAGGCGATGGAGCTTGGGTTGGTAGCCGCAGACACAATGATCGACACTAAACGTTTTCGGTGGGGCAAGTATTCCATAAAGGATTTTAAAAATTATGGCCCTGAACTTACTGTGGAAAAAGTTTTAGTTAAATCTTCTAACGTTGGAACTGCACGCTTGTCTCAGATGATAGGTGATGAAAATCAAAAAACCTTTTTAAACAAGTTAGGGCTGTTAGCCGCAACATCGATTGAGTTGGTTGAAGGCCCAACTGGCAAGCCACAGTACCCATCTAATTGGTCTGAGATTTCGACTATGACCATTTCTTATGGCCACGGTATTTCCACTTCTCCAGTACATTTGGCGGCTGCCTATTCGGCAATAGTCAATGGCGGAACTTTGGTTAAACCCACTGTGGTGAAGCAAACTGTGCCGCACATTGGTGAGAGGATCATATCCCAGAAAGTTTCAATGCGAATGCGCTCAATTTTACGCCATGTGGTTACGGAGGGCACAGCCAGCTATGGTGAAGTTCCCGGCTATTCTGTGGCGGGCAAAACTGGTACTGCAGATAAACCGAGCATTCACGGTGGCTACCAAAAAGACAAGGTTTTGGCCACATTTGCTAGCTTTTTTCCAAGTAACGATCCTAAGTATGTTTTGATATTGACGCTGGACGAGCCTGAGGATCGCACTCAATCTAAGCCACGCCGCACCGCGGGCTGGACAGCTGTACCCGTTGCTGCGGAAATGATTCGAAGGGTGGCACCGCTCTTGGGCCTTGCACCAGAGATTGAAATCTCCCCTCAAAATGGCTTAACGTTGGCCAATAACTAAATTTAGAAGGTAATTTGACTGATGGCGTCCAAAGGCAAAACACTTGCGAATTTGGGTCTGACCTCGGTGCGGGCTTCTCAGCTTTTGGTTCTAGGCTTGGCTGTCGACAGTCGAGATGTGCGGCCTGGTTATCTATTTGCAGCTTTGCCGGGGGGGCATGTTCATGGCGCTGAGTTTGCTCAATATGCGCTGCGCCAAGGCGCTAACGTAATCCTTACCGACCCTTACGGGGCTGATTTTATTGCCAAAACAATTCCTGTGCACGAGGCTTATATCTGCGTGGTGGATGACCCGCGCCAAGCTCTGGCGGGTGCTGCAGCTCTATTTTTCGGTGGGCAGTCACATGTTATTGCGGCGGTGACGGGCACCAACGGAAAAACATCTGTGACGACCTTTTGCCGGCAAATTTGGATACAAATGGGCTTGGAAGCTGTTAATTTGGGCACTACTGGCGTTGAGGGCGCCTGGAACGCACCCCTGAAACACACTACGCCTGAGCCGATCACCCTGCACCGCGTCTTAGCGCAGGCGGCTGAAGCAGGCGTCACCCATGTGGCCATGGAGGCCTCTAGTCATGGCTTAGATCAAAAGCGTTTGGACGGGGTAATTGTTAACGTGGCGGGATTTACCAACTTCAGCCAAGATCACCTCGATTACCATTCGACATTTGAGGCGTATTTTGCTGCCAAAGCAAGATTGTTTGAGCGGGTATTAAGTCCTCAGGGCACCGCAGTGATTAATATTGATGATGCTAAAGGTCTGGAATTGCTAGAGTGTTGTTTAGCCCGTGGACAAAACACAATCACTGTAGGTCATAAGTTGGCTGATTTACAAATTTTGGGACAGAAATACGATGCCACAGGGCAAGATATTTTGTTCAGCTGGCAAGGTGAAACCTATCAGATCAAAGTGCCGCTTGTGGGTGGGTTTCAAGGTGAAAACTTGATGTTGGCTGCAGCGATGGTGTTAGCGTCGGGTGGTGAACCTGAAAAAGTTTTTGTCAGCCTTAAGGCCGTGCGTTCGGTGCGTGGGCGTATGGAGCTTGCCGCCATACGGAATAATGGCGCCAGTGTGTATGTTGATTACGCCCATACCCCTGATGCGGTGGCCACTGCGCTTAAGGCGTTACGTCCGCATGTGATGGGGCGTCTGGTGGTGGTGTTGGGCGCAGGTGGTGACCGTGATCCAAGTAAACGTATTTTGATGGGCTCCGCCGCTGCAGAGTTTGCAGACATTATCTTTGTGACTGATGACAATCCGCGTACAGAAGACCCTGGATCAATTCGGGCCATGGTGATGGCGGGGGTGATGGGTGCAACAGAGGTGGCTGACCGGGCTGAGGCTATTTTGCGCGCTGTCGATTGCCTCCAGCCTGGCGATACTTTGCTGATCGCGGGCAAGGGTCATGAAAGCGATCAAATAATTGGTGACGACGTCTTCCCTTTTGACGACGTAGAACAGGCAAGCATCGCTGTTGCGGCGCTTGAGGGAGAGTATTAATGTCATTATGGTCTGCCTCTGAAGCTATGGCTGCCACTGGAGGCAGCTGCACTGTGCCTTGGGACGCTAGTGGGGTATCTATTGACACGCGCACATTGGAGCCAGGAGATTTATTTGTTGCCCTCAGCGCCGTGCGCGATGGCCATGAATTCGTGGCACAGGCTTTTGCCCGTGGCGCATCGGCGGCTCTTGTATCGCATCACCCAGAGGGTTTGGGGGAGGATGTGCCTTTGCTTATCGTACCAGATGTTTTGGAGGGTCTGATGGCCCTTGGCAAGGCTGCACGGGCACGCACACAAGCAAAGGTTATTGCTGTAACAGGATCCGTTGGTAAAACCTCGACTAAGGAAATGCTTAAAACTGTATTACAATATCAGGGGCGTACCCATGCCTCCGTTGCAAGCTATAATAACCACTGGGGAGTGCCGCTAACCTTGGCGCGCATGCCTGCTGACACCCAGTTTGCAATCTTTGAAATTGGCATGAATCACCCTGGTGAAATCGCTCCGCTGAGCCGGATAGTTCAGCCTCATGTGGCTATGATTACCACGATTGCGCCTGCGCACATGGAGGCTTTCGAAGGGATTGAAGGTATTGCCCAAGAAAAGTCTGAGGTTGTGGCGGGGCTGTTGCCCGGTGGTGCTGTTATCTTGCCTGCTGATGTGGACACAATTAGTATCTTGGTTGAGGCGGCTTTGGCGCGTGGTGCCACGATCGTGGGCTTTGGCAAAACTGCTGATGCTTATCGCCTTACAGCTTTGGAAATGCACCGTAATGTAACAGTGATTCAAGCGCGATTGCGTGGCACTCCGGCGGCGTTGCGGCTTAACACTGTTGGCCGCCACTTTGCTATGAATGCGATGGGCGTATTGGCGGCAGTTGAAGCTATGGCTGGAGATCCTGGGCGTGCGGCGGTAGATCTATTTCGTTGGAAGCCTTCGGTGGGACGCGGGCTGCGAGAGACGGTGGTGCTAGATCCAGCAAATACTCGGGCCTATGTTGAACTAATCGATGATGCTTATAATGCTAATCCAACTTCAATGGCAGCTGCTCTTGAAGTTTTGGCTCTAGCAATACCCCCTGAACATGAGGATCAATCTGGTAATCCTCGCAAGATTGCAATATTAGGGGACATGCTGGAATTGGGGCCAGACGAAATTTTTGAGCACGTTGCTTTGGCGCAAAACCCACATTTGCTTGAGGCGGATGTGGTACATTGCATCGGACCGCGGATGCATGCTTGCTATGAGGCATTGCCCGGAGATATTCGGGGCTGCTGGACTGAAACTGCAGCAGAGTTTTCGGTTGGGCTGAGCGAGTTAATTACTTTCGGCGACACTGTGTTGGTTAAAGGGTCCTTGGGCAGCCAAGTGTCAATGATTGTTGACCTGATCCGAAATTTAGGGCAACGCTCACAGCCGCGGGTGTAAGGGGACATGAGATGTTTTATTGGCTGACCATTCTTTCGGATGGGGGGGATTTTTTCAACCTTTTTCGCTATATAACCTTTCGCGCAGGCGGGGCATTCATGACGTCCCTTATTTTTGGATTTGTTTTTGGTAGGCCTTTGATAAACTTACTGCGCCGTCGCCAAGGGCGAGGCCAACCCATTCGTACGGATGGGCCTGAGGGCCACTTTTCTAAAGCTGGCACGCCCACTATGGGTGGTGCTTTGATATTAGGTGCCTTGGTGGTTTCGACACTTCTCTGGGCGCGGTTGGATAATATGCATATCTGGGTGGTTTTGTTTGTTACTGTAGGTTTTGGAGCCATTGGATTTGCTGATGATTATGCCAAGGTGACCAAGCAAACTGTTGTGGGCGTTTCTGGAAAACTTCGGTTGGGCCTTGGCTTTGTGATTGCTTTGGTGGCCGCCCTAGCAGCGGCGCAATTGCACCCTGATGGATTAAGCACACAGGTGGCTGTACCCATCCTAAAGGATACTTTAGTACCGTTTGGGCTGCTATTTTTTCCCTTCGCTATGATTGTGATTGTGGGTACCGCCAATGCCGTGAATTTGACTGATGGGTTGGATGGACTGGCTATTATGCCAGTGATGATTGCGGCAGCTGCTCTTGGCGTTGTGGCTTATGCGGTGGGCCGAGTTGATTTTACCCAATATCTTGATGTGCATTATGTACCGGGTACTGGTGAGCTATTTGTGTTCTGCATGGCTTTGATTGGTGGCGGCTTGGGCTTTTTATGGTACAATGCCCCGCCAGCTGCAATTTTTATGGGTGACACTGGGAGTCTGGCATTGGGTGGCGCATTGGGGGCCGTTGCGGTTCTTACGAAGCATGAAATTGTGTGGATGATCATTGGTGGTGTGTTTGTGGTTGAAGCCCTAAGCGTGATAATTCAGGTCTTCTGGTTCAAGCGTACTGGAAACCGAGTATTTTTGATGGCTCCAATTCATCATCATTTTGAGAAAAAGGGCTATGCTGAAAGCCAAATTGTG
>LAQD01000018.1:20989-34473 GCA_000981705.1 Rhodobacteraceae bacterium ASP10-04a
TGAAATTTTGGAGTACAATCATGATACCAGTTCAAGGAATGCAGGGGCGATCAGCTTTCGTGCTGGGCATGGGGCGGTCGGGATTGATAGCTGCTCAGGCCTTAGTAGCGGGCGGTGCACATGTGCTCTGCTGGGATGATGGTGAAGCTGGACTGGCCCGCGCTGACGAGGCTGGGTTGACTTGTGCTGATCCTTTGCGCGGTGGGCTTGAAAACATTGATGTTATGATCATATCGCCTGGTATACCGCATCTCTATCCTGCGCCTCACCCGGCTGTCGCGGAAGCTTTACGCCTTGGCATTCCGCTCGATAATGATATTGGCTTGTTTTTTCGCTCATTTGCCACAGAAGATTGGAATAGCTTCGACCTGGCGCCAAAGGTGGTGGCTGTCACTGGGTCCAATGGCAAGTCGACTACTAGCGCTTTGATCCATCATCTGCTGGATGTGGCGGGCAAACGCAGCCAGCTTGCTGGCAATATTGGCCGGGGGGTATTGGGTCTTGACCCGGCTGAAGACGGCGATGTTATTGTTCTGGAGCTTTCATCCTATCAAACTGAGCTGGCCCGCAGTCTCACCCCTGACATTGCAGTGTTCACCAATCTGTCGCCTGATCATTTGGATAGACACGCCGGATATGGTGGTTATTTTGCTGCCAAGCGCCGTTTGTTTTCTGAAGGCAGCCCGGATCATGCGGTGGTCGGTGTTGATGAACCCGAGGGGCAGTATTTGGCGACACAATATGCTGATTATGCCAATGATGATAGGGTGATCAGGGTGATTTCCGGACAAAAGCCCAAGGGCAACGGCTGGCAAGTGACAGCGCGTAAAGGTTTTTTGTCCGAAAGCCGCAAAGGCCGTCAATCCGCTTCTATAGACCTAAGAGATATTGCGGGCTTGCGGGGCGCGCATAATCATCAAAACGCCTGCGCTGCCTATGCGGTACTCCGTACTTTAAATGTTGCCCCTCGGGTGATTGAGGAAGGTTTGAGAAGCTTCCCTGGCCTGCCGCATCGCAGCCAAATGGTGTGCGAGATCGGCGAAGTCCGTTTTGTAAATGACAGCAAAGCAACCAATGTGGATGCGGCTGCTAAGGCTTTAAATTCTTTTGAAAATATCCGTTGGATATGTGGTGGCTTGCAAAAGGACGGGGGTATGGCTGGTCTGTCATCATCTTTGGAAAATGTGGAGAAAGCCTATGTGATTGGTCGTGAGGCAGAAGCCT
This sequence comes from Rhodobacteraceae bacterium ASP10-04a, assembly GCA_000981705.1. Lineage (GTDB taxonomy): Bacteria > Pseudomonadota > Alphaproteobacteria > Rhodobacterales > Rhodobacteraceae > Planktomarina > Planktomarina antarctica. Next base: position 22,214 of record LAQD01000018.1, read on the forward strand.
TCGCAATGCAATTGGCAGTGGACTGCGAGATCTGTACTTCCATGAAAGCTGCAGTTGCGGCTGCTTATGCCCAGAGCGCGCCCGGCGATGTGATCTTGTTGGCACCAGCAGCGGCAAGCTTTGATCAATATGACAGTTTTGAAGCCCGTGGTGAGGATTTTATAGCTCTAGTAGCTGCTTTGGCCGCAGCCTAGCCTACAGACTTTCTTTGATTGATTGACCTGCGACCCAGCCTGAGGACCAAGCCCACTGAAAGTTATATCCGCCCAGCCAGCCTGTGACGTCTACACATTCCCCTATGAAATATAAGCCTGGCTTGGTTTTGGCCATCATAGTCTTAGATGAAAGCCCGTCGGTGTCGACGCCGCCGACCATCACTTCAGCCGTTCGATAGCCTTCGGTGCCGGCGGGGGTCAGTTGCCAATGTGTGAGCCGCTCTGTCAGTTTTTCTAGCTGATGCGCTGTTATGTCGGCAACCCGTTGGGGCAGGTCGAGGTCTAGCAGAAGCAATGGCACCAAACGTGTGGGCAATAGCCGTGTTAGGATCGTCTGGGGTGACTTGCGCCCTTCGGTTTTTTTTGCAGCTTGCAGTGTGGCGTGCAGCAGTTGGACATTTAGCACTCCAACTGTAATCGCATCTCCGGGAGCCCAATAGTTCGAAATCTGTAAAGAGGCGGGACCCGATAGGCCACGATGGGTGAATAAGATGGCCTCATCAAAAGCGGTACCATTGGCTTCAAGGCGCGCATTGGCTGCCACCCCACTGATCGCCTTAAATGCTTCATGCTGTGCGCCGGAAAAGGTGAATGGTACCAAGCCTGCGTAGGTATCAGTGACCGCAAGCCCGAATTGCTGGGCCAAACGGAGTCCAAAATCTGTGGCGCCCATTTTGGGGATAGGCTTGGCGCCGCATGCTACCACTACATTATGAGTGGTTATTTTTTGCTGACCTTTTACGGAGCTGAGCACGACCGCGTAGCCGCCGTCAATGGCTGAGACCTTCTGGATAGAGGTGTTTAACTGGACGTGCGCGCCTGCGTCACTCACGCCCTTTTGCAGCATTGCTATTAGTTCTTTGGCCGAGTTATCACAAAACAACTGGCCTAGAGTTTTTTCGTGATAGGCAATGCCGCTACGCGCCACCCAATCTATGAAATCCCATTGGGTATATCGCGCTAGCGCCGATTTCATAAAATGGGGATTACTACTAATATAGTTGGTTGGTGTAGTATAAATATTTGTAAAGTTACAGCGTCCACCGCCGCTGATCCGAATTTTTTCGCCCACCGCCTTGGCGTGATCAATAATCAAACAGTGCCCTGGGGCTTGGGCCGCGCACATCATGCCGGCTGCGCCTGCTCCAATAATAAGTGTATCATAATCCATAGGCGATGACTTGCCTGTTGTGAGGTGAATGGCAAGGGAATTGGTACTGGAAAAATAATCTAAGTCAGGTTAGGATTCATTATAGACCTCAAAAATGGGGCGCAGTACAGGTGATTTACAAATGACAGAAATGGTACATGGGCCTTTGCCCGTTGACGTCAGCGATCCTATTTTGCCCCGTTGGTGGCGAACAGTGGATCGTTGGACCATGGCTAGTGTATTGTTTTTGTTTATTTTTGGACTCATATTGGCTCTTGCTGCCTCCCCTCCTTTGGCGGAACGCAACGGATTGCCTACTTTTCACTATGTGCAGCGACAAGCAATTTTTGGCGCTATGGCTCTTATTGCGATGACCATCACCTCGATGATGTCCCCCTCGACGGTGCGTCGCTGGGCCACTGTGGCCTTTTGTTTTGCCCTGTTGGCTTTAGTCATGCTACCAATACTTGGTACTGATTTTGGTAAAGGGGCTACGCGCTGGTATTCTTTTGGATTTGTCTCGTTACAGCCTTCAGAGTTTATCAAGCCGGCCTTCGTGGTGTTTGCAGCCTGGTTGATTTCTGCATCATTTGAGCCAAACGGCCCGCCGGGTCGGATAATGTCCTTTACTATAGCTGTCATTATTGCAGGATTTTTGGCGCTTCAACCTGATTTTGGACAGGCTAGCCTAATTCTATTTTCCTGGGGAGTTATGTACTTTTGTGCTGGTGGACCACTATTTTTCATTCTGTCTATGGCGGTAGCAACTATTTTTGCAGGCTTTATAGCCTATAATAATAGTGAGCATTTTGCCCGGCGTATTGATGGCTATATGTCTGCTGACGTGGATCCTACAACGCAACTTGGTTATGCCGCAAATGCTATTCGAGAGGGTGGCCTGTTTGGTGTGGGTGCGGGCGAAGGCTCGGTAAAATGGTTCCTACCTGACGCTCATACAGATTTCATCATTGCCGTGGCTGCCGAAGAGTATGGGGTCCTGATGGTTCTCGTTATTCTTGTACTGTTTGCGGTTATTGTTTTGCGCACACTCAGCCGATTGATTCAGGAGCGAGATTTGTTTGTGCGCCTTGCTGGCACTGGGCTTGTGACCATGTTTGGAGTGCAAGCAATTATTAATATGGGAGTTGCCGTTCGGCTACTGCCAGCCAAGGGTATGACGTTACCTTTTATCAGTTACGGAGGCTCGTCTCTGATCGCGGGCGGAATCGCTTTAGGAATGATTTTAGCCTTTACTCGTAACCGCCCTCAGGGTGCGTTCAGCTCAGTAATGCGAGGATATTAACATGCAAAACTCTCCTCTTTTAGTGCTAGCCGCTGGTGGCAGTGGTGGGCATATGTTCCCTGCGCAAGCGGTGGCAGAAGTGATGCTGAAACGTGGCTGGCGGGTAGTTTTGTCCACTGATGCGCGGGGTGAGCGCTATACGTCGGCCTTTCCAGCCGAGGTTCAAATTGAGCAAGTGTCCAGTGCGACTTTTGCTAAGAGTGGACTCCTTAACAAAATGATAGTGCCCATCCGTCTTGCCATTGGTGTGACTGCGGCTCGCCGAAAAATGCGCCGTACGCGGCCTAATGTTGTTGTGGGTTTTGGCGGTTATCCGGCGATTCCAGCTATGGGCGCAGCTACATCTTTGGGTATCCCTTGCATGCTGCACGAACAAAATGGCGTTTTGGGCCGAGTTAATCAGCTGTTTGCAACACGGGTTAATCAAATAGCCTGTGGGACTTGGCCCACTGAATTACCTGATGGTCTGATAGGGCATTATATAGGTAATCCTGTACGCCAAGATGTCTTGGACCGCCACGGGGCTACCTATATCCCGCCTGGTGATTACCCTATGGCTTTGCTGGTGATCGGCGGATCGCAAGGTGCGCGTATATTATCGGATGTCGTGCCTAAGGCTTTGGGGTTATTGCCTGTCTCTCTACGGCAGAACCTGCGCATAAGTCAGCAAGCGCGTGAGGAAGACTGCGCTCGAGTGCAACAGGCTTATGCAGAGATTGGAATGCGCGCTGATGTGCAACCGTTTTTCACTGACCTTCCCGATAGGATGAGCCAAGCGCAACTTGTGATCAGTCGCTCCGGTGCCTCATCTGTGGCGGATATTTCTATCATCGGGCGGCCTTCTATTTTAGTCCCACTTGCGGCCGCTGTGCGCGATGAACAAACCGCCAATGCACGCGAGTTGGTGCAGGCTGGTGCCGCTCAGCTTTTGCTTGAGGCCGATTTTACCTCTGAGGCTTTGGCCAAACAAATTCAAGAATTATTAACCAATAGTATCCAAACTAAATCTATGGCTGATGCAGCGCTTGGCTGTGCAAAACCTAAAGCTGCGCTTGATCTTGCTAATATGATCGATGCACTTGCTGGGGATATTTAAGATGAAGAAAGTGACCAAAATGCCCGGTGATATCGGAGCCATTCACTTTGTAGGGATTGGTGGGATTGGTATGTCTGGCATCGCTGAAGTACTCTTGGACCAAGGCTATCAAGTTCAAGGTTCGGATGTTAAGACTTCGAAAATCACTAAAAGATTGGAGGCTATGGGTGCTTTAATCTATTTAGGTCAAAAGGCAGAAAATTTAGCTAAGGCTGAGGTTGTTGTTATATCAACGGCCATCAAGCCAGACAATCCTGAACTGGATGAAGCTCGAAAAATTGGCTTGCCCGTTGTGCGTCGCGCTGAGATGCTGGCTGAATTGATGCGCCTGAAGTCGAATGTGGCTGTGGCTGGAACCCATGGTAAAACAACAACTACAACTATGATTTCAACTCTATTGCACGCTGGTGGCTTTGACCCAACTGTGGTTAATGGTGGCATAATCCATGCCTTTGAGTCCAATGCCCGCACTGGACAGGGCGAATGGATGGTTGTTGAGGCTGATGAAAGTGACGGCACCTTCAATCGCTTGCCTGCAACTATTGCCGTGGTCACAAATATAGATCCTGAGCATATGGAACATTGGGGGAGTTTCGACTGTCTGCGCCAAGGTTTTTTTGAATTTGTACATAACATCCCCTTTTATGGGTTGGCTGTTTGCAACACTGATCATTCCGAGGTGCAAGCGCTGGTGGGGCGGATTACGGACCGTCGAGTCAAGACCTATGGTTTTAACGCCCAAGCAGATGTGCGAGCGGTGAATTTAACCTATGTAAAAGGTTCTGTGCATTTTGATGTGGCGCTTCGGGACGGGACTGCAATCGTCGATTGTAGACTGCCAATGCCGGGTGACCACAATGTTTCAAACGCATTGGCTTCTGTGGCTGTGGCGCTTCACCTGGGGATGTCAGGTGATGCCATTCGGGCAGGGTTGCAAGGTTTTAAAGGTGTCAATCGTCGGTTCACCAAAGTTGCTGAAATCGATGGTGTCACAATTATTGACGACTATGCGCATCACCCGGTTGAGATTGCGGCTGCTCTAAAAGCGGCGCGCCAAAGCCACTCGGGTCGTATTATGGCTATTCACCAGCCGCATCGCTACAGCCGGTTACATGATCTATTTGAGGAATTTTGTACTTGTTTCAATGATGCTGATGTAGTCGGAATAACTGATATTTTTGCGGCAGGAGAGGCGCCGATTGCTGGCGTTGATAGTGACGCTTTAGTTTGCGGCTTGACCAGCCACGGACACCGCAATGCCATGCCAGTTACTGATGAAGCTGCTTTAAAGGACTTTCTTTTTGAGCAATGCGAGCCTGGCGATATGTTAATTTGTTTGGGTGCAGGATCAATCTCAGCTTGGGTGAACGGCTTGTTGGGTCAGTTTGACTAAAATGGACTTTTATAGCCTCTCGAGGGCAAATAGGCTCCCGCGCCAGCTATAATCAACCCAAGCCATGCCATAAGTGGCATGGGCTCCCCCAATGTGACCCACGCAATAAATGCGGCCAAAGGAGGGACTAGAAATAGTAAAGTTGAAACTCGCGACACTTGGCCCGCTCGGATCATGGCCAGCAACAGACCTACAGCAATCACAGAGTTGCCAGTAACTAAGTATGCAAAAGCCCAGCAAAAGGATGGTGTCCAACTCACTACCATGATGTCGCTCCAGCCTAAAAATGGTAATAAACCTAGCAGTCCCGCGCTGTAGCCCACTAGATTTACAGTCACTGGATGATGCTGCAGGCCGAAGCGCTTTTCCCAAAGTGTGGCTAGCGTAATCCCTGCGAGTGCCAAGGTTGCAAAACCAAACCCCACCAACTGCGGTGGACCAATTGCCAACCTGGCTGTGATCACCACAAAGGTTCCGCTCATGGCTATGGCTGAGCCCAACCATTGTGTCCAATTGACCGTTTCTCCAGTCCACCTTGGTGCCAGTAATGCTACTAGGATGGGTTGCATTGAGAAAATTATTGCCGCGGTGCCAGCAGCGATGCCATTTACAAAAGAAAAATAAGCCATACCGAAATAAACTGTTGCATCAAAAACTCAACAAAGCCGACATGCAGCCAATCGTTCATCGTCTTAGGTAGGGGGGGCGTAAAATCACGAATAAGACAGCCATAATAGCAATCACGGCGGTAAACCTGAGAACCAATAGCGCCATGGGAGCGGCTTCCACAAGCGCCACTTTGGCCACCACGTAACCTACTGACCAAAGACACAAAAACATAATCGGTGTTAAGGCTATCCAAATGCGTTGCATGTCGCCTCCTTATTTTAAGCGGATGGATCAGTTCGTATTGATGATGAACAGAGTGTTTTAGCTATTATCACCTCCTTTTGTTGTTGCCCTTTGACTTAAAACCCGTGATCCAGTCTAAGTAATGGAGATCATTTAAGGGCTTATCGTGACGCAAATTCCAACCCCCCGTGGACGTTTAACGCTTAACCGATCTTTATCGGAGTTAACTTGGTTGCGTGTGGGTGGGCCTGCCGATTATCTGTTTCAACCCGCAGATCAGGAAGATCTTGTTCAGTTCTTGGCCGAGTTGCCTCAAGATTTGACAACTTTCTCGATAGGTGTTGGCTCCAACGTAATTGTGCGTGATGGCGGCATTCGTGCTGTAGTGATCCGGCTGGGTCGCGGTTTTAATGAGATTTCTGTTGATGGGAATTTGGTACATTGCGGAGCTGCGGCCTTGGATAGCCACGTTGCACGGAGAGCGGCAGAGGCTGGCTTGGATTTGACCTTCTTGCGCACCATACCGGGTGCGATGGGTGGCGCACTTAAAATGAATGCTGGCTGCTATGGAAATTATTTTTCTGACGTGTTCGTTTCGGCCTGTGGTGTGGATCGTACTGGTAACCTAGTGAACTATGACGCGGAATCCCTTAAATTCGCTTATCGCAGCTGTGATCTGCCAGAAGGCATTGTTCTCACTGAGATGACGTTACGCAGCCTTGGATCAGAACACCCTGAAGTACTGCATCAAAGAATGGTCGATCAATTAGCAAAGCGCGATCAAACACAACCTACAAAAGACCGTACTGCAGGGAGTACCTTTCGCAACCCGGCTGGGTTCAGCTCGACTGGACACGCTGATGACAACCACGATTTAAAGGCTTGGAAGCTGATTGATGATGCTGGGTGTCGAGGTTTGAAGGTGGGTGGCGCGCAGATGTCGCTAAAGCACCCCAATTTCTTGATCAACACTGGAAATGCTAACGCAAAAGATCTTGAAACTTTGGGAGAATTAGTACGAAAAAAGGTTTACGATAAGAGCGGTTTGACGTTAGAGTGGGAAGTAATAAGGGTCGGAGACCCCGAATGTACTTAAAAGCGTAAAAAACGCGGTAACAAGAGCCCCAAAGAGGGCCGAATATTGAGCGAGAACAGTGGGTATGTCGAGCAGGACTCCCAAGACTGTGGCTGTATTGATGGGTGGACCAGGCGCGGAGCGTGCTGTGTCACTTTCTACAGGCCAAGAGTGCGCCTCCGCCTTGCGGAAGGCGGGCTATAGCGTTGTCGAGATCGATGCTGGTCATAGTCTCGTGCAGGACCTGAATCTTGCCAAGCCCGATGTGGTGTTCAATGCGCTGCATGGACGTTGGGGCGAAGACGGTTGTGTTCAGGGTGTGCTGGAGTGGATGAAGCTTCCCTATACGCATTCTGGTGTTTTGTGCTCCGCCCTTGCGATGGATAAAGGAAAAACCAAAGAGGTGTTTCGCGGCGTGGGTTTGCCCGTTGTAGACAGCATATTGATTGCTCGTGAAGATCTTGCGAGCGCGCATCCGATGCCTCTACCATATGTAATAAAACCCAATAATGAAGGTTCTTCGGTTGGGGTTTATTTGGTGGATCGAGGTGCTGAGATGCCGCCACTTTTATCAACTGAGATGCCAGATATAGTTATGGTGGAAGCTTTCGCACCTGGCCGTGAGTTGACCACAACGGTTGTGGGCGGGCGGGCTTTGACGGTCACGGATATTTTGACTGACACTTGGTATGATTATAGCGCAAAGTATTCGGAAGGCGGATCAAAGCATGTGGTGCCGGCGAAGCTACCTAATAATATTTTTCAGGCTTGCCTCGACTATGCAGCCAAAGCTCATGCAGTTTTGGGTTGCCGTAGCATCTCCCGTACTGATTTCCGCTGGGATGAGGCTCGCGGTCTTGAAGGGCTAATACTTCTAGAAACCAATACGCAACCGGGGATGACACCGACGTCATTGTCGCCAGAGCAGGCCGCGGCCGTTGGGATTTCTTTTCCTGAGTTGTGTCAGTTTTTGGTGGAGGACGCTTCATGCGACCGATGAAAAATTTATCAAAATACACTGACCTTTTACGTGGCGATGAGGTGGCATTAGCCGCTGATCCTGCGCCGTCTTTGCTAAGTTACCGGATGCAACGGCTTTGGCTAACTCCTTTGTTTCGTATACTAGTGCGTGTTGGTTTACCTACTTTCGGGGTCTTAGTACTGATCATGATGTTCCTGACGGAGGCTGAGAATCGAGATTATTTACTTGATGTGGTGCGGGAAGCTCAGGCTTCAGTTCAAAATCAACCAGTGCACCAATTGCAGACCTTAACAGTTGAGGGTGCCTCACCCACCATTCAGAACCAAATCCGGGCTAAATTTGGCAGCCTCCTTCCAACAAGTGCCTTTGAGTTGGATCTGAAGAGCATGCGCGTTTGGATCGAAGCCATACCCTCTGTCCAGCATGCATCTGTGATCACATCAACTGGTGGTCTGTTGGCTGTGCAAGTAACGGAAATTCAACCAGAGTTTATTTGGCGATCCTTTGAGGGATTACAATTGATTTCTTCTGATGGAAAAAAATTACGTCAGGTCTCGCAACGTGCTGATTTTAGTAATTTGCCATTGATAGCTGGGGAGGGTGCCAGTGAGTCCCTAAGTGAAGCTCGGGCTTTGTTAGCGACTGCTGCGCCAATTTCAGATCGTTTACGTGGGTTAGTGAGGATTGGGGAGCGGCGCTGGGACTTAGTTCTATTGGATGGCCAAACGATTGCCCTGCCCGAAGCCAATCCTGAACAAGTCTTGGCTCAGGTGATTGTGCTGAGTGCTGCACAAGATTTATTCGAGCGTGATATATTATTGATGGATTTTCGTAATCCACGTCGCCCCACTTTGCGCCTGCGACCCCAAGCCCTTGCTGGTTTAAAACAAGTTAAGGGCGTGATATTTTCGGAGATTACAAAATGAATGATCTGTATCAAGCTCAACGTGCCATGCGCGTGATGCGCAAAACCGCGATCCAACGTGGGGTGATTGCAGTGATGGATGTGGGCAGCTCGAAAGTGGCTTGCTTAATTCTGCGTTTTGATGGGCCAAGCGATATTTCTTCCGGTGAAGTGATTGGCTCCATGGCTGGGCAGTCTAGCTTTCGCGTCATTGGTGCTGCCACAACTAAGTCGCGCGGTATTCGCTTTGGCGAGATTGAATCTATGGCTGAAACTGAACGCGCTATTCGAACTGCACTTCAAGCAGCACAGAAAATGGCTTTGGTGCGCGTGGATCATGTGATTGCTTGTTTTTCTGGTGGAGTTCCGCGCAGTTATGGTGTTTTTGGTGAGGTTTCAACTGAAAATGAGGCTGTACACTCCCATGACATTGGACGCGTTCTTGCAGCGTGTGATTTGCCTTTTTTCGGCGAAAATCGAGCAGTTCTGCATGCGCAGCCAATTAACTTCACGCTGGATGATAGGTCTTGGATGACCGATCCACGTGGCCATATCGGTCAAAAGCTTTCTGCAGATTTGCACATACTAACCGTAGAAGAACGGGCTATTCAAAACCTAAACCACTGTGTGAAACGTTGTGATGTTGATCTGGCTGGTTTGGCATCCTCTGCTTATGTTTCTGCTCAGGCTGCTTTGGTGGAGGATGAGCAAGAGTTGGGGGCGGCCTGTATTGACATGGGCGGCGGGGCTACCGGGGTCTCGGTCTTTTTTAAAAAACATCTAATTTTTGCAGATAGCGTGCGTATGGGGGGCGATCATGTAACTAGTGACATTTCAATGGGGCTGCAAATTCCTATGGCCGCAGCCGAACGTATTAAAACCCTTTATGGTGGCGCTATGGCGACTGGCATGGATCATCGTGAGATGATTGAAACTGATGGCAACAGCGGAGATTGGGAACATGACCGCCGTCAAGTCAGTCGATCTGAATTAATTGGAATTATTCGTCCGCGTATGGAGGAAATTCTAGAAGATGTGCGTGACCGGTTGGATGCTGCTGGATTTGATAATCTGCCGGGCAAACAAATTGTTTTGACTGGAGGTGCAAGCCAAATTCCAGGGTTGGATGGCTTGGCTGCACGCATTTTGGGCCAGCATGTTAGGCTTGGGCGGCCCATTAGGGTGCAAGGTCTGCCGCAGGCCGCAACGGGCCCAGCATTCTCCGGTGTAGTAGGATTGGCTTTAAATGCAGCCAACCCACAGGATGAGTGGTGGGATTTTGAAGTGCCGCAACCGCAAATCGTCGGACGGCCATTGCGCCGTGCGATGCGTTGGTTTCGAGATAATTGGTAGAAGTGGTCTATGTCAGGTCCCAAAATTTAGCTGTATTTGATGCCTATGATGCTATATTTTGTATTAATGAGAGTTTTTTCGTGACGTCACACAAAGTTCACGTTAGAATATTTGGAATAGGTGTCTGCCGCAGAGAAGTGCGGCCAAAGCAGGTGGAAAAAATATGACTTTGAACTTAACCATGCCGGGACATGACGAGTTAAAACCACGTATCACAGTATTTGGTGTAGGTGGTGCTGGTGGCAATGCTGTAGACAATATGATAGAAAAATCACTTGAAGGTGTTGAATTTGTTGTTGCAAACACAGATGCACAGGCTTTGCAGCAAGCTAGAGCGCCGGTTAAAATCCAAATGGGTATAAAGGCTACTGAAGGGTTAGGTGCGGGTGCTAAAGCTACTGTTGGTGCTGCGGCTGCCGAGGAAAGTATTGAACAGATTGTGGATCAGCTAGCAGGCGCTCACATGTGCTTTATTACAGCGGGCATGGGGGGTGGCACCGGTACGGGCGCGGCACCTATTATCGCACAAGCAGCACGCGAATTGGGCGTTTTGACCGTTGGTGTGGTAACGAAGCCGTTCCAGTTTGAAGGCAGTAAGCGTATGCGCCAAGCTGACGAAGGTGTTGAGGCCCTGCAAAAGGTCGTCGATACTTTAATCATCATCCCAAACCAAAATCTGTTTCGTCTTGCTAATGAAAACACCACATTCACTGATGCCTTTAGTTTGGCTGACGATGTTTTATATCAAGGTGTAAAAGGTGTGACTGACTTGATGGTCCGCCCTGGTCTTATTAACCTTGATTTTGCCGATGTTCGCGCTGTGATGGACGAGATGGGTAAAGCCATGATGGGTACAGGCGAGGCCAGCGGCGAAAATCGGGCTATCCAAGCAGCCGATAAGGCGGTATCAAATCCATTGCTGGATGAGATCAGTCTGCGTGGTGCGAAGGGCGTTTTGATCAACATAACTGGTGGTGCAGATTTGACATTGTTTGAGCTGGACGAAGCTGCCAATCGTATCCGTGAAGAAGTTGATCCAGATGCGAATATTATCGTCGGTTCTACATTAGATACAACATTGGACGGGGTCATGCGCGTGTCTGTTGTAGCAACAGGAATTGATGCACATCAATCGAACCAAGCTTCAGCTCTACCATCGCGCCGTTCGACTATTGAAGTTGTGCCATCTGAGGTGGACGACGAAATTTCTGGGCTTGAGCAGCAAGTAGCTTTAGAATTTCCTCTTGAGCAAGAGCACACTGCGGCGACGCTGCAATCTGAGCACGTATTCGATGAGATTCCTGCTCCAGCCTATCAGCCTCAAGGCGAAGAGTTGGATACATTAGTGGTCGAAGAGCCAGCGCCTTTGGTTGCAACTCAAAATGTCCGCGGCACGCCTAGCCCGGAGGCGATGGCACGGTTGCGTGCAGCGGTTGAGCGGGTTCCAGGAACTGGACCACGTACGTCAAATGAGCCTATGATGACACCTTCGACGCCACCCAAGAGTAAGTTTGGTATTAATTCTCTGATCAATCGGATGACGGGTCATACGGAATCCATTGAGCGTTCAGGCATTGCAGCGCCTTCTCAGGTCGGTGGTCAAGCCTTCGAAGCTGATGAAGCTGGTAACGAAGCAGATGAGAGAATTGAAATACCGGCGTTTTTACGCCGACAAGCTAATTGACCTTAACATGATCCAATGAATAAAAGGGCGCCATCGGGCGCCTTTTTTGTATATAAATTAGTAAGTTGTGATTTAGTTAATACTAAAATTTATAATCTCGCTGGAACTGTATTATGGATGTTTCAAACGGTTACAAAGAGTGAGTTGTGTCTCCTTCTGGCACATACTAGCGATGAACCAGTTGCTACAGAGTTAATGAGCATATTGGGGTACTTGTGCAAAAGACTTTAAAATCAGATGTGGTTTTTACTGG
>LAQD01000018.1:34561-42380 GCA_000981705.1 Rhodobacteraceae bacterium ASP10-04a
CTGATTTTGATGGTTTTATTTCTGCTAATTGGAGATTTTCCGTTCATACCGCGCTGTGCACCCGTTTGGTGAATGCCGACGGTGTGAGAGTTTCCACGGTAGAGCATGTGATGGCGGCTCTAGCAGGCTGTGGTGTTAGTAATGCAATCTTGGAAATTGACGGCCCTGAGATCCCAATCATGGACGGTAGTGCGCTTGAGTTTGTACGTGGTTTTCTAAATGTAGGTCTTGTTGACCAACTGAAGCCTGTTCAGGCTCTGAAGGTTTTGAAGACTGTAGAAGTTTATGAAAACGGCGCCTATGCCGCACTACTCCCTTTTTCCGGTATGGAGATGGATTTTTCGATTGATTTTCCAGATTCTGCAATTGGTCAACAGTCTAAATTGCTCAATCTGGCTAATGGAAGCTTTGTAAATGAGCTCTGTGACAGCCGAACATTTTGCCGATATTCAGATGTGGCTTTGATGCAATCGAACGGTTTGGCTCTGGGCGGCACTTTGTTGAACGCTGTTGTGGTGGATGGTGCTGAGGTTTTGAGCCCTGGTGGTCTGCGCTATGCAGATGAGCCTGTACGACATAAAATGTTGGACGCTATGGGTGATTTAGCCCTCGCCGGAGGTCCTATTATTGGCCGTTATGTAGGGCGTCGGGCGGGTCATACTGTAACCAATAAGCTGTTACATAAGCTGTTCATGGACGCTAGCAATTTTCGGATGATCCCGTGCGATTCTGAAGTTTCCCAGCGGTTGCCTGGCGCTGGTTTAGTGCAGAATGATACACGGAATTTTGTAGAAAAACGTCCTTCTTTTTAAAAAAATTAACTCTGTTATTTTTCCCCAAATCTTTTTATGTTACTTACTGATCATAATAAACTATGAGGGTATTTATGCGGGCTCATCACGCCATTCTTCCTTACATTCTGGTAGCGCTTATGGCGAGCTGCAGCCAGATTGTGAAAGATTCAGAAATCCCCATCGAAAGCTATTCTGCTAAGGAAATTTATGACCTTGGTGAGGAAAATCTTAATCGCAACCGTCCTGTAGAAGCTGCAGAATATTTTGGTGAGATTGAGCGCCTATATCCATATTCTGAATGGGCTAAGCGCGGTTTGGTCATGCAGGCATTCAGTTTTCACAAAGGCTTAGACTACCCTAATAGCCGCAGTTCGGCGCAGCGTTATATCGATTTTTATCCAGCCTCTGAAGATGCCGCTTACGCGCAATATATTTTAGCATTAAGTTATTATGATCAAATTGCTGAAGTTGGCCGTGATCAAGCAATCACTTTAAAGGCCTTGCAAGAGTTGCGAATTTTGATTGAACGTTACCCAGATAGTAAATACGATGCTGATGCTAAACTTAGGTTTGATCTAGCGTTTGATTACCTTGCCGCGAAAGAGATGGAAGTTGGCAGATACTACCTGCAGAAAGGCCATTATACAGCGGCTGTGAACCGTTTTCGTGTCGTAGTTCAAGATTTTCGCGGTAGTGCGCAAACTCCTGAAGCCCTTTATCGTTTGGTCGAGGGATATCTTTCGTTAGGTTTGCAAGCTGAGGCTCAATCGTCTGGAGCTGTTTTGGCTAAGCAATATGGGTCTTCGGATTGGGACAAAGATAGCGTTCTATTACTGAGCAAAAACGGCCTGTCCCCTGATACCTCTAACGATAATTGGTTGTCACAGATGTATAGGCAGATGATTAAGGGTCAATGGCTATAACCAAAGTGAGGTGGGAATGCTGCGAGGTTTAAGCGTTCGAGATATACTTATCATCGACCAGCTGGAGCTGAACCTTCAGCCTGGGTTGAATGTATTGACCGGCGAAACTGGAGCGGGAAAATCGATTTTGCTTGATTGTCTTGGCTTTGTCCTGGGTTGGCGGGGCCGGGCAGAACTTGTACGGCAGGGTGCTGAACAAGGCGAGGTAACAGCTTGGTTTGACATTCCCACCAACCATCCTGTCAACGGCATTCTGCGCGATAGTGGCATTGAACCAGAAGATGAGTTAATCCTCCGGCGGATTAACGCCAGAGATGGTAGGAAGACTGCGTTTGTAAATGATCGCCGTTGCTCTGGCCAAGTACTTCGTCAGATCAGTGAGACTTTGCTTGAACTGCATGGTCAGCATGATGACCGTGGGCTTTTGAACATTAAGGGGCATATGTCTCTTTTGGATGAGCATGCCAAAGCCACAACACTTCATGATACTTGCCGGAATGCTTGGCGCAAACTATCGCGTGCAAAGGTGGCTTTGATGGAGCTTTCTTCTAAAATCAACGCCCTGTCCGCCGAAGAGGAATATTTGCGACATACATTGGGCGATCTCCAACTGTTGGATGTGCAGGTCGGTGACGATGAAATGTTGGATAGTCGCCGGCGTTTGATTCAAGCAGCTGTAAAAATTCGTACAGATGTTATCAAAGCCCTTGATGCTCTATCGAACGAGGGGGCCGAAGGGCAAATTAGTGATGCAAGCCGTTGGCTTGAAGACGCGGCTCAGCAATTAGACGGTCAATTGGATCTAGCTTCTGAGGCTCTAGTGGCCTCTCTCAATCACCTTGGGAAGGCGCAACAAGAAATAGAGACTGTTTTGGGTAGTTTAAAATTCAACTCTTCAGAGTTGGAACAAACTGAAGAGCGGTTGTTTGCTATCAGAGCTGCGGCTCGTAAACATGGGGTAACATCTGATGAGTTGCCAGAAATTACTTTGGCTTTAGAGCTAAAACTAGAAACACTAGAAAGTGGTAATGTTGAGCTGGACGCTTTTAAGCTGGACGTCGAAGTAGCCCATGCCGCTTATAGTGCTGCTGCACTCTGCTTGCATGAGGCTAGAGTGATTGGAGCGGACGCGTTGGATAAGGCTATGGCTGCAGAGTTGACACCGCTAAAGATGGAGCGAGCAGTATTTAAAACTGAAATAAAATCAGCGGAAGAGGGTCCGAATGGCTCTGACAGCGTGGCATTTACAGTTTCTACAAACCCTGGAGCCCCAACAGGCCCACTTGAAAAAATTGCCTCAGGTGGAGAATTAAGCCGCTTTCTGCTAGCATTAAAAGTTTGCCTGTCTCAGGGCGGTTCACGCCGTACCATGATTTTTGATGAAATTGACCGTGGCGTTGGTGGGGCGACTGCGAATGCGGTTGGCCGTCGCTTGGCAGAGCTGGGGGCCGAGGGTCAGGTTTTGGTGGTGACACATTCGCCGCAAGTAGCTGCCTTAGCCAATGCTCATTGGCGAGTTGAAAAACGTATTGAAGATGAAGTTACTCTATCAACTGTTGTGCCGCTGGGTCCAAATGACCGAGTTGATGAGATTGCGCGTATGCTAGCCGGTGATGTCGTGACTGACGAGGCTCGTGGGGCCGCCAGATCACTTCTTGGTAAAAATTTATAATATTAAGGATTATTGTAATTCAAGAATAATATCGCCTTAGATTTAATATACTAATGCTTTCTCATAATTATTTAATGCTTTTCAAGGTTTTATTATAGTTTAAAATAATGAAGAATATTGAGATATGCCTTTTGAAATTGGTTCAAAACTGCGGTTATCTGTTTCACATATTGGATTATTGATGATTGCTGGTGGTCGTTGGCGTAGCGTATTTCGTGCATAGTTGCTTTGAGCCTATTCTAGCAATCTCTTGCTTGATGAAAGGAGTGCCAAACATATGGGACCGGCAGATAATAGAACTTATGGAATATGATTGTGCAAATCGTAGGTTTACTGGAGCAACTCTTGGGTCAGTTGTTGTTTAAGCTGGATGCCATACCTTATCAGGGATTTTCCAGGAATCATTTTTAACATTTATTCGAGGTGTTCTATTGTGATTTTTTCATTCGGATGAAACGCTAAATGTTGCTTAATTAGGAGCATTTCTTTTGCTGGTGTTTCATAACTCCAGGCTACGTTTTCAATAGGTTTATTTTTTGTTATAATTGAGAAGTAGCGTGCGTCACCTTTTTGGGGGCAATGGGTCGTTTTTTGGGTATAGTCTAAGAAGGCCATAGCAATATCGTCGCGCGGAAAATACATCACTGGTAAACTCTGCCCTTCAATCAATTCCAATGCAGAACGTGTTTCTGCTATTACAGCTCCTGCTGCCCGGATAGCCCAAGTACCGGAAAGGGCTCGTATTTTGATTTTTTGTGCCATGGTGCCTTAACTTTCCACTGTCTGACGGTGGAGTCAAATCCTAGCTGTGGCCTGAGCTAGCCATTGGGCTGTTGCTACGTTCAATAGGGGAAGTAATTTTGTATAAACAGTCTTATGATATGAATTGAGCCAGTTTTTTTCCTGCTGACTGAGCATGCCAGCGTCAATCAACCGCAGGTCAATTGGTGCAAGGGTAATTGTTTCAAACTCAAACATTGCGCGGGCATCGCCGCTGGGTAGTTGTGGAGCTAATTTTATCACAATAAGATTCTCAATTCGAACCCCATAAGCTCCGGCGCGGTAATAGCCTGGCTCATTTGATAGAATCATGCCGACTTCAAGCGCCACATCTGTGGCTCGTGATAGCCGTTGTGGCCCTTCATGTACTGATAAAAAGCTACCGACTCCGTGCCCGGTGCCGTGGTCATAGTCCTTACCGGCAGCCCAGAGTGGTACTCTGGCCAGCGAATCGAGATCTCGCCCGGTTAGTCCCATGGGAAAGCGCACCTGTGATATGGCGATCATGCCTTGTAGTACCTGAGTAAAAGCTTGGCGCATTTCAAGGGTTGGGTTGCCTAAGGGCAGGGTGCGGGTGATATCAGTTGTGCCATCGCGATATTGCCCACCACTATCCACCAACAGGAGGCTGTCGGTGTCCAGTTTTCGATTGGTGTCTTCTGTTACGCGATAATGCACCACTGCGCCATGTGGACCACTACCGCTAATGGTGTCAAAGCTTATATCATGCAGCAGGTTTGTCGCAGTGCGAAATTCTTCAAGGTGGGTCACAATATCTATTTCGCTCAACGAGGATTGATCTGCCGCATCGAACCATGCCAAGAAATTTACCATGGCTACCCCGTCACGAAGATGCGCTGCACGACTGCCATTGAGTTCGATCTGATTCTTACAGGCCTTTGGTAGAGCACAGGGGTCTCTGGCACGAAGAGTTTTAGCAGTTCCTAGGTCAAGTGCCTCCAGTGCTGCTTGAGGTAGTGAGGTGGGGTCAATTAGGATTTTACCTTTTATATTTTGGAGATAGGTCTCAAATGTTTCCCAATTTTGAACCGTCACATTAGGGTTGAAACTAAGTACTAGTAACTTTTTAGGATCGCCAAACAGTGTTATGGCTCCTGAGGCGAACAGCACCCCGAAACATTGTACAATAGGGGTGCGGGGGACATCGCCGCCCCGGATGTTGAGTAGCCAACACAGGCTATCAGGCAGAGTGATAACAGCCGCATCTGCATCAAGGGTCGCGATGGAAGTTCCGAGGCGCGATGCTTTGTTTGCTGAAGATTCGCCGCTTAGGCTCTCTGGGTGGGACCATGCGGTCGTGGAGGGCGGAGTGGGTTGGTCTTGCCAAATGGCATCGACTCCATTGGGGCAGGCTATGAGGGCTATGTCTGCCGCAGCAAGGACAATACGGAGGCCTTCAATTTGTGTGACTGTATGGAGCCAAGGATCAAAGCCTATCACGGCGCTAGGATGAGCGTTTGTTATTAACCAATCTTGTAGTTGAGTTTCTGGCCAATGTACTGGAGTAAAAGCGTCTGCCACCTGATCAAATACCTGCAGTCGGTAACGGCCATCAATGAAGATACCCGCTAGATCTTCCAAAACGCAGGCAAACCCAGCGGATCCTGTAAACCCAGTCAGCCATGACAACCTTTCATCACAAGCAGCGACATATTCACCCTGATGACGATCGGCACGGGGCACGATAAAGCCATTGATCCCTTGCTTTTGCATCCAAGTACGGAGCAATGCAAGGCGTGGTGGACCCTGATCTGGAGAGGATGGGGATGTGAAGTTTTGAAACATTGAATTTGTCCTAAGCGACTATAGATGCACTTAGAATGTGCTAAAGTCGCTTGGGCGGCAATGGCCAATTGTGCAAAGGTTAGGCGCTGCGCTTGCGCCCCATAACACGGGCACGTGCGCGGGCATCGGTGTCAAACAGAGCAGCAAGCTGTTCGGTCATTGCGCCGGCCAGTTGCTCAACATCGGTGATGGTCACAGCACGTTCGTAATAGCGAGTCACATCATGGCCAATGCCAATGGCTAAAAGCTCGACCTGACTGAGCTTTTCGACCATGGCAATCACATCACGCAAGTGCTTTTCGAGGTAATTTGCTGGGTTCACCGACAGGGTGCTGTCATCGACCGGAGCACCATCGGAGATTACCATCAAAATTTTGCGAGATTCAGGGCGCGCATTCATCCGGCGATACGCCCATTCCAGAGCTTCGCCGTCAATGTTTTCCTTCAAAAGACCCTCTTTCATCATCAAGCCAAGATTTGGTCGGGCACGGCGCCACGGGGCATCGGCGCTTTTGTAGATGATATGGCGCAGATCGTTGAGACGGCCTGGTGTTTGCGGCCGGCCTTCTGCGAGCCACTCCTCACGGCTTTGTCCACCCTTCCAAGCGCGGGTGGTGAAGCCTAGAATTTCGACCTTCACGCTGCAGCGTTCTAGAGTGCGAGCCAAGACATCTGCGCAGATAGCCGCAATTGAGATTGGACGACCGCGCATCGAACCAGAATTATCTAGTAAAAGAGTAACACACGTGTCACGGAATTCGGTGTCTTTTTCGACTTTAAACGACAAAGGTGTTGTTGGATTAGCAATAACACGAGCCAAGCGCCCAGCGTCTAATGTTCCCTCCTCAAGGTCAAACTCCCAACTGCGATTTTGCTGAGCTTGTAGACGACGTTGCAATTTATTGGCCAAGCGGCTTACGGCTCCCTTAAGCGGTTCTAATTGTTGATCGAGATAGGCGCGCAGGCGTTCAAGCTCTTGCGGCTCAGCGAGGTCTTCAGCGCGAATTTCTTCGTCAAACTCTGTTTTATAGACTAAATATTGCGGATCTGCATCAGAGACAGGCTGGGGGGCAGGTGGCTCAGGCGGTGCTTCGCCATCCGGCATCTCAGCTTCTTCGCCCATTTCACTATCGGCCATGTCATCCATGGAGACTTGGGCTGAGGCCGCATCTTGCTGCTTATCTTGGCTTTGCTCAGGGTTGGTGTCGTCTTGCTCATCCTCATTATCATCTTCACCGGTGCTATCTGGTTGATCTGCTTGATCATCTTCAGCCTCTGCAGGGTCTTGGGAATCCTCATCTTCGGTATCTGGATCATCGCCCAGTTGGTCGCCGTAGCCTAGATCTCGGATGATCTTGCGAGCAAATTTTGCAAATTGGACTTGGTCGCCTATAGTGTCATCGAGGCTATCTAAGCTTCCATCCGTTTGTGCCTCGATAAAATCACGCCAGAGGTTCATCACATTGGCCGCATCTGGCGGCAAATCACGCCCAGTAGCTAAATGCCGCACCAAATATCCGGCGGCGGCAGCCAAGGGCGCTTGGCTGGCCTCACGGATGTCGCCAAACCCAAGGCGCAGAGCCTCATTTTTAATCTTTGCATCTATATTGCTATGGGTGCCGGGCATGGAGCGAGCACCAATAGCTTCGCAGCGTGCTGTTTCCATGGCGTCGTAAATGTCACGTGCCATTTGGCCCTGAGGCACATAGCGATTAAAGGTACTCTCATCGTGGTATTTGTGCCGCAAAGCTAAGGCATCAGCAGTACCACGGGCCAAAAGAACCTCTTCGCGGCTCATGCGGCGACTTACCTGAGGCAGTCGGATAGAATCATTTGAGGCTCCG
>LAQD01000018.1:42447-58939 GCA_000981705.1 Rhodobacteraceae bacterium ASP10-04a
ATGGATCAGCGGGATTATCATTATTTTGCATCAATTTGATCTACTCAGGGTGAGGCACGGCATTGTAAGGCGCAAATGTGTACAATTCATATTAGTACGAAAACATACAAAAAGATCGAACAAGAAAGCCTTCAAGACCTTTGCGAGTGGAATATAGCTCATGAAGATCCCCCTGAGTCATTTCTGTCCTGAAGTGTGATGAGATAAAGCGCCTATGTCATACTCATTGAAGCTGCGGATTCAGGCAGCTCCTCATCAAAGCAGCGTTGATAAAATTCTGCAACTGTTTGGCGTTCTAACTCGTCACACTTGTTGATAAAACTCAGGCGGAAGGCGTAGCCTACATTTCTGAAAATCTCTGCGTTTTGTGCCCAAGAAATAACTGTTCTTGGAGACATAACGGTCGACAGATCACCATTCATGAACGCGGTACGTGACAGATCTGCTACCGTTACCATTTGTTTAATTATACGTCGGCCAGACTCAGTATTGTAGTGTGGATTTTTAGATAGGACGATCGCAGACTCAGCTTCAATTGATAGATAGTTAAGCGTAGCTACAAGGCTCCAACGGTCCATTTGGCCTTGGTTAATTTGCTGGGTGCCATGGTAAAGGCCGGTTGTATCCCCAAGGCCAACTGTATTGGCTGTGGAGAAAATACGGAAATATGGATGTGGTGTGATCACTTGATTCTGATCTAGCAAGGTCAGCTTTCCGTCTACCTCCAGCACGCGCTGGATCACGAACATTACGTCGGCACGTCCAGCGTCATATTCGTCAAATACTATGGCAGTAGGGTTGCGCAGCGCCCAAGGCAGGATGCCCTCTTGAAAATCTGTCACCTGTTTGCCGTCTTTGAGTTTTATTGCGTCTTTGCCTATCAAATCAATACGGCTGATGTGACTGTCGAGGTTGACACGTACGGCAGGCCAGTTCAGGCGGCTGGCTACTTGCTCGATATGGGTGGATTTACCAGTACCGTGGTAACCTTGAATCATCACGCGGCGATTGTGAGAAAAGCCAGCTAAAATTGCTAGGGTGGTGTCGGGATCAAACTTATAGGTACTATCTAATTCAGGCACGCGAGAGGTGCGATCAGCAAAGCCCTTCACAACCATGTCTGTGTCAATTCCAAACATGTCACGCACAGAAATATCTTCGGTTGGGTGAGTGTCGATATCTAAATTTGTTTCAGCCATAGTCTTAATCCTTTTACTCAGGCGATCTACCACGCGCGTTTCGTGCTATATAATGCGACGAAGGGCAAGGGGAAGAGAAAATCCGCAATGCCATGCGTAGGCGATCAACTGGTCCTATATTCTTATTGAAATTGTACCCCGCACAGCGTGCGATCTTTGAAAACACCAGATATAAGTTTTACTTGAAGCTCCGGCTATCTTTAATTTGATCCCAAGCCCAGACAACCTCTCCGAGTTGCTCCTCTTGGCTGCGATCGCCACCATTCATATCTGGATGCAAAACTTTGATCAAAGATTTGTATGATTTACGTATCTCTGCCTTTTTCCAATGGTCTTTTGCTTCTAAAATATCCAGTGCGCGCCGCTCTGATGCGGGTAGCTTACGGGTAGACCCAGTAATCGATTTACCAGGGTTTTGGGTAGCATTTACCCCCAAAACCTGATGCGGATCATCAACGCCTAAACGTGCCCAAGCTCGTTGCTCTTCGCTGCTTTTGATAGGTTTGGTTGGGCGTTCCCAAACTCGATCGTTTGCCATTTGCTTTTGCAGCTCTTCCTCTGAGTTTCCATCAAAGAAGTTCCATTTCAGATTGTACTCGCGCACATGGTCTTTGCAGAACCAAAAGTAGTCATCTAAAATATCAGGTGACTTAGGCGCCCGATACTTCCCGGATTCTATACATCCTGCATGCTCACACTTACGTGTCGAGGTTTCAAACGCCCCCGACATGCCCCTGCGGCCACGCGGATTATTCTTTTTTGCCGTTGATACGGACATGTCAAACCCAAAGGGATCATCCTTCTTCATCGTAATCACCTTTCCGACTCGGAGATCAGAGTTTAGACCTGAATCAGAAAGATGAAAGGGGTGGAGATGAAAAAACTGGAAAGAATGTTAGATCATATCAAAAAAACGCTGCAGGAGAGCTTTGAACCTACTGAATTGGTAGTTTTGGACGTATCAGAATCACATAGGGGCCATTCCGGCTTTCAAGAGGGAGGCGAAAGCCACTTTGATGTTACTATTTCTGCGGCACAGTTTTCTGGCATGAGCCGGCTCGAGCAACATCGTGCTGTCCACTCTGCCTTAGGACCCGATACTATAAAACGCATTCACGCGTTAGCCTTAACCGTACGCAGCGGTTAAGGGGCGAGCTTAGCAGCCACGATCGCATTAACTACTTGTGGGTTAGCCTTACCGCCAGTGGCTTTGATAACTTGACCTACAAACCAACCAGCCAATTTTGGATTCAGCTTAGCCTTTTCGACTTGGGTTGGATTGTCTGTGATGATCTGGTCTACGATAGTTTCAATTGCATCGGTGTCGGTCACTTGCTTCATGCCGCGGCTTTTGACTATGTCAGCCGGAGAACCGCCTTCTGTGTAGACTATCTCGAACAGATCTTTTGCGATTTTGCCGGAAATTTCTTCGCTGGAAATGAGGTCGATGATACCGCCCAGCTGGCCTGGTGTTACTGGGCAATTTGCGATGGTTACATCATCTTTTTTCATACGTCCAAACAGCTCGTTGATGACCCAGTTTGCCGCCACTTTTCCGTCGCGGCCTTTAGCTACTTTTTCAAAGTAGCTCGCGTTTTGGGTTTCGGCGGTCAAGACACTGGCGTCATATGCAGATAGGTTAAAATCTGTGATAAAACGATACTTTTTGGCGTCAGGCAATTCGGGCAGGTCGGCTGCTAGGCAGTCAATCCAGTCTTGCTCAATCTCGAGCGGTAGTAGATCAGGACAAGGAAAATAGCGATAGTCATGTGCTTCTTCCTTTGAACGCATGGACCGGGTTTCGTTCTTTTCAACGTCATAGAGACGGGTTTCTTGCTTTACACTTCCGCCATCTTCCAAAATTGCGATTTGGCGGCGTGCTTCAAAATCAATAGCTGCCTGCATAAACCGCATGGAGTTCATGTTTTTTATCTCACACCGAGTGCCCAGATCTCCGAAATCTTGCGAAGTTTGATAACGCTCGTAATCGCCAGGGCGACAGACGGAGACATTCACATCGGCCCGCAGGCTACCATTTTGCATATTTCCATCACAGGTTCCCAGATATTGCATTATCTGGCGCAGTTTGGTGACATAGGCGGCGGCTTCTTCAGGCCCGCGGATGTCGGGGCGGCTGACGATTTCCATCAAGGCTACGCCAGTGCGGTTGAGATCCACAAATGAATTATTGGGATCCATGTCATGCACGGATTTGCCCGCGTCTTGCTCGAGATGAATGCGCTCAATGCGAACCATACGGGCTGTGCCGTCGCCCATTTCAACGAAAACTTCGCCTTCACCAACAATTGGATGATACAACTGGCTTATCTGATAGCCTTGGGGTAAATCGGGGTAGAAATAGTTCTTACGGTCAAAAGCAGAGAATTTGTTGATTTCAGCTTTCAGGCCAAGCCCAGTGCGGACCGCTTGGGCCACACATTCTTGGTTAATTACTGGTAACATGCCCGGCATACCCGCATCTACAAAGGCCACATTTGAATTTGGTTCGGCTCCAAAGGTTGTGGAAGCGCCAGAAAACAGCTTTGCATTGGTGCTGACTTGGGCGTGAACTTCTAAGCCAATTACCAGTTCCCAGTCATATTTTGCACCAGAAATAACCTTGGGTTTGGGTGTTTCAAAAGTTTGGTCCAGCATGGTAGCGCCCCGATTAATCAATATGTTTAGAGGTGTTCTAAGGCTAACTGTCAAAAGGAACAAGATATGGCTGTCCCATTGCGCATCTTTTAACTAATTGTGCTCTTATTTTCTATGTTTTCAGCAAGCGCGAGACCATTTCACGGGTATCACGTGACAGCCGTGGCTTAGCCTCAATACGTAGCAGCGCGGCCCTCATCATAGCCTGGCGGCTGGGATTGTATCGCTGCCAAGTTTCAAAAACGGTAGTCATCCTTGCGCAGAGCTGTGGGTTGAGGTCATCCAAAGCAATCAACTGATCGGCCACCAAATCATAGGCCGAACCATCTGGTTGGTGAAACGCTGCAGGCGTCATAGCCAATGCACCGATTAAAGATCGAAAGCGATTTGGGTTTTTCAAGCTAAAGTCATGATGTAGCAGCAATGATTTAGCAATTGAAACGGCTTGAGAAGGATTGCAGTTTGACACTTGGAGACTGAACCATTTATCGATGACCAGACGCTCGTGGCGCCATTGAGTATAGAATTTCTGCACTGCGTGATCGCCTTTTCCAGAGCGCATGAGGTTGGCTAGGGCTGGCATTTGGAGGGTCATATTATCTGCGATGTCAAACTGCTCAGCGGCCAATACAGCCCCATCCACCAGGCTGATATAGCGCAGGGCAAGGTTGGCCAAAGCACGATGGCCACAACTTATCGCATCTGACGTATAGGGTCCTTTGACAGCGTGGGTTTGGTATATTCTACGCAGCAGATTTCGACCTGAAGTTGCCAGATGATGCGAAAGCTTTTCATGTGCGTGGTAAATCACCACTGGATCGGGTGTATGGCCCAGTTCTACCAACGCCTGCGCAATTTCGTCCTGGCCGGGCAGGGCACAGCAAATTGCGCGGAATCCGGGTTCTAGGCCCTCATTGGCCAGAACTTGCAACAATGCCTCTGAGTAGCCTTCATCCGGTGCCCCATCATTACATAGCATATTAATCAATGTGGCTCGACCTAACTCACGGCTTGCTTCGAAACGGTTAAACATATCGGTGTCATGGGCTAGCAAAGTTAGGCGTTCTGCTTGGGATGCTGAGCGTTGTAATATAACCGGAGCGGAAAAACCGCGTAATAGCGATGGGATTGGACGCGTGTTTAGTCCTGTGAAGGTGAAACTTTGCGTCTCACGAGTAAGGGTCAGAATCTGAGTAGGCACGGCTTCGGAGCCATCAGTATTGAGTAGACCAATTGCCACGGGTATCACCATGGGCTGCTTGTCTGATTGCCCCGAGGTGGGTGGTGTCGACTGGCTCAGACTAATTGTGTAGGTGTCGCCGGAGAAATCGTCTTCGACGGTGATCCTTGGGGTGCCTGCTTGACTGTACCAGAGTTTGAATTGGCTTAAATCTTGGCCTGTAGTGTCAGTGAACACCTGCAACCAATCCTCTATGGTGCACGCCTGCCCATCGTGTCTATCAAAATAAAGGTCAAGCGCTGTTTTATATGCTGCATCACCCACCAATAATTTAAGCATACGTATTAGTTCTGCGCCTTTTTCATAGATGGTGGCGGTATAGAAGTTGTTGATCTCAACGAAGCTCTCGGGGCGTACTGGATGGGCCAATGGGCCGTTGTCTTCGCGAAACTGTCTGCCACGCAAGGCTGAAACATCCTCAATTCGGCGTATATTCGCGCCGCGTACATCGGCACTAAACTGTTGGTCGCGAAACACCGTGAGGCCTTCTTTTAGACTTAGCTGAAACCAATCGCGGCAGGTGATGCGGTTGCCAGTCCAATTATGAAAATATTCGTGGGCGATAATCGCTTCAATACGTTCGAAATTTGCATCCATCGCAGTTTCAGCACTTGCCAGTACGGCAGAGGAGTTGAAAATGTTGAGACCCTTGTTCTCCATCGCCCCCATGTTGAAATCATCAACAGCCACTATGTTGAACACGCTCAAGTCGTATTCCCGGCCATAGGTTTTCTCATCCCAAGCCATACTTGTTTTGAGGGCCTGCATGGCGAAGGCGCATTTGTCTTGATCACCATCGCGTACGTGTATGTTCAGGTCTACGTGCTTGCCAGATGCAGTGGTGAAATGATCTGAAAATACCTGAAATTCTCCACTTACTAGAGCGAACAGGTAGGCGGGTTTGACCCATGGGTCTTGCCAGCGACTAGTGCCGCCTTCATGTCCCAAGGGTTCCCCATTAGATAGAGCAAATGGGAGGTCGCTGTGAATAGTGACATCAAAAGGTGCCATCACATCTGGACGATCTGGGTAATAGGTGATGCGGCGGAAACCTTCGGCCTCGCATTGAGTGCAGAACATGCCATTCGACATGTAGAGACCTGACAGCGATGTGTTTGCGCTGGGATCGATCTCAACCTCACTTTGCCATATAAAAGGCACGCTGGGTACATCACATGTTAATCCCATATCTGAAATGTCTGGGCTGACTGCCACGCCATTGATGTATGACGACAACAGTTTGAGACCTTCACCGTGCAGAAAAAATTTACCCACTGGGCTGTCTGGATTTTTACGAAATTTAACAGTGGAGCGGACCCGAGTGGCTGTTGGGTGCAAGGTAAATTCTAGTGCTACATGGTCAACCAAAAACGCAGGCGGCTGGTAATTGGCAAGGTAAATTTTTTGCGTTTCTGGAGATGTCATGTGTCTTATCCTTCACTATTTATACTTTTCCTATAGCGTCTAGTGCGAACTTAGAGCAACCGTTGGCTTAAGTTTGTTGATAACTAGTGAATTTTGTATCCGAAAGGAAAATTGGTAGGAAATAGTTACCAATTGACCTTGCTTGCTATGCTTTTGACGGTTAACAAATGCTGAAATATGGTAAAATTTGATCAACCGTCGAATTGTGGAGTTTCAAAATATGTCTCAACGTACTGAAATTTATGGCCTGTCTGTAGCAAAAGAACTGTTTGATTTTATAGAAAATCACGCTTTGAGTGGATTGGCTGTGACCTCAGATCAATTCTGGAGTGGTTTGGCTGACATGGTGCATGATCTTGGGCCTAAAAACCGGGCTTTGCTGTCGTACCGCGAAGATCTGCAAAAAAAGATTGATAGTTGGCACATTACCCTCCGTGGGAAAGATCACGATGCGGCCGCCTATCAGGATTTTTTGACAGAGATTGGTTATTTGGTGCCGGAGCCTGCTGACTTTGTGATCTCCACCCAAAACGTCGACCCAGAGATCGCCTTGATCCCCGGCCCTCAACTTGTAGTACCAATTATGAACGCTCGTTATGCTTTAAATGCGGCCAACGCCCGCTGGGGCAGTTTGTATGACGCGCTTTATGGTACTAATGCCATGGGGGATTTACCTGAGGGGCGCGGCTATGATGCCGCGCGTGGAGCGCGGGTGATTGGATGGGCCAAGGCCTATTTGGATCGAGCAGCGCCACTGGCCAATGGTTCCCATGCGGATGTCACAAGTTATGAAGTTGTAGGAGATAAACTCCTGCCAGCTTTGGCTAATTCTGGGCAATATGTCGGCATGAATAAAAATGAATCAGGTAATCTAAATGAGGTTATCTTGCAAAAGAATGGCCTACACATCGCCATTCAAATTGACCCAGAGGGCAACATTGGTAGTGGCGACAAGGCTCACGTTGATGACGTCCTTCTGGAAAGTGCAGTCTCGGTAATTATGGATTGTGAGGATTCGGTCGCAGCGGTTGATGCGCCAGATAAAGTGTTGGCCTACACTAATTGGCTAGGTCTGATGCGTGGTGATCTGGCTGAGACTGTAATTAAGGACGGAACTTCTTTTGATCGAGTGTTGAACGAAGATCGTGCCTATGAGTATGGTGACAAAAAGCTGACCCTGAAGGGGCGGGCTCTGATGCTGGTGCGCAACGTGGGGCATTTGATGACCAACCCAGCCATCACCGACCGCGATGGCCATGAAATTGGTGAAGGTCTGCTAGATGCTATGTGTACCACGATGATTGCTATGCATGATTTGAATAGGGCTGGTGGTAATTCTCTGCATGGTTCTGTTTACGTGGTGAAGCCTAAAATGCACGGTCCGACCGAAGTGGCCTTTGCCGATGAGATTTTTACTAAGGTTGAGAGCATTCTGGGCCTTCCGCACAATACGGTTAAACTTGGCATTATGGACGAAGAACGGCGCACTAGTGCCAACCTCAAAGCATGTATTGAGGCCGCACAAGCGCGGGTAGCTTTCATCAACACAGGATTCTTGGATCGTACTGGCGATGAGATTCACACTTCGATGGAAGCGGGCCCGATGATTCCAAAAGGTCAAATGAAAATGACCCCTTGGATTAATGCCTATGAAGACCGTAACGTCGATATCGGTCTAGCTTGTGGCTTGCAAGGTAAGGCACAGATTGGAAAAGGCATGTGGGCCATGCCGGATTTGATGGATGATATGCTGATGCAGAAAATTGGCCATCCTAAATCAGGCGCCACCTGCGCTTGGGTGCCGAGCCCAACAGCCGCTACTCTGCACGCAACCCATTATCATCAGGTTGACGTAATTGCGGTGCAAAATGAGCTAAAAGCCAAAGGTCCCCGTTGGGGGCTGGATGAGCTACTAACCATTCCTGTAGCAGTTGGAACAAATTGGTCGCCAGACGAGCTTACACAAGAGATTGAAAACAATGCGCAGGGTATTCTTGGCTATGTTGTCCGCTGGGTTGATAGCGGCGTAGGCTGTTCAAAAGTGCCAGACATCCATGATGTTGGCTTGATGGAAGACCGGGCCACCTGCCGCATTTCCTCGCAAGCTTTGGCCAACTGGCTGCATCACGATGTGATTGACGGTGACACTGTTATGGCCGCAATGAAAAAAATGGCGGCTGTGGTGGATAGCCAAAATGCTGGTGACCCAACTTACACTGCCATGGGTCCAAGCTTTGGCGGTATTGCTTTTAAAGCTGCCTGTGACTTGGTGTTTGAAGGCCGCGTGCAACCGTCTGGCTATACTGAGCCGGTTTTGCATCGTCGCAGGCAAGAACTAAAGACGGCTTAGATATAGGCTTGAAAATTTTGACCGTACATAGCCTGCCGCACTGGCTATCCCCTTTTAGGAAAAAACCACATGTCTGCTATTTCCCTCCGCAAAGCTAAAACTATAATCCGATCTGCCCTGTCCAAAGGCAAAGAACTTGGGCTCAAGCCTCTGTCTGTAGTGGCGGTTGACGCTGGTGGGCATGTTATTGCGTTTGAGCGTGAAGATGGGGCCGCACCTGGTCGGTTCGCAATAGCGCACGGTAAAGCGTATGGCAGCGTGATGCTAGGCATGGCGGGTACGGCGCAGATGGCACGGGCGGATCAACAAGCTTATTTTATGGAATCCGTAAATGGCCTTTTTGGTGGTAAGGTGATTCCGGTGCCGGGTGGTGTTTTAGTGCGTGACAAAAAAGGTATTGTGATAGGTGCAGTTGGCGTCACGGGCGACAGTTCAGACAATGATTTGATTGCTGCCTTGGCGGGGATTGAAGCAGCGGGGCTTGTCGGCGAAGGCTAAACTCCGCCACTGTTTAACTATGTAGGAATCCTAGCGTTGGAGAAATGTTTGGGGTTTTCTTGTTTTTGGACATTTGGGCTGGTGGGCTCAGCCATTGCGGCCTATGACTTGCACCATTGAAAGTTTTTAGGTGCAAACATGTCGCGTCCCATAGTCGGTATCATCGGCAATCCTCATATGATCAATTCAGAATATTTGGTACATGGTGCAGGAGAGATGAATGCCTGGGCTGTGCGTGAAGTCTGTGATGCCCTACCGGTCATAATACCTCCAGATGCTATGCTTGCGCCGGTAGTGGACTTGATGGAGGCCTGCGATGGCTTTGTGTTTACCGGAGGCCGCCCCAATGTGCACCCCAAAGAATATGGTGAGGCCCTCACCAATGGTCATGGGGATACGGATGAGGCGCGCGACGCATTGGCTTTGCCTCTGATCCGAGCGTTGGTTGAACGAGGTCAGCCTTACTTGGCAATTTGCCGAGGTTTTCAAGAAATGAATGTGGCGATGGGTGGGAGCCTTTATCCTGAAATTCGCGACCTACCGGGCCGCGACAATCATCGCATGCCACCCGATGGGACGTTAGCAGAGAAATTTGCCCTCCGTCATGACGTCGTGCTTACACCGGGTGGTGTGTTTGCAAAGGTATTTGGTGCTGACGTGGTGCGAACCAACACGTTGCACGGGCAGGGGATTAAACAGCCGGGACAGCGTATTGTAGTAGATGGCTACGCCCCCGACGGTACGCCAGAGGCCATCTATGTGCAGGGCGCAAAAGGTTTTGGACTTGGTGTGCAATGGCACCCAGAGTATCGTGCTGTTGAAGACTTGGTCTCTCGCCCATTATTTGCAGCATTTGGCGTTGCGGTCCATGCATGGAGCAACGCCAAATAGGTGCTGTCCTAGAGCTGACCACCAGAGATCTCTAAGGCCTGTCCATCATAACTATCTGAGCCTGCACTGCACATCCACAATGCCGCAGAAGCGACTTCATCTGCTGTGATCAACCTACCATGTGGGTTAAGAGACACCATCAAAGCTCGAGCGTCTTCATGGCTCATCTGTGCCCGTTCAGAGATACTTTCGGTGTTGCGAACGATGATATCAGTGTCGACATATCCTGGACAAATCGCATTAAAGGTAACAGGCATTTTAGCATGATCTGCGGAAAGGGCTCGGATCAGCCCAATTACACCATGCTTTGACGCACTATAAGCATGTGCACCTTTTAAACCGCGCACTCCGGCGATGGAAGAAATTGCAATTACTCGCCCCCAGTCTTTAACCGGCATGTGGCGTAGAGATTCTCTTATTGTGAGATAGGCGCCATCTAGATTGATCGCCATGATATTACGCCAAAAACCGAAGGCTGAGTTCTGGATATTTTGGCCCTCAGCAATGCCTGCATTTGCTACGCAAATATCAATACTACCGAAGCGATCGGCAATATTTTGCATACCGCCCACGACTGAAGCCTCATCAGACACATCCATCTTAACGGACAATCCCCCAAAAGATTCGGACGCCGCTTCCAGCACGCTCAGTCGGCGTCCGGTTATGGCTACTTGGCACCCTTGAGCGGCCAAACCGCGCGCAATGGCTAGGCCTATGCCGGTCCCACCGCCGGTGACGACTGCACTTTTTCCTGTCAGTATCAAAGTTATTCCCCTTAATAGTGGTATACTAAAATATACTCATGTTTTGCGGCGAAACGCCACGGTAGATTGGTTGCGAAATATTATTACGCGGGTTACGAATTTTACAATCGAAAATACTCGGGGACGGTGAAAAACCGCGTCATGAAAGGACGAAAATTATGAAAATTGGGGCTCTTAAAGAAATTTTTATTGGTGAGCAGCGCGTGGCGCTCACCCCCGAAAGTGCCGCTCAGCTGCAAAAGCTTGGGCATGAATGCATGATTGAAAAGGGAGCCGGCAAAGCTGCAGGCTTCAGCGACGCACAGTATAAAGCTGCCGGTGTCGTGGTTGCAGCCACTGCTGCGGCACTCACCAAAGCGAGCGACCTAATTGTCAAAGTGCGTCCTCCGAGTGAAGCAGAGGTGAAACGGCTTTCAGATACTAAGACGCTGATTTCACTTTTCTATCCTAGTGAAAATACTACTTTGATGGAGCTGGCTCAGTCCAAAGGTGCCAGTATTATCGCTATGGATATGGTGCCGCGGATTAGTAGGGCCCAGAAGATGGACGCCCTGTCGTCCATGGCTAATATTTCAGGATACCGAGCTGTGATCGAGGCTGGTAATAATTTTGGACGCTTTTTTACGGGCCAAGTCACAGCTGCGGGCAAAGTGCCACCGGCCAAAGTTTTGATCGTAGGCGCTGGCGTTGCTGGGCTTGCTGCTATTGGGACTTCCACCGCCTTGGGTGCCATCACCTATGCTTTTGACGTTCGTCCGGAGGTAGCTGAGCAGGTTGAATCCATGGGGGCTGAGTTTGTCTTCCTAGACTTTGAAGCCGAACAAGCCGACGGAGCCGCAACTGGCGGTTATGCTCCAGTATCATCGCCAGAGTTTGCTGCAGCGCAGTTAGCAAAATTCCGCGAAATCGCGTCAGATATTGATATCGTTGTTACTACGGCTTTGATTCCCAATCGCGAAGCGCCTGAGCTGTGGACCGCTGAAATGGTCGCGAGCATGAAACCGGGTTCGGTTATTATTGATTTGGCCGCCGAAAAGGGTGGCAACTGTAAGCTTACCGTGATGGATGAGCGGATTGTAACAGGCAATGGCGTTATAATTATTGGCTATACAGATTTCCCAAGTCGGATGGCTGCGCAGGCCAGTACGCTCTATTCCAATAATATCCGGCATATGATTGCGGACCTCACCCCGGGCAAAGACGGATTGATAGTGCATGATATGGAAGATGATGTGATCCGTGGGGCTACAATAGCCCATGCCGGTGAGATTACCTTTCCGCCACCACCACCAAAGATTCCGGCAATTGCTGCTAAGCCTAAAGAGGCAGCAGTGGCCCTGACACCTGAAGAGGTGAAGGTTAATGAAGCCGTTGCTTACCGCAAAACGACCCGTCAGCAATATGCGCTGTTGGCAGTGGGGGGCATGTTAATGCTTTTACTGGGAGCCTATGCACCAGCAAGTTTTATGCAGCACTTTATTGTATTCGCGTTGGCCTGTTTTATTGGGTTCCAAGTGATTTGGGGGGTGGCACACGCGCTGCATACGCCTTTGATGGCCATTACCAATGCCATTTCAGGCATTGTCGTGGTCGGTGCTTTACTACAGATCGGTTCAGGCAACATTTTGGTGTGGGTATTAGCTGGCCTTTCCGTCTTGATTGCGACGATCAATATTGTTGGTGGGTTTATGGTTACACGCCGTATGCTTGCCATGTTCCAAAAATCTTAAGCGGGGGGGTTAGATTATGCTTTCAACAGGTATCACATCCGCCGCCTATATCACGGCGGCAGTATTATTCATTTTATCCCTTGGAGGATTATCCAACCAGGAAAGCGCCAAGCGCGCGGTTTGGTATGGAATTGTTGGCATGGGGTTGGCGATGTTTGCTACCGTGTTCGGCCCTGGCGTAGGTAATTACATTTTAATTGCATTGATGGTGTGCATCGGCGCCTATCTTGGTGTGGTTGTTGCACGACGGGTCGAGATGACTGAGATGCCTCAGCTTGTGGCTGCCCTACACAGTTTTGTTGGATTAGCTGCTGTTTTCATCGGGCTAAATGCTGAATTTGAACTGGCCAATGTACGTCAGCTTCTAGCCTCGGGTGGTGACATGGACACGCTGACAGGTTTTGGTAAGAAATTAGCTGGTAAAGACGCCGTGGAGATCGCTATTTTGAAGGTCGAAGTTTTCTTGGGGGTATTCATTGGGGCGGTGACATTTACCGGGTCGGTCGTGGCCTTTGGAAAGTTAGCCGGTAAGTTGAGTGGCACGCCGTTCAAACTGCCGGGTGGTCATGCGTTGAATGCGGTCGCATTGTTGGCCAGTATTGCCTTGATGGTTCTCTATGCTGGCGGTGCGGGCGTCTGGACCATGGTTGCTGTGATGGTGATTGCTGGCTTCATTGGCTGGCATCTGATCATGGGTATTGGCGGGGCGGATATGCCTGTAGTGGTGTCGATGCTCAATTCCTATTCGGGTTGGGCGGCTGCCGCTATTGGCTTTACGCTTGGAAATGACCTTTTGATCGTAGTTGGCGCGCTGGTTGGCTCGTCTGGTGCAATCTTAAGTTACATTATGTGTAAGGCGATGAACCGCAACTTTATCTCTGTGATTTTAGGTGGCTTTGGTGGTGCGAAAGGCCCGCAGATGGCTGTAGAAGGCGAGCAAATCGCAATTGAGGCCGATGGTGTTGCTGCGGTTTTAAATGAGGCTGACAGCGTAGTGATCATTCCAGGCTATGGAATGGCTGTGGCGCAGGCTCAACAGTCAGTATCAGAACTGGTGCGCAAGCTGCGCGCACAGGGCAAGCAAGTGCGCTTTGCAATCCATCCTGTCGCTGGTCGTTTGCCGGGCCATATGAATGTGCTTCTGGCCGAAGCGCGGGTCCCTTACGATATTGTAATGGAAATGGATGAAATAAATGAAGATTTTCCTAAAACAGATGTGGCCATCGTGATTGGGTCCAACGACATAGTGAACCCAGCTGCGCAGGAGGATCCCAACAGCCCGATTGCTGGTATGCCGGTGCTGGAGTGTTGGAAAGCCAAACATGTATTTGTGTCCAAGCGTGGGCAGGGTACCGGCTATTCTGGTATCGAAAACCCACTGTTTTTCAAAGAAAATACCCGTATGTTCTATGGGGATGCAAAAGCCTCGTTGGACAAACTTTTGCCAATGATAGACTGATTAGGTCAAGCGCATCGCCCTCTGGTCTCAGCTGGGCGGTGTGACCGACTTTTCTTACCATGTTAGGTGCGCTTGATGGTACATATGATTGATCACCCATTACGCCAAAGCTCGGCAGATGAACTGCATGCCAGGCCGTTCCCAACAGTAGCGGCTCCGGCGCGTGCTGCGTTTTTAGCCTATAAGTCTGCTGATGATGAAACTGGCCGCGATGAGATGGCGGATCGTGCGCATTTATG
The DNA here is from genome assembly GCA_000981705.1 of Rhodobacteraceae bacterium ASP10-04a. Taxonomy (GTDB): domain Bacteria; phylum Pseudomonadota; class Alphaproteobacteria; order Rhodobacterales; family Rhodobacteraceae; genus Planktomarina; species Planktomarina antarctica. The sequence continues at coordinate 56,898 of LAQD01000018.1, forward strand.
GCGCTTACTGGATATCTATGACGTGGCTCATCCAGATAAGGATGCTACCCATTACTTTGGCCAACTGGGTGCAGTCTGGGTGAAATGGGAATGCCACACTGAATTTGTAACCTATACTGCGATCCTTGGAGATCCTGGTAGCAAGCCGTTCGATGGCACTGAGTTTGATATTTTTCCAGCTGATTGGCTAGCTGAGTTGCCGGGCATGACGCTAACGTCAACTTCCCTCCGTATAGAAGCGGATTTTGAGACTGAAGCCATAAAGGCAAAGCTGTCAAAATGGTTCGTATCTGAAAGCCTTGCTGTGAGCCGGGTTTTAGATAATGCCGCGGTCATAGCAGGTGACTACCGCATAGATGGCAACGGGCATCTTCGGTTCTCGGTTTTTGTGCCCCCCAGTACCGGTCGGCGTCGTGTGGGACGTATCGTGCAGCGGCTCAATGAGATTGAAGTTTATAAAGCTATGTCGATGCTCGGCCTATTCCGGGCGCGCGCTCTTTCCGCAGAACTTAATGTGGTAGATGCGGATATGTCGGCGCTGGTAGCTGCTTTGGCGGATAATCAGGTATCTGCTGAGGATAACCTGCATGTGCTTCTAGGACTTTCAGCTAAGCTAGAGAACCATTCGGCCCGGGTTGCTTACCGGTTTGCCGCCAGTAAGGCTTACGCGGCGATTGTAGCTCAACGCATAGAGGTTCTGCGCGAGGGGCAATTTGAAGGTCGGCAAACATTTCGTGAATTCATGATGCGGCGCTTTGATCCAGCGATGCGCACGGTACATGCACTTGACGCAAGGCTCCAAGATTTAATTGCAAGAGCAATCCGCACTGGCGACCTCCTGCGTACTAGTGTCGATGTGGAACGGCAAAGCCAAAGCCAAGATTTGTTGACCAGTATGAATCGCCGTGCGGATATGCAATTAAAACTACAGAAAACTGTTGAGGGCCTATCCGTGGTCGCCATCAGCTATTACGCTACAGGCCTTGTGCTATATGTCCTAGCTCCTGTGGCAACTGTGTTTGGCTTGTACAAAGGCATTTTGACTGCCTGTGTTGTCCCTGTGGTGGTGGGGCTGGTTTATCTTGCTTTGCGGCGGATTAGACGACAGACGCCGTAATGACATAGATGCCCCTTGACGGGGGGCGCTATGCGAGCACAACATGTCACTATGTCAGATATTTTCAACGCCCGCCAATTGCTTGCCAAACTGGTTTCCTTTCCAACTGTCAGTTCGGATACGAACCTGCCGTTAATCTATTTTGTGCGTGATTATTTTGCACAACATGGAATTGACAGTCTTGTGATCCCAAATGAAGATGGGACAAAAGCTGGGCTTGTGGCACAGGTGGGGCCAAATGTGATTGGTGGTGTAGCTTTGTCTGGCCATTCGGACGTAGTACCTGTCGAAGGCCAGGATTGGACTACGGATCCTTGGACCTTAGTTGAAAAAAATGATAGATTCTATGGGCGTGGCACCTGTGATATGAAAGGGTTTGTGGCTTTGGCCATAGCAGCTATGGTGAAAGCCAATTCGATGGATTTAAAACGTCCGTTGCAATTTGCTCTGTCGCGCGATGAAGAGATCGGCCTACTGGGCGCACCTGATGTGGCGAATGGACTGTTGGCTCACTTCGCCAAGGTTGATGCCGTAATTGTGGGTGAACCCACAGAAATGAAAGTGGTCACCGGCCACAAAAGCTGTGATGATTTACAATTCCATGTGCGTGGCTACGAGGTGCACTCCTCACGGCTACATGAAGGTGTCTCAGCTGTGATGTGTGCTGCGCGCTTTGTTGAATGGGTGCGCCAACAAAATATTGAAAGCCAAGATAAAATACCCTCTGCGACAGCAGTACTTTATGATCCGCCTTTCACAACCTTGCATGTGGGTAGAATCAATGGTGGCACAGCTGATAACATCACAGCCAAAGACTGTTATTTCTCGATTGACCTACGGTGCGTCGGTGATGAGCGTACGGAAGATTGGCTAGTCAAAATCCAACAAAAAATTGAGACTATTGAAGCTGAGATGAAAGCGGTAC
>LAQD01000018.1:59037-59228 GCA_000981705.1 Rhodobacteraceae bacterium ASP10-04a
ACTGATGGTGGTCATTTCCAAAAGCAGGGGTTCTCGGTGGTAGTTTGCGGACCTGGCAATATTGCACAAGCACATAAGCCAGATGAATTTATTGAGCTGTCTGAATTTAATGCGGGCGCCACGATGCTGGAGCGCTTACTGGAAAACCTCCAGAGCCGTTAACCGCCGGTATGGCTCATATGACGAGACAT
>LAQD01000018.1:59298-65601 GCA_000981705.1 Rhodobacteraceae bacterium ASP10-04a
TTTTCAAGGATGTTATTACCTTCTGATGCACGCAAAGGTTCGCGCAAATCTGCGCTACCTTCTTGGCCAAGACAGGTATAGATTTCACCGGTACAGGTCACCCGCACGCGGTTGCAGCTTTCGCAGAAATTATGGGTTAGAGGTGTAATTAGCCCAACGCGCTGCCCTGTCTCTTCCAGCCGAAGATATCGGGCAGGCCCACCGGTGCGATCTGGTAAGTCTGTTAGTGTATATCGTGTTGCCAATTTGGCTTGAAGGTCGTTCAACGCCCAATATTGCCCCACGCGGTCTTCTTCGCCCAAATCTCCCATAGGCATCACCTCAATAAAGGTGAGGTCCATATCGCGGGCGTCACAAAATTCTGTCAGATCGAACAGCTCATTCTCATTGAAGTCTTTTAAGGCTACGGAATTAAGCTTCACTTTGAGGCCCGCTTCCAAGGCAGCGTCAATGCCGCGCAAAACATTTACTAACTTCCCCCAACGGGTGATTTCGGCAAACTTTGCTTCGTCCAAAGTGTCGATCGAAATATTGATCCTGCGCACGCCAGCCGCATAAAGGTCACCGGCAAAACGGTGCAATTGGCTACCGTTAGTTGTGAGGGTTAATTCTTCCAAAGCGCCACTTTGCAAATGCCGGGACATTCCTTGGAAAAACGACATGATGTCACGCCGTACTAACGGTTCGCCACCAGTAATGCGTAATTTACGAACGCCCAGCCCAATAAAACTAGTACATAACCTATCAAGCTCTTCTAAGGTTAGTAGATCACGTTTTGGCAAAAAAGTCATATTTTCTGACATGCAGTATACGCAGCGGAAGTCGCACCTGTCGGTTACTGAGAGGCGCAAATAAGTAATTGCGCGGGCGAAGGGATCAATCAATGGAGCTTTCATAAACAAGACGTAGCGCTGTACTTGCCCGATCACAAGCGCGATTTTTGGTTGTAGCCTTATGTTCATAAGCCTAAGCTTTATCGATGTATGCGTTTTTCACTTCATTTTGTGCTAAATGTTCAGGATTTGATAGCTTTTGATTGAACGGACCTATGGGCTAGTTTGCGGTACTTTAAAGGTCATGAAATGGAGTTTGGATTGTGATTTTAGGATGCGAACAACCGATAAAGAAGTCGACGCAAAATAATAGCCTTTGGGCTGAAATATTGGCTAGCCTGCAATGACTGCCCGCGCTCGCCGCCATGAATATGGTGCAGCCACACGAGGTTTTCTGAAGCAATCTCCGGTCATGATACCTGAGTATTTTAACATAGCTGAAGCCTGTTTAATGTCACATGCCCGCGATTGCCCGAATGCAGTTGCAATCATAGACTTAAGCGGGACCGCTTGTATTTGGACCTATGGCCAAATGGCTGAGGCTGCAGAAAAACTTGCGGGACTTTGGCGGGACCAAGGTGTGCAAAAAGGTGACCGTGTTTCTATTCTGCTACCGCAATGCGCTGAAACTCTCATTGCGCATTTTGCAGCGCATCTGATTGGTGCAGTTTCGTTACCTTTGTTCGTGTTATTTGGGTCTGAAGCGTTGCAATATCGATTGGCTGATAGTGGTGCTAAAGTCGTGGTGACAGATTTGCAGCAATATCCAAAAATTTGTGAAATTAGAAATAGCCTGCCAGAGCTTGAACAAGTGTTCTTGCGTGATGGTCAAAAAAATGGAGCTTTGGACTTTTGGAAGAGCTTAGAGGCGCCGAGAGCGCCGTTGGAACCCACGCAGACAGTGGCAGAAGATCCGGCGATGATGATATATACGTCAGGTACAACTGGTAGCCCTAAGGGTGTTTTGCATGCGCATCGGTTTTTGCTGGGCCATTTACCTTGTCTCGAGCTCTCGTTTTCTGACTTCCCTAACGGTGCTGACGTTGGTTGGACGCCTGCGGATTGGGCGTGGATCGGTGGGTTAATGGATATGGCACTGCCGTGTTTTTATTACCAAGTGCCCTTGGTTGCAAAACGGTTTGATCGCTTCACAGCAGAGGCTGCTTTTGCGCTGATACGGGATACCAAGGTGACCCGAGCGTTTTTGCCGCCCACAGCGTTAAAAATAATGAGCCAGGGAAAAGTTCCAAAAGCTGCGCGCTTGGTTAGCATCTCATCGGGTGGTGAGCCGCTATCTCCTGATTTAATTTCCTGGGCTAAGACGAAGATGGGGGCTGAAGTAAATGAACTTTATGGCCAAACTGAATGTAATCTTAGCGCAGGTTCAGCGCGGACGTTGGGCGTAGCAAAGACCGGATGGATTGGTCAGGCCTTTCCTGGCTTTGATTTGCGTATTTTAGATGTGGATGGCCAAGTGGTTCCCTACGGCGAGATTGGGCAAATTTGCGTACACCGTGACACGCCCAGTATGTTTTTGCGGTATTGGAACCAGCCGAAGGCCACAGCGGAGCGCTTTATCGGGGAATACCTGATAACAGGTGATTTGGGTCTCATGGATGCGAAGGGATATTTGCAATTTATGGCGCGGGATGATGACGTGATCACTTCAAGCGGCTATAGAATTGGACCTACTGAGATTGAGGCTACTTTAGCGAATGACCCAAGGGTCATTATGGCTGCGGCTGTGGCCGTACCAGACCCAACACGCGGCCATATTATTGGGGCCTATGTTACGGTTGTAGATGCGCCACAGGAGGGATTTGAACAAGAACTAATTGCCAATGTGATTAGGCAATTATCTCCACATATGGCGCCCAAATGGGTGCGGGTTGTGAGCGAGATGCCCATGACAGCCACGGGTAAAATTCGCCGCGTCGCTCTTAGGGAAATGGCCGCCCGAGCGCTTGTGCCAAGACAAACAGCCGGATAGCTGATGCCAGTCCTAGGTCCACGCCGCGGGCATGATCAATTTCAACTGCCAAGGCATTGATTGCCTTTCCCTGTTTTTGAGAAATACGTAAAAATTCCCGCCAAAACTCATCTTCGAGCGATACGCTGGTGCGGTGACCGTCTAAGGTGAGGGAGCGTTTTTTTGGGCGCTGCATTACGTCTCTCGCTTATGTTGCTCAAGCCGGTTGGCCAGCACTTTGGCCTGTGCCTCTTGCGTTTGTTTTTCGATTTTGGTCTGGCCAAACTTTACAGCATTAGCCGCAGCTAGGGTGGTGCCGTCCGCCCTTGCTTTGGATTTGCGAAATTTGTTGAGGTTGACCGGTTGGCTCATTTGGGGCCAATCATCAGCTCTGGGCGCACGACGCGATCAAAGGTGGCCTCATCTACAAAGCCTAGGGTAATCGCCTCATGCTTCAAAGTGGTTCCATTTTTATGGGCAGTTTTGGCGACTTTTGTGGCGTTGTCATAACCAATTTCTGGAGCCAGGGCAGTGACAAGCATTAAGCTTTCACGCATTAATTTGTCGATCCGGTTCCGGTCGGCTTGGATGCCTAGGACGCAATTGTCCGTGAAGGCCTTGGCCGCATCTCCCAATAACTGCATGGACTGCAAGACGTTATATGCTATCATCGGCTTGTAGACGTTCAGCTCAAAATGCCCTTGGCTGCCAGCAAAACCAACAGCAGCATCGTTACCGAGCACATGGGCACAAACTTGGGTGAGCGCTTCGCATTGGGTGGGGTTCACTTTACCAGGCATGATTGAGCTGCCAGGCTCATTTTCTGGTAACATCAATTCTCCCAAGCCGCATCGCGGCCCTGAGCCTAAAAGGCGGATATCATTAGCAATCTTGAACAGGCTAACTGCTGCAGTTTTTAACGCACCAGACATTTCGACCATCGCATCATGGGCAGCAAGAGCTTCGAATTTATTTGGTGCGGTTATAAATGGTAGCCCCGTGATATCGGAAATATGTTGGGCAACCATTGGCCCCCAACCCTCGGGTGTATTCAAACCGGTTCCTACGGCTGTGCCACCTTGGGCTAGCTCGTATACATGGGGCAAGGCCGCTTCAACGCGCCGAATGGCCATGGCCACTTGGTGTGTATATCCCGAGAACTCTTGAGCCAAGGTCAAGGGGGTAGCATCCATTGTATGGGTGCGGCCGATTTTTATAATTCCGTCAAACTCTTTAGTTTTAGCCTGCAATGCTTGGTGCAAGGTTCGCAAGCCCGGGAGGGTCACATCTCGCGCCGTTATGGCGGTGGCGATGTGCATGGCAGTTGGAAAGGTATCGTTGGACGACTGTCCCATGTTGCAATGGTCGTTTGGGTGTACAGGATCTTTCGATCCGATAACCCCGCCCATCACTTCAATGGCCCGATTGGCTATCACCTCGTTGGCATTCATATTGGATTGGGTGCCAGAGCCGGTTTGCCAAACTACAAGTGGAAAGTGATCATCCAGCAACCCAGTCACTACTTCATTTGCTGCATCCTGAATCGCTTGCCCTTTATCTGCAGGCAATTTCCCCAAACTTGTATTTGCTTTGGCACAGGCCTGTTTAACTACGCCAAGAGCGCGAACGATGGCCACTGGTTGCTTTTCCCAACCAATTGGGAAATTTATCAATGATCGCTGCGTCTGTGCCCCCCAATACTTGGCTGAAGGAACCTCAAGAGGGCCGAAGCTGTCCGTCTCGGTGCGTGTTGCAGTCATGGGATGCCCTTTCACTATTTGATAAAGGTTTACCCATGCACGGCTTAGGGTGCAATGCGCTCAACGTCGGTTTTACTGTTTTCGGAAGCTGTCGAGGCTCACAACCTGAGCTTCTGACTTCGGTTTGCCGCTTGGCTCAGCATTTTCATGCATCGGTGCCTCTGCCACGGACAGCGTCTCGATATCGCCATTCTGTTGCTCGTCGGGTTCAGATTGCTCGAAACGCAGCCCAAATTCGACAGAGGGGTCTACAAATGTCCGTAGAGCCATGAACGGAATATAAAGTGGTTCTGGATTATCACCAAAATTGAGTGTGATTGAGAAGCCTTCATCGGTCACTTCCAAATTTTCGAACCAATGCTGCACTACGACAGTCATTTCTTCTGGATAGCGATCGGACAGCCAATCGGCAATTTCAACATCTGGATGCATTGTATCAAAAGTTATGAAAAAATGATGTTCGCCAGGCAATTCTCCGGCGCTGGCAATGTCTTGCAGTAATCGCTTGATAAGGCCACGCATCGCATCATGCATTCTATTGCCATATTCAATCATTCTTATCACCATAAAATCTATTAAACTCTGGGCACCACTCTACGGTATTTCGCTGGAAACAAAAGACCGGCTGAACCGTTAGGCGAAAGAAACTGCAACTGACAGAAAAGCTACCGCAGGCAGTATCCAAAGGATGTCCCATTTCCACCAAATAACTAGAGCTGATGCGATGGCTGATAGGCACAAAGCTAAGCCGTCCAAAGTTTGCCATTGGGGCAGGTTTACATCTAAGGTTCCAAGGGTAAAGCTGCTTTGCACCTTGAACCAAGTTCGGCTGGCAAACCACACAGAGACACTAGCAATGACCCCTACCACCGCTGCTGTAATGCCCGCTAAGGTACGGGCCAGCCAAGCTACAGACATTAACTGTTCAAGACGTGGTGCAAATAGAAATATCCACAGGAAACAGGGGATGAAGGTAACCCAGAGGGTGAGGAGCCCAGCAAGTAGTGCTAAACTAAGGCCACCGGCCTGATAACCTGCTAAAAAACCTACAAATTGTGTTACCAATATTAGCGGTCCGGGTGTTGTCTCAGCAAGACCTAAAGCATCTATCATTTGTGGCGCCGTTAGCCACTTGAGCTCGGCCACCGCGGTTTGACCTAAATAATTTAAAACCGCATATGCTCCGCCGAATGTCACCACAGCAAGAGTCGAAAATACTAGTACTATTTTAGTTAAGAACGTATCCCGTAGCAACCACAGCAAGGCTAGTGGTGTAGCCCAAGCTACTGCTAAAAAAGCAGATATTGTTAGGGTAGAACTCTGGTTGTGCTCATCGACCTGCGGGGGGTGAGCCTCACCCGGTAGCATAAGCATGCCCCATATGCCGGCTCCTAAGACTACCCAAGGGTAGGAGATATCTCCAATTGTTATGGCACCAAAACTTGCAGTCGCGATAGCCCACGCCATGGGCGTACGTAGGGTGCGTTTAGAGATTTTGATAAGCGCTTGCACCACGATTACCACCACACAGGCTTTGATACCTGTGAAAGCCGCAACACTCCATGGATTTTGACCAAATTTCACATAGGCTAGAGCCAGTATAAAAATTACCAGAGCGCCCGGTAAGATGAACAGTGAGCCTCCGATCAAGCCTCCCCGTACTCCGTGCAGACGCCAGCCCAGATAGGTGGCTAATTGCATGGCTTCTGGTCCAGGTAGTAACATGCAAAAAGACAAAGCC
>LAQD01000018.1:65673-67731 GCA_000981705.1 Rhodobacteraceae bacterium ASP10-04a
AAGGCCGATTTTGCCAGCCACTGCTGTAAACTCTCGCAGTGACACCTGCCGGTTTGTGATGTTTTGGTTTGTCATTCCAGGCCTTTTTTCCAAGAAATGGCTCAAGGGGGCAATTGGTACAAGTCAATATTTTTCAGTATTGGCTGAAGTGGAGAATATTTTGTCGTAAAAGGACGTGACCGTGGGCTGAAATAGGCTAAGCCGCTCATGACTTTTTAGCGAGATTTATACATGACTTTACTATTAGGCGTCGATACTGGCGGCACATATACGGATGCAGTTCTTATCCGCAATGAGGCGCACGTAATCGCTAGCGCAAAATCCCTTACCACGCGGGAAGACCTTGCGCTGGGCATTGGCGCCGTGGTGCGTGATGTTTTGGAGCAAGCCGCAGTATCCCCCAAAGATATCTCACTAGTTTCATTGTCGACAACCTTGGCAACCAATGCGTTGGTGGAAGGGCAGGGTGGACGTGTAGGGCTGATTTATATTGGCTTTGACGCCCGAGACCTTGAGAATCATGGGCTGAAAGATGCGCTTAATGGAGATCCTGTGATTATTTTGAGTGGTGGACATGATCACTCAGGTACGGAAGTTGCTCCCTTAGATACTGTGGCTCTGAGTGATTGGTTGAGCCAGGATCAAGAAGTTTCGGCTTTTGCGGTAGCGGCACAATTTGCCACACGAAATCCCGTCCATGAACAGCGTGCTGCCGAGATGATTGCCCAGATCACTTGCCGCCCGGTAAGTGCCTCGCATCATCTGTCTTCAAAACTGAATGGACCTAAACGTGCGCTTACTGCATTGCTGAATGCACGTTTAATAGGCTTGACACATAAGTTAATAGGTCGCGCAGAGAATGTTTTGCAGGATATTGGCATTACTGCGCCACTGATGGTCGTACGTGGAGATGGGGCTTTAATCTCGTCCGCCATGGCCAAAGAACGGCCCATAGAAACTATCTTAAGTGGCCCAGCGGCTAGTATTGTGGGAGCATGCTGGATGACTGGGCTCGATCATGCACTGGTGTCAGATATTGGCGGTACTACGACTGACATTGCCCTGGTGCGTAATGGTCGGCCCGAGATTGATCCTGCTGGTGCCCAGGTAGGTCCCTATCGTACTATGGTGGAGGCTGTGGCGATGCGTACCTCTGGTTTGGGGGGCGATAGTGAGGTGCATATTAATTTGCAAGGTCTTTCAGGCAGGGTATCCTTAGGCCCTAAAAGAGTTTTGCCGATTTCCTTGATTGCCCATGAGTCACCAGAGGTGGTGCTGCCAGCGCTTGATAGACAACTGTCTGCGTTGGTTCCTGGGGAATATGATGGCCAATTTGTGCGCGCGGTCGCAGGCGTGGACGCAAGCGGTTTAAGTACGCGTGATCAGGCTGTATTTGAGCGTATTGGACAGAGTACCCATGCGTTGGATCAAGTGCTGAAAGCCCGAGTTGAGGCGCTGTCTGTCCAGCGTTTGGTGTCGCGCGGCTTGGTGCAGGTGTCAGGGATTACCCCTTCAGATGCCAGCCACGTGTTAGGCTTTCTGGATGCTTGGGACGTAGAAGCAGCAGTTGCGGCACTCACATTGTTGGGCCGCCGCAGAACTGGATCTGGAGATCCCCTTGGGCGGGATCCGGTTGAAACAGCGAAAATAATCTTGGATCAATTGACTGTGCAAACATCGTTTGCCCTACTGGCGGCCGCCTTTGCTGAGGAGCAAAACCCCTATGAGGGTGTTGCTTTGGATCTTGCAGAGCATGAATTGTTGCAACGCGGCTTGATACGTATGCCTGGGTTGGTAAAAATTGAAGCAAGTTTAAATGTAGATGTGATCGGCCTTGGGGCCTCTGCTGCAACCTATTACCCAGCCGTTGGCCGCAACCTGCATTGTAAGGTCACCCTGCCGCAGTACGCCGCCGTGGCGAATGCGATTGGCGCAGTTGTTGGTCGAATTACCATGCGCCGCTCGGGAACGGTTACCACGCCAACAGAGGGTGTATTTAGGGCTCACTTCATCGATGGCCCTAAGGATTTTATGACGGAAGATGCAGCACTACAGGCT
>LAQD01000018.1:67837-72217 GCA_000981705.1 Rhodobacteraceae bacterium ASP10-04a
GCTTCTGGGCGGCCAAGGATTTCGCATTAGGCAAATTAACAGCTTGTGTGTGGGATGATATTAACCGAGATTTTCAAAAAGTGTGGAGTATTTAGTGTTAAATTTAAAATTCCTTAAAGTAAAAGGTATACCTGTGTTGTTTTGGAGCTCTCCCAAAGCGCTAACACTAAAGCCGCCATTCACATCCTTTTTTTTCCTGATAATTGGATTGGCTATTTTTGGATTGGGCGAGGCTTTGTTAATTGCAGCTGGATATGGGGTGAGCCCTTGGACAGTGTTTGCGCAGGGCCTCACCACGATTACTGGCTGGAGCATTGGCTTTGCAACATTTGCAACCAGCATTTCGGTTCTAATACTTTGGGTTCCTCTGCGGCAAACGCCTGGAATTGGAACAATCTCCAATGCGATAATTATAGCCTTAGTTTTAGAGTATATTTTACCTTACTTACCCCGGTTTGAACTTGAGGTCTTACAGGTATCCCAGGCAGTTTTAGGTGTTATTGTCACTGGGTTTGGAGGCGCAATATATCTAATATCCAACCTGGGCCCCGGTCCGCGCGATGGGTTGATGACCGGTTTGCAACGCCTTACCAACTTACCAATTGCAAGCGTCCGCGCTAGCCTCGAGATATCTGTTGTGATCATAGGCTGGTCTCTTGGGGGGACGGTAGGTCTTGGCACAGTCTTATTTGCTCTCGGCATTGGACCTGCTGTTTCGGCAAGTCTTTTTGCCTTAAATTACGCTTTTGAAGTTTAAAAATGCAATAAGACGGAAATTTAATCTGAAATTTAATGTTGGCGCCAGTGCGTTGTATTGGTGTCTCAGCAGCCGTATGGTTTTTAGATCATGGCTAAACTTAATCCATACCGCCCTTTCACACCTAACCCAGAGATGGTTGCGCGTTGCCCAGATGTGACGGGAAATAGTATAAACGGTGTTGGAGAGACTGAGCCGCGTCGCCCTGAGCTAGTATTTTGGGCTCCAAATCCAGATGATATCGCTTTTGGCGACGTACAAAAATGGTTTTATATGTGCCAGCCAGATAGCCCGGATATGGCAGTAGAGCGGGCTAAGAGGCAGGTTGTTCTTGATTCTGTTTTGCCAGACCTTAATCCAGTGGCATTACAGCAGTCGGCAAGTGAATGGACCTCTTCACTTAATCTTTTTGTCGACGGTGGAGACTGTGAAATGGTCGGGGCGACAAAAATAAATCCTGAGTGGTTTTTTAAAGGTCAAGAAACTGAATTTGAGACAGTAATAATGGTGGGAGTGCACCATAATTACGACGAATTGAAACACGCCCCAGAGTTTCGTGCAGGGGTAGAGGTGGTGCGTCAGTATGGGCGAGCTGCCGCTGCTGCTAAAAAGATTTCGGCATGGCTTATAGGGCAGGGATGGGATTCTGAAGCTGTTACAGGGCCGATGGCTGGCAAGTTAGTTATGGTTCCACCGGCACTAGAGTGTGGCTTCGGAGAGTTAGGTAAGCATGGATCCTTGATTAACCCAGAATTTGGATCTTCCTTTCGATTGTCGGCAGTCCTTACAAACGCTCCGTTTGCTGATACGCCCAAGCGGGAATTCGGGATTGATGAGTTTTGCTCCAAGTGCCGCATTTGTGAAGACGCGTGTCCTCCCATCGCCATTGAGCCCAATAAGCAAATGGTGCGTGGCGTGGAGCGTTGGTACGTTGATTTTGATAAATGCATTCCGTATTTTGCCGAAAACTCTGGTTGCGCCATTTGTATTGTGGAATGTCCCTGGTCCCGGCCTGGTGTAGGCATAAACCTAGCGCAAAAATTAGCAAAAAGATCTGCGCGGGATCAATAAGATTGAGTTGTGAAAGTGGAGGTTTCTGTTGCCAGGCACCTCCGAGCCCCGCCTGCCGCTGCTAGGCGACAGGACTTAAGTGTTCAATGTCTCGAACTGCTTACGCAGCCAAAGCCATTGGAGCTTTGTTGTCATTTGCAACTAGCTATATTGAACCGATAACGGTGGTATCTCACCGAGCCAAAGCTTACCCCTTTAGACGTCCGTCGATCCTATTTCAGCCCCATCTGTCCCCAAATGAAGGAGGTGATGGTGGAGCTGCCGGGTACCGCCCCCGGGTCCGATCCGTGTATTACGAGCGCGTTTATGACCATAGTCCCGAAGGACACTTGATGTTTAGTGCGCTTTGGGGCGGATTGAAAGGGGGCGGTATTGCATGGCTTCAATTTTTTTTAATGCTTGGCTACCCTGCGTAAGTGTAGAGTTACGCGTTCTGCCACTGGTCCTTGCGTTGAAATAGGTTTAGCACGGAAAAAATTTATCATTTTGGAGAACCCTATGTTTAACGCCCTTGTTGTTGAAAAGACTGAAACCGGTACTGATGCAGCAGTCCGTGAAATTTCATATGATGACCTGCCCTTGGGTGATGTGACGGTGGCTGTCGAGTACTCCACAGTGAATTATAAAGATGGACTCTGCATTGGCCCTAATGGCGGCTTAGTGCGTAACTATCCGCATGTGCCTGGCATTGATTTTTCAGGGACAGTCGAAAGCTCAGACGATCCACGCTACAAAGCTGGGGATAAGGTAGTGCTGACTGGCTGGCGTGTTGGTGAAAAATACTGGGGAGGCTATTCGCAAAAGGCCCGCGTTAAAGCGGATTATTTGGTACCGTTGCCAGAAGGTCTGAGCACTCGCCAAGCTATGGCAGTAGGAACTGCTGGCTTCACGGCCATGCTAGCGGTGATGGCTCTGGAAAATCATGGGCTGTGCAATGGACAGGCGCCAGTTTTGGTTACTGGCGCTGCTGGTGGCGTGGGTTCTGTTGCAACTGCTATTCTGGCTAACTTGGACTATGAGGTTGCAGCGGTTACTGGGCGTCCAGAGGCTGCAGATTATCTCAAAGCATTGGGTGCCACACAAATAGTGGCGCGCTCTAGTATTAATGAAACTACAAAACGCCCGCTTGAGGCGGAAATGTGGTCTGGCTGTGTGGATGCTGTGGGTGGTGACATGCTGGCGCGAGTTCTTGGGCAGATGGCTTATGGCGCCTCTGTTTCAGCTGTAGGCTTAGCCGGTGGGGCAGGACTGCCAACCACAGTGATTCCATTCTTGTTGCGGGGTGTTAACCTGCTGGGCATTGACAGTGTGATGCAACCTTTTGAAAATCGCAAACGCGCATGGTCTCGGATTGCTAAAGACCTGCCCATGGACAAGCTGGAAGGCATGATTTCGTCAGCAACTTTATCAGACTTACCGAGATTGGGTAAAGATATCCTAAAAGGCCAAGTGCAAGGCCGTGTTGTTGTAGATGTGAACGCCTAAGACGTCGAAAATTGACTATAAAAGGTTGTAACATATGAAGCCTGAAGTTGATCCAAAGAAGGTTTCAAACAATCCTAAAGTCTCAGGCTTAGGCCTGATGATTTTTTTTGCTAAGGAATATGACTATGCAGCTTGATCTTGATTTTATTCGTCGACAGTTCCCAGCCTTTGAGGTGCCATCTCTCCAGGGGAAATCATTTTTTGAAAATGCTGGTGGGTCCTATACTTGTTCACAGGTGCAAGATCGTTTGTTCCGGTTTTATCGCGAGCGCAAGGTGCAACCCTACGCCCCCTATGAGGCCTCCCGCCTGGGTGGTGAGGAGATGGATGAAGCTCGTGTGCGTTTAGCTGCGATGCTGGGTGTCGAGACTGATGAATTGAGCTTCGGCCCATCGACCACTCAAAATACCTACGTATTGTCGCAGGCTGTGGCGCAGTGGCTGGAGCCGGGGCAGTCCATTATCGTGACAAACCAAGACCATGAGGCCAATTCTGGTCCATGGCGGCGCTTGGCGGAGCGTGGCATTTCTGTGAAGGAATGGCGCATCAGTCCGGAAACTGGGCTGTTGGATCCACAAGATCTTCAGGCGCTCTTGGACGATGATGTGCGCATGGTGTGTTTCCCGCATTGTTCGAATGTCGTAGGAGCGGTGAACCCAGTGGTGGAGATTAATGCCATGATACGAACCGCTGGCGCTTACAGCTGTGTCGATGGGGTCAGTTATGCGCCGCATGGTTTTCCAAATGTGGATGCGCTGGGCGCAGATATTTACCTATTTTCAGCATATAAGACCTATGGGCCACACCAGGGTGTAATGGTGATCCGCCGGGAATTGGGCATGAGCCTACCTAATCAGGGCCATTATTTTAATGCAGATAGTCTCTACAAACGCTTTACACCGGCAGGGCCTGACCATGCGCAAGTGGCTGCCTGCGCTGGTATGGCCGATTATTTGGATGAGGTGCATGCTCATCACTTTGGCGGTGATGCTGCTCCTGCGGTGCGTTGTGCTCAGGTCCATGATCTTTTTCGGGCGCATGAGGTGCAATTGACCCAGCCGATTTTG
>LAQD01000018.1:72266-72422 GCA_000981705.1 Rhodobacteraceae bacterium ASP10-04a
CAAGCTACAGATGCCAGGTGAGGAAGCTGCTGAAAAACTTGTGCCTTTTGGTGTAATGGCAGGTGGTGGCGATTTTTATGCAGTGCGTCCGCTGGAAGCCATGAACATAGCGCCAGAGCATGGTGTGCTGCGCCTGTCTTTTGTGCATTACACTGG
>LAQD01000018.1:72479-73422 GCA_000981705.1 Rhodobacteraceae bacterium ASP10-04a
AAGAGGGACGCATGATGACCCCAACAATTTTGTGGTTTCGGCGTGATTTGCGTCTTCAAGATCATGCTGCCCTAACCGCGGCAGTTGCTCGCGGTGGTCCAGTATTTGCTGTTTTTATCTGTGATTCTCATGTTGAAAGCCTTGGCGCTGCACCAAAATGGCGGCTAGGTCTTGGAGTAAAATCTTTGCAAGCGGCACTGGCGGCCAAGGGTAACCGTTTAATCCTACGCCGTGGCTCGGCTTTAACAGAGCTAAAAACCCTTATTACTGAAACTGGAGCCAAAGCTGTCTATTGGCAACGGGCGTATGATCCTAGCAGTCAGGAGCGAGATGCCAACGTAAAAACTGCTTTGGTGGACATGAATGTGGACGCCAAAAGTTTCAAAGGCCATTTGTTGTTTGAGCCATGGACTGTGCAAACCAAAGTTGGTGGTTTTTTCAAAGTCTATACGCCAATGTGGAACTCCGTCCGTGGCAGAGATATCCCTGTACCTCTGCCAGAGCCTTCCATAGTGCCCGCACCGGAAAACTATCCGGCCTCTGATGCTCTGGAGGATTGGCAGTTGGGCGGTGAAATGCGGCGTGGCGGTAGTATAGTGATGGGCTATGCTAGGGTTGGGGCGGCAAAGGCGATGGAACGGCTGGACGAATTTACCACGGGTGGATTGCGTGACTATCTCACTAATCGTGACGTACCGGGTGAAGATGGTACGTCAAAGTTGGCAGAAAATTTAGCACTAGGAGAAATCACTCCAGCGCAGTGCTGGCATGCTGGGCGGGCTGAATTGGATCGCGGTAATCCGGGAGCTGAAACATTCCTCAAAGAACTGGTCTGGCGTGAATTTGCTTATCACCTGCTTCACCATACTCCTCAAATACTTAATCAAAACTGGAAACCCGCTTGGGATGCCTTTCCTTGGAGCGAAGACGTAAATAGTGATAA
>LAQD01000018.1:73490-77058 GCA_000981705.1 Rhodobacteraceae bacterium ASP10-04a
TATGTGACGGGCACAATGCACAACCGCGGTCGGATGATTGTGGCCTCCTATCTTACGAAACATCTGATGACCCATTGGCGTTTAGGACAGGCTTGGTTCGAAGATTGTTTGATAGATTGGGACCCCGCTAGCAATGCAATGGGCTGGCAATGGGCTGCAGGTAGTGGCCCAGATGCAGCGCCATATTTTCGAGTGTTCAACCCGGAAAGCCAAATTGAGAAGTTTGACGCCGATAGGCGGTACCGCACCACTTGGATTGCAGAGGGGCAATCAAATCCTCCCGCGACAGCCATGCAGTTTTTTGCAGCAACGCCGGTGTCATGGGCGTTATCGCCAAAAACACCCTACCCGCAACCTATTGTAACGGCCAAAGAGGGACGTGAGATTGCGCTGTCTCATTATCAATCTCGTACTTTCTAGTCATAGCAAGGCTTGCTTCCTGTGTACGCTCCGTTAATTTATATGAAATTCTACCTTTTCTGGAGAGCTCTGATGATACTTACAACGACTAATGGCCAGAAAAACTTGCCTCGTTATTTTGCCACGGCCTTTGCTGTTACCAAAAAAGGACAAAATGGGCGCATCGATTTTGTATTGGACGATGGACGCACCTTTCGAGCTGAGGGCCCGTGCCCGGGGCCAGTATGTGAAATCCAAATACATAATTTTGGAATTTTTGAGCGGTTATTACGCGAAGGCCAGTTGGGCTTCTGTGACGCCTATCTTGAGGGTCAGTGGAGCACCCCAGATTTGCAGGCCTTTATGGATTACATACATGCGGATAATGATGAGGTTTTTGACAGTTTTCCTGGCCAGAAATTAGTGCAATTCTATGAGCGGCTTAGGTTTTGGATGCAGGGGAATTCAAAGGGCCAAGCGCGAAAGAATATTAGCTATCACTATGATCTTGGGAATGACTTTTACGGACTATGGCTTGACAAAACTATGACGTATTCGTCAGCAATTTTTGAGACTGGCCAAGAGAGCCTTGAGGATGCTCAAACGGCGAAGTACGCTAGTATGGTGGATCAAATGGGTGTTAAGTCTGGAGATCATGTGCTGGAAATCGGCTGTGGGTGGGGCGGATTTGCCGAATATGCTGCAAAGGAACGCGGCTTGAGCGTGACCTGCCTTACTATTAGCAAAGAGCAAATTAAATATGCCCAAGATCGTATAAACGCTGCTGGTTTGCAGGATTTAGTGACGTTTAAGCTGCAAGATTATCGTGATGAGACTGGAGTTTATGACGGTATCGCGAGTATCGAGATGTTTGAGGCTGTGGGAGAAAAATATTGGCCATCTTATTTTCAAACAGTCCATGACCGGTTGAAGCCTGGTGCTCAGGCAACTTTGCAAATCATTACGGTACGTGATGATCGTTTTGAAATTTACCGAAAGAGTGTTGACTTTATTCAGAAGTATATATTTCCCGGCGGTATGCTGCCGTCGCCTTTAGTTCTGAGTAAACAGGCTGAAGAAGCTGGGTTGAAGGTTGTGAAGTCCATTGAATTTGGAGAAAGCTACAGTGAAACCCTGCGCCGTTGGCACGATACATTCAACGATAAATGGGATCAGGTGCTAGCCATGGGCTTTGATGATCGGTTCCGTCGGATGTGGAATTTTTATCTGACCTCTTGTGCAGCAACCTTTCATTATGGCAATTGTGACGTCACTCAGATTACAATTTCCAAACCAAACTGAGTAGTCAATGAAACATCTGTTCCTGTTCGGTACCCTATGCTGGCCTAAACTTCTGAAATTTGTTGCAGGTAAGACTTGTCCCGAGTGGCAAGTGGCCGTTTTAGAAGGTTTTCAAACCAGCTGGGCCAAAGGGCACAACTTTCCTGCCATCCATCAGGCAGTAGCGAGATCTGCCAAGGGAATGTTGCTACTTGATTGTGATGCAAGTGTTTTAGCGCGGCTAGACCATTATGAAAGTGGTTTTGGCTATCGGCTGCATCCGGTAACGGTGCAAGGTCCTAATGGCCCTGTGGATGCCCAAATTTATCTTCCGCCGGAGGGTGTTCTTGCTGGGCGGGCTTGGAGCCTTGCAGATTGGGTGCGGGATCACGGGGCATTAGCTAGCGAGGCTGCTTTAGAGGTTATGGCGGTTCTGGACCGTATGACAGCCGCAGATATGGTTCAAGCCTACCCAATGATGCGGGCTAGGGCCGATGCGCGTCTGAAAGCACGAGCGCACCCTTCGCCGGTGTCTGCATCAGGTTTGGCGAGCAATGCGATAAAGGTACATAAGCGCCAACAGCCTTACACTAAGTTTTTTGCCTTGCAAGAAGTTGATATGTCGGTGCCGCGTTTTGATGGTGTTACAGAAGAGCGGGTTTATCGCGCGGGTTTCTTGGGCACAGACGCATCGATTGTTTTGCCGTATGATCCTATTAGAGACAGGGTTTTGCTAGTAGAGCAATTCCGCGTTGGCCCATTTTTACGTGATGATCCCAACCCCTGGTTAATGGAACCCATCGCGGGGCGGGTTGATGTGGGTGAAACCCCTGAGATGGCTGCAATGCGTGAAACCGATGAGGAGTCTGGGTTGGCCCTGAGTGCTCTACACAAGGTGCACAGCGGTTATGCCTCACCGGGCTGTAGCACTGAATATTTTAATATATATGTGGGTATCGCTGATATTGATGATGACGCAGCAATTTTGGGTGGGTTGGAGGGGGAGGCTGAGGATATCCAAGGCCATATTTTGTCCTTTGCTGATTTCCTCTCCTTGTTAAAATCTGGCCAACTTCCGGTAGCGCCTTTGGCTCTTGCTGGCTACTGGTTGGCGCTTAATCGCGATGTCCTCCGCAAGAATTCTTGAGGTTCCTCGCTAGGGGGCCTATTAAGATGGAAAGAAAAGGTTTTGTGATGACATCTATCTACTCGGATTTAGCTGCGGCAGTTGGTAATACACCTTTAATCAGGTTGAATGCAGCTAGCGATGCTACTGGTTGTGAGATCCTTGGCAAAGCTGAATTTATGAACCCTGGCCAGTCAGTTAAAGACCGTGCCGCCTTGTACATTATTAAGGCTGCCATGGCTTCTGGCACTCTCAAGCCGGGGGGGACGATTGTTGAAGGCACCGCTGGTAACACGGGTATTGGTCTCGCATTGGTGGGGGCGTCTATGGGCTTCCGCACGGTGATCGTGATCCCTGAAACCCAAAGCCAAGAGAAAAAAGATATGTTACGCCTTGCAGGGGCTGAACTGGTTGAGGTACCAGCAGCACCTTACAAAAACCCCAATAACTATGTACGCTATTCTGGACGTTTGGCCGTTGAATTAGGTAAAACCGAGCCCCATGGTGCGATTTGGGCTAATCAATTTGACAATACCGCTAACCGGCAGGCCCATATCGAAACAACCGCACCAGAGATCTGGGCACAGACTGATGGTAAACTGGATGGATTTATTTGTGCGGCAGGCTCTGGTGGTACGATTGCGGGCGTGGGAATGTATTTGCAACCTAAGGGCGTCAAAGTGGCCTTGGCTGATCCAGATGGTGCGGCTTTGCACAGCTTCTACACAACTGGTGCTTTAACCTCATCTGGTGGATCCATTA
>LAQD01000018.1:77149-79224 GCA_000981705.1 Rhodobacteraceae bacterium ASP10-04a
TAACCTTCTGCGTAACGAAGGCCTCGTGTTGGGTGGCTCATCAGGGATTAATATCGCTGGCGCCGTGCGGATGGCCTACGAGATGGGTCCTGGCCATGTCATAGTAACGATCTTATGTGACTATGGGACACGATACCAATCAAAACTCTTTAACCCTGATTTCTTACGTTCAAAAGGATTTGACGTACCAGACTGGATGGAGACCGGCCGTGATATTAAAACAGTTTACGAACCTTCCTAAGTTAGTACTTGTTCTATGTTTAGCCCTGTGGGGCATGTCCGGAGTTGCGCAAAGCACGTCTGGCTCCACCCCAGATTATGAACGTTGGGCCGCGACGGCTTCTATGGCGCAAGACACGCTTGCAAGTGGAACGGCGACTGAGGATTTTTTGACAAAACTGCGTGCGCAGTTGACCTTGCGGCGCAGTGAATTTGTCGCGGCGCAAGATGCCGATACTGCTCGCCTTAATAACCTAAGAATCCAGCTTTCGGCTTTGGGTCCAAGGCCAGATGACGGTGTTGAGCTTGTCGATATTGCGAGTAGGCGAAAAGAGCTGAGTACTGAAATTGAGGTTTTGAATGCACCACGTATTCGGGCCAAGGAAGCATTTGAGCGGGCCGATGGAGTAATCCGTGAAATTGATGCAGCCCTTTCTACGCAACAAGCTGAAAATTTGATGCGCCTTAGAGTTTCACCACTTGATGTCCGTATTTGGCCTGCCGCGATAGTGCAGCTCGTTGAGCAGTTTAAAGCTATCGCAAACGGCGTTTCCACAGCTTGGAATACGCCAATGGTGCAGGACAAAGTCCGTGATAAAATGCCCCTCATAATAGCACTATTAGTGATAGCGGCTCTTTTGCTGACGCAAGGGCGCCGCTGGATGGGACAGGTTGCACTTACTTTCAGACGCCATGGAGATCCATATGCCGTCGAGTTTGCCTCCTATCTGCGCTCCTTAGGGCAGTTAATAATCACAATTTTGAGCCTTTATCTAATCACCCGCGCATGGGACATATCACGGCTTTATGACAATAATCTGGCGCTCCTTTTAGGCAATATGATTTGGGTTTTTGCACCTTTTATTATCAGTATTTGGGTTGCAAAACGCTTATTTCCAAAAGAGGAACAAGCAAAAAGTCCAGTGTCACTTCAAGCCTCATTACATCCGCAAGCTCGGACATTAACGCAATTTTTAGGACTCATATTATCTGCAGAATTACTCATGAAAACCGTACAAAAACCCAGTGACTTCACAGATGGTACAATCGCAGTTTATACGTTCATTCTTGTACTCATGGCATCGGCTGCAGCATTTCGCATTGGCGTTGTACTTTGGACAAAAACTACAGGTGCCACAGACGGTCAAGCAGTTACCAAAGTCCCACTTGGCTTGATAGTCCGAATAGGCCAGGCCTTGGTGGTGGTGGCAGCGATATCCCTGATACTTGCACTTGTTGGATACTCAGATGCGGCGGTTGGGCTGTTATTTCCAGGCCTCTTGTCTGTGGGCTTTCTGGCAGTGTTGTTCATAACTTTTGAGGCAATGCGAGATCTATGCGCTATGCTGTCATCGGATGAAGCCGAGGGCCATGATAGCCTTACTGCAGTTATGATTAATGCAGCGCTGACTTTGATATCATTGCCAGTCTTTGCCATCATTTGGGGCGCGCGGGTATCTCAGCTGACTGAGCTTTGGACGCAATTTAAGACTGGTGTCACCTTAGGTGATGTGCAGCTCTCACCCGGCGCAGTGGTAGAGCTCATTATTGTGTTTGTCATTGGCTTGCTGTTCACGCGACTTATTCAGCGCACCTTGAAAACTCGTATTTTAGCGAAAACTAAAGTGGATCTGGGTGGGCAAAATGCAATTGTATCCGGTGTTGGATATCTGGGTATATTCATAGCTGCACTCACGGCAATTACATCAGCGGGCCTTGATCTGTCATCCCTCGCTATAGTTGCTGGTGCGCTCTCTGTTGGTATTGGTTTTGGTCTACAAAATATCGTGTCAAACTTTGTGTCAGGTATTATTTTATTGATTGAACGCCCCATCAGTGTTGGTGATTGGATCGAA
>LAQD01000058.1:0-966 GCA_000981705.1 Rhodobacteraceae bacterium ASP10-04a
GGTGGTGGTGTCGGGTATTAATAAATAACTAATATGTCAACTAATTGAAGATAAACGATATTAAGGAACAAAATCTTAATACTATACTTATAAGGTGTAAACTAGACTTCGTACCCTCTGACTTGTGTATCAAAAACTGCAATCGTCAATACATGGAGTTGAGCTGATTTAGCCGAAAAACAATAGCGACGTTTTCATACTTCTGTGCGCGTATCAAGGGAAAGGCTCTCGAATGGGTTGGTTTGTAACTTTAGTTTTGTTAGTTATTGCAGCTGTACTTATAGTGCTGTTTTTGAGCCGGTATTATCGCAAAGCAACGAGGGAAATTAGTGTCGTCCGGACTGGCCAGGGTGGGCAAAAAATCATATTGGATGGCGGCTGTATAGCGCTGCCTTTTTTGCATAAAGTTGCCGAAGTAAATATGCGAACTTCCAAGCTCAATATTGAGCGAACCGGTCCTAAGTCTATCATCACCAAAGATCGTCTCCGCGTAGATGTAGCGGCTGAATTTTATGTTCGTGTGCAGGCGAGTGTAGAGGGAGTAGCAACTGCTGCTCAAGCGCTTGCTGGCAAGTCCTTTCGTGCCGCAGATCTAGAAGAGATTCTTGAAGGCAAACTGGTGGATGCGATGCTGTCTGTTGCTGCGCGTTATACCATGGATGATCTCCAAGATAACCGTGCGGCTTATGCTAATGAAGTAAGCAAAATTCTGGACGGCAATCTAGCACAAAACGGTCTTATGTTAGAGTCTATATCTCTGACGAGAATCGACCAAACACCGTTTCACGCCTTAGACGAAAATAACGCATTCAACGCCTTAGGCATGCGTCGTTTAGCTGAGATTATAGCGGTCAACAAAAAGGAGCGCGCTGTTATTGAGGCGGATGCTGATGTTTCCGTCCGTCAAAGCCAGTTGGATGCCACCAAGCGCAAGCTGACGATCACCCGCGAGGAAGAAGAAGCGAT
>LAQD01000058.1:1140-1305 GCA_000981705.1 Rhodobacteraceae bacterium ASP10-04a
TGAACTGAATTCAGCACTCAAAAAGTCTGAAAACTTGGTGGAAATGGCTAAAAAGCGTGGCGAAGAAGCTGTAGCAGAAGCCGCGGCGATCACGGCTAAGGGTGGAGAGGCTGAAGCTGAAGAGCACGTAAAAACTATTCGTCAAACAACCGCAGCTGAGCGCGA
>LAQD01000058.1:1312-3518 GCA_000981705.1 Rhodobacteraceae bacterium ASP10-04a
GATTCGAGCTGCTGAGCAAGTCGAAGTAGATAATACCCGCGTAAAATCTGAAGCCTACACTATTACATCCATGGCGGTGGCTCAGGCTAAAGCTACGCATGACCGTGCTGAAGCAGACCGTGATCGAATGCTTGCGGAGGCAACGGGTAGCGCTGCTATAATTTCAGCACAAAACACCCACAGCCCAGAAGTAATAGCCATGAAGCTGGAGGAAGCGCGTCTACGAACTTTGCCTCAAGTGGTTGAGCGCATGATGAAACCGGCTGAAAAGATTGAAAGTATCCGTATTAACCAGATGACGGGCTTTGGCGGCGCAAACGGTGCCACAGCAGAGGGTGGCGATAAATCAACTGTCAATCAAGTTGTGGATTCCGTACTGAGCATGGCGCTACAACTGCCTGCCGTTCAAAAACTTGGCGAAGAGGTTGGTATGAACATCGGCGACGGTGTCCGTGGCATTTCAAATTCTCTGAACAGAAAATCAACCGGGAATATACCGGCCGCATCGTCTGATAGTACATCATCGGACAAAAAGGACTGACGCCCAGAAGCGTTTGTCCATCATTCTAAGGAGATATGAAATGACACTTTCTCGCAGACATTTTGTTATGGGCTCGACCGCATTGGCCCTCGCAGCACCGGCAAGCATCGGACGGGCCGCATCAGACAACCTCAAATTTGCGTCCATACTGGACCTCTCGGGCGGCCTTGATATCTACGGCGCGGCAATGGCCGTAACCACTAAATTGGCAATCGAAGATATCAACGCGGCTGGGGGCCTTTTGGGTCGTGAAGTTGATTTGAAGATGTATGACGCGCAGTCCACCATCCAGTTTTATACGCAATATGCAACACAGGCTGCTGCCGGTGACAAGGCTGATACGGTTCACGGGGGCATCACATCCGCCTCCCGTGAAGCAATCCGTCCCACGCTTGCGCGCTTTAAGACGCTCTATTTTTACAACACCCAGTACGAGGGCGGCGTTTGCGATTATAACAATTTTTGTACTGGCTCCACGCCTGCGCAGACGGTAGCAAAAATTGTGCCGTATGCCATGAAAAAATGGGGCAAGAAGGTTTATATAGTTGCGGCTGATTATAACTACGGTCAGATTACCGCGCAGTGGATGCAAAAGTTTGTCGACGAAAACGGCGGAGAGACCTTGGATGTCGAATTTTTTCCGTTAGATGTGACCAACTTCGGCCCCACCATCAACAAAATCCAAACTGCAAAGCCTGACTTGGTGATCTCGGCGCTGGTCGGTGGTGCACACGTGTCTTTCTACCGCCAATACGCAGCGGCGGGCATGATGAAAGAGATCCCTATTGCTTCTACCACTTTTGGCGTGGGTAATGAGCAAACTCTGATATCTGCGGAAGAGGGCAACGGTATGCTCGCCTCTTACGGTTACTTTGAAGGCATCGATAACCCACAAAACAAAGAGTTTCTTGCACGGCTTGAAGCTAAGTTGGGTGCGGATCGCCCTGTAATGAACGAACTGGCAATCCGGTCCTATGAGGGTGCGATGCTGTGGGCAGAGGCGGTGAAAGCTGCAGGAACTGCTGACCGTGAACCTGTAATTGAGGCGCTGCGTTCTGGTATGAGCTATGACGGACCGTCGGGTACAGTAAACATTGATGCTCAAACCAATCATTGTTCAATGAATGTGTATATTGGGGAATTGATGGACCAAACATGGAGCATCAAGGAATCCTTCGTCAATCAACCGCCTGCCGATACCCAGATGGTATGTGATTTAAATGAGAATCCTAACCAATCGACTTTCTTGTTTGAAAACGGTCTGGCCGCAGCTGGTATCAAATAAAAACCTTGGCCCGGTTCGCACCGGGCCATATTTGCCCACTTATTAACTTCCACAGGGGATTGCCTTGGATCTGGTAGCAGCTATTATTTTTCAACTAGTTTATGGTATCGCTAATCTAGCGCTTATTAGTCTTGGGCTTGCTATAATATTTGGCATGATGCGAGTTATCAATCTCGCCCACGGTGAGTTTCTGATGTTGGGTGGCTACACTGTAGTAGTTGCCACCAACGCGGGCGTTAATATTTGGATCGCGATGCTGATCTTAGCTCCACTAGTTGTAGGTATCATTGGTGTCATTGTAGAGCGACTGCTGATCCGTTGGCTTTATGGCCGGATGGTAGACACTCTGTTAGCAACGTGGGGTCTTTCGCTTTTACTGA
>LAQD01000058.1:3543-5072 GCA_000981705.1 Rhodobacteraceae bacterium ASP10-04a
ACTGCCACAACCATCTCTCCGCCGCTCGGTATCATACGGATAGGAGATTATTCAGCCTCCGGGTATGAACTGTTCCTGATTGTTGTGACGGCTATTCTTTTTGTTGCGTTATTTGCAACACTGAAACTAACTCGGCTAGGCCTGGTTGCACGTGGTACTATGCAAAATCCTGAAATGTCCTCAGCACTCGGTGTGTCTACGACACGCACCTACATGATTACTTTTGGGCTCGGTGCTGGCGTCACTGGATTAGCTGGCGGATTACTTGCACCTGTCACAGGGGTTTTGCCTTCCATTGGAGCGACCTACATCGCGAAGGCCTTTATCACAGTTATATCTGGTGGTTCTGCCATTCTCGCGGGCACAGCCAGCGGATCGGTCCTTCTAGGTGGCATCAACGGCATTTTTGCGTTTATCACTGGCCCCACAATCGGTGAGGTGGCCCTGTTGGTGACGGCCATAGTTCTACTTAGACTAATGCCGCGCGGGATAACGGGGCGGTTTTTCCGAAAATACTTATGAACGATGGTAATCCTCTAAACTCGATGCGGCCCGTGATCATCTTCGCATTGATCGGCGTCATTTTTATGTTTACGGGTCCTTACGTGCTGCAACTTTTCACGATTATCAACTTAACGACAGCCATCGCGCTGGCAGTTTTGGCCCTCAGTCTTGCATTAGTATGGGGCTTTGGGGGTATCTTGTGTTTTGGGCAGGTCGCATTTTTTGGCCTAGGGGCTTACGCATACACTATTGGGGCGATCAACTTCGGGGGTTCCACTTGGGCAATCCTTGTGTCGATCATGGTCTCTTGTGCCTTTGCAGCACTGCTGGGCTATTTCATTTTCTTTGGGCGTGTGTCTGATGTCTACCTGGGCGTGATTACGCTGACAGTTACATTAATATTTTTCTCTCTTATTCGGCGCACCTCTGGACCAGAGTATAAGATAGGTAATGCCCAAATTGGCGGTTTCAACGGAGTTACATCGCCGCCTTTGAACCTTCCGTGGGATCCGTCGGCGTTTCTTTATCCTGAGCAAGTTTTCTATGTAGCCATGGCAGCGCTAATCATTTGTTATTTATTCTGTGGCTGGCTGGTCACCACTCACTTTGGACGGGTTTGTGTAGGCATTCGCGAGAATGAACTGCGGGCTGAATTACTTGGATATGACTCGCGCCTTTACAAGCTTGGTATTTTTACGATTTCCGCAGGAATTGCAGCAGTTGGCGGGGTCCTATTTTGCAATGGGGTAGGCCGGATTACGCCAGACGTGTTTAATCTCTATAATGCTGCCCTGACCATCATCTGGGTCATAGTTGGCGGGCGCGGCACGTTGATAGGGCCCATAGCGGCAACCTTTGGGTTGTTCTATCTGACGTCTGCTTTGGGTGGGCAGTCGTTTCTGAATAATAACCTTGTACTGGGTGCTATCCTAATTTTCTTTGTTCTACTGGTTCCAAAAGGCGTTGCACCTACGATCGTTGGCTGGGTTGCAAGCCGCCGAAAACCCAGACGTCCAACCCGCGTT
>LAQD01000058.1:5126-6324 GCA_000981705.1 Rhodobacteraceae bacterium ASP10-04a
CGCAATAGACGCGAAGTTATCGTTGAGACGCGCAATCTGTCGATGCATTTTGGAGGTGTGCGGGCTGTCGAGCAGGTGGATTTCATGCTGTTCGATAAAGAACTACGTTGTTTGATTGGTCCCAATGGTGCGGGAAAATCGACCTTTTTTAAATGTCTAACTGGTCAGCTTAATCCAACTTCTGGAGAAGTGATCATTAGAGATCAGGAGACCACTGGCGCAGAACCGCATGAGGTTGCGAGCCTCGGTGTTGGTATCAAAACTCAGGTACCAAATGTATTTGATGGGCTATCTGTGGATGAAAACATTTGGCTATCTGCACGGCGCTGGCACAAGAGCAAGCGCGCTCGCACCATCACTTCTGAGACGGTAGAGCGTTTAAAATTGGGCGATATTCGGCGCGAAATGGTAGGTCGCCTAGCCCATGGACAACGCCAATGGGTGGAGCTGGGAATGGTCGTTGCCGCCGAACCTTGGCTGGTACTGTTGGACGAGCCTGCCGCAGGGATGACTCACGAGGAAACCGCCCGAACGGCTGAGTTGATTAAAGAGATCAATACCCAAGCTGCCTTAATTGTAGTGGAGCATGATATGCAGTTCATCCGGATGATCTCGCAACAGGTTACTGTATTTCACGAAGGACAGATTTTGATGGAAGACACGATGGAGGCTATCTCAAAAAACAAACGGGCACGGGAAGTTTATTTGGGAAATCGGGCATGAGTGCGCTTTTGAAAGTTCAGGGTTTGTCTGCAAGCTATGGTAGGGTCCCGGTTTTGCACGGGATCAACCTTGATGTGAACGAGGGGGAAATTTTGGGAGTGCTTGGCCATAACGGCATGGGCAAGACTACGTTATTAAAGGCCTTAATGGGCATCATTCCCACAACCTCTGGCCAGATAACTTTTGACGGCGAGGACCTTACCCGTTTGAATTCGTCCAGGCGTGGGCGTCTGGGGATCGGTTATGTTCCACAGGGGCGTGGTATTTTTCCGACCCTAAGCGTTAGGGATAATCTGCGCATGGGCGTTGCCGCACATGACATGGATGAGACGGACGGGATTGAGCGTGTTCTTGCCAATTTTCCGCGCCTTGAACGCCTGCTAGACCGGGATGGAGGTGCGCTGTCGGGTGGTGAGCAGCAGCTATTGGCCTTAGCACGTTGCCTGATTTCCGAGCCTGACCTAATATTGTTGGA
>LAQD01000058.1:6330-9906 GCA_000981705.1 Rhodobacteraceae bacterium ASP10-04a
GAGGGCATTCAACCCTCTATAATAGATGAAATTATTGATCTTCTTCAGTCCCTTAACAAAAATACTGGTATTTCCATCGTGTTGGTTGAGCAAAGTCTCGATTTTATCACCGCTTTGTCTGATCGGGTTCTTCTGATTCAAAAAGGCTCTATCACTGGTGAAATTTCGGGATCAGAGGCTTCTAATCCCGCACTTATCGAAGAATTCACCGGCTTTGGATCTTCGAGTGGGGCGGCAAAGCCTGCATCAATCCATGCGACAGTTGCTGCATCTGCTAAAGGTGTAACCGATAACAGCAATATCACCGTATCTGCCCCTCATAGCGCCTCAAAAAAAATATTTGCGCAGCACCAATCTAGTGCGACCCCTCTCATAGAAAGGATGTCCTATATGACTGTCCAACGCCCCACCCTTAGTCAGATGCAAGACGTGGTTACAGAATTAGGTATGAGCATGTCAGACGCGCGTATCATCGAGTTCATGGAAGTTATGCAAGGCACGCTTGATGCATATGACGTGGTTGACAGTTTGCCAGATTATCTTCCGCCTGTGCTCTATCCGCGCACATCTGGGTATCGTCCGACCTCCGAAGAAAATCCGATGAACGCTTGGTATGTTAAGACAGAAATTAAGGGTGCACCCCGCGGCCCGTTGCTAGGTCGCAGTGTTGCGTTGAAGGACAACGTATGTTTGGCTGGTGTTCCAATGATGAACGGCGCAGCAACTCTCAAGGGGTATACGCCCGATCTGGATGCTACCGTTGTAACGCGTCTGTTGGATGCAGGTGCCATAATAGCGGGAAAGGCACATTGCGAATACTTCTGTCTTTCTGGCGGGTCGCACACCAATGCCACAGGGCCAGTACATAACCCCCATAAGCATGGGTACTCCGCAGGTGGTTCTTCGTCAGGTTCGGGCGCGCTGGTAGGATCAGGCCAGATTGATATGGCGATTGGTGGGGATCAGGGTGGATCGATCCGTATGCCAGCATCTTTCTGCGGTTGCTATGGCATGAAGCCAACGCACGGGTTAGTCCCGTATACCGGCATTATGCCGATTGAAAATACCATTGACCACACGGGACCGATGACCCAGAATGTGATGGACAACGCGCTGATGCTGGAAGTGATTGCAGGAGCAGATGGCCTGGATCCGCGGCAGTATGATGTCAAGACGGACCGTTATACCGCTGCTGTTGGTCGGGGTGTATCTGGCCTGCGCATAGGTGTCATCAAAGAAGGTTACGAACAGCCCGGTGCCGAAAATGACGTTAACGAAAAGGTGCGCGCGGCTGCTGAAATACTGCGCGGCTTGGGTGCCACGGTGGATGAAATTTCTGTGCCTTGGCACAATCTAGGAACTGCCATTTGGACACCCATTGCGCTGGAAGGTTTGACCCAGCAGATGATGCTGGGCAACGGTATGGGGACCGGCTGGGAGGGGCTTTATACAACGTCTCTACTGGAATATCATTCCAACTGGCGTACTCGGGCGGATGAGCTGAGCGATACGCTTAAGATCTCCATGTTGATTGGCCAATACCATCTTAAACATACGCGAGGGCGATATTATGCAAAAGCGCAGAACTTGTCGCGGCAGTTGCGCGAAGAATTTAACAAAGTTTTTGCCTCCTACGACCTTTTGCTGACGCCCACTACTGCGATGAAAGCTCCGCCCATTCCACCTGCGGATGCCTCGCTTGAGCTATGGTGCCAGCGCGGTTTTGAAATGATCACCAATACGGCCCCCTTCGACGTCACGGGTCATCCTGCGATGTCAGTGCCGTGTGGCATGTCAGACGGATTGCCTGTCGGCCTTCAGATCATTGGACGGCGCTATGACGAAAGCACTATTTACCGTGCCGCCGCTGCCTTCGAGCAAGCGGGCGACTGGCGAGAGATGTAAACCTGGAGGCTCAAAATGACACTTCCGATTAACGGCCTGAGCCATGTCAAGGGTAGCACGGCGCGTCCGTTGATCAACGCTACGATCCCTAGCTTTATGGCAGAGGTGCGAAAGCGTCATGGGGGTCGCACAGCGGCAGTTTTTTGCCAAACATCAGACTGCTGGACTTATCATGATCTGATGAGGCGGGTGGACAGGTTAGCCGCTGGGCTGTTGTCGATAGGTGTTTATAAAGGGGATCGCGTTGGAATCTGGTCGCCAAACCGACCCGAATGGGTGTTGGTGCAATTTGCTACGGCACGGATAGGCGCTATCTTGGTTAATATCAATCCTTCCTATCAAACAAGTGAGCTGGAATATGCATTAAGCCATGCGGGCGTCAGTACACTGATAACTGCCCCGCACTTTCGAGACTCTGATTATTTGGCAAAGCTGCTTGCACTTGCGCCAGAATTGGCCACCGCGCGTCCCGGCGAACTACGTGCCAAAAAAATCCCTAAACTCAAGCGAGTTATCCAACTGGGTCCTGATCCGGCACATGGTACAATGTCTTTTGATGAAGTGATGGACCGCGGTGGCGTCGCGCCAAAATCTAGGTTGGACGGAATCTCGGCATCACTTAGCCCTGATGATGCTATCAACATTCAGTTCACTTCTGGCACAACAGGCCGCCCGAAAGGTGCGACGCTTAGCCATCGAAGTATCATCAATAACGGCATTTCCACTGCGCGTGCTATGCATCTGACACCAGAGGATGTTTTGTGTNCCTGTGCCGTTATATCACTGCTTTGGTATGGTGTTAGGCAACCTGGCGGCAATTTCTTATGGGGCCAAGATGGTTTTTCCCAGCGAAGGCTTTGATCCGTTAGCAACATTAAAGGCGGTTCAGACCGAGCGCTGCACCGCCCTGCACGGCGTCCCAACAATGTTCTCCGCCATGCTGGATCATCCGGAGTTTTATCGTTTTGATTTACGCACTCTGCGCACGGGAATAATGGCAGGCTCACTATGTCCAGAGCCATTGATGGCCCGTGTGATTCAAGACATGCATTGCTGCGATATAACTATCGCCTACGGTATGACTGAGACAAGCCCGGTTTCCTTTCAATCTGACCGGGATGATACGCCAGCTCGGCGTTCCAGTACTGTGGGGCGTATCCAACCGCATGTGGAATGTCGTGTTGTCGACAAAGAAGGTAAAACACTGCCTATTGGGCAAAAGGGCCAGCTATTGACCCGTGGCTATCTAGTTATGAAGGGGTATTGGAACGATCCCGAGTTTACATCCAAGGCCATCCATGACGGCTGGATGCAAACTGGTGATCTAGCGACGATTGACGCTGAAGGATATTGTAAGATTACTGGGCGGGAAGGTGATATGCTGATCCGAGGTGGTGAAAACGTCTATCCGGTTGAGGTTGAGAATTTATTAATTACCCATCCTGACATCACAGCGGTCCAGGTATTTGGTCTTCCAGACGCGCGGTTGGGCGAGGAGGTCGGTGCTTGGATTATTCTACGCCCTGGCGCATCTATGACGGTGGATGCGCTTCGGGATTGGTGCAAAAAAAAGATCTCTCCTTTCAAGGTGCCCCGCCACATCCGTTTCGCTGATGACATGCCGTTGACGGCCACTGGCAAACCGCAGAAATTTAAAATGCGGGATAAAAT
>LAQD01000058.1:9917-11944 GCA_000981705.1 Rhodobacteraceae bacterium ASP10-04a
TAGAAATTACACGTTCTTCCTGATATTATAAAGGAAATTTAGATGCATGCCCTGACTGCCATTATCCGCGCTCAAAAAGGGTCTGAGGCCCTCGTATATTCTGAGTTGCTGAAGGTAGGTGCATATGCGAGGGAACATGAGCCAGATACAATTGGGTTCTTCGTGGCGCAAGACCTCGAAGACCCTTGCGTCTTTACCACCTATGAACGGTTTATCGACAAAACCGCGATGGAGAGTCACAATAACGGTGCCGGGTCACAAGGTTTTTTTGCTGTCACAAATGATTTTTTGGATGGAGAAGTAATTGTTGTGATAGCCAAAGAGGTCTGGTTCTAAGGCTACAATTGCACACCTTTGGTTAATGCTCCATCTATCACCAGATTGGTGCCCGTGGTAAAGCTAGACGCAGGACTGGACAAGAAAACCACGCCGCGCGCGATTTCTTCTGGTTTTGCCATGCGATCCATCGGGATCATACCCAATGCGTCGGCAAATAATGCGTTGTTATTCTGTTCAATATTTTCCCATATGCCACCTTCAAAGTAGGTATTGCCTGGCGATACTGTATTCGCGCGGATACCTTTGGGCGCAAGCTTAATAGCCTGTCCTTGGGCGTAATGGACCAATGCTGCCTTGAATGCACCGTAAGCCGGCCCAGTAAAATCTATCTCACGTCCCGATACTGAAGAAATTAATGTGATTGAAGCTGCCTTCGATTTTTCTAGAAACGGCATAGCCGCATTTACAAACCGTACCGAATGCATAATGTCTACTCCGAATCCGGCCTCCCAGGCTGCCTCATCATCCCCGACAGCAAGGGCCGAAACATTAGCGACAATGATGTCGATTCCTCCCAATACCGCGGCGGAATCTCTGACCCATGATGAAAGCGCATGTTTGTCCGCAACATCAACGCCGCGTCCGATGGCTTTCACGCCATAGGCCTGCAAGGCATCTATTGTGTGTGTCACACCACTGCTGTCCCGTGCGCAAATTGCGATGTTTGCGCCTTCTGCTGCAAAAATCTCAGCACAACTTCGGCCAATTCCTTTGGTGGCCCCTGTGATTAGTACATTTAGCCCGTTTAGTCCCAAATCCATTATGATACCCCTTACTGTTCAATGTATTTTTTAAGAATAGATGCGCCTAAAGTGTATTTAGGATCTACCATATTCCCGACCCGCATTCGTCCTGCTTGCGTGGCAAGGAGGTACGCCTCTGATTCTTCAAAATGGTAATCATCCACCAACCATCGGATTAGATCACGGTAGGCCATACGCGCGGCATCCTCCATTGGGCGGGCACTGCCAAGGGACATGATGAAATCATTAGTTTCGATCCGCACACCGGGGATGCACCAACTTTTGATCAGATCTATCTGTACGGTAACTGTTGCGGGCATTTCAACTGCCACTCCGCAAAGCTCACCGTCACCTTGGCGGCCATGACAGTCGCCAATAAAAAAATGCGCATCCTTGCGCTGAACCGGGAAGTATATGATGGCACCGGGTGCCACATCTGGGCAATCCATGTTGCCGCCCCAGTAATCCGGTTGCAGCGAACTGATCGCTTCAAGCTCGGGACTGACACCCATCGTGCCTACAAAGGGTTCATAGGGCAGCGTCACTCGGTCAGAGAATTTAACGCCACCTTCGGGTGTGACTTCCATCTTTTTAACCCGCTCAGGGATTGGTTTATTTAACATCAAATTATCGTCCGCTACTAGCGCACCAAAGCTAGGTATCAATGCGGTTGTCCCCGCTGGTTGAGGACCCCGTGGTAATAGTGAATGAATGTATACGGCCAGCACATCGCCTTTCTCGGCGCCTTCAACTGCTATTGGACCATTCTGAGGGTTCACGAAGGGCATGTTGAGTACTTGCGAGGGCAAGTCGTCTTCTGTCTTGATCGCACCGCCAAAAGCATCGAGGGTTTCCACCTCAACCACATCCCCAGGCGTTATCCGCATCACAGGTTTGGTATAAGGGCCATAGACATAATGGAATTCGCCCTGATCCTCTTCACTA
>LAQD01000058.1:11974-12356 GCA_000981705.1 Rhodobacteraceae bacterium ASP10-04a
GGCTAACGCGTTTAGGCCCATGATTGATTTGTCTGGCCACCCCATATTTTATCCCTTCTCTGATGTATTAGTGTGTCAGTCTATATTAGGCTGCCGAGTGTGCCAGTTGGTTACGCTTTGATAGGCGGCAGCGGCTCGGATGATTGCGCATTCACCTAGATGGGGCCCTACAATTTGCATGCTGTGGGGCATGCCTGCCGTATCAATTCCATTAGGCAGTGTGATTGTTGGGCTGCCAGAAAAATTGAAAGGTGCGGTAAAGCGCATTATTGCATGCAGCACTTCGGGATCAGAGCCATAATTGGTCATTTTAGCAAGGTTTGGTGTCAGTTTGGGCATTGTTGGACAAAGCATGCAATCGACCTCGCCAAACATCGTGGTA
>LAQD01000058.1:12421-13118 GCA_000981705.1 Rhodobacteraceae bacterium ASP10-04a
CATGCTTCGACCAGATCGTCGTAGTCCGGCATTCTCACCTCTACCAGCTGCGCGCCAAGGCCTTCAAAAACGGAGATGGCCTGCTCCAATGCAGTAGCAATCTGAGGATCAGTGCCATGGAATGAATAGAACCGATCAATCCCAATCCGCATGCCACAAATGTTTTTGCCTACCTCGGCGGAATATTCGGGCACAGGCGTGTCAATCGAGGTAGGGTCATGTTCGTCCCACCCAGAGATTACTTGGAGGATCGCGGCACAATCTGCCGTTGATCTAGCCATGGGTCCAATATGATCAAGCGTGCCCGCGAGCGGGAATACACCGTGGCGGCTGACCCGGCCCCACGTCGGTTTGATCCCGGTCAGATTGCAGGCGGCACAGGGATACCGAATTGATCCTCCTGTATCGCTTCCCAATGACGCGAAGCAAAGACCCGCAGAGGTAGCCACGCCGGATCCGCTTGATGAGGAGCCCACCCAATAGTTTTTATCCCAAGGGTTCACTGGAATGGGGATGGTAGGATGATGACCCGTATAGGCCCCCTCTGTCATCGAAAGCTTACCAAGGGTCACGGCACCAGATGTCTCAAGTCGATCAACAACTGTGGCATTATGCGGTGCCATGAAATTTTTGTGGATGGTCGTACCAGCTCTGGTAGGGGCATAGGTTGTAAAACAAAGGTCTTTTACCGCGATGG
>LAQD01000058.1:13302-13569 GCA_000981705.1 Rhodobacteraceae bacterium ASP10-04a
TTCGACTAGGCTTTTGAAATGTAACGGGAGTGACGTCATTTAAGCTCCATAAATGGACGTTGAATGCAAAATCCTTCAAATAATCAAACCATTGTTGTAGATCAAAAGCAACTCCCGGCTACATTTTGAATAGATTACAAACTTTGCTGCCTTATTGACACTAAATTCTGCCAGTCGATCACGTCCCTTAAGGGAAAATTGCTGACCAACAAAGACACAAAAATGACCTCCGTCTTAGTCAGTCCATTTCTTCGTGAAGATAGCTTC
>LAQD01000019.1:0-5280 GCA_000981705.1 Rhodobacteraceae bacterium ASP10-04a
CCCCCCCCTCACCTGATAGCAAGCTAAAAGCTTAGGTGAAGTGACGAAATATTATATTTTAACACTTTAGAGAACCCGCGGACTGCATGGGTAAATAGTTATGCAGTGCAAAAAAAAGGGCATACTCTTAAGAGTATGCCCTTTCTGTATAATAAATTAGATGTCATTTCCACACATGGAAAATGGACCTTATACCAATACGATGTTTGACGCGCTTTCGCGGCCATCGCGGCCAGGTTCGATATCGAATGTAACTTTTTGATCATCATTAAGACCAGTAAGACCAGCCTGCTCAACAGCAGAGATGTGTACAAAAACATCCTTAGAGCCGCCATCGGGAGCGATAAAGCCAAAGCCTTTTGAAGTGTTAAACCATTTGACGGTGCCAGTAGCCATCGTCGTTCTCCTTGTTTAGTCTGCCCACGGAATGCAGCAGTTTGGCTAAGTCAGTGTTAGATCGAAAGACTGAGCCATAAGGAGCAGTGATGCCGATAGATGTAACGTCGCAGTGGCAGGTTATGCTAATTCTAAAGGAATTGCAAGCCTTTACTAATCCAAGCTTTACAACTCAAAGAATCGCAAACAATACTGCTTCTAGGTGTTCAAACATCTATGTTTTTGGGAAAGTTGCAATCTATTATATATTTCTAAATTGTTGATAGCTTTGTACGCGTTTGTAATTTCTTGCGGTTTTGAAATTTAATCCACTTGTTTATCGGTCGAGGCCTTGCCACAAACAGCCATGCAAAAGAATCCAGAAATATTGTGTATAGGCTCGGTACTTTGGGATGTTATTGGGCGGTCTACGCGCGCTATGCAAGCTGGTTCTGATGTTCCCGGACGGATTACCCGCATGCCCGGCGGTGTAGCAATGAATATAGCCATGACATTGAGAAGTTTTGGTCTGCATCCTATACTTTTGTCTGTAGTGGGCCAAGACCCTGAGGGGATAGATTTAATCAAAGCTGCTGGAGTTTTAAAGCTCAACACCCAATTTTTATACTGCTCGCGAGACCTTCCCACAGATCAATACATGGCAATTGAAGGCAGCAACGGGTTGATTGCCGCCATTGCTGATGCACATTCGCTTGAGGCCGCGGGTGATAAAATCTTACTCCCACTTGAGGATGGGCGGCTTGGCACTCCAGAAGAACCCTTCTCTGGCTTGATTGCATTGGATGGTAATTTAACCGTAACGCTTCTATCTCAAATAGCCACGTCTCGTCTTTTTAGTGCGTCAGATCTGCGCATAGCTCCAGCATCCCCAGGAAAAGCTGAACGTTTACTGCCCTTACTCAGCCACAAAGGTGCCACGCTTTATGTGAATGTGGAGGAGGCGGGCATTCTATGCAAACAGGATTTTTTAGATGCACAAACGGCATCTCGATCCTTAGTGGCCCGTGGCGCCAATCGCGCCTTGGTGACAGATGGACCAAAAGCCGCAGCCCTGGCTGACGCTGAGAGATGTGTATTAGCTACGCCCCCAGCAGTGCTGGCCTCGCGTGTTACTGGTGCCGGGGACACATTTATGGCCGCACACATAGCAGCCGAATTACGCGGGCTGTCCGGAGTCGCGGCTTTACAATCAGCCTCAAACGCCGCGGCAGCCTATGTTTCCGGGAAATCAGAAGGATAATCCATGCAAATTACCTACAGCGCTGAAATAACAGCTATCCAAAGAACTACTGGTTTCACCAAACCGGTAGTCGCACTTGAAAGTACGATTATCACACACGGCATGCCGTACCCGCAAAACCTACAAGTAGCCCGTGAGGTTGAGGATGTGGTACGTGATGCTGGCGCCGTTCCCGCCACAATCGCTATTTTAAAAGGTAATCTACATGTCGGACTGGATGCGAAGCAGTTAACAGACTTAGCCCAAACCCGGGACGTAGCTAAGGTTTCTCGGGCCGACATGGCCTTTGTAATGTCGCAAGGCCGGACTGGTGCCACCACAGTTGCCGCCACAATGATTGCCGCACACGCTGCGGGCATTGAAGTTTTTGCAACTGGCGGCATTGGCGGTGTACACCGAGGCGCTGAGCTGAACCTCGATATTTCCGCAGATTTGCGTGAACTGGCTATGACTCCGGTGATTGTTGTGGCCGCTGGTGCTAAGGCCATTCTGGATATTCCTAAAACAATGGAGGTGCTCGAGACCTATGGCGTACCTGTGATTGTCTATGGGCAAGATATGATGCCGGCATTTTGGTCTTCTACAAGCGACATCCCTGCCCCATTACGCACGGACAGCCCCGGCGAAATTGCCGCTGGATTGAGAGCCCGTAAAGCTTTAGGTATTAACGGCGGGCAGCTGATTGCCAATCCAGTACCAAAGCAAGAAGAAATTTCCGCGGAAATTATAGGTCCATTGATCGAGATGGCATTACATGAGGCGAGCCACCAAAAGATCACTGCGAAAGCGGTGACACCCTTTCTGTTGGGTCGAATTTTTGAGCTAACAAAGGGAAAGTCTCTGACTACGAACATTGCGCTTGTAAAAAACAATGCGCAGCTAGCTGCTGAAATTGCAAAGTCTTGCTATAAATTAGCAAATATTTGAAGAATGCGTCTTAATTCTTGTATCCACACCAAGCGCTGTTTACATCGTATATATAAGTCAATGGTAGGGTAAAAAATGGACACGCCACCTGAATACACCAGACGCCGTCAAGGATGGGTTGGCGCCATGCGCTCCAACTTTCTTACTGGTCTCGTTATTATAGCTCCAATTGCACTCACAGCCTGGCTTATTTGGTCGGTTGTGGGATGGATTGATGCGCGAGTTTGGTCGATTGTACCAGATGGCTATCAGCCGGACCGTTACATCCAAACTCTCTTTGATATTCAGTTAAGTGAACAATATGATATTCGCGGTTTTGGCCTTATTGTGTTTCTGGTTTTCACTTTTTTTGTTGGCTGGCTTGGCAAAGGGTTTCTGGGCCGTTCCTTACTAT
The DNA here is from genome assembly GCA_000981705.1 of Rhodobacteraceae bacterium ASP10-04a. GTDB lineage: Bacteria > Pseudomonadota > Alphaproteobacteria > Rhodobacterales > Rhodobacteraceae > Planktomarina > Planktomarina antarctica. The sequence goes on from LAQD01000019.1 coordinate 2,958, forward strand.
GGTGGGCGGAGGGCTTAGTTCATCGCATGCCTGTGGTCCGTACAGTTTATAGTGGTGTCAAACAGATCGCTGAAACCGTTTTTAATCAAAAAAACAATAGCTTCGATAAAGCCTGTTTAATCGAGTACCCTCGTAAAGGCATTTGGGTGATTGGATTTATAGCTACGACAGCTCGAGGGGAAGTTGCCGATCACGCGCCAGAGGACGATGATCTCGTATCAGTCTTTGTACCCACCACGCCGAACCCAACCTCTGGGTTTTTGTTGTTTGTACCTGCGAGCGATATCAAAGAACTGCATATGACTGTGGAAAATGCTGCTAAATTAGTGATCTCTGCAGGGCTAGTATATCCTGAGGATAAGGTGCCGAGTCTAACTTGATACAGGCATTCTTAACAGGGTTCATTACACTTATGTCGTTGATACTGGCGGTAGGAGCACAAAATCTTTTTGTGCTCCGGCAGGGTCTTTTGCGCAGCCATGTTTTTGCCATTTGCCTATTTGCCGCTGTAAGTGACGCTCTGCTAATATGGGCCGGAGTGCTCAGTTTCGAGTTAATCGGCTCTTTCGCAACAGGGTTTGCACAAGTGATGACCCTAATAGGCTCACTTTTTCTTGCTGCTTATGGCTGCATGCGAATTTGGTCAGCTTATCAAGGCTTTTATGATCTTGAGCTGAAGCCAGGTCGGCAAACTCTGCGCAGAGCAATTCTCACTATTGCAGCCTTCACATTTCTTAACCCCCATGTCTATCTTGATACGCTAGGATTAATTGGGGCGGTGTCAGCACAATATCCGACCATGGCACAAAAATACTCTTTTGCTACCGGGGCCAGCCTCGGCTCATTAGTATTTTTCTTTAGTCTCGGCTACGGCGCAAGAGCACTAGCACCAATAATGGCGTCCACAACTGCTTGGCGGATTTTGGATGTTGGAGTTGGAATAACTATGTGGCTCATCGCAGGAATTCTAATTACTACCTGATACTCTCCCAAAAAAAACGCCAGCACGAAGCTGGCGTTGAGTTATTGAGGCAGGTTTCATACAGGCAAGAAACCTATCGAGCAGTAACGTTGGTATAAGCAATCTGTTCAGCGGCTCCAAGCTAAAAGTTTGAAAAACTTTAATTCACGCTGTAGCGTCACATTACAACGGTACTAAAGCCAAAGGACATTATCACAATGACACATCACATCGCGCTTATTGGAAAGTTTTTCATAGCTATCTGGATAAGTATTATTCTATCTCCAGGAGTGGCCTCAGCTGAACCCAAACATGGCATAGCTATGTACGGACAGCCTGCCCTACCACATGATTTTGTGTCTTTACCCTACGCAAACCCAGATGCGCCAAAGGGTGGAATTGTGGTCTCGGCGGAGGGGGGGACCTTCACGTCGCTCAATCCACATGTCAGAAAAGGCTCAGTGCCATGGCAGCTCAGATTTTTGGCCTATGAAAGTCTGATGGGCCGGTCTTACGATGAGCCATTCAGTCTTTATGGCCTTTTAGCCGAATCAATAGAGACAGATGAGAGCCGCCACTGGGTTGAATTTTCTCTGCATCCGGATGCTCGATTCTCTGATGGAAGCCCAGTAACAGTAGAAGACGTAATTTGGTCTTATGAAACTTTGGGTACCGTCGGTCATCCCCGCTATCATGGTCTGTGGAAAAAAATTAAAACGATTACCAAGACCGGTCCTCGTAAGATTAAATTTACCTTCATCGCAAATGATCGGGAATTAGCACTTTTGGTGGGTCTGCGTCCCATTTTGAAAAAAGCCCAATGGAATGATAAGGACTTTCAAAATTCCGGTTTGGCTGAGATCCCAATTTCTAGTGCACCTTATGTTATTTCTGAATTTGACCCTGGGAATTTTGTGCGCCTTACTCGCAATCCAAACTATTGGGGGGCAAATATTAGCTTTCGCCGCGGAACCAATAACTTTAATGAAATTCGCTTAGACTTCTACGCCGATGGATCCGTGCAATTCGAAGCCTTTAAGGCGGGAGAATCCTCATCCTTTCGTGAGTTGAATGCAGAGCGGTGGGAAAATTCCTATAATTTTAATTCAGTTGCCAGTGGGGATGTACTTAAATCAGTCATCCCACATCAACGCCCAAGTGGTATTACCGGATTTGTGATGAACACACGCTTACCCAAATTTCAAGATTGGCGCGTTCGCGAGGCTTTAATAACAGCTTTTAACTTTGAGTTTATTAACCAAACAAACACGGGAGGACGTCAGGACAGAATTCCCTCTTATTATTCAAATTCGGTCTTATCAATGAAGCCTGGCGCAGCTAAAGGCCGCGTTCTGGAGTTTC
>LAQD01000019.1:5348-5681 GCA_000981705.1 Rhodobacteraceae bacterium ASP10-04a
GTAACCGTAAAAATATTCGCATTGCTGATGATCTGCTCAATCAGAGCGGTTGGACGGTGCAAGATGGGCGGCGGCGCAATGCAAAAGGTGAGGTCTTTAATATTGTCACCGTTTTAAAACAAGGCGACACCGAAAGCCAATTAATGATGGATATTTACCAGCAAGCACTCGAACGTTTAGGCATCCAACTCACTACGCAAGTGTTAGATTCCTCCCAGTACAAAGAGCGCACACAAGTCTATGATTTTGATATTGCCTATTATCGACGAGGGCTGTCATTAAGCCCAGGCAATGAACAAATGCTGTACTGGGGCGCAGATGGTGTTAAAAAGC
>LAQD01000019.1:5743-23876 GCA_000981705.1 Rhodobacteraceae bacterium ASP10-04a
CTCTAAAAGCCATGATGATTTTCTCGCAGCTGCCCGCGCTTTAGACCGCATTTTAACCGCTGGCCGCTATGTAATCCCGATACACACCAGCGCGATCAGCCGCTTAGCCCATATCAAAGAGATCAAATATCCAAAAAAATTGCCGATGTATGGCGATTGGATTGGGTTTCTGCCCGATGTATGGTGGTATGAAACAGACTAGGGTCTTGGTAACTGCTTGTGATAACATCAGGATTATTGTCGATATGCATTAAGCATGGGGCATTGGAGACGCTATGAGACGCTTAATATTGGCTGAGTTTTTGGGGACGGCACTTTTACTAGTCAGCGTTGTGGGAAGTGGTATCATGGGGGAGACTTTAGCGAATGGAAATGTAGCAATTACCTTGCTCGCCAATGCCATTGCCACAGGCTGCATGCTCTATTGCATAATCACTTTGTTTAGCCCTGTCTCTGGAGCCCATTTCAACCCCATTGTGACCTTAGCCTTTTTGGTGCGAGGTAAGATGGCATCGTTGACCGCCTTGGGATTTGTGGTGGCCCAGGTTGTTGGGGGTATATGCGGGGTTTGGCTGGTCCATATTATGTTTGATCAACCCATCCTCCAACTCTCGCAAACTGCCCGCAGTGGCGTAAATTTGTGGAGCTCAGAGATTTTTGCAAGTTTCGGACTATTGCTTGTTATCTTTGGCGGTTTAGCACATAATATGAAGGCCATTCCAGCCATGGTTGGACTATATATTACTGGCGCATATTGGTTTACTTCGTCCACTAGCTTCGCCAATCCGGCTGTCAGCATCGCTCGCAGCTTAAGCGACAGCTTCTCCGGAATTTTGCCCGCGCATGTGCCGATGTTCATTATCTGTCAGCTGATCGGCTTGGCTCTTGCGCTTTGTACAATATCGTTGCTCTTTCCAAAGCTAAAGCAAAACTAACTCAGCGATGTTACCCAAAGGATTGTAGCGTCTTCAGAGCTCATAGTTACCACATTATGCCCCATAGAAGCATCATAATAAGCGCTATCACCACGGCGCATCTCAATGGGTTCATAAAATTCAGTATAGAGTTTAACCACGCCAGTAAGAACGTATAAAAACTCCTCTCCATCATGGCGGACCCACCCGTCAAACTCATTCATTGATCTGGCATGAACCACAGCACGATACGGCAGCATTTTCTTTTTAGACAGGGTATTGGCAAGCAATTCATGCTCATATGTGGCTGTCACGTGGCTTTGGCCTTCGCCGGCCTTGGTATGTGCCAAACGTCCATTGATCTGATTGTTCACCGGTGGCGTAAACAGCTGTGGCACTGAAATTTCTAACCCAATCGCCAATTTTTTTAATGCATCATATGTCGGTGACATTTGTCCATTCTCAATCTTGGACAGAGTACTGCGTGCCAAGCCGGCCTGAGTGGCCGCCTGCTCCAACGTCCAGTTGCGTGCTTTGCGCAATTCGCGTACTCTTAGCCCCAAGTCTAGCGGTAGGCCATCTTCCGAGCCACCATTTTCGCGGGCAATACGAATGATTGATGAAGGATCATTATCGGTCATAGTTCGATCTTAAACTGCCTGATGGAAGCTTGCAACCGACGCGTGTGCGCGTTAGCCGCTGATTATGAAAGCCGTTCTCGACCTATCCCCTGCCCCTCAATGCCCAACTCAGTTCAACCTATCTGAGTATGTGTTGGATGCGGGACGTGCTACGCCCAAGAAAATTGCGTTAACTGTTTATGAGAATGGGCTACCTAACCATTATACTTATGCAGCGCTCACTCAGGCTGTTCTGGGGACAGCCACAGGCCTTAGTGCGGCTGGGGTTGAAGCAGGCGATCGGGTTATGCTGCGCATTGGTAATACGATCGATTTTCCAGTCTGTTTTCTGGCCTTGGCGGCATTGGACGCTATCGCTATGCCAACATCAACAGCTCTATCGTCGCGTGAAATATTAAATCTGATTGAAAATACACCACCAGCTGCAATAATTTTTGATCCGGCCTATCCTTGTGATGAATTTGATGGATTGCAAATTGAATTAACCCAAGTGCGAAAATTCACCAAACTCCCTGCAGCCAGCCCAATTATAGGCGATCCAAACCGTCCAGGTTATATAATTTTCACTTCAGGCACTTCGGGCCAACCAAACGCCGTATTGCATGCGCATCGAGCCGTTTGGGCGCGACGCATGATGTGGGAAGGTTGGTACAATCTAACCCCACAAGACGTGGTTATGCATGCAGGCGCTTTTAATTGGACCTATACACTTGGTACCGGCCTTTTAGATCCATGGGCCATTGGCGCCACAGCGGTTATCCCCAACTCACAAAATCCGGCCCAGCTTTGGGACATCATGAAATCAGAACGCGTTGGTATTTTTGCTGCTGCACCCGGCATCTATCGCAGATTACTCGCTGCACCTGAAGCTTCCCCTGTGGCATCGCTTCGCCACGGATTGAGCGCTGGCGATGTTTTACCTATCAGCATCCGTGACGCTTGGAGAGCAAAAACACATACGCCACTCTGCGAAGCCTTCGGTATGACCGAATGCTCAACATTCTTATCTGCGTCGCCAGCCGCACATCGCAGCCTTGCGGTGCAACCCGGCCGTAAGATTGCAATTTTAGGATCAGATGGACCTATCGCGCGCGGGGAAGTCGGAACAATAGCGGTGGACTGCCAAGATCCTGGACTGATGCTGGGGTATTTGAGGGGCAATAACTTAGAGTTGCCGCTTCGCGCAGGCTGGTTTGAAACGGCAGATCAAGCGGTGATGCATAATGATGGAAGCCTCTCCTTCGTCGGGCGCCGTCGCGATATAATGAATGCGGGGGGCTACCGTGTGGCCCCACGCGAGATTGAGCAGGTTTTGGAGCAAATACCAGCTGTGCAAGAGGTTGGTGTTGCCGAGGTGGAGGTCCGCCCAGACGTGTGGGTGATTGCAGCTTTTATCGTTTGTGATGGACGCTTGAATAAGGCCTTGCTAATCAAATTGGCGGGCCAGAGTTTGGCGCGCTTTAAACACCCCCGCATTATCCAGAAGGTCAGCTACCTACCGCGCAATCACAATGGCAAACTTATCCGGGCAGAGCTGCCCCAATTATGGAACCCCGAGTTATGATAAAACTTGACATTATGTCCGACCCCATCTGTCCTTGGTGCTATATTGGCAAAACCCAATTAGATCGAGCCTTGGCTGCCAATCCTGATCATCCCTTCACCATCGAATGGCATCCGTTTCAGCTAAACCCTAGCATGCCAGCTGAAGGCATGGACCGGCGTGCTTACCTTGAGGGCAAATTCGGCAGCAAGGCCGCAGCTGTAGAGGTTTATGGCAATATCGAGCGCCAAGCCCAGGCTTTAGGCCTACCAATCAACTTCGCCGCCATAAAGCGCACTCCAAACACTATTAACGCACATCGTTTGATCCATTGGGCAGGACTTGAGCAAAAGCAGCAGCTTCTGATTGATGCGCTGTTTGACGCCTATTTTTGTAACGGCATAGATATTGGTGATCTTGGGGCGCTCCGTGACATTGCCATAAAAGCGGGGCTTCAGCGAGATGTAACCACCCAGCTGCTCAACAGTGACTCAGATATATCGATGATTAAGGAGCGCGATTCCCACAGCCGCAAGATGGGTGTAAATGCCGTGCCCACCTTTATAGTAGCAAACCAACACGCTGTACCCGGCTCACAAACTCCCGAGGTTTGGGCCTCAATAATCGCCGAGCTACAAACCCAACTAGCCGATTAACCCTTCCGTTTAGCCTCAGCAACGACCAATGCCGCCAGATCCTTAGCAATTGTGAAGGCCCCTTTGATTTTATCCGAGGTACGGGCCCAGTCACGGCGTACCACAATTTTATTATCTCGAATTTTAGCAAGACCGCGTTGATCTTCCAAGAACGCCACTAGACCGCCTGGAGAGGCAAATTTTTCATTGTGAAACTGAATGGTCGCCCCTTTGGGCCCACCGTCCAGCTTCGCAATACCAGCCTTGCGGCACATGGCTTTAATCCGCACGATCAACATGAGAGTATTAACTTCTTTTGGAAGTGGTCCAAAACGGTCAATCAATTCTGCGGCAAAGCCTTCCAACTCAACCTTGGTGGCAAGACTTGACAGTCTGCGGTATAGCCCCAAACGCACATCGAGGTCCGACACATAGGCCGCAGGAATAAGAACAGATACCCCAAGATTGATTTGTGGCGCCCATTGATCACTGTCGATATTCGCTTCTGTTTCGCCCGAGCGAATTTTGGCAATCGCATCCTCTAACATCTGTTGATAAAGTTCGTAGCCTACATCACGCATCTGACCAGATTGTTCCTCACCAAGAAGGTTTCCTGCACCACGAATATCCAGGTCTTGGCTGGCTAATGTAAAGCCCGCCCCTAGGGAATCCAATGATCCAAGCACGCGTAGTCGTTTTTCGGCGGTTGCAGTGAGTTTACCCTTTGGCTTTGTGGTCAAATATGCAAAAGCACGAGTCTTGGACCGCCCAACCCTGCCCCTAATTTGATAAAGTTGCGACAAGCCAAACATATCGGCACGGTGGATGATCATGGTGTTGGCAGTCGGGATGTCCAGACCCGATTCAACAATTGTTGTCGCCAAAAGTACATCATATTTTCCATCATAAAAAGCATTCATCTTATCATCGAGTTCACCAGCGGCCATTTGGCCATGACCTACCACAACGCTGACTTCGGGCACATGGTCGCGTAAGAAGGCTTCTATATCTGGAATATCTTTAATACGAGGCACCACAAAGAAACTTTGACCACCACGGTAATGTTCTCGCAGCAAGGCCTCGCGCAGGGTGATAGTATCAAACTCGCTTACATAGGTGCGGATAGCCAGACGGTCGATAGGTGGTGTTGCAATGATCGACAAATCCCGCACTCCGGTGAGTGACAACTGGAGCGTTCTGGGAATGGGCGTCGCAGTGAGTGTCAGCACATGGATGTCCGAACGCATTTGCTTGAGACGTTCTTTATGACTCACACCAAAGCGTTGCTCTTCATCGATCACCAAAAGCCCAAGGTTTCTAATTTTCACCTGATCTGCCAAAACTGCATGGGTGCCAATCACGATGTCCACTGTGCCACGCGCTAAGCCGTCGCGTGTATCATTAGCCTCTTTGACACTGACAAACCGCGACAGCTGCCGGATTTCCAACGGAAACCCTCGGAACCGTTCCACAAAGCTTTTGGCATGTTGGCGGGCTAATAGGGTTGTGGGTGCAATCACTGCCACCTGCAGGCCGGAACAAGCCGCCACAAAGGCTGCGCGCATAGCCACTTCGGTTTTGCCGAAGCCAACATCACCACAAATCAATCGATCCATGGGCTTACCCGCCCCAAGGTCTTCAACCACCTCAGCTATAGCGTTCAACTGATCATCAGTTTCCTGATAAGGAAAGCGTGCGCAAAACGTATCCCACATGCCCAAGGGAGGATCAACAACCGGTGCTTTACGCAACGCACGTTCTGCAGCCACGCGAATAAGCTTTTCTGCCATTTCGCGTATCCGCTCTTTGAGCCTAGCTTTTTTTGCTTGCCAGGCGCCGCCGCCCAAACGATCAAGTAGTCCCTCATCATGGCCGTACCGCGACAGCAGTTCAATATTCTCAACTGGTAAAAAAAGCTTGGAATTATCAGCATATTCCAAACAAAGGCATTCATGATCCGCGCCAGCGGCGCTAATAATTTCAAGTCCCATAAAACGCCCGACACCGTGGTCCACATGCACCACGAGATCCCCGAGGCTGAGGCTTTGAGTTTCAGTAAGAAAATTATCAGCACGTTTGCGCTTCTTAGTTCTGCGTACAAGACGATCCCCAAGAATATCCTGCTCAGAAATAACCAGTAGGTCGTCGGTTTCAAACCCATGTTCCAGGGGTGACACCGCTAAATATGAGCCTACTCCGCGTAAACCTGTGATATCACAAATGTCTATCAGCTCAGAATGACCCTCGTCTTGCAAAAGTCCCGACAATCTTTCGCGAGAGCCGCTCGAGTAAGAGGTGATCAACACCGTTTTGGTACTACGTTTTTGCTTTATGTAGTCCGAAACCGCACCAAACAGGCTAAGGGCCTCACTTTGTCTCTCTGGTGCAAAGTTGCGGCCGATACGGGCTCCGGCATCCAATGCGTTAAGACCCGTAGGTTGTGGCAAAACTGATAATGACACAACCCTGCGGTGAGCAACCGCATCCTGCCATGCCGCATCGTCCAGATAAAGTAGCTCTGGCGGTGCAGGCTTATAGACAGTATCCAGGCGGCCCTTTTGATCCAGAGCTGTTTTGCGCGCGTCATATTGGTCAGCAATTGTATCCCAGCGGGCGAGCCGTACCCCAGTCGATTGATCATCCATAACCACAGATGCACTGGGCAAGTAATCAAAAAGGGTTTCCATTTTTTCGTGGAAAAACGGCAGCCAATGCTCCACACCTTGGTGCTTGTTGCCCGCTGAAACAGCTTCATAAAGTGGGTCATCAGTACCGGCAGCACCGAATTCGATCCGGTAGTTTTGCCGGAACCTTCTGATAGAACCTTCATCTAAAATAACCTCAGATACTGGCGAAAGTTCGATATAATCTAGCGATTTGGTGGTTCGTTGAGTGGCAGGATCAAATTGGCGAATGCCATCCAAAGTATCCCCAAAAAAATCTAATCTTATTGGACCTGAATTACCTGGTGGAAAAATATCAAGTATGCCACCTCGAATTGCATAATCGCCTGCCTCCATAACTGTGGGTGTTTGAACAAATCCCATACGGACCAGGAATGCCCTCAGGGCTTTTTCGTCCACGCGATTTTGCACAGCAGCACGAAAGACCGCACCTTTCAGAATGGCACGGGCGGGTACCCTTTGGCACGCCGCGGAAAGCGTGGTCAAAACCACATAGTTATCCGGCATGTCAGTTATAAAACTGGCTAAACCAGCCATGCGGGTGGCACTGATATCGGCATTGGGCGATACACGGTCAAACGGCAGGCAATCCCAAGCGGGAAACACAAAGACCGGTAATTCTGGTGCAAAAAAGCCAAGAGCGGCTTGCATGGCCTGGAGGCGCCCCGCATCGCGCGCCACATGTATTACGCCCCCTAGTAACGCTTCTTTTTGTACAATAGTAGCGTCAAAGCCTTCAGGCGCACCGCTCATTAAAATATGATTAGACGTCATTTATTGTATAAAACCTTTTATTGTTGCGTCTCATAGCAACACCTCATAGCCGTACCCCAAAAAACCAGCTGACAGCAGGGTGACTGCTCCTAGAGCTTGAATTTTGTAATGTAATTTATTGATAAGCTGAATTGTATTTAAACTGTAAGCCTGATCATAGCGCAACTTAATAGCAGTCAGATAGCCCAGGCGCAGGATTGCTATCTCCGGCAAAACTAAAAGGCAAAGCGCTGCAAATACCTCAATCTGATACCAAAACCCCAATACTAGAATGCCGCACATGGCAGAAGATATTACAGAGATCACGAGCACATGTAGTCCTTCGACCAGTTCAACAAGTCGGGATATACGCCATTTTAAGATTGGACCAATCTGATCCATGTCGCACGTGCGTAGCATATCCACAGGAATTCCAATAACCCGAGAGCTATTTACTAATAACTGAAGCAGCAGCAGGGCCCAAAACCAACCGCTACCAAAGGCGTCCCATGAAAGCAGTTCAATGATACTCATCGTAGTCCACATTAAATTGGAATTTGCATTTCTGCCGTGCTACACCTAAGCCGCTCAGAAGAAAACCCAAACTGTTTGTGCAAAAGAGGTCCCATCATGGCGCGTTCACAAAATCAGGCTCCTTTCCCAGCTTATCGTCCCCGTAGGCTGCGCGCGCACCCGTCATTGCGCGAGATGGTTCGCGAAAACACTCTGGCCCCAGGAGACTTGATCTGGCCTGTTTTCGTAATGGACGGCCAAGATGACGCACATCCCATACATTCTATGCCCGGTGTCTTCCGCCATACAGTTGACCGACTGCCCGTGTTGGCCGCCCGTGCTCGCAGCCTAGGGATTCCAGCTATATGTATCTTTCCCTACACTAACCCAAGACTTAAAACTCAAACCTGCGCTGAAGCATGGAATCCAGACAATCTAACCAACCGTGCAATAAGGGCGATTAAAGCTGCTGTGCCTGACATCATGGTGATGACCGACATCGCACTGGATCCTTATAATATCAATGGCCAGGATGGTATTGTGCGCGGCGGTGAGATTCTGAATGATGAGACCGTTGAAGCGCTTGTCAAAATGGGTGAAGTCCAAGTCCAAGCAGGTGCTGATATTTTAGGCCCATCAGACATGATGGACGGTCGCATTGCCGCACTTCGCGCAATGTTAGAAAAAAATAAGTTTCACAATATTAATATTCTTAGCTATTCAGCCAAATACGCCTCTGGGTTTTATGGTCCGTTTCGTGACGCAGTGGGAGCGAGTGGAGCACTAATCGGCGACAAAAAAACTTATCAAATGGATCCTGCCAACAGCGATGAGGCCATGCGGATGATTGCCCGCGATCTTCGCGAGGGGGCAGATATGGTTATGATTAAACCGGGCATGCCCTACCTCGACATCTGTCTAAGGGCAAAAACAGAATTTCAGGTTCCAACCTTTGCCTATCAAGTATCGGGCGAATACGCGATGCTGAAGGCGGCTGATCAAAACGGGTGGTTAAATGGGCAACAGGTGATGTTGGAAAGCCTTATGGCATTTAAACGCGCTGGCTGCGATGGTATTTTAACCTACTTCGCGCCAGAGGTTGCTGAATTAATAACACCATAAAAGTGATGGCTGCTAGCTGGTGACAGGCCGGACGCTTTACTATAAATTAATATAAAGAACCGAATAAATCGGGCAGACATAGGCGGAACACCCATGAGATCTCACACTATACGTAATTTATTAATAGTTTTTTTTGCTTTGAGTGGAATTGTGGCTTGTAGCAATGGCATCGAGTCCAACAACACAACAAAAATGGATGCTCGCGTAGACGCCACGTTAAGCGCGATGTTTGAAACGTATCCTGGAACTCAGCAACTTGCGGAAAAATCGAGTGCTATGTTAGTCATGCCCTTGATTACGGAAGCCGGTTTCGGTCTTGGTGCTGGATTTGGCCGTGGAGCGCTACAGATAAACAATGTTAACGTAGATTACTACTCTGCTGCAAGCGCAAGTATAGGGTTTCAAATAGGATCACAGCAGTATTCACATGTCTTATTTTTCATGACGGATAATGCCTTGCGTGATTTTAGAACATCCAGAGGTTGGGCAGTAGGCGCAAATGTTGAGTACGTATTTCAAGATAGTGCTGATTCGTTCTCGGCTAATACAACAACGAGTTCAAGCCCAGTTATCGCTATAATGTTTGCACAAGCGGGCATTCGCCTTGGCGCCACTTTAGACGGAACGAAGTACACCCGAATTATCCCTTAATCTCACTGTGGAGAGCAATACGTCCAGTTTTATTTTGACTATAAATATCTATGTCATAACGCTTTTCAAAATTAATGTTAATTATAAGTAATAAATTTTTAATTAGTGGTGACCATGGATTGTGCGATCAATTAAACTCTTAAATGTAGCCTTAAATGAAAGTAGACTATGGAACGCATTTTTGTATGGCTCGTGCGCATCACTCTAAGCGTTGCAGCTTTTAGCGTTTTAATTCTGTTTTTTATCTATTTTTTTCTTTCACAGTCTTTGCCAAATTATAATAAAACAGTTCAGTTTTCAGATTTGATAGCCAAAACTGAAGTCGTCCGCGATACAGCCAACGTTCCACATATTTTTGGTACCAATGACCATGATACTTTATTTGCTCTCGGATATGTACACGCACAAGATAGACTATGGCAAATGACAATGCTGCGGCGGACAGCACAAGGGCGCCTTTCAGAACTATTTGGTGAAAAAACATTATCGATTGATAAGGTTGTGCGTCGCTTGGGAATATATAGTGCTGCACATAATTCTATCTCTGCACTCCGCCCTAGTACGCAGCTAAAACTTAATGCTTACGCGCAGGGTGTTAATGCGCGATTAAAAGAAATTAATTCTGGGGCATTAGGACGCGGTGCTCCAGAGTTTTTTATATTTTCAAATGCGATAGCACGCTGGTCTCCAGCCGATAGTTTAGCAATTATCAAATTAATGGGCCTACAGATGTCAAGCCATTTAGAAAGTGAAGTTTTGCGCGCGCGATTATCGTTGATCCTTGATAACGACCGGCTCAAGGATATCTTGCCCGATGTGCCTGGGCCAGGTCAGGCGATATTAAACGATTTTGCCAGCCTGTTTCCCACCCTACCGAGGCTTCAAGCTAACGAAAATATGCCACAGCAGGCCTTTTCACCATTTAAACCCATCGCCTTATCTGGAGCATCAAATGCATGGGCGGCCTTGCCAGGCCGTAGCGCCAGCCGTGGAACTTTGTTGGCTAATGATCCACATTTGAGCCTGACTGCGCCATCGATATGGTATTTGGCTCGGCTAGAACTTGAAACCGGTGGTGTGATTGGAGGGACTATCCCAGGGGTTCCAGTAGTCTTAGTAGGCCGGTCAGCACATCTCGGCTGGGGTCTAACGACTGCAAACATAGATGATACCGATGTCTATATAGAAAAAGTAAATCCAAATAATCCCAACGAATACCTATCTTTGAATGAATTTGTGCCCTTTATTAAAAAACAGAGTATTATCAAGATTAAAGATAGCATATCGATTACCATCGACCTCCTTTGGACAGAAAATGGCCCAGTATTGCCCTCCAGCCATTATAATTTGGGCGCTATTACGCCTGAGGGATATGTAACTTCAGTGGCTTGGACATTGCTCTCTGCTAATGACACTTCGATTGAAGCAGCTTTTGATATTATGGCATCACACTCTGTACAATCAGCGATGAAAGCGTCCCGTACCTATATAGCCCCAGGCCAAAACCTAACCTTAGCAGATAGAAATCAGATCGCCATGCGCACCATTGGTGCCTTACCAAAACGCGATCCACGGAACCAATCAAGGGGACGGATGCCTACTGCGGGTTGGCTTTCAGTAAACCGCTGGCAAGGAATGTTTGATCAATCCGTCAATCCGGTATTCCTCAACCCAATTGGCGGCGTATTAGGAAATACTAACAACAAATACATTGACCGGCCGTTTCCTGAGCATATCAGTTACGATTGGAGCGATACGCAGCGCGTGCAACGCTGGGTCCGCTTAATGCAAAACCGTGAGGCGCATACGCGTGATAGTTTCATAGAAGCACAGTTGGACAGTATCTCTTCCACTGCGCGCACGATTCTGCCTTTGATCGGTGCAGAACTGTGGTTTCAATCAAAGGGAACACCTTTTAATAAGCTACTAGAGCAGCGGAAGGTCGCGCTAAACCTTTTAGCCAACTGGAACGGTGAAATGAATGAGCATTTACCGGAACCTTTGATATATTCAGCCTGGATAAGAGCCCTACAAGTCAGACTAGTTCAGGATGAGCTTGGACCTTTGTCTAAAGAGTTCTCACAAGTAAAACCGTTATTTATCGAACGGGTCTACCGCAATATTGATGGCGCCGGACAATGGTGTGACGTTGTACAATCCGAACCCATCGAAACCTGTGCGGCCATGGCACAGTTGGCATTAGATGATGCTCTAACTGAATTGTTAAACACATATTCAAATGATATCGATGGATTGCGTTGGGGCGAGGCGCATCAAGCTACGCACGATCACCCAGTTTTGGGCAAAATCCCTGTACTAAAATGGTTTGTTAACATTCGTCATTCCACTTCCGGCGGAGACAATACTCTTCAACGCGGAAAGACAATTGGTACCGGCCCAAATCCGTACCTAAACGTGCATGCAGGTGCTTACCGTGGCGTCTATGACTTTGCAGATCCTGACAGTTCTGTATTTATCATTTCAACTGGGCAAAGTGGCCACCCACTTTCACGCCATTATGACAACCTAGCTGAACTGTGGCGACGGGGCGAATATGTACCCATGTCATTAGATGAAAGCTTGGCACGGGCCGGAGCCACAGGCGTTACTACACTTAGTCCAACTTTGGCAAATATTGGTCCATAAAGACTTTCTTTTGCCGTGCAGTCCATAGTACTGTTATTGCGAAGCCATCGTCTGTTTGCCGCTCGGCAGTAACTATACCTTGGTCAAATAATCGCGCTCGTTGCTTGCCCTCTGAGTAGCTCAAAAGCAACTCTGATGAGGATTTATCCGGTGTCAGAGTAAGGGACACCGCTCTCAAAAACTCAGGTATTCCTACACCCGTTAGGGCAGAGGTCATAAACACATTCTCTGCTCGCTCTGCGGAATTTATCAAAGCTTCAATAGCCCCCTCGTCAAGCATATCAGTCTTATTCCACAACTCAATCTTCGGAACATCTTGAGCTAAACCAAGGGTTTCCAAAATGGTCTCAACGTCCTTGGCCTGTTCCAGCGTTTCAGGATGAGAAATATCTCGAACATGCACCACCAAATCCGCCGCTGTTACTTCTTCCAAGGTAGCACGAAATGATGCTACAAGTTCCGTCGGCAAATCCGAAATAAATCCAACCGTATCTGACAAAATGATATCCATTCCATTAGGCAACTCCAGAGCGCGCATAGTTGGATCTAAAGTTGCAAATAGCATATCTTTGGCAAAAACTTTAGCTCCGGTCATGTGATTGAATAATGTCGACTTACCGGCGTTTGTATAGCCAACCAAAGCCACAATCGGATAGGGTACCTTGGCGCGAGCAGTACGGTGCAGCTTACGAGTCTTACCAACTTTATCCAGCTGTTTTTGCAAACGAACCAATTGAATATCAATTGCACGCTTGTCTGATTCAACTTGGGTTTCACCAGGACCGCCCACGAACCCAAGCCCGCCACGTTGGCGCTCAAGGTGGGTCCATGCACGCACCAAACGGGTGCGTTGATAGCTCAAAGCAGCCATCTCAACCTGAAGTACGCCTTCACGCGTTCGAGCCCTGTCAGAAAAAATCTCAAGGATTAAGCCAGTACGATCGAGAATCTTCACGCCCCAGTCTTTCTCTAGATTTCGCTGCTGCACAGGGGATACATGACCATCAACCAAAACTAATTCAACATCAGCTCCCTTAAACAAGTCACCCAGTTCAGCAATCTTACCCTTACCAAATAGTTTACCGGGGTGCGCCCGAGGCAAACGCACAACCGTCTCACCCATTAAGCTCAATCCTGGTAACGCATGTGCCAAAGCAACGGCTTCAGCCAATGCATCCACAGCTGAACGCGGTGAGTAATCTGTTTTGATGTCAGGGTGCAAAACCCAAGCGTGGGTCTCAATATCCAATCCGTTGCCCATCAAAGGTTATTCTTCACCATCATAGAGCGAAATGGATTGTGCTGGCATGATTGTTGATATCGCATGTTTATAAACCAATTGGGAGGCACCATCACGGCGCAACAGTACACAAAAATTATCAAACCAGGTAATAACACCCTGTAATTTAACACCATTGATCAGGAAAATTGTAACGGGTACTTTAGTTTTTCGCACTTGATTAAGAAATGCATCTTGTAAATTTTGTTTATCTGAAGCCATTGATTAGCCCTCTTGTTTTCTGAGATACAAAAATAATTATACTATCTGAGCGTTTATGTAGGTGTTTTCGGGGAGATTCCAGTGCCAATGCAACTTAGATGGCTGCACTAGCGATAAATGTCAGGGTTCAACAGCGCCAAAAGAGCGAAAACCTCCAGTCGACCAAAGGTCATCGCTAAAGCTAAAATTAGTTTTGCATCAGTCCCTAGCTCTAAACCCGTATTCGTCAGAGCACCCACACCCTGCGCTATAGGCCCAGTGTTCGTTAGAGTAGCGAGGGTGAGTAGCAGCGCGTCATCCACGCTGCTACCTGTCAGCGTTAAGCCCAACGTTATGGCCGCAAAAACTAAAATGAACAGCATCAAAAATACGCAAGCCAACATTGCATTATGATGCGAAGTTAATAGTTTTTCACTCTGACCTGAAATCACCTGAGTGGGGGCAATCAATCGGTCCACTTCAGCCTTGCAGTGCCTAGCCAAAATATAAACCCGCAGAAGCTTTATACCACCAGCCGTTGTAGCCACACCACCGCCAAACATAGCCAAAGCACCAATGACAAAGTGGGCTTTACTAGACTCGAGCAGTGCGCTTGGGAAATATTCCGATATCAAACCAGTAGTACTGAGAAACGAAAAACTGGTAAACAGAAAACCCCATATTGCTTTGACATAGCCCATCACTCCATTTAATTTAGGCCACTGCATACAAAACAATAAAAGTACGGCGATCGTTATTAAAACAACTGCTACTTGAAGTTCAGGATCACGAGAAAAATACCATTTTTGAGTTTTGGTAAAAGGAGTGGAAAAAGTGGCACGCGACAAAGCAAATACCATCACCACAATTAAAATGGCTTCACTAGACCAACCGGCTCCAGAATGTCCTGGAATTTCTAGACCAAAGGTTGCAATAGTAGCCATCGCACGCAAGATTGCAAAGGCGGGGTCACCACTCAAAATTAAGAGCGCTAATGATGTAGCAGCTGTGATCAAAAAATAAATAGGCGCAAGACGCAAGGCTTCACGCCAAAACTTTTCTGCTGGTAAGCGCATTTTATCCGTTGATCCAATTGTATAAAAACCACTTGCCGAGCCGTGTGAACCCAAATGCTCGAACCCGCCAAGGTTTAAGGGTGCAAAAACTGACCAAGCAAACACCCAGATAAGAAATCCGCTCACCCAACCCAAACACACGCGCCAAATGACTAAGGTTTCACTTAAAGTACTGGTTGGGAAAATTGGCAAGCCAGTGGTAGTTACAGTGCTTACAATATCCAAATAAGAATTAATAAAATTCCCAGATTCTGCAACCTCATGTAACGGAATAGCTAAAAGAATGGGGAACCCAAGGTAAAAAGCGATAAGTGACCAAAGTTGCGTATTCTGATGAGCAGAAAAATGTGCTCCTTTTAGCGAAAAGCTCAAAAAAATTAGTGCAAAAAGTCCCAAAAGCACAGCATAAAAAAATGTGCGACCCTGATGCACATTGCCTGCATAAAATCCATGGAGTGATGGGATCATCATCATCAATATAAGTATACTTGGCAGGGAGATTGCCAGTGGTAATTTCTGAAAACGCCTCCACATCTTCAGAAAAAGTCGACGGTAACTTGCAACAGGCGCTCTACTTCGCCTACGTCTGCTGCAAGCGCAAATAACACCACGTGATCCCCATCCTCAATGCGTAGAGACCCAGACGGTTTCAGGATTTTGGTGCCTTTGCGCACTGCCCCCACCAGAACCCCCTCAGGAAACTCAATATCTCGGATATATTGGCCAGCAATGGTTGAGGTTGACATAACTTGAGCCTCAATGACTTCACCTTCAGCATCACCAATCGAATACACCCCCCGCACCCGACCATGGCGAATATGACGCAAAATAGATGACACTGTGGTAGCTCTTGGGTTTACATAGGCGTCAATGCCCATCGCATGCAAAAGAGGCACCATCGAAGGGTCATTGATCAAACAAATAGCTAAGGGACAACCCATTGACTTGGCCCGAATAGCGGCCAAGAGATTGGTTTTATCATCATCAGTTAACGTTAAAATAGCATCAGAACGCTCAATATTGGCCTCAGCCAACATCTCTGCATCCAAGCCGTCACCATGCAATACAATAGTTTTTTCTAATAGTTCTGCTGCATGTTCAGCATTATCGCGATCTATCTCAATCACCTTGGCACGGATACGGCTACTGCGATTTTCAAGATGTTTGGCCACAGTAAAGCCCACATTACCACCACCTATGATCACAACCCGGTCCTGAGCTTGAGTGGTTTTACCGAATACCTCAAGCGCGCGCTGGACGTCATGTTTTTGTATAAAAATATAGCATGAATCACCGGCAAAAAGTTGATCACCGGAGCTGGGTACAAATAAAGTGCCCTGACGTCGAATAGCAACAACGACGGTTGAAAGTGTTGAGAATAGATCGGAAAGTTGCTTGAGTGGCGTATTCAATACCGGACATTTGTCATCAAGTGTTATACCCAACATCTGTATCTCACCACCAAAGAAAAACTCAGTTTCAAAAGCTGCTGGCGTCTGCAAACGCCGCAATGCGGCTTCTGCAACTTCTTTCTCAGGACTAATCACCACATCAATCGGTAGGTGATCACGCCTGTAGAGATCCGAGTAGATGGCATCCAAATAACTTTGCGAACGCAGGCGAGCAATCTTACGCGGAATGTTAAACACGGAATGCGCAACTTGGCAGGTGACCATATTCACTTCGTCAGAATGAGTGGCCGCAATCACCATATCAGCATCATCCGCACCAGCGCGTGCCAAAATGTCAGGATAGCTAGCAAAACCAACGATTCCCTGTACATCAAGAGTATCAGTCGCCTGACGCACTAGGTCAGGATTACGATCAACAACAGTAACGTCATTTTTTTCACTGGCAAGATGGCGTGCAATTTGCCATCCAACTTGGCCTGCGCCGCAAATGATCACCTTCATGTTTTAGGCCCCTTGAGATCTAAATAATTCTTTCTCTTGGTGTGTCAGACAAGACACGGCAGGTCAATTATTGGATTAATTACTCATCTAAACCAGATATGAGGCTGCCACTTCTGTTTGAAGTCACTACCCCAAGAGATTTCAACTTGCGGTGTAGCGCGGAGCGCTCCATACCCACAAAACTGGCAGTTCGGCTGATATTACCACCAAAGCGATTGATTTGTGTCAACAAATACTCACGCTCAAACAACTCACGTGCTTCACGTAAAGAGAAAGTTGCAACACTGCCGGAAAGGACAATTTGGCCGTCTTTGCTGTCAATGATGCCGTTACTACTAGGCAACTCTTCAGGCTCAATTAAATTTTTTGATGACCCCATAATCAATACCCGCTCAACCACATTCTTTAACTGACGGATATTTCCAGGCCAGACCATACTTTGCAGTGTTGTAGCCGCAGCATCGCTAAGCGCCCGCTTCGGTAGACCAAGTTTTTCATGAAACTCAATCAAGAAGTGCTCAGCCAATACAGTAATGTCTTCACGACGCTCTTCAAGACTTGGCACTGCAATCGGAACTACATTCAATCGATGAAATAGTTCTTCACGAAAGGTACCCGCCTTAATTTCATGTTCCAAATTACGTGCGGTTGCTGAAATAACCCGAATATCTATCTTTTGTTCAGTGCTGCTGTCCACGCGAGTGAAACTTTGATCAACCAAAACTCGCAACAGCTTGCCCTGTACCGAAAAAGGCAGATTTGCAATTTCATCGAAAAACAATATTCCATTATGCGCTGATTCAAGCAGACCAACGTGTAAATTTCCAGATTCCGCCCCCCCACCAAATAGCTTTAAGTCAGCATTTTCAGTATCCAAAGAGGCACAGTTAACCACAACAAGCGGCATATCTGCACGGTTTGAGTTGAAGTGAATAAAGCGAGCAGAAGTCTCTTTCCCAACCCCTGACGGCCCAGTCAGAAGCACCCGACCATTGGATTTTGTTACCTTATCAAGATTGTTTTTTAACGTTTTATACGCAGAGCTCTGGCCAATAAGTTCAAGTGGAGGATGGTAATGGCTGCGGAGGGCCGTATTCTCACTGCGGAGATTAGCGACTTCCATCGCTCGCCGTATAACTACGATTAACTGGTCAATGTTGAAAGGCTTCTCAATAAAGTCAAAAGCACCTTGTTTGATTGCTGCAACTGCTATCTCTATGTTCCCATGGCCTGATATAATTACTACCGGGATGTCAGGATAATTGGCTTTGACCGACTTCAGAATATCTATGCCATCCATGGCACTGTCTTTGAGCCAGATGTCGAGGACGAGCATAGCAGGGCGTTCGTCAGCGATTTGGCGCATCGCGGAATCAGATGTACCTGCCAAGCGGGTCTTGTAGCCTTCATCGATCAAAATATCTGAGATCAGCTCACGGATATCTCGTTCGTCATCTACAATCAGAATATCAGTCATGTTGTTTTTCCTAAGGCTACGTTCTGTGCGGTAGTCTGTTTGAGTTTTGGCAGTTTAATTACCGCTTGCGCTCCGGGCATTGCAC
>LAQD01000019.1:23947-40970 GCA_000981705.1 Rhodobacteraceae bacterium ASP10-04a
TGCCTGACTGTCGGTTGGTCACATAAGGTTCGAGTAAACGTGACCGATCTTCTGGTAGCCCAGTCCCATTATCGACAACTGTAAGCACCACTGAACGATCAGTTTGAGAAGCCACTACCCGAATTTCACCGTTGATTTTGGGAGATTTTTTTAATGCTTCTTCAATGGACTCACCAGAATTTTTTAAGAGATTAGTGATCGCCCGACCAATCATAGATGAATCTGCATCAATCCAAAGCTTTTCATTTGGTAGGTTTAACTTAAAAATAACATTAGGCTGGCCACTTTCTTGCAACAAAATAGCACCTTTCAGTAATTCACCGAAATCTGTTGGACGACGATCAGGCTCAGGCATTCGAGCAAATTGTGAAAACTCATCCACGATTCGTCGTAATTCGTCTGTTTGGCGCACAATCACGTCAGTCATATTTTCAAGCTGATCGGATTCTTCTCCAACCTTTGGTGAGAACTTTCGCTTAATTCGTTCTGCTGATAGCCGGATTGGCGTTAGTGGGTTCTTTATCTCATGCGCTATTCTGCGCGCAACATCACCCCAAGCGGCCATACGCTGAGCACTGACCAGATCAGTTACATCCTCAAAAGCTATCACGTAGCCTTCTTCCTCTGATAACTCATTTGTACGCAGAGCAATCCGCACCAAAAGGTTTTCCAACTTACCGCGCCGTAACAGACGAATTTCGCGTTGTGCCACATCCGAAACCCCAGTACGAAAATCATCTACAATCTCTCTGAATTCTGGTACGGAATTCGACAATAATGATAGTTTTGAAACCTCAGGTAAGTCCAATACGCGCTGCGCAGATTTGTTTAAAAAGGTGATATGGCCCGATTGATCCAACCCAATAACACCAGAAGTTACAGAAGCCAAAACAGAGTCAAACAACCTGCGTCGCCGGTCCGCTTGCTCTGCACTTTGGATCAGAGTGTCGCGTTGACCTTTCAATTGATGGGTCATCTGATTAAAATAACGCGCAAGCATCGCGATCTCATCATCGCCCTTGATATTTTCAATACGGGCGTCCAAATCCCCAGCCCCTACTTTTTGAGCAGCCGCGGTCATCCGCCCCACCGGGCTAGCCAAACGCTCAGCAAACCAAAGACCCAACCAAGTAGCTGTGAGAATCAGAATTACCGCAAAAGCTAGATATAAAAGCCCAAAATCAAAAAGTAGGCGCCCACGTTCTGTTTCCAGCTGGTTGTAGTAAGTCGCCGTCTCCGTGGTATCTTCCAGCAGGCCCAAAAGTGAGCCGTCAACTGTGCGAGTAAGATATAGGTAGTGGTTTGAATAATTACTCAGCCGAATGAGTGCCCGCAGTTCATTACCTATTAAATCCGTTATAATCAAAACATCAGGCCCTTCGACCTGCTTAATTTGTCTAAGGGTTGGTTTTTCATAACCAAACAAGTACGATGACAGGCCACGCAAGCGCAGTTCACCGATATTGTTAATGATATAGACTTCCTTCAGACCACGCTCAAATTCGGTTTGAAGGCGCGTCAATTCAGGACTCAACTGGCTGTCAGTATCGATGTTGCCTTTTTGAAATCGGCTAGTGTTAAGATCGTTCAATTGCTGCGCAAAAACCCGTGTATCAGCCATCAATCCATTACGGATCTGGGTTTGATAGGCTTGGGCGGCGCTAAGTGACGCGCCAACTGCACTACGCACCCGTTCTGAGAACCAACCTTCAAGAGCTTGGTTAATCGATAGCACTGCAAATAGAGCGACCAAGACAGTGGGAAATAGAGCGATCACTCCGAAAGCTGTAGTCAAGCGAAAATGCAATCTTGAACCCGCAGACTCCGCACGCCGATCAGCGGCCAACTGCACTAGGCGGCGGATCAATAAAGTCGTAATAAATAAGATATAGACAAAATCAGCAGTTAGGACAAATCTCAAATACCCCCGAGCGCCCTGAATAGGCTGCATCATGTAGAATGTAAGAAAAACCAGCATTGGCCCAGTTATGACTAATCCAAATGTTAGACCGGAATTGAATAACGCGCTCTCACGTAGATCAGAAATCCTATCTAAAAGAGAACTGACAAAGCCGTGGCGCATTTTGGCTGCCCTTTTTTACTACATCGCGGTACTACATCTCGAATCTTTGCCAAAATGCAACGCTTGTTGCGTTTTTACATCAATTTGCGACGACGTGTAACTACAATTTCGAGATCGTTAATCTTTTTACGTAAAGTATTTCGGTTAATACCAAGAAGATCAGCGCACTTAGCCTGATTACCCAACGAAGCAGTGAGTGCTATCTCAATCAATGGAACCTCTATTTCGCGCAATATTCTTTGATAAACACCAGCAGGCGGCAAAGTTGCTCCATGCTGATCAAAATATCTCTGCACATGCTGCTCCACCGCATCTCCCAATTTCTGGGAGGGGGAAAGCTCGTTCATAGTTATGAAAGATCCACATTTTTTTAGAACTTCTTGTACCGCAGGGCCATCAAAAATCGCATTTGGCGACTCCATCATTAGCTGTCCCATCACATTTTGTAATTGGCGAACATTTCCAGGCCAGTCAAAACCGCGTAATATCCCCACCCCAGAGGCGCTGAATTCAAATTCAGTATCGGTCTCAGCAGTGTTAATAAAATGTTGGGCCAAGACCAATATATCCTCAACTCTTTCACGCAAAGATGGCACTTTTAGTTGTAAACTTGAAATTCTAAAAAACAAATCATTTCTAAAATTCCCATTTTGAACATCAGCAATAATATTGGGTTCCGCAATCGAAATCAAACGTACAGACCGTTCACTTAATTCGCCCAATGTGTGCAGTACTCTAAGTTGAGCTTCGGGGTTGAGATCCGACACGCCATCCAAAATCAAGGTTCCCGCCCCTGCTCTTTTAATGGCATCGTTTATTGCGGACTGGTGCGCAGTCATCTCTGGATCCAGAATCACAAGTGGCAGGTGCGCCCGGTTCGAAAAATCATGCAGGCTGGCTGCGATCACTGATTTGCCTGTCCCTGGCTCGCCTAAAACTAAAATAGGCGCTGAGGCATTCATTGTGCGCGCAATCAATCGATAGAGATTTTGCATTGTTGGAGATTGCCCAACCAGAGGAATTTCTAAGTCAGGATTTGTCACAAATGCTACACCCGATTGTGCCGGTGGCCGATGTTCCAAAGCCTTAGCCGACCGGCGCATCAATTCGGGCAGATCAAAAGGTTTGGGCAGATAGTCAAAGGCCTTTGCCTCATTAGCACGGATGGCAGTAACAATAGTATTTTGAGCTGAAATGATGATCACTGGTAAATTTGGCCTTATTTTAGTGATTTTTGGCAAGTTCTCCAAGCCATTTCCATCGGGCATGACCACATCAGAAATTATCAAGTCACCTTTACCATCCTCAACCCAGCGCATCAGGGTGTTTAGTGACGAGGTCGCATGAACTTTACAGCCTGCACGGGTGTATGCCTGAGTCAAAACGGTGCGAATTGTGCGATCATCATCCGCGATTAAAACCGTTCCATCCATAGTGTTATTCCTTATTTTTCTCTTTTTTGATGGGCAATGATATTCTGAAAATTGTTTGACCAGGTCGCGACGCAACACTAACCCAAGCGCTATGCTGCGCCACAATTTTTGACACCAAAGCAAGCCCCAAGCCTTTACCGTTGCTTTTTGACGATACAAAAGGCTCGAATACATGCCTTGCAAGCCCATCAGGTAAACCTGGTCCGTTGTCCATTATATCAACGTGCAAAGGTAAACGCTGGCCTTTACTATCGGGCATCACCAAGCGCAAGTTAGGATCATAATAGGTCCGTACCGATATTTTGCCCTCATCCCATAAAGCTTCACAAGCGTTTTTGATCAGATTTAAAAACACCTGCATCAATTGATCTGAATCAGCCCAGACATTTGGCAAGGAAGGGTCATAATTTTTAGAAATTTGAATATTTCTCGCAAAACCAAACGTAGCTGACCGAACGGCTTGATCTAAGACATCATGGATATTAACTAACGCGCAGTTCGGCGGTGTGATATCACCGAACTGCTCGACCTGATCCAACAGAGCAACAATCCGCTTGGATTCCTTGACAATAAGATCTGTCATCTCATGATCATCTGTTGGCCGCGACATGGAAAGAAACTGTGCGGCACCGGTAATCCCTGCCAAAGGGTTTTTAATTTCGTGAGCCAGCATTTCAGCCATACCAATTGCAGAATGAGCAGCCAGAACTGGCACAGGTCCGTTTCCAGAATTGCCCATTGTTTCATACGCAATGAGTAAAATTAGAATCTGTTGTTCATTCCCGTTGAGCGGGCACACATGCGCAGCGCAAGTGCGCGCCTCGGTATTTCGGCCATGGGCAGCAACTTCCCCAATAAGGATAGGACGCTGCAATGCTCGTGCCCTATCAATCCCTGCAGACAATAAATCCTCGCCACGCAAGTAATTCCAAACATGCTGCCCCAAAACAACCTTAGATGAGATACCTAGAAACTGCTCACCCGCCGGATTGATCTCTTGAATGCTATTATCACTCCCGATTACCAAACTTGGTATCGGTAGTTGGGCCCAAAGATCCTGAAATCTTATCACGCGGCCACCTTCGCACGAGGGCGTTCTACCGCCTGCCAAATTAACTTATGAATTTCCGTAAGATCCAAAGAGCGGAGTAAAGATTGCCGCAGATCTGGCAGGACGTCCAAACCGTCAAGATACCAACCGAGGTGTTTTCGCGCATTTTTTAGGCCCAATACATTACCATAAAAGGCCAAAATAGCTTGGTGATGGTCGATGATAAGCTCAGCCAGATCCGCACCACTCGGGATTTTTGGCTCAGGCGTGCCATAAAGCGATGCAGATATTTCAGCCAAACGCCAAGGCGCACCCTGTGCACCGCGCCCAACCATAATTCCATCAGCACCGGACTGCGAGAGCGCCAAACGCGCGGAGGCGACATCCACAATATCACCATTAGCGATAACCGGGATTGACACAGCCCGCTTCACTTTAGCAATAGCTGCCCAATCGGCTACCCCTTTATAAAACTGGCACCGAGTACGGCCATGGACAGTGATCATCTTAACCCCAGCCGCTTCAGCGCGCGCTGCAATATCAGGTGCATTGAGGGAATCGTCATCCCACCCGAGTCGCATTTTTAAGGTCACATCCAAGTTTGTGGCTTTCACCACAGCGTGCACTAGTTCCAAAGCAAAATCAGGCACACGCATTAGCGCGGAGCCTGATTGACCATTAGTCACCTTTTTGGCCGGGCAGCCCATGTTAATATCAATAATTTTTGCACCATTGGCCTCAATCATACGCGCAGCCTCCGCCATCCAATGGACTTCACAGCCTGCGATTTGCACCGAAGTATTGCCAATTCCAAAGCCAAGCTCAGCCCGCTCCCTAACGCCAGGCTTTTTTTGGACTATCTCATGGCTCGCCACCATCTCAGACACCACAAGCCCCGCACCAAAAAATTGCACTAAGTTCCGAAACGGGACATCGGTAATGCCAGCCAACGGTGCCAGTAAAACCGGCGGATAAACAACTTGGTTACCAAGAATAATTTGCACTACGGCCCTCTACGACTACTTCTTAAGCGCACATTATATGGAGACACAGGCAAGTCTGCCACCACGTAAATTACACTTTTTATGCATTTGCACAAAAATTAAGCAGAAATCTAGGGCTAACCAAGGATTGCATGCAGAATATCAAAAGATATAACGATAAGTAATGAACACATCAGTAAAAATAATAGCGATTGTCCTTGCGGCTGGGCGCGGCATACGGGCTGGTGGTCCAGTTCCAAAACAATGGCAGAATCTTTTTGGAAAACCACTAATTTTATGGGCTATTGAACCTTTTCTAGTTCACCCTTTGGTATCAGAGGTTGTAGTTGTCCATAGTATCGAGGATATTGATTTACTGTCAAAGCTGCCCCCTGAGATACGATGCTTTGCGGGTGGAACAAATCGAGACGACTCAGTACGGAGCGGTTTGTCTGCCATTAAGCCGCTAGCACCCGACTATGTGTTGCTTCACGATGCCGCGCGGCCCTGTTTGGATCAAAATCTCTTATCAGATTGCATTGCAGCCATGCTAACAAAGGGAGCCGCAGCACCTGCTGTGTCCGTTCAAGATACCCTTTGGTTCGGAAAGGATCAGGTATTAGGCACAATTGACCGAACACAAGTCTTTAGAGCGCAAACTCCACAGTGTTTTGCCTATGAGGTTATTCGAACCGCCCACAAGGTCTCTCGAGATACGGCTACCGATGACGTCCAAGTCGCGCGTGCCGCTGGCCACGCCGTTGCAATTGTAACCGGAAATGAAGATAATATAAAAGTAACGCTGCCCGGTGATTTTGCGCGGGCTGAACAAATTTTGCGGGGTAAAATGAAACTACGCGTAGGCAATGGTTTTGATGTGCATAAATTTGGAACAGGATCAGAGCTTACACTCTGCGGAGTGCCCATCCCCCATAAAACGGGGTTGGTCGGGCATTCTGATGCTGATGTCGGCATGCATGCGGTGACCGATGCCATTTACGGCGCTTTGGCGCGCGGGGATATTGGCCAGCACTTCCCTCCTTCAGATCCACAATGGAAGGGCGCAGCCAGTGAGATTTTTCTCAAACATGCTATCAAATTGGCTGCTGACATGGGCTTTCGAATTGAAAATGTTGATTGCACCTTGATTTGCGAATTTCCAAAGATAGGTCCACATTCGGAACTCATGCGCGCGCGTATGGCGCAGATTATGGGCCTGGCGGTAGATCAAGTGTCAATCAAGGCCACAACTTCTGAAACATTAGGCTTCACAGGACGTGAAGAAGGCATCGCGGCCATCGCCTCAGCGGCTTTGGTGAGCATTTGAGCCATCTTATAGCCACATTTTTCTACATCGGTCATCTGCGACCGGCCCCCGGCACTTGGGGCAGTTTGGCGGCCCTACTGTTAGGTTTTATCATCATTCAGACTGCTGGTGTTTATGGTCTGTGTATCGCCATCTTAACAAGCTGCGTTTTAGGATGGTGGGCCACAGCGGCACAAACTAAAGGTGAGGACGATCATGACCCATCAGAAATAGTGATCGATGAAGTGGTCGGACAATGGATTGCGATCCTGCCGTTAGCAATCGCTCCACAACCTTTTGAAATAAGTTTTTGGTATTGGCTCTTAGCTTTTGCCGGGTTTCGCCTGTTTGATATCATCAAACCAGGCTTGGTGGGCTGGGCAGATCGCCAAACTGGCCCAATTGGGGTCATGCTCGATGATATCATTGCAGGCCTGATGGCTGCAGCAGTTATCGTTTTGGTTATGATGTCTTTATCATGACGTTAGCCGATGATATTGTTTCACTAGCTAAATTTTCCAAGTTAAAAATAACCTGTGCAGAAAGCTGTACTGGGGGAATGGTCAGCGCGGCTTTGACCGATATAGCAGGTAGCTCAGCAATATTCGAACAGGGATTCATTACCTATTCTAACTTGGCAAAAATTAAAATTCTGGGGGTTTCACCGGAAACCCTGCACGCTCATGGGGCAGTATCTGAACCTGTTGCGGAGGAGATGGCCATCGGTGCGTTAGCTGCTGCTGGAGCCAATATTGCAGTTTCAGTCAGCGGCATTGCAGGGCCCGGCGGCACAGAGTTCAAACCGGAAGGCAGAGTTTGCTTTGCACTTGCAAAATCGCAGTTTGTTCACAGCGAAACTGTTGAATTTGGTGCCATAGGACGCGCCGAGGTCCGAAAATCCGCAACAAATCATGCCTTAGAATTAATCTCTAAGGTTTTAAAAAGAGCTTATTGATTGCACTGACCTATCTGTTTAAAGCTTAATTTTTACGCATTATTAAAATACTGGCTCTAAATGTGGGGTTCGGAGAGATTGGGGCTTTTCTTTTGAAGCCGCTTTGGTTGAAACACACCAAGTCATCTCTGGAGAGTATCATGAACTCAGCTGATACAGCTTGGATTATCGTCGCTACCGCATTGGTTCTCTTTATGACCTTGCCCGGACTTGCTTTGTTTTATGGCGGACTAGTGCGGGCCCGGAACGTGCTCAGCGTTTTCATGCAGTGCTTTGGCATTGCATGCCTAATGAGCTTATTATGGCTCGCGTTCGGCTATTCTATTGCCTTTGGAGATAGCAACTCAGGCTATTGGGGTGGGCTTAGCCATATTTTCCTTAACGGTGTTGATACCTCGACGGTAAGAGATGGAACTACCCTACCGGAAGTCTTGTTTTTCGCATTTCAAATGACATTCGCAATCATAACTCCTGCTTTAATCGTTGGTGCTTATGTGGAGCGCGTAGGCTTTGGATTTGTAATGACTTTCTCTGGACTGTGGATGCTTCTCTGCTACGCACCAGTCGTACACTGGGTTTGGGGTGGCGGCATTTTATCAGACGGTGGTTTGTTTGGTGAAATTGGTCTCAAAGACTTTGCAGGTGGAGTAGTTGTTCATGAAACAGCTGGGCTGGCCGCTTTGGTCATTGCAGTTTTGCTAGGTGCAAGGCGTAACACTACCACACCACCGCACAATCCTGGCTACGTGATGCTTGGGGCAGCAATGCTTTGGGTGGGTTGGTTTGGTTTCAATGGCGGATCACAGCTGGCTGCTGATGGTGGTGCCGCTATGGCCCTAACAGTCACACACATATCCGCAGCAGCGGCATCATTAACTTGGGCGCTGTGGGAGTGGATTAAATATGGTAAAACTTCACTTGTAGGCATGGTCACCGGTACCATTGCAGGTTTAGCCTCCATCACGCCAGCGTCGGGTTTTGTGGGACCAGTCGAGGCCCTGATAATTGGTTCTGTAGCCGGAGTTGTTTGCCAAGAAGCTGTCAATCTAGTGCGTAATCGCTTTAAAATTGACGATACACTTGACGTCTTCGCCGTTCACGGTGTCGGTGGCATCTTTGGAACGATCATGATTGCGGTATTTGGTGCAGGCAATTGGTTCGCACAAGTCGGTAGCTTAGCAATTGTAGGAGTCTTCACTGTGGTGGTAACATTCTCACTCGTTAAGCTTGTGGCGATAGTAACACCACTAAGGGTAAGCGAAGAAGATGAGCATACCGGCCTAGATCTATCAGCACATGGTGAGAGAGCTTACGATCACTCTTCCTAAATAGATTTATATCATGTGAGTGGGCTCCAGTTTAGGGCTATTTTCATGGGTAAAGCGAGTTAGCCCGAGTTTCGAAAGCACGGACAATCCGCTGCATGGCCTCATTAAATACCAAACCAATAACTTTTTGTAAAATTACGTTCTTAAATTGAAAATCAACAAAAAAGCTAACCGCACACCCACCCGGCACGTCCTCAAACTTCCAATTCGATTTCATATACTTAAAGGGACCATCTAAATATTCAGTATCAATAAACAAATTTTCAGAATGCAAAACCACCTTGCTACTGAAACGTTCCCGAAACACTTTGAATGAGACGACCAAATCCGCAGCCATTACCGTAGAATCTCCATCCACAGTCACAGATTTAATGCGCGCGGCGGCACACCAAGGTAAAAATTCAGGATAGGAACCAACATCAGCCACCAAATCGTACATTTGCTGGGCTGAATATCGCAAAATTCTCGTTTCATTATGGGTTGGCATGCTATTTCCCGCTGACTCTGCCACTTAGATGTCGTAGAAACACGCAGGAAGTTCAAGAGGGCACTATGTCACAAAAACCATATGTCATCGATAGTATGATTTCAGCCAAGTCAATTGCGGCTCGAATCGAGGAATTAGCTAATGAGATTGAAACCGAATTTTCCGATACGGATAAATTGGTTGTGATAGGGCTTTTGCGTGGCTCTTTCGTATTTATCGCGGATCTAGTACGTGAGATCAGCTTGCCGATTGAGGTCGATTTCCTTGAAGTGAGTAGTTATGGTGACGGTATGGAAAGCTCGCGTGAGGTGCGTATTTTAAAAGATCTTCGCGGTACCATTGAAAATAGAGATGTGTTGATTGTAGAGGATATTGTTGACACCGGCCATACAATGAAAAACGTCACTCAACATATTATGCGCCGCCAGCCTAAGCGGATGAAAACCATCGCTCTACTCGATAAACCTTCTCGCCGCGAAGTTGACATTAAAACTGACTTTTTAGGCTTTGAAATTCCTGATGAATTTGTTGTAGGTTACGGAATTGACTTCGCACAGCGCAACCGAAATCTACCCTATATTGGCAAAGTCCGTTTTACATAGCCCGATGTTTTTATTGAAAAGAGTAACTAACAAATATAACCGAAAGTAGAAAGCAACCAATATTTTAGAATTTTCACTGTATTGATCGCACTTACTCTATTTTTGGTTGAGCGCTATTTGCGACCGAAATCCATCCACACTAAAGCCACATTAACTCAGAGCACTGGTTAAACCATTAGTAGCCATTCGGGCTTTTTGCATTTTAGCGAAGTCATCACCAGCGTGGTACGAACTGCGGGTAAGTGGCGTAGCTGAAACCATTAAGAAACCCTTGCCTTTTGCCGCTTGCTCATAACTAGCGAATTCCTCAGGCGTAACAAAACGATCCACGCGGTGGTGTTTTAATGTTGGCTGAAGATATTGGCCAATCGTGATAAAATCTATATTTGCTGCCCTCATGTCATCCATAACTTGATAGACTGATTGGCGGTCTTCCCCAAGCCCAACCATGATTCCAGATTTAGTAAACATAGTGGGATCAAGCTCTTTAACCCGCTGCAAAAGTCGCAACGAGTGAAAGTAGCGGGCGCCCGGTCTTACTTCAGGGTATAGACCGGGTACAGTTTCAAGATTATGATTGAATACATCCGGCTTAGCGGCAACCACTAACTCCAAGGCATCTGACGCACAGCGAATAAAATCCGGAGTCAAAATCTCAATTGTGGTGGTTGGCGCCTGCTTTCGGATGGCACGAATGGTTTGCGCGAAATGCGCAGCGCCACCGTCTTTAATATCATCACGATCCACAGATGTTACAACAACATGTTTCAAGCCTAATTTTTTAACTGCATCAGCCACGCGTCCAGGTTCAAAAGCATCCAAACCTTCAGGCGGTTTTCCCGTAGCAATATTACAAAAGGTACAAGCGCGAGTACAAACTTCGCCCATAATCATCATTGTTGCATGGCCCTGGTTCCAACATTCTCCTACATTGGGGCATCCCGCTTCTTCGCAAACCGTCACAAGCTTATGTTCACGCATGATTTTTCGTGTTTCTTGATAGCCCTGTCCAACAGGCGCTTTCACACGGATCCATGCCGGCTTTTTAGGCTGTGGATTATCCGGACCTTTTGCCTTTTCCGGATGCCGTTGTTCAGGGATTTTCAAATCGCGCATTATTAAGTTCCTTAGTTCGGACTATTTTAACACAGCCACTCCAAACAACCACCCCCCAGTCAAGAATACCAGCCATGCATTAAACCCGTAGCACATCTGGCCTTGACCGCACGTTTTTCCATTCGTATCGGTAAAATATAATTATTCATTCTTTACTATATTTTATAGATAAAAGAACTAGGCCAGGCTATTGGTCGAAAAATATTATACTTTTGAAAAAAATTTCATTTTAACAAAATTTTAGGCGACAAAACTACCTCAAAAACAACTAAACAAAAGCGTCCGGCATAGCAGCCTTTTTATCAGCAACATATTTTTCAAGAGCAGCTAAAATCTCAGGATCAAGCGGTGGTTGTTGATAGGTCGACAATTGAGTCGCTACCCGTTCCGCAGCAAGGGCATAGGTGTCCCGCGCACCTTCTTCATACCAAGTTTCAAACGGTTTATAATCAAATAAGTTTGAACGCCAAAACGCTGCTTTAAAGTTCTTTTGCGTATGCTCACAACCAAGATAATGGCCGCTTGGCCCCACTTCGTATATCGCATCCATCGCTTGGCCGTTCTCATCCGCCTCAACCCCAAGTGACATTTTGTGCAATGTACCAAGCTGGTCTGCATCCATCACAAATTTTTCAAACGATGCAACCAAGCCCCCTTCGAGCCAGCCACAAGAATGCAGCATAAAGTTTACCCCACCAAGCAGAGCTGCATTTAATGTGTTTGCAGTCTCATAAGCAGCCTGTGCATCGGGCAGCTTTGAGCCACATAGGCCCCCACCTGAACGAAATGGCAGGCCCATGCGCCGCGCCAACTGCCCGGCACCATAAAGAATTTGACTCGCCTCAGGTGTGCCAAACGTGGGCGCACCAGAATTCATATCAATAGAGGTCACAAATGTCCCAAAAATCACTGGGCAACCTGGCTTTAAAATTTGACTATAAGCAATGCCAGCTAAAACCTCAGCCAGAACCTGTGTCAAAGTACCCACAATTGATACTGGAGCCATGGCACCGCCCACAATGAAAGGTGAGATAATACTTGCTTGATTATTTTTGGCAAACACTTCCAAAGCGCCCATCATTATACTGTCGAAGGTCAGTGGACTGTTTATATTGATCAAAGAAGTCATCACAGTATTATTTTGAACGAATTCTTTACCAAATAAGATTTCACACATATCAACTGAATCTTGGGCTCGGCTAGGCTCAGTCACTGATCCCATAAAAGGTTTGTCGCTGTACACCATATGCGCCATCAGCATATCCAAGTGGCGCTTATTTACAGGTATATCCGTAGGTTCACAAACCGTTCCACCAGAATGATGAAGGTATTTTGACATATAGCCAAGCTTTACGAATTTTTGAAAATCAGCGATCGTAGCATAACGCCGGCCACCATCACGGTCACGTACAAAAGGCGGTCCATAAACTGGCGCAGTTACTAGAGTTTTACCTCCAATTTCTACATTACGATCGGGATTTCGCGCGTGTTGAACGAACTTAGATGGCGCTGTTTTGCAGAGTTTGCGGGCCAAACCGCGCGGGATTCGTACACGTTCGCCTTCAATCGTTGCACCGACTGAACGCCAGCGTTCCAAAGCATCGGGACTATCCACAAAATTCACACCAATTTTTTCGAGCACAGTCTCAGCATTATACTCAATTAGCTCAAGTGTAGCTTCATCTAAGAACTCGTATAATGGGATGTTGCGTTCGATATAACGTTCTGTTTCTACACTTATCGCTGTGCGTTCAGCTCTACGCGCAGCGCCGCCCCCACTGCGTGATCTTCGAACTGCTGTTTCGACCATTATAAAACCCCTATTCAATCTAAATCAAATAATAGTCATTTAATACAGGGTACGACGTTGTTTTCCGCCGTTTCGGACGGAAAAACGACATAGTAACTGATTTCTTATCCACAGCTGGGTTGAACCTTTTTCAAGGTCGGAATATCGGAGGCTATGGAACATATGCATGAAAAATTACTTATCATCGACTTTGGCAGTCAAGTAACTCAACTGATTGCAAGGCGTTTGCGCGAATTGAATGTCTACTGCGAAATTCATCCATTTCAAAAAGTAACAGAAAACTTTTTAAAAGATTTTAGCCCCAAGGCTATCATTTTGTCTGGTGGGCCAGCATCAGTGATTGACGAAGGATCTCCACGCCCACCCAGTGCGGTTTTCGAGATGGGCGTTCCAGTTTTGGGAATATGTTATGGTCAACAAGTTATGATGCACTGCTTAGGTGGTAAGGTTGAACGCGGTCATGGTACAGCGGAATTTGGCCGCGCTTACGTAAGCCAAAAATCATCCTTGCCCTTGCTTGATGGTTGGTTCTCTGAGGGTGATGAACAAGTGTGGATGAGCCACGGCGACCATGTAAGTATTATTGCGCCAGGGTTTGAGGTATTTGGAACATCTCCTAATGCGCCTTTTGCAGTTACCGCAGATCAATCCCGAGAGTTCTATGCCGTACAGTTCCATCCAGAAGTACACCACACACCAAAAGGTGCTACCCTATACGAGAATTTCATTCATCGCGCTGGATTTACCGGTGATTGGACTATGGGCGCCTATCGCGAGCAAGCCCTACAGGAAATTAGAGATCAAGTTGGTGACCAAAAAGTTATTTGTGGGCTTTCCGGCGGCGTTGATAGCTCTGTCGCTGCAGTTTTAATTCATGAAGCAATTGGTAATCAATTGACCTGTGTTTTTGTTGATCACGGCTTACTGCGTCAGGGCGAGTCAGATGAAGTTATTCAGATGTTCCGTGATAATTACAGTATGCCTTTTATTTATGCAGATGAAAAAGAGCTATTTCTCAGCGCCTTGGACGGACAATCTGATCCTGAAACAAAGCGAAAGATAATTGGAAAACTGTTCATCGACGTCTTTCAAAAACATGCGGCTGCTGTCGGTGGCGCAAAGTTTTTGGCTCAGGGCACTTTGTACCCCGATGTAATTGAGAGTGTTAGTTTCTCTGGTGGCCCTTCAGTCACAATTAAATCACATCACAACGTGGGTGGTCTGCCAGAAAAGATGGGCCTTAAGCTTGTCGAGCCTTTGCGCGAGTTGTTCAAAGATGAAGTGCGAACACTAGGACGTGAACTCGGTCTACCTGCATCGTTTATTGGCCGCCATCCCTTCCCTGGCCCCGGGCTGGCAATCCGTTGCCCCGGTGAAATAACCCGTGAAAAGCTAGCTATCCTGCGACTTGCCGATGCGGTATATATCGATCAAATAAGAAAACACGGACTGTATGACGAGATTTGGCAAGCCTTTGTGGCTATCCTGCCGGTGCGCACAGTTGGCGTTATGGGCGACAGCCGCACTTATGATTTTGCCTGCGCCTTGCGTGCGGTGACTTCAGTAGACGGTATGACTGCTGACTACTATCCATTTACCCACGAATTCCTAGGAGAAACTGCTACTCGCATTATTAATGAGGTTAAAGGCATCAACAGGGTCACCTATGATATCACCTCGAAGCCACCAGGGACCATTGAGTGGGAATGATTTATAAAAAGTAGTAATTGTTTATAAACAATTTCTATTAAAAACGACTTACGAATTAGTTACAAACTATTATTTATTGCTCCGTTACCCCTGCCTACAAGGGCTGCTTTGAACACTACTACTGCACCAAAATGAATTTTACATCTAATCACCGTATATCATAATAATTTAGTGCGTTAAAACTCGGCAGCAGCATTAAGTAAAATGTTACAGAATACTGCTTGAAACTGGATCAACCGTATTCTCAGAATATTACTGGATTTACGTCGGTAATGTCTCTGGAGTTTCTTTCTAACGCATAGGCTCAGCAGATTGTATCTTGCACATGTGGTTGTTTTGGCTTTGGGTAACAAAAATACCGACGAGGCTTTAAACATGACACACAACCGTGCAGCACTTTGGATGATTGGTGCGATTGTTTCATTTACCTCGATGGCGGTAGCCGGGCGAGCTATATCTGGTCACCTCGATACCTTTGAGATTATGCTTTACCGCTCTATAGTGAGTTTTTTGATAGTAATAACTGTGGCCAAATTAGCAGGCACCCATCGTGACATAAACTTTAAGTATTTTCGCCTTCATTTTATTCGTAATATTTTCCACTTTATTGGTCAAAATCTATGGTTTTTTGCTCTTCCAATGATACCCTTGGCGCAGTTATTTGCATTTGAATTCACCTCGCCCATCTGGGTTTTGCTTTTAGCTCCAATTTTCTTAGGAGAAGCTATTACTCAGCAAAAACTTGCTATTGCGGCTTTAGGATTTGTAGGAGTCTTGATTGTCGCCCGACCAGAAATAAACGGCCTAGACATAGGAATAGTGGCTGCGGCAGCATCAGCTATTGGATTTGCGGGCGCCGCCATTCTGACGCGCAAGTTGACGGTTCATAACTCACTCACAAAAATATTATTTTTCTTAACTGGTTTGCAAATTCTGTTTGGATTAATTTGTGCGGGATACGATGGTAATATAGCTATTCCAAATTCTGTCACATTACCCTGGCTCATCTTGATTGGTGTTGCAGGACTTGCAGCACATTTCTGCATGACTAAATCGCTCACATTGGCACCAGCCAGCGTTGTCATGCCAGTAGATTTTATACGCTTACCGTTAATCGCAGTAATAGGCGTAATTTTTTATGGAGAAGAAGTAGATATTTACGTTTTCATGGGCGCAATTCTAATTTTAGCCGCTAATTATCTAAATCTTAAGCAACGAAGATAAGCCAAGGCCTTTTCCAGTACTTTATATTAGCTTATGACGGGGCTAAAGTTAAGGAATATTCGGCATGATTTATGAAAACAGTAACGTTTGGAAAAATGCCAAACAAAAAAAAGTTTTACTATTTGCCATGTCTGGACTAGGCAAAACGCATGTATCGTCAATGTTGCGTGCCCAAGGTGACTGGTTCCATTACTCGATCGATTACCGCATTGGAACCCGTTACATGGGTGAATATATTGTGGATAATTTCAAAAAAACGGCAATGGCTGTACCATTTCTTGCTGAACTACTACGCTCAGATTCTATTTCTATTGCCTCAAACATCACCTTTGAAAACCTAGCCCCTTTGTCTACATATCTTGGCAAGCCAGGTGATGTCCATAAAGGTGGTATTCCGTTCGACGAGTATCGCAACCGTCAAAGCCAGCATCATGTAGCGGAGCAAGCCGCACTTTTGGACACGCCTGAATTCATACATCGCGCGCAGAAAATTTATAATTATCAGAATTTTGTCTGCGATAGTGGTGGGTCCATCTGCGAGGTTGTAGATCCTTGGAATAAGCAGGATCAGGTTTTAAATTCCCTTTCGAGTAATTTGTTAATGGTCTGGATTGCGGGTACTGAGGCTCATACCACAGAACTGGTGCACCGATTTGATAAGTCGCCCAAACCGATGTGCTATCAACCAGAATTTCTACTGACATCCTGGAAAGAATATCAAATTGAAACAGGGCTTAATCCGGATAAATTGAACCCAAATGACTTTATCCGCTGGACCTATGCTAGAGCGCTGGCACACCGACAACCTCGCTATGAAAAGATGGCGGAATGGGGTATCACACTGAAAGCTGATGATGTGAAACATATCTCGTCACCCAAAGATTTTGAAGATTTGGTGGGACAAGTCTTGGATGCTAAAAATATATAACCAGAAT
>LAQD01000019.1:41052-67639 GCA_000981705.1 Rhodobacteraceae bacterium ASP10-04a
TCGGAAGGCGTGATGGTAATGGATCCAAGCCATGCGGATCGCCAAGATATTCGGCCACTGCGCATTGCATTGTTAAATCTCATGCCTCTTAAAATTCAAACTGAAAATCAGTTTGCAAGGCTCATTGGTTCCACTCCACTTCAAATTGAGTTGACACTTCTACGCATGACTGAACACCAGGCTAAAAATACCTCAGCAGACCACATGGAAGAGTTTTATAGGCCATTCAGTGCTGTGAAGAATGAAAAGTTTGATGGATTGATCATCACTGGTGCGCCTATCGAGCATTTGGATTTCGCCGACGTAACCTATTGGAAAGAGATGGTTGAAGTAATGAATTGGACCCAAACCAATGTACAATCCACATTAGGCGTTTGCTGGGGCGGTATGGCAATGATTAATCATTTTCATAGTATTAAAAAACATGACCTCATACACAAAGCCTTTGGTTGTTTTCGGCATCAAAATCTTGAACCAGCATCACCTTATTTGAGAGGCTTTTCTGATGACTTTGTTGTTCCTGTCAGCCGCTGGACAGAGATGAAACAAGAGGAGATTAATTCTACCAACGAGCTACGCACCCTGCTCGGCTCCCCAATTACTGGGCCTTGCTTGGTTGAAGATTCGGCCCACAGAGCCTTGTATATTTTTAATCATTTTGAATACGATACCATCACTCTTAAGCAAGAATATGACCGCGACATTGCAAGTGGCACAGCTATTAACATCCCTGGCCATTACTATCCATGCGATGACCCAGGTCAAAAGCCCTTGAACCGCTGGCGTTCGCACGCACACCTCTTATACGGGAATTGGATCAATGAAATTTATCAGTCCACCCCTTTTGATCGTAATGAGATCGGCCAGTAATGCGCCTCCACCTCAATGCGACACCAAACAAAATACGACAGGATTTCTAAACGAAAATGGCTCACAATTTATTATGGGCCATTTATTGAACAAATTATTACATCGTTGCAACACTTCCCTATTAGGAAAACGAGTTTTCTGATGCATATCGAACATCTAAACCGCCAATTTCTGCCACCCATCTTTCCCAAGCAAGTGTTACTTTCATACGTTTGAAATAATCATCAACTATAGTTGACGTGGGATAATTCACTCGTGCAAACCTACAAAGCAAAGGAGCAAACTACGCAACGCTATTGGACTAGTGTAAAGCACCACTTCCAAAAGTGTCTGTTAAAGTTGGGTTGGTGTAACTGTTACCAGTTTGTTACCAACCTGTTTTGCATAAAAAGTTTTAACCAATGATTTCCGTTAGTTGCAGCACATTTGGTTTTATAATAATTCCAAAGAAAAAGGGC
Organism: Rhodobacteraceae bacterium ASP10-04a; assembly: GCA_000981705.1. Taxonomy (GTDB): domain Bacteria; phylum Pseudomonadota; class Alphaproteobacteria; order Rhodobacterales; family Rhodobacteraceae; genus Planktomarina; species Planktomarina antarctica. The sequence goes on from LAQD01000019.1 coordinate 42,381, forward strand.
TTACATTCCTGTAAGCCCTTGTATTTATTTAGTATATTATAAAAAGCCTTATCGCTTGGAGAACTGGAAGCTACGGCGCGCTTTACGCTTACCAAACTTCTTACGCTCAACTACACGGCTGTCGCGCGTCAAGAAGCCAGCGGCTTTCAGTGCACCGCGATGGCTGGGTTCATAAAGCTGCAAGGCTTTAGAGATACCATGCTTAACTGCACCAGCTTGACCAGTTAGACCGCCACCTTTTACTGTGGCAATCACGTCAAACTGACCTTCAACACCAGTAATTTGCATCGGCTGACGTAAGATAAGTTGCAAAACAGGACGAGCAAAATACACGTCTTGGTCTTTGCCGTTCACTATTACTTTGCCAGAACCTGGTTTGATCCAAACACGAGCAACTGCGTCTTTTCGCTTACCAGTAGCATATGAGCGGCCCAAAGCGTCGCGAACAGGTTCACGTGGAGCTACTATTTCGACAACAGCAGAGGTGCCTTCGGCTACCGCTGCGAGGTCTTCTAGGGATGTTATTTGATCTGACATCGCTTATACCCGTGTGTTTTTCTTGTTCATGACTTTTACATCCAAAACATCAGGCTCTTGTGCCACATGTGGATGCTCGGCGCCTGCATAAACACGCAAGTTTGTCATAACTTGGCGTGAGAGACGGTTGCCTGGCAGCATTCGCTTGACCGCTTGGGTCAGAACACGCTCAGGATACTTGCCCTCCAGGATCGATCCTGTCGTGCGAGATTTGATCCCACCAGGATAGCCTGTGTGCCAGTAGTTTTCTTTGTTACGTTTATTACCAGTGAGCTGAACTTTTTCAGCGTTAATAACAATCACATTATCGCCCATATCCATGTGCGGTGTAAACGTGGCTTTATGTTTGCCACGCAGTCGAACTGCAATAATCGAAGCCAAACGACCAAGAACAACGCCTTCAGCGTCAATCAAGATCCATTTTTTGTCGATATCTGCAGGTGTTGCAGAGAAGGTTTTCATTTTTTTTACCCATCGAAGTTGGTGATAGGCACGTTATAGGGGCAGTGACAGCACAGTCAACACACAAAGTACAAGTAAAAGTTAATTATATCAATGCGCTATAATTAAGGTATTATAGTACCACATCCGCTTAAGCCTGAATACCAGATGGTGGTAGTGAATACGTCAAATTTGCGCGTGCTACAGGTTTGCAATCGCCCACGGAATAAATCAAGCATTGAGTGACCGCTAAGGACCGCCCAAGTTTCACCAACTGACTTTTTGCGATTAGATCAGCATTAGCTCGGGGTTTGCGCATAAAATCTATCCCACAATTAGTGGTAACAGCCAAAGCCTTTGGTCCAATCATCGACAACACATTGAGATAAGCAGCCACATCCGCAAGCGCAAAAATTGATGGTCCAGAGACTGTGCCACCAGGACGTAAATGTTTATTTTTGACCTTGAGTGCCACTTCTAAATAATGTTCCTGCAAAGTTATAATTTCAAACTCATCTGCCACCTGAGGAAATACCTGATCTAAAAATACCCTGAGTGCCGCCGCGTCCATTCTAAGTGCCATTGTCGAGCTCTCCCTCTTTCGGTTATGTTGGACTTGAACCTATCGGAGGGCAAGATGACAATTTTACAACGTCGCGACGAAAATGCAGTCGCTTATCTTACAATGAATTCACCAGAGAGACTTAATGCTCTGTCAGATGAAATGTTAACTGCGTTACAAACTACTTTGGATAGCCTGCATGACGACACGTCGATTAGGGCTGTTGTGATCTCCGGTAAAGGTAAGGCTTTTTGTGCAGGCCATGACCTGAAGCAAATGACGGCTGCCCGCGACGCTAACGACGGAGGTGCGGCGGCTTTCAAAGATTTGTTTGATCGCTGTGCCAAATTCATGCAGAGCATCCAGAAGATTCCCCAGCCGGTGATCGCCCAAGTACATGGTATTGCCACGGCAGCTGGATGCCAGTTGGTAGCCAGTTGTGATCTGGCAATTGCGGCTGAAGATGCCCGCTTTGGGGTCAATGGCGTAAACATTGGTCTATTTTGTTCAACCCCAATGGTGGCACTATCACGGAATATTTCCCGCAAACGTGCATTTGAGTTGTTAGTTACAGGCGAATTTATGCATGCATCAGAGGCAAAAGATGCGGGCTTGATAAATCGTGTAGTCCCAGAGGTAGATCTTGAAGACGCCACCAAAGCTCTTGCCGAAGTAATAGCAATAAAGTTGGCATCAGCAATTAAAATAGGAAAAACTGCCTATTATCAACAAATTCAAATGCCCTTGGAACAAGCGTATGCCTACACTGGTGATGTTATGGTGCAAAATATGCTCAACCTGGATACGAAAGAAGGTATTGCCGCTTTCATCGAAAAACGTGATCCAAAATGGTTGCAAGACTGATCCCTTCCCTTCCGTGGGTAAGCACACTACATCGCATATCATGAATCAAAGATTGAACATAATCGGCGGCGGTATGGCCGGGTGTGAGGCCGCTTGGCAGGCTGCGCAACTTGGGGTGCCTGTCACAATTCACGAAATGCGGCCCAAAGTTGAAACTTTTGCCCATCAAACAGGTGATTTAGGGGAAATGGTTTGTTCGAATTCATTCCGCTCGGACGATGACGAGCAAAATGCTGTTGGCCTAGTGCATTGGGAAATGCGGGCATCCAACAGCCTGATCATGAACACTGCTGATAAACACCGCATTCCAGCGGGCGGCGCCCTTGCTGTAGACCGCGAACCCTATGCCAAAAGCATTACATCAGCCATTCAGGAAAATCAGCTTATAGATGTCAGCTACACCGAAATAACTAACCTACCCAATGATGGCCAATGGATTGTAGCGACCGGGCCTTTGACATCAGGCGCGATGGCCAAAGCCATTCAGGCAGAAACTGGCGCAGAAGCCTTGGCATTTTTCGATGCTATAGCTCCAATCATATACGCAGATAGTATTGATATGACGCGTGCTTGGATGCAATCACGCTATGATAAAGGAGATACGGAAGACGAGCGTACAGCGTATCTCAACTGTCCAATGTCTAAAGTGCAGTATGAAGCCTTTATCGACGCCTTACTCTCAGCAGAAAAAACTGAATTCAAACCTGGTGAAACAGCTGGTTACTTTGATGGCTGCTTGCCAATAGAGGTTATGGCAGAACGTGGCCGCGAAACCCTACGGTTTGGACCAATGAAACCTGTGGGCCTGACCAATGCGCATGATCCAAAGAACAAACCCTATGCTGTGGTGCAACTGCGTCGGGACAATGCCTTGGGTACTCTATTCAATATCGTGGGCTTTCAAACAAAAATGAAATACGGTGCACAAAAGGAAGTGTTGCGTATGATACCCGGTCTTGAAGATGCTGATTTTGCGCGTCTAGGTGGTATTCACCGTAATTCCTTCATCAACTCTCCTACATTACTAAACGACCAAATGCAGTTGAAATCAAAAACAAATATTAGATTTGCAGGCCAAATTACTGGTGTCGAAGGCTATGTAGAAAGCGCTGCCATGGGCATGGTTGCAGGACGTATGGCCGCCACTGAAATTTTAGGGCGTAAGTTACCACCGCCCACCGCAGATACTGGATGCGGCGCGTTGATAACTCACATCACCGGTGGAGCGGATGCCAAAACATTTCAACCAATGAACGTCAACTTTGGCCTTTTTCCACCAGTAGATACGGTAAAAGGCGGCCGAAAACGGCGCCAGGAACGTTATAAAGCCTATACAGACAGGGCTAAAGTAAGCTTTGCAGAGTGGTTAGCGCTGTAACTACTTGCCAAAATTACAGTAAAACGTACATTATTTACATGGCTATAGAAAGCGACCTACATAACAAATATTCACTTTGGATGGAGCGGCCAGTGACAGAGACTTTAGATCTCTACGCTGACTGGGCGGCCAACTACGACAGTGATCTAGCAAAAGCCGGTTATTTTACCCCATCGCGTATAGCTGCAGCTTTGATCAAGGTTACAACCCCTGATAAAAAAATTCTCGATTTTGGATGTGGAACTGGGCTATCAGGCAAAGCACTGCAATCTGCTGGGTTTTCTAACCTTGAAGGAGTCGATATTTCAGCGGAAATGCTAAAGAAAGCTCAGTTTCGTAATGTATATCAAAAGGTATGGCTGGGCCAACCTGGTAAAATGGTAGGAGTAACACTTGGACAATATGAGGTAATTGTCGCCGTAGGTGTGGTGTCATTGGGGGCTGCTCCCCCAGAAACTTTAAGTATGATAATCGATTATATGGCACCGAACGGACTCATAGGTTTGTCCTTTAACGATCCAACAATAACTAATGGTTCTTATGACACTGTTCTTGATAAAGAAATATTACTTGGCCGAGTTTGTGTTTTATCACGTAAGTATGGCCCACATTTATCCGAACCACATATGGGATCCGATGTTATCGTGTTGAGACGCTTATGATCAGGACCCGTTTTGCACCCTCTCCTACAGGTCCACTGCACCTTGGACACGCCTACTCCGCCATCACTGCCCATGATTTTGCAAGGGCACATAAAGGACAGTTTTTACTGCGAATCGAGGATATTGACCAAAGCCGTGCACGAACAACTTGGGAAAATCAGATATACGATGATTTGGCGTGGTTGGGACTTACTTGGGATGGTCAAGTTATGCGTCAATCCCAAAGAGCCGCCGCTTATTCCACTGCTTTAAACCAGCTCTGGGAGGCGGGTCTAATCTATTGTTGCACCTGTAGTCGCCGGGACATAGTTCAGGCATCCTCCGCGCCACAAGAGGGCTTATCTGCGCATCACACAGGGCCAGACGGACTTGTCTATCCGGGAAGCTGTAGATCTAGTATAAAAGATCGTGTTTGGATTAATGGCGCGGCGTTGCGAATTAACATTTCTGAAGCACTCAAGGGCTACAACAGTGTCACCTTTAAAAATATTGAATCTGATATTAATAGACCAGTTTTTTACATTAAAGATAACCTTCAAATGACAGATTTTATTGGTGATTTTGTTGTGTCTCGACGTGTTAATGAAGCTGCATATCATCTGGCTGTTGTAGTCGATGACACAGCCCAAGAAATCACTCATGTGGTGCGTGGTGAAGACTTAAAATCAGCGACACCAATCCATATATTACTGCAACGGCTGTTAGGGCACCCTACGCCAACCTATATGCATCACCCTTTAATCCGAGATGACGCCGGCAAACGACTGGCAAAGCGTGATGACGCCAAGGCTATTAGCAAGTTCAGAGCCGAAGGGGCAAGCCCTGCAAATATCAGAGCGATGATTGGGCTTTAATGATGGGTTTACTCAACTCACGAGGTTCGCCCATGATCACAGAAGTATAAAAGCAGCTTCGGCGATTGGTATGGCAGGCAGGACCAACCTGTAGAACAAGTGCTAATAGACAATCTTGATCACAGTCATAACGTAAGTCTACCAATGCTTGAGTGTGACCACTAGTCTGTCCTTTAACCCAAAAGCTTTGCTGCGATCGCGACCAATAGGTAACCTTTCTCGTAGCTAAAGTTTGAGTAACAGCATCGGCATTCATCCACGCCAGCATCAACACCTCGCCATTCTCAGAACATTGAGTGATCACTGGCAAAAGACCATTTGCATCATATTTAAGGGTCTGTGGGTCAAACATTGCGGACATCCTATTGCATTTCATCTCTATGGCTTATCTATTGTGAACAGTAAGGGATGTCCAAACAATGACCGAACAAATTGATCTAATCAAACTATACTCCACCCGTATCCTCGCTTTGGCCGCCGATATGCCACATGTGGGTCGACTTTCATCACCCGACGCCAGTGCGATGCGCAGATCACCACTATGCGGTTCAAAGGTGACCGTAGATATAACTCTGAAGGAGGGGCGGATTGTCGACTTTGCTCAGGACGTGAAGGCCTGCGCCCTAGGTCAAGCAGCTGCAAGCATTGCAGGCCATCATATGATTGGAAGAACCCCTGCCCAAGTTGAGGCCGTACTTGACGAACTTGAAGCCATGCTTAGGGGTACAGGTCCTGTGCCCGCAGCGCCCTTCGACGGTTTTGAAGTACTGACCCCAGCTGTTGATTACAAAAACCGTCATGCCAGCATCCTATTAGCACTCCAAGCCACAGCGGATGCCTGTGCGGCGGCGGAACCTACCTAACACCTTCAGTCTGTCTGGTAGACAAAAAATGCCGCACTTGAAGGTATACCAAAAGCGACGACAAGACGCGTAGGGAGCGGCACTCAATACGCTAATAGCCATGAACCTGAAATTTCACATGTAATTAGATCACAAACTTGGGATAAACAGGCCAACATAAAGCATCGCGATAATGGCAAATACCCCAATAGCGTCTTTGATTGCTTCTTTGGTCTCTAGGCGGCGCGCTTCAGCTGCGCGGTCCTTGCGGTGTGCGGCGAATATATTATCCATGTTCAACTCCCAGTTCATATGTTGCCACTTTGTTCTCATGCAATCTAATTTTTGTAAAGAACTAAAAGTGAACATATGTGGACAAAAATATCAACCTACTGATATCAAACGAATAGAAATATCTTGCTCCATCAACCAAAGTAAGGTCCGGGCAGCCTTCCCCCTTTTACTCATGAGGCCAGGGTCACTTTGAAGTAGCATTCGGGCATCTTGATGCGCTGTAGTCATTAAGCCACTTTGCGTCTCCATATCTGCTACTTTGAACCGTGGAAGCCCCGACTGCGCCGTACCTATTACATCGCCCGCACCGCGCATCTTTAGGTCTTCTTCCGCAATCCGAAACCCATCTTCTGTTTCCCGCAAAATTGCCATCCGGCGTTGGCCAGATTTGGTTAAAGGTGGCTGATAGATCAACAGGCAGTCCGATTCTAACTCACCGCGACCAACTCGACCGCGCAACTGATGTAACTGCGCCAAGCCAAAATTTTCTGCTCGTTCTATAACCATTATCGTGGCATTGGGCACATCCACCCCCACTTCGATCACGGTGGTGGCAACCAAGACTTGAGTTTTACCCGCAACAAAAGCCGCCATTGCGGCGTCTTTTTCCATCGGCGGTAATTGCCCGTGAACCAAACCCACATGTTTATCCCCTAGGGCTGCACGCAACACTTTGAAGCGTTCTTCAGCAGCAGTGAGATCCATAAACTCACTTTCATCAACCAAAGGACAAACCCAATAGGCTTGCCGCCCTGAGACAATCGCAGCTTTTAACTTGGTGATTATATCAGGCAGTCGGGCAAGAGGCACGGCAGCTGTGGTGATGGGTTTGCGTCCCGGTGGTTTTTCATCAAGGATCGACACATCCATATCGCCGTATTGCGCCAATTCGAGCGAACGCGGAATTGGCGTAGCGGTCATAACAAGCACGTCTACTTTGGTACCTTTTTCGCCTAAGGCCAGCCTTTGATTGACACCAAAACGATGTTGTTCATCTATGATTGACAAGCGAAGGTCACAAAACTTAACGCCTTTTTGGAACACCGCATGAGTACCAACAAGGATGTTAATCTCACCTGAGGCCAAATCAGCCAGCTTTTGCCTTCGCTCGGCACTTTTATCCCGCCCAGTCAATATCTCTAGCTGCAAATCCGCAGTCTTTGCCAACGGCCGTAAGCTCTCAAGGTGCTGACGAGCCAAAATTTCAGTCGGAGCCATCAAAACACCCTGCCCACCAGACTCAACTGCCTGCAACAAGGCCATAAAACCCACTAAGGTTTTACCCGCCCCAACATCACCTTGCAGTAAGCGGTTCATCCTGCGTGGACTTGCCATATCCGCACAAATTTCAGAAATCGCCCGTGATTGCGCGCCAGTAGGCTTGTATGGTAGCTGCGATAAAATACTATTTTGAAGCTGCCCATCGCCCTTACTAACACGACCAATTTTCACCCGAGCTTGACTGCGGGCAATGGCTTTCGTCAGCTGATGAGCCAGAAACTCGTCATAAGCCATCCGTTCACGTGCCGGAGCATGCGCCGAAACATCACAAACAGTTTCAGGCGAATGGGCTTGCTGTAGTGCAGTAGTGAAATCAGGCCAGCCACGATCCCGCAACACCGACGGTTCAATCCATTCCGGCATGTAAGCAACCCTATCCATCGCTCCTGTAACGGCTTTGACCATCGTCTTACGGCTTATCCCAGCGGTGAGAGGATATACGGCCTCAAAGCTTGGCATTTCACTTTGCTGATCTAAGGCCAACACATAGTCGGGATGCACTATCTGCGCGCGTTGATCAAAAACCTCCAGCTTACCCGAAATAAATCGTTGTTCACCTACTGGCAGCAATTTTTCAAGATAATCACTACGGGCATGAAAATAGATCAACTCAATTGTGGTTTGCGCATCCTTGACCATAATACGGTATGGCTGTCCACGTCGTCGTGCCGGAAAATGCTGCACTACCATCACTTGTACGGTCACAGTTTTCGGCGCGGGCAGGCCCTGAACTGTTGGTACAATCCGTCTATCAATAACCGAATGTGGTAGGGTGAAAATCAAATCACGCGGCTTATTGACCTTCAAAGCGCTAAAAGAATTTGCTATTTTCTCTCCCACTCCTGGAAGGCTAGTAAGGTCCGCAAATAGCGGAAACAGAATTTCAGGGCGACCGCTCATAACCCCTCGATCAATGAAATCCAGCCATCTTCATCTAGAATAAAGGTTCCAAAATCAGTTGCTTTTTTAGCTTTAGATCCAGCGCCGGGCCCTGCAATTAATATATCTGTTTTGGCACTAACAGATCCTGAAACTTTAGCCCCAAGGCTTTCGGCACGGGCCTTTGCCTCCGCTCGGGTCATTTTCTCAAGCGTGCCTGTGAACACCACAGTTTTTCCTGCGACCGGGCTACTGGATGTCTCTATCGGCTGAACTGGGATCACATCAAGCTGTGCAACAAGCGCGCGTATCTCTAGCAAACGCCAAGGTTCCTGAAAGGGGGCCACCACAGATCGCGCCATAACTGCGCCAATACCGTCAATATCAACTAAAGAATCCCATGAGGCACTGCCTGGTAGGGCGGCGCGCATCGCATCCTCAAAAGTTTTCCAAGTCATAAAACTAGTTGCCAAAAGCCTAGCTGCACCCTCACCCACATGACGAATCCCAAGCGCAAAAATTAACCGAGGAAGTGAAATACTGCGCTTTTCATCGATACTATCAAACAGGTTTTCGGCAGATTTCTCACCCCAACCCTCAAGGTTGCTGAGCTGTTGCAATTGGCCCGTTCCAAACCGCTGTTTAAGGGTAAAAATTTCAACAGGGGCACAAATCCAGCCTCTGTGATAAAATTGCTCAATTTGCTTGGCGCCAAGACCGTCAATATCAAACGCCTGGCGCGATACAAAATGTCTCAAACCTTCAATCGCCAAATCAGGCAAAGGCTCTGAACCGGAATAACGCCAGACCGCGTCACCCTCTTCGCGGCTGCCTTCAATAGCCTCAAGTTTCAACTTACTAGCAAAATCGAAAGGCTTACTGCCTAAGCCACGACGGGACAAGTCTACATCTGAAATCTTTGGGATCACGTCGCCCGCGCGGTAAACCTGAACCCAATCACCAATCCGAATATCCTTACCATCTCTAATTTTACCACCTTTGCTGTCACGACCAGCAATATAATCCTCATTGTGCAGGGTGGCATTTGACACCACCACGCCTCCAACGGTTACCGGATTTAGCCGAGCAACAGGGCTAAGAGCTCCCGTTCGGCCAACTTGAATGTCGATGTCCAACAATTCGGTCCAGGCCAACTCAGCTGGAAATTTATGTGCAATGGCCCAGCGGGGTGTAGTGGTGCGAAAACCAAGGCGGGACTGCAAGGAAAGGTCGTCAACTTTATAGACTATGCCATCGATATCGTAACCAAGGTCGGAACGAACCAATTCAATTTTGCGGTAATGGGCCAAAAGTTCTGTTGTAGTTTTACACTCAGAAAACAATGAGTTGGTTGTAAAGCCCAACTTGTTCAGCCGCCTCACCGCCTCAGACTGCGTCGCGCCTAAGGGTTCGGAAACCTCTCCCCAGGCATAGGCAAAAAATAACAGTGGCCGAGCTTCGGTAATCTTTGAATCCAATTGCCGCAGCGAGCCCGCAGCAGCATTTCTTGGGTTAGAAAAGGATTTATGGCCTGCCAGTGCCTGCGCATCATTCAGTGCTGCAAAGTCTGCATGGGTCATATAAACCTCCCCACGCACCTCCAAGACATCCGGTGCCCCACTGAGAACCAGTGGAATATCAGAAATGGTTTTGGCATTGGCTGTTACGTCCTCACCGACCTCTCCATCACCACGGGTAACAGCGTACACAAGTCGCCCTTGCTCATAGCGGATAGCAAGCGAAAGCCCATCTATTTTGGGTTCTGCAGTCATGCGCAATGCTAGCTCAGGTGCTATACTTAAAAATCTCTTAATCCGCGTAACGAAATCTTCCACATCTCCATCGCTGAAAGCATTGCCTAGCGACAGCATCCGCTGGCTATGTCTAATTTTTCCAAACCCATCTTTAGGACGCGAGCCAACCTGATTTGAGGGACTATCAGCGCGTTTTAATAATGGAAACAGTGTCTCAATCTCGTAGTTGCGTTTTTTCCAGCGGTCAAAGGTTGCGTCATCCAACAGTGGCAGATCTTCACCATGATAGTCGCTATTGGCCTTGTTCAATGCCATAGCCAACCGCTCCAATTCACTGTGCGCTTGATCTTCAGTAAGATCTGAAACTGGTCGGCTTTGCGGCATGAATCTCTCCAGATTATCAACTGCAAACTACGATTAGGATACGAGGCAGTCCAGAGCGGTTATGGCCTCATTTCAATGCTTAGGCAAAAAGAGTACTCCTTACGGCACATTAACCAATTTCAGATCGCGCTGCAAATAGCCACACCACCAATCGACATGGATTAAATTTTTGCGTATTAAAAATTCGAACATATTTTTAGAACCCTTTAAAATAAATTATTTGTGATTTTATCTCAAGCGCATCAATTCTGATCGATGGCAACTTGCAACCCAGTCCATTCATCACGCTATCGCTCATATTAATTCTACATTACCAACACTAAAATATGCTAACCCTAACAAAACCCACGCCAGTCATATTACAAAATTTCACCCACGATTTGTTGGCTTACGGACAAAATAGCCAGGTTCAACGGCTGCAATCAGGTAATTGCATTGGTAATGGACCTTGACCCGTTTCAATATACATGGTTTTGGCCTATCTCGTGTCATCTAAGAAAACTAAAAATTACTTTATCTGTTATTAAGCACCCTAGTTTGTAATTATGTTTTGCCAAATTCAGTAGGACTGACGTTCCCAAAATGCCCAATGATTTGACACTAAACTCTCTCGGCTTTGCAAAGTCCCCAAAGGATACTCGCGTAGTTGTGGCAATGTCCGGCGGCGTTGATAGCTCAGTGGTGGCTGCTGAATTAGTACAACAAGGCTATGACGTTGTTGGAATCACCCTTCAGTTATATGACCATGGTGCAGCTTTAGCCAAAAAAGGTGCGTGTTGCGCGGGGCGTGATATCCATGATGCACGACGTGTGGCAGAAGACCTTAACTTTCCGCATTACGTTCTGGATTATGAAAATAAGTTTCGTGAAGCGGTAATTGATGATTTTGCCGAAAGCTATCTAGCGGGTGCAACTCCTGTACCTTGCATTAGATGCAATGAACGGGTGAAATTTAAGGACCTGCTGCAAACAGCCAAAGATTTGGATGCTGATTGCATGGCAACTGGGCATTACATCCAACGGAAAGACGGCCTATTTGGCGCTGAGCTACATATGGCTGCAGACCCACAGCGCGACCAGAGTTATTTTCTATTTTCAACCAGCCCTGAACAGTTAGATTATTTGCGATTTCCACTGGGTCATCTTACCTCCAAAGCTGATACCCGCGCTTTAGCCAGCAAATATGGACTGGGCGTGGCCGATAAGCCAGATAGCCAAGATATTTGCTTTGTGCCTGATGGCAATTACGCGGCGGTTATAGAAAAGTTACACCCCGGTTCAGCCCAGGCCGGTGACATCGTAGATCAGCAGGGCAATGTATTAGGTCAGCATAACGGCATAATCCACTACACAATCGGTCAGCGCCGCGGCTTGGGTATTGGTGGATTGATCGATCCTATTTACGTGGTGCGTTTAGATATTGATCTCAAACAGGTGATTGTTGGGCCCAAAAACATGCTGGCCACCCGGAAAGTGCCTCTCAAAGAAGTTAACTGGTTGGGCGATGAACCTCTGACATCAAAAACTGAATGGAAAATTGCGGCAAAAGTACGCTCTACCCGTCCACCAAAAGATGCTATTTTGCGGCCAATTTCAGAGACAGAAGCTGTTGTAGAGTTAATGATGGCCGAAGAAGGTGTCGCACCAGGGCAAGCCTGCGTTTTTTATGATCCAGACAGTAACCGGGTTTTGGGTGGGGGGTGGATCACTAGAGGCTAAGCCGGGCCAACACAGCCTTGGCTGCACGATCAGCTAGTGTAGTATCTCCCCGCCCCAACCGATCCATAGTGCTTTGCATTGCATAATCCTGCGCCTGCGGGTTATCCAAAATCTTAGCCAATGCGGGCGCTATCAATTTCACCTTACAGTTTTTTCCTATAAACTCTGGCACATCATGGGTGTCTGACACCAGGTTAACCAACGTTACTGTATCAACGCGAAGCAAGGCGCCAATAATAAGCCGTGACAACAGCCCCATGTCATAGGCGATCACCATCGGCGTACCCGCGGCAGCAAGTTCTAGCGAAACCGTACCGGATGCAGCCAATGCCGCCTGCGCAGCTGCAAAAGCAACAAAGCGTTGTGAGGCGGCAGCCTCAGCTGTAAGACCATCACCAGTCACCACAAAGCACTCTTGGCGCAAAGATTTAACATGGTCATAAATCAGCTCCGCCAGATGTGGCAAAGTTGGAAAAATCAACTGCGACTGGGCAAACTCAGGCTGGGATAAAACCTCGCAAAATACAGGTAACAGCCTTTTAACCTCAGAACTGCGTGAGCCCGGCAAAATAACTAGTGTTGGACATTTTGGATTGAGGCCAATCCGTCTTTGAAATTCGAAAACCTGTTCGACAGACACTTTTGGTATCCCAGCAATAGGGTGACCAACAAAATCGCACTCTATGCCTTCCGCTTCCATGTAGGGAGGCTCAAACGGAAACAGCGCCAAGACATGATCGATGAACTGTGACATCTGACGCGCCCGTTTTGGGCGCCATGCCCAAACTGTAGGCGCCACGTAATGAACTGTTTTAATTGACGGGTCAGCCGAATGAACGGCCTTAGCCACGCGCAGGCAAAAATCCGGGCTATCGATAGTAATCAAAACATCCGGCTCCCATATGAGCGCCGCGCCCACAGTCTGGGCCAAACGGCGCTTAAGCCCTAAATATTTTGGTATTATTTCCACAAGCCCCATGACTGAGAGCTCAGACATATCAAACAGGCTATCGACACCTTGCACCTGCATTTCAGGCCCAGCTACCCCTTGAAATTCAACACCTGGAACGGCCTTCTGTAACCCGCGCATTAAATCAGCTCCCAAGCGGTCCCCAGAGGATTCACCTGCTACAATGAATACTTTCATAGCAAACTCTCACGTACCCAGAAAAAAAGCTTCAGCCGATTTGCCTCACTGATCACCGTCGCCACATCAAGTACCACGACCCCACCATAGGCGATCACAATACCGTCTAACCCAGCTTTCTTAACTTGCTGACAGGTGGCAGGACCTATGGCCGGCAGGTCAATACGGCGTTCCTGTCCCGTTTTGGGCGCTTTAAATAAAATCCCACCCGATGGCCAAGCCTCGCTGCGAGCAATAAGTGATTGCAGCATCCATTCCGTACCACCGTAAGCCTCAATAGCAAGTACATGGTTATTAGCTACGGCACATGCTTGGCCAATATCTAAAGGTGAAATGCCCGCAATCACCGCGGCGGCACGGGCCGCATCGTCTCGGTCTTGTAGGTTTGGCGCCCGATGGCTTAAAATCCCCGATGGCGGCAGTAATTCAGGCATAACTTGGTCAAAACCAACCACCTGAAAGCCGGCATGTTCAAAAATCTTGACAATAATTTTCAAAGCACCATCATCGCCTTGTGCCAATGCAGCAGTAATACATGCCACCAAAGGCCTCGTGGCCGAGTCAATAAGAGTTGGATCGATACTAGGGCGCTGAATGGCCCCAGCAAAGCAAACTTGAGTTATCCTATGCTGTTTGAGCAGCTCTAGAAACGAACCGAGGGTTTCCAAACGAAAGCCGATATCAGGTATCAGCTCATCCGGTGGAAATTGCACCAGAGAAGCAATCAAAGGCATCATATTGCAGTTTTGTGCTATGATTTTTGGAAATTTGCCTTTTCCACATATTAACGCCAGCATCACATCAGCCCGGTGTAAGAAATGAGCGCCCACTATCGCCCATTACAAAATCGACAATTTCCTGGACATAGACGCTGTCTGTTTCTTCACCTAAGCGCCTCGCACGATCCTGAAACGCTCCTTCGCCCTGGGCTAACATTTGAAAGGCAGCACGTAAGGAGGTGATATCACTACGGTCTACCCCCCTGCGCTTCAAGCCTACCAAGTTCAAACCATCCAATTGGCCCCTTGGACCCTGAACCAAACCATAAGGGATCACGTCATGGGCCACCATAGTCACGGCACCAATGATAGCACCCTTCCCAAGGCGCACGAATTGATGCACACCGCATAGCCCGCCAACGATTACTTCGTCTTCAATCACAACATGGCCCCCAATTGCTGCAGAGTTCACAATAATAATCCGATTAGCCAAACACGCATCATGGCCGATGTGGCAACCCGCCATCAGCAAACAGTCGTTGCCAATAGATGTAAGCCCTCCACCTCCCTGCGTGCCAAGATTTACGGTAACATGCTCTCGGATAGTGTTACGTTGTCCTATCTCCAAGGCGGTCTCTTCACCATTAAACTTCAAATCTTGTGGGATTTCACCTATTACAGAAAATGAAAATATTTTAGTATTTGATCCAATTTTTGTTTGCCCCTTGATGACCACATGTGAGGCGCAACTAACGTTTTTGGCTAGTTTTACATTGGCTCCAATCCAGCAAAACGGGCCAATCTTGCAGCCAGCACCAATCTGAGCTCCAGAATCGATCACCGCGGAAGAATGAATCTCTGCAGAAGTGTGTATGCTCACTTAGCATTCTCCGTCAAATCCATCATAGCTGTAAATTCAGCTTCAGCTGCCATTTCTCCATTAACTAAGCCCTTGCCTTTGAATTTCCAGATCTTAGATCCACCGCGTAGAGTTTCAACATGCAATTCCAAAACATCACCCGGAATAACTTTGCGGCGAAATTTGCACTTATCGATAGCCATGAAGTAGATCAGCATGTTGGTATTAGCCAGCTCATGGGTAACACCAACCATAACAGCCGCAGTTTGCGCTAAAGCCTCTATAATAGTAACGCCTGGCATAATAGGTGTGCCTGGGAAATGACCTTGGAAATGTGGCTCGTTCATTGTAACATTTTTGATCCCACGTGCTGATTTTACCCCATCTATATCTTCTACACGGTCCACCAGTAAAAAAGGATAACGGTGTGGCAGGATTGCCTGGATCAGTTGAATATCAGCATGTTGTAGTTCAATCATACAATCATTCCTTGATTTTATCACAGCTAGCAATCGAAACTATCTGGTTTAACAAATTATTCATTTTCTTTAGCAGGGATTTCGGAGTTGGCTTCATTGGCAAGGAAAGCTTGATCTACCCGCTGGACCAACAAATCAGTGATGTCTAAGGCGTCAATACTGCGCACTATAGATTTTTTTTCCAAAATGGCAGCGGCATTGAATTCCAGCATCACCTCATCAAAAAATGGATTAATTCTTTGAAAGAAATTTATTCTTAAGCGGTTAAACTGATCCTCAACTAGTCTCAATTTTTGCAAACGAGCCTTCCTAATTCCCTGTACTTTAACATCAAAAGCTTCAGCCGCTATGGCAAACAATTCGGGCGAGAGCGTCGCACGATCCTCAGTCAACTGAAGTTCTTCCTTTTTTAGAGCATTCAAAATATTGGTATTTTCCTCATTAAGTGACTGGTTTTTTAGGTTAAAGGCATCACGCATGGCTTGGGCAAATTTTGAGCTGTCATAAGCCCGTCCTAAATCAACGACTAATATACCAGAAGATTGTGCCGATAAGGGAAGAGCCAATACCACCCAGAGGCAAATCAAACTGATTGAAACCGCGTGTATGAACTTTAGTTTCGCCATTATCAGAACGACGAAGATACAGTGAGATCAAACGTTCGCTCGACATCATTAGGTTCCGCATTCAAAGCATTGGTCCAGTTGAAGCGCAGTGGACCTATTGGAGTGCTCCAAAACAACGAGACGCCAACTACAGCCCGGAGATTGAAGTCATCATAAATAACTGAACTTCGATTCGCCGATGCTGGATCAGTGTCTGCAGATCTCTTTGTTGAAGCATCCAAGCCCCATACCGAACCCACATCAAAGAACGTCCCAAAATCGATACCATATTCTTCAGGCAGGCCACTTGGAAACATTGTTTCAAAGCGCGCAACTGCGTAGTAGTTGCCACCAAGCGCCTCATCAATTTTAGTTACGGCACCTGCTTTAGCACGAATTTCCCTAGGCCCCACACCGCCGGGAGAAAATCCCCTCATTTTACTTGAATTAAGGAAAAAACGATCAGTAACACGGCTTGTTGTACCACTACTATATGCCAAAGCACCCGCCTCTAGGACCGCAGTAAGTTTAAATATCTCATTCTTCAAATATGTATCGCCACCCCATCTTAATTTAGTACGAACAAACTTATCGTTGCCAGTAAGAGAAAAATCCTGTGAAAAATTCAAGAATGTCCCCGCCTTTGAGACTAAACCCTTGCCACGATTATCATATGTGTAAATATAGCCACCACCAACATTGTTGCGCCGCCCCTTCGCAGCCTCATTTTTGAAGATGTTTGAGCCGGATGTTACGGAGCTCAGCAGGTCAGACTCATAAAAACCTTTGACAGAAATAGACCCAGCAGTATTAACAGGGAACCCCAAAGCGGCTGACACTTCAAAAGGTTCGGTATCATACCTCGTATTACTTCCATTTGTACGGCCAAAATCAAGACCTACCCTTAAACTTAAATCACGATTTAAAACAGCTGGTTCATAAAAATTAAAGTTCAAAGATTGCCCTTGTGGTGTAGTTTTGATGGCTGCATTAGTGCTCTGGCCTCGTCCCAGAAGGTTTGCCTCTGAAAAACTTGCGTTAAACCCGAACCCATCATCAGAGTTAAAGGTGCCACCAAAGGAAAGGCTACCCGTGGGCTTTTCTGTTACAGATACATCCACCACCATTTGATTAGGAGATGAGCCATCACGTGTATTTATTTCTACTGATCCAAATAAATTCAGGGCGCGAATACGCTCCGAGGCTGCGCGGATTTCACGAGGGTTAAAGTTGTCGCCCTCAACAAGTTTAAACTGACGTCTGATTACTCTGTCTAAAGTAGTACTATTCCCAGAAATATCAATTCGTTCAATGGAAATACGTGGGCCTCGTATCAAAACAAACTCAACATCCAAAGTTAGATCCAGATCGTTTCGTGTAACACGCGGCTCAACACGAATAAAATCAAAGCCTAGCTGTGAAGCTTTATTCTCCAGTATTGTAATTTTGTTTTCGACCAGATCAGGTGAATATACTTTACCTTCTTTTATTCCAACAAAATCTGTAAAATCTACGGCATCCACATCTGATAGGTTGGACGTAATGGTTATCTTACCAAATTCAAATCGAGAGCCCTCTTGGACTCGAAAGGTAACAAAGAATGAATCACCGTTTTTTGACAATTCAGAGTTCACTGAAAGCGTCTGAAAGTCTACAAAGCCACGTGACTTATAAAAATTACTCAAAACCTGCTTGTCAAATTCGATACGGTCTTTCAGAAATGTATCACTCGAAACTAATACCCTAAAAAGACCAGCTTGCTTGGTACGCAAAACACGACGAAGACGGCTGTCTGCAAAAGTACGGTTACCCACGAACGATATCCGTTCAATTTCAACAACATCCCCTTCTACTATTTCAAAAACAACATCAACTCGGTTGTCCGATCTCTGGATGATGCGAGGATCTACGCTAGCAGAAATTCGACCTTGGTCTGCATAGGCTGCAGCGATAGAATTTGCATCATCGCGAACTTGGCTTTCCGAATAAACTCTACTGGATGTGGTAAGCACTAGACCTTCCAGCTGCTCGACTTTGAGTCTACTATTTCCCTCAAATACAACGACATTTACAGTTGGGAACTCGACAACGTTAATTTTCAATACTGATCCAGCCACATCGGCTGATACAGATTCAAACAATTGAGAATCACGCACCCGTTGAACTGCGTCATTCACCTCACCGGCACTCAGAAAATCGCCAGATTCAATCCGAGTAAAAGATTGAATGGTAGCGGATTCAATCCGCCGATTGCCCTCAATTGCGACAGACAAGATTTGAAATATCTGCGCATGTGCTACCTGAGCTAAGCAAATCAGGGTCAGACCACCCAAAAGAATGTAGCGAACCCGATCAATAGCTCGAACACTGTTGGTCCCAAATAACTTCATCACATCGCCCCCCGAGTATTGGCATGTATAATATCAGTTGTACTTACCGCCTCGATACTCACGAGTCAAAACCAAGTGTAACTAGGCAAGTTAATTTTGCATAGATATTACCGATCAACAGATTCCATTCATAACAACAGCAAATAATGTCAGTGACAAGACGACAACAAGCCCGAATGTCATTAAAATTTGTAACACAGAATCACTTGGCTTGCGCCCAGTAATAACTTCATAAGCGCAGAACAGTAGATGCCCACCGTCTAACACAGGAATTGGAAATAAGTTCATCAAACCAACCGCGGTCGATAAGCCAGCAATCAGTGCCAGAAAAGGCATGGCACCTTGGCTGGCTACTTGACCTGCGGTTTCTGCAATCGCAACCGGTCCTGACAGATTACATGCACTGATTGAGCCCAAAACCATCTGTTTAATACCAGCCAAAGACACAGTAATAATGTACCAAGTACGCTTAAGAGCAGCAGTGATTGCTATGCCAAATGGCAGTGGCTCTGTGCCTGGTTCAAAAAAAATCCCACCAGTAATACCTACTAAGCGCCGGTTTTCAAAACTGCCGTTCAACCCGGGGATTGCTACCAGTCTTGATGTCAAAGTGATATCAAACTCAGATCCTTTACGCCAAACAGAAAACAGCATCTCATCAGTATCTGCTGTTGCCACGGCAGCTTGCAGGTCTGCAAAACTGTTGAGTGCTTGACCATCAATACGCGTGATTACATCACCCACTTTTATCCCAGCTTCAATGGCAGCCGAGCGTGGCTGCACTTGGGATACTAAGGCTGGAAATGGCACTGGCCCCCGCGCCTCCACGCGGCGTTCATCGCGTAAAACTGTATAGAGTGCGGGTGCAACAAGCTCTTGTCCAGCAATTACAAGATCTTCAATACTGAACACATCCACTCCGTTCACCGAAATAATTTCGTCGTTAATTTGCAGTGTATTTACCACTGGCGTTGCAAACATTTGTGAAATCTTGGGCGTGTCAGTAAATTGCCCTTGCCACATAAATAACACGCAAAAAAGGATAATTGAAAAAATAAAATTAAATACTGGCCCAGCAGCTGCTGTGGCCGCCCGTGCCCAAATTGGGGCGCCATGCATGGTGCAACGAAGTTGAATAGGGTCAAGGCTAGGCAAGACCTGCCCATCTGACCCACTAGCCGCATTCGCATCACCTTTAAATTTTACATATCCCCCAAATGGCAGCGCGGCGATCTGCCAACGCGTGCCCCGCTTATCCAACCTAGAAAGCAAGACTGAACCAAAGCCCACTGAAAATACCTCAGCATGGATGCCACACCAGCGTCCAACAATATAGTGCCCGTATTCGTGAACAGTCACTATCACCGACAAAGCCAATATGAAAAAAAACGCAATCCAAATAAAGCCACCGAAGGAAGCAGAAAGCGACATAAAGTCAAACATTTAATATCCTAGCTATGTGACGTGTAGACTGATCAGCCTGCAAAATATCTTGCAAATCCCTTGGCATAGTATTTAAATGTCCAGCGCGGTCTAGATCACACAGCACAGCCTCTACCAATACGGCCATATCTAAAAATCCAATTTCACAGTTAATAAAGCGGTCCAACGCCACCTCTTTTGCTGCATTGAACGCAGTTCCCCATAGATGGCCCTTACGCATTACTTCTCTCGCTAATCGCAAGGCGGGGTAGCGTTTCTCATCTGCAGCAAAAAATTGAAATTTACCAATGGTAGTGAAATCCAAACGCGCAACATCTAAATACTGGCGCTTGGGGTGATGTAGTGCAAAGCTAATAGCATGCCGCATATCAGGCGGGCCAACGTGAGCCATCATTCCACCATCTTTGAAGCCTACAATCGCATGAATGAGACTTTCTGGATGAATAATAGTTTCGATACACGTTTCATTAATTCCAAAAAACTCTTTTGTTTCAATTAGTTCCATTGCCTTATTAAAAAAGGATGCACTGTCGATAGTAATCCTTTGGCCCATAGACCAGTTAGGATGGGTCTGGGCTTGCGCCGGCGTGGCTTGAGCAAGATCTGCTTGGGGCCAATCGCGAAACGCACCACCGCTTGCAGTGATAATTATTCGTTCAACGTTTGAGATATCTTCCCCCAACAAAGCTTGGAAAATCGCAGAGTGTTCGCTGTCCACTGGCAAAATTTTTGCTCCGTGCACGGCAGCTTCAGCCAAAAGCAGCGGCCCAGCTGTTACCAGTGACTCTTTGTTTGCAAGTGCTAACGTTGACCCCTGCCGCACTGCGTTTAAGCTCGGGACCAAACCAGCCACACCTATAATAGCCGACATAACCCAATCTACTGGACGATCAGCCGCATCAGAAATTGCCATATCTCCAGCAGTTGTCTCAATGCCAAGCCCTGACACCCCATCTTTCAATTCCGGCAACAACTCCGGGAACGCTGTAACAACCAAATCAGGCCGGAATTCATGCGCATCTCGAATTAGCTGCACAATGTTACGCCCACCAGTCAGTGCGGTGACTTTATAGGAAGTTCTGTCCCGGCGCACCAAATCAAGCGTATTTTGCCCGATTGAGCCAGTGGCGCCGAATATAGAAATGCTGCGCATCAGTCTAATAACAATGCCGTTATTAACCCGAGCACAGCAGCAGCCCCGATAAAGCCATCAAACCGATCCAGAAACCCACCATGACCTGGAATAAGATTAGAGCTGTCTTTCACCCCAGCGCAACGTTTCACCCAACTCTCGGCAATATCGCCCATCTGAGCACCAAAAACTACTAATACTGAGATAGGTATCATCCAATGCGCGATAGAAGCAAATGAAACCATCCAGTACACACCAGAATATTGACTTAAAATAAATCCAAAACTAATAGCCAAAACCCAACCTACTATGGTGCCACTCCAAGTTTTTTTGGGGCTGATAGAAGGCCAAAACTTAGCCCCACCAATGCTGCGACCAGCAATATATCCACCAATGTCTGACAAAATCACCAACACTGCTAAAATGCCAATACCAACAAGCCCAAAATTCAAAACAAGATACCAAAACGCTAGCATGCCCACTGTTAAAAGTGCCCCATAGGCCACATAAACGCCCCTATTTTTTTTCACTAAAGAACTCCCAATCAGAATGGTCAAAAAGCCAGAGACACTTGGTAGCATTAATCCAGAATTCAAAATGGCAGGATAGACCACCATGGGCAACCAGCCCAATACAGCCACAGCCGTCACAGCAAACAAGCGCCGCCCGGTTAGGCCAAACATCCTCGTTAATTCCCATAGCATCGCTACCACACTAACAAAACCAAGTATCAAAACACCGGTACTGCCAACATAAAGTGATCCAGAAAAGACGAGTAACATAACCACAGCAGAGGTTAGACGCAGAGGTAAGTCCGCCCATTTTTGTTGGTTCATGCTGTTAAGGCTCCGTACCTACGATCCCGAGTTCCAAATCTAGAAATCAGCTGAGTGAATTGAAGTGCTGTAAAATCTGGCCAGAGCGTCTCGACAAATTCATATTCTGCATACGCCGATTGCCAAAGTAAGAAATTAGAAATGCGGGCTTCCCCGCTGGTGCGTATTACGAGATCGGGGTCCGGCAAAAAGTGTGTATCCAAGAAACTTGCTAATACTTCTGCGGTCACGCTTTGTGCAGCTAATTTGCCTGCCTCCACCTCACGCGCCATACGCTGAGCTGCGCGGGTAACCTCATCTCGGCCCCCATAATTCAGCGCGATCGTCAGGTGAATTGTTGAGTTTCCTGAGGTTACAAGCTCAAGCTCATCCATCAATTGCACAAGTGTATCGTCTAATTTAATACGGTCGCCTATGAAGCGAACTCGCACGCCCTCATCAATTAGAGCTTGTGTTTCACGCCTAATATAGCGCTTGAATAGCCGCATTAGGCCACTCACTTCCACCTGTGTACGCTTCCAATTTTCAGTGGAAAAGGCAAAAACTGTAAGATATTTTACCCTAACTTCTGGACATGCTTGGACTATTTCACGAACCCGTTTAGCACCGGCATGGTGCCCCACCAGACGCGGCCGACCACGCCGTTGCGCCCAACGGCCATTGCCATCCATGATTATCGCAACATGTTCCGCAACCTGTGTCATTCAGAGCACCAATCTAAACCATCATTATTTCAGCTTGCTTCGCATCCAAAGAGGTATCCACCAATTTGATTTGAGCATCCGTCATAGATTGTACTTCTAATTCCCAAAGTTTCTGATCATCTTCAGACATGCCAGCAGCTTTACCTTTTTTTATCTTATCCATTCCATCACGACGCACATTGCGCACGGATACCCGACAATTTTCAGCATAGCCTGCGGCTACTTTAGTCAACTCGCGACGGCGTTCTTCATTAAGCTCAGGTATTGGCAGCATGATGATGGTTCCATTGGTTTGCGGGTTGATTCCTAGACCACTCTCACGAATTGCCTTTTCAACTTTTCCAACAAGGCCTTTATCCCAAACGTTTACCGTGACCATCCGGGATTCAGGCACATTGACTGTTCCAACCTGGTTGATAGGTGTCATTTGACCGTAGGCATCCACCAAGATTGGATCCAAAATAGAGCCACTCGCGCGGCCCGTACGCAGAGATGCAAATTCAGTCTTCAGTGAAGACATTGCGCCATCCATGCGGCGTTGCAGGTCATCAACATCAATATCTAAGGGGTCATCTGACATTATTACTCTCTCTTGCTTTTGTTATCCATGAACTTTCGTATAGGTGCCAGTTCCCGACAATATACCCCTAAATCCACCGGGTTCATCTAGTGAAAAAACAATAATCGGCAAATTATTATCCCGTGCTAGGGCTATCGCCGAGGCGTCCATCACTTTCAGCCGCTTTTGCAACACTTCATCGTAGGTTACTGTGTCATAGCGCACAGCATCTAAGTGTACGTTAGGATCTTTATCGTAGATTCCATCAACCTGCGTCCCTTTGAAAATAGCCTCACAGGCCATTTCGCTGGCGCGCAAGGTGGCGGCAGTATCTGTCGTAAAGTACGGATTTCCAGTACCAGCAGCAAAAATAACCACTCGTTTTTTTTCTAAATGTCTGACGGCCCGTCTACGTATGTAGGGCTCACACACTTGATCCATGGGAATAGCTGACACCACGCGGGTATGGATCCCCTGCTCTTCTAAAGAGCTTTGCATCGCCAACGCGTTCATAACAGTGGCTAGCATACCCATATAATCCGCAGTAGTGCGCTCCATACCTTGGGCGGAGCCCTGTAGGCCACGAAAAATATTACCTCCGCCAATCACCATACAAATCTCTGTACCCATCGAATGCACAGTTTTTACTTCTGCGGCAATCCGTTCGACTGTAGGCGGATGTAGTCCGTAGCCCTGGTCACCCATAAGGGCCTCACCAGAAATTTTTAATAGAACACGCTTGAATTGACCCTGAGAAACGGAAATATCGTGCATTGTGCCCTCATTTGAATTTTGACTAAGATGTAGGAAAACTATGGTAAGAGCAATGACGCGTTACGCCTGAAACGAAAAAAGCGGAAAAAGCCCAAAATGCAGTTTCAAACCTTAGTCCAACACCTTGATAAGGCCCGTCCGATATTGATTGCTGGAGCCACGGCTAGCGGAAAATCGGCTTTAGCGCTCAAAATTGCTGCTGAATTAGGTGGCGTGATCGTAAATGCGGATGCTTTACAGGTTTATGGTGGCTGGCGCGTACTTACCGCGCGCCCAAGCACGCAAGAAGAAGCACAAGTTCCACATTTTCTTTATGGTCACGTCCAAAATCAGGCGAGCTATTCAGTAGGGGATTGGTTGCGCGACATCACTCCCATCCTCACCTCTGGTCAACGCCTGATTATAGTAGGCGGTACGGGATTATATTTCAGGGCCTTAACTGAAGGTCTAGCAGATATCCCGCCAATCAGGGAAGATATTCGCAGGCAATCTACCCATTTTTTAAGTGTGGGCAAAACTGATGTTATGCTCGCTGCGTTAGACGATGCCACGCGTGCTAAAATCGACGTTCAAAATCCAATGCGGGTGTCGCGAGCATGGGAGGTATTACAAAGCACGGGTCAATCTATTTTGACTTGGCATGCGCAGACACCACCACCCTTAATATTACTCGACAGCTGTGACGCTTTACATCTATCCAGTCCGGTAGAATGGTTAAACGCCAGATTGGCAATGCGGTTTGATGTGATGATCAAAAATGGAGCTTTGGATGAAGCACAAGCAAACTTGAAGAATTGGAATCCAGACTCACAGTCGTCTCAAGCGATTGGTGCACCCGAGTTGATCGCGCACCTACGGGGGCACTGCAGTTTGGAAGAAGCAAAAAAAATGGCTGTGATCGCCTCACGTCAATACGCGAAGCGCCAACGCACCTGGTTTAGAAAACGCATGGTGCACTGGCGCAGCCTCGAAACTCATAACCTATAGAATAATTATATAATGGCTTTACGCAGTCGGCCTGTGACCCAAGGAATCAATCTTGATTAATTGGCCGCTGGTTAATAAGATCAAATACAAGCTTGGGATTAAGCTGAAGCTGAAGCTGAAGCTGCGTCTATTTTTAGTACAAGGGTGGAACACAACATGTGTTTTCAGCGGTAT
>LAQD01000019.1:67719-76562 GCA_000981705.1 Rhodobacteraceae bacterium ASP10-04a
AGTTTTCGTTGACGTATGAAGCAATATGGGGATGAATAGGTGTCAGTCACAGGAACTATTTGAACACTATAAAATGATACTACGTGATACCTCATCAAAGATATTTTTGATTTTATCGGGAGATAACAATGACAAAAAATAATAGTTTTATGCACCCAGCTGCAGAAATGTACGCCTCAGAAGAGAAAGCCGGCAAGCTCGATCGCCGGGAATTCATCTCGCGTGCCACAGCTTTGGGTGTGTCTACCGTTGCAGCCTACGGCTTGTTAGGCCTCGATGCCCCTGCTGAAGCTGGCGGCCATGCAAAAATGGGCGGTACCATCCGTATGCAGATGGACGTCAAAGCCATGAAAGATCCACGCACCCATGACTGGACACAGATTTCCATCTTCTCAGCAGGTTGGCTGGAGTATCTGGTAGAATACAATAGCGACGGTTCATTCAAACCTATGTTGCTGTCCAGCTGGGAAGCCAATGCTGATGCCACGCAATATGTATTGAAGATCCGTGAAGGCGTAAAATGGAACAATGGCGACGATTTTACTGCTGACGATGTTGCACGCAATATTATTGGCTGGTGCGATAAGGGCCTTGAAGGCAACTCCATGGCCGGTCGCATGGCCTCTTTGGTCGATGAAGCAACCGGTAAGGCCCGTGAAGGTGCCGTCGTGGCTGTAGACTCCTCCACAGTTCACCTAAACCTGTTGCAACCAGATATTACAATTGTTCCCGGCATGGCGGATTACCCTGCTCAGATTGTACACAAGTCGTTTACGGTTGAAACAATGGTGTCCAATCCAATCGGTACAGGCTTCATGTTGCCAGAAAACTTGGAAGTTGGCGTAAAAGCCTCCATCGTAAAAAACGAAGGTTTTGAATGGTGGGGCTATGCCGCTGGCAAAGGTGGTTATATTGATAGGATAGAATTCATTGATTATGGCAGCGATCCTGCAACTCACATGGCGGGTTTTGAATCTGAAGAGTTCGACCTGAACTGGGAAACTACTGGTGAGTTTGTTGAACTTTACGATGCCCTTGGCCTCGTCAAGTCACAGGTTGCTTCTGGGGCCACGATCGTTGTCCGTCCAAACCAGGGTCACGCACCATATGACAATAAAATGGTCCGCCAAGCACTAGCAATGGCAGTTGACAATGAAATTTTGAACGAATTAGGTAATGCAGGTTTGGGCGTTGCTGCAGATAACTGTCATGTTGGCCCAATGCACCCAGAGCATAATCCAGATGTGACTCGTGCACCATTTAACCCTGGCAAAGCCAAAGAGCTTATGGACGCTTCAGGTCATGGCGACTTTGAACATGAGCTTCGGTCACTGGATACAGGTTTCTGGAAGGACACTTGCGATGCGGTTGCAGCGCAACTGCGTGACGCAGGGATTAAAGTGAAACGCACTTTAATGCCTGGTAGCACTTTTTGGAATGATTGGACTAAATTCCCCTATTCCGCCACAAACTGGAATCATCGACCCTTGGGAACACAGGTGCTAGGTTTGGCATATAAATCAGGCGAAGCTTGGAATGAGTTTGCTTGGAGCAATGCAGAATTTGACGGCCTGCTGGCAGAAGCCAACTCTTTGGCAAATGCTGATGAGCGCAGGGTTGTGATGGGGAAAATTCAAGCTTTGGTCATCGAAGAAGGCGTTACCTGTCAGCCGTATTGGCGTTTAGTGCAGCGGCACCACGTTGAGGGTCTCGTCGGAGTTGACATGCACATCGCCTACCTTCCTCAAATATATAAGTGGGGCCACGCAGTTTAAAGAAGTGTGAATGTTAAGGCCGCTCCTAATTTTAGGGGTGGCCTTAATTTTAATAGCCACGAACACGAAATTATATGACAGGAACGCACACCATGGGGATGTTTATCCTACGCAGAACAGGTGTCATGCTGCTCACAGCTATTTGCCTCACATTTATTGTATTTTTAATGACAAATCTTTACCCAAATTTGGAAAAACTTGCAAAGAACGAAGGTAATTTTCGGATGTCTGATGCTGAAGTTGCAAGCTTTTTAGGCAACCGGGGATATACACAAGGTAAACTGCAAAATTATGGTGAATGGCTCGGCGTTCTACCCGGTTATGTTATTGAGGGCATAGACGGCAAGACCCGCGGCCGCTGCTCAAATCATGGAGCTATAGTGGAAAATACAGGAAAATATTGCGGTGTTATCCAAGGGAATTGGGGCTTTTCCAGTCGATTCAAAGAACCAGTGTCAAAGATAGTCGCAAAGCGGCTTGCTCTTACTGGGAAGCTAATGTTTTGGGTTTTGGCAGTGATGATCCCAAGCGCTTTAATTATTGGGATTATGGCTGGCATGCGCGAAGGTTCTCGCCTTGATAGAGCTTTATCTACGGGAGCAATTGTGACCACCGCCACCCCTGAATATGTTTCAGGGGTTATCTTCATTGCGGTTTTTACCTCATCCGCTGTAGGCCTGAAATGGTTTAAAGGTTCGGCCACCTCCGCTATGGACCACGCGACGCTCGAGAATTTTCTTCTGCCTGTGCTCACCATTGCCCTGTATGGCATGGGGTACATAGCCCGGATGACCCGTGCGTCCATGGCAGAAGTCATGACTGCGCAGTATATCCGCACCGCACGGCTTAAGGGCGTTAGCTTTGCAAATATAGTTTTGAAACATGCGCTGCGCAATGCGTTGATTGCACCGTTTACCGTAATTATGCTGCAAATCCCATGGCTGTTGAACGGCGTGGTGATTGTTGAAGTCTTATTCAACTTCAAAGGCTTTGGCTGGGTGTTGGTGCAAGCGGCCAGCAATAATGATATCGATTTGTTGCTTGCTGTCTCTGTGGTTAGTGTTGTTGTTGTTCTATTGACGCAGCTTATATCTGACATCGGCTATGTCTTCTTAAACCCCCGCATTCGCATTACTTAAGGAGACCAGATTCGTGCAAAATCTCACCTGGACCGGCACCTTAGGTGTTTATATCAATCCTTTTTTTCTAACCGCACTATCTGCCTTTTTTGTCTTTGCAGTGTCTGCTGCCGCACGCGGGTTTTCACGTCTAGATGGACGAAACCTGCTAAACCCCACACCGCCATCAATTGCGTTGTTGGGACCAACGGCAGTGATCGGCCTTGTGCTTTGGCTTTTAAGCCTTACCGGTTTGCCCCCCTTTGCGATGCTAGGACTCGGCAACATAACACTATCTTTGGTGGTCTGCCTTATAATTGGCTTAGCCACTGGGTTTGGTCTATTCCAGATATCCTCTGAACTGATTTTCAGACTAGTTTGGAGTACGTTCTATGTCGCCCTCTGCCTATTTTTGATATATTTTATTGTAGGTTTATTTGTTGCGCCTGAAACAGCAGGCATCGTCGGTGCCATTTCCAAACAACTAACCCCAACCTGGATTGCCTTGCTCGTCACCTTTGCAGTCTCCATCTATTTCAAGCGCAGCTTAGGCCTTTACGGCAAATTGTTCGACAGTCCTATTGGCATGATAGGCCTCGGCTTGGTATTATTTTGGGTATTCACCGCCCTTTTAGGGGCAGGCTTTGATTTGATTGCCACCCATGACCCCTTGGGCCAAGTCTCCGGGATGAAAAACAAACACCCAGGCATTCCATTGCGTGGCGCAGAAGCAAACGATTATCCCTACTACCTGTTTGGTGGCGATACGCTTGCACGTGATGTGTTTAGCCGTGCGATCGTGGGCAGTGGTATTGTAATTGTGATCGCACCCGCAGCCACAGTCTTTGCCTTTATGATCGGCATCACTTTAGGACTGCCAGCTGGTTATTTTGGCGGACGTTTAGATACAGTACTGAGCTTTCTGTCTAATATGGTTTTGGCGTTTCCAGTAATCTTGCTATTTTTTCTTCTGGTCACACCAGAGATCATTGAATCGGGCCTGCCAAACTATCTGGCCGTGATCCTCTTTGTGTTTCCAGTAATTTTTATCGCAGTAGCGCAGTTCTCCAAAAACCGCCTAAAACCAAATTTTTTAACCCTAAAATTTCCTGTTATCATGATTATCACTATTTGGCTGTATTTAAGCTTGATTTCTGAGACAGGTAAGACGATTGCACTCCTGCCACCACTTTTGGATCTGTTCGATGTGCCCTCAGAAATATTGGTAGTTTTCGTATCGGTGGTCTTCGTCAACTCCCCCACCGTCTTCCGGATTGTGCGAGGCCTGACCTTGGACGTCAAAACGCGCGACTATGTGGCCGCAGCCCAAACCCGTGGCGAAGGGCCTTGGTATATCATGCTTTGGGAAATTTTGCCTAATGTGCGTGGCCCGCTCATCGTGGATTTCTGCCTGCGCATTGGCTATGCCACTATTCTATTGGGCACGCTCGGCTTCTTCGGCTTAGGGCTAGAGTCGGAAAGTCCCGATTGGGGAACGACCATCAACGCTGGGCGCAAATTACTCTCAGTTTATCTGGCCCCGCCTTTGGTGCCCGCCTTTGCCTTAATGAGCTTGGTGCTGGGTCTAAACCTATTGGCTGATGGGCTGCGTGAAGAAAGTTTAAGAGATTAATTTAATGATAAAGCAAGAGACTGATAGCCCTATCCTTGAAATCGAACAGCTTTCGATTTCCTTTTTTACGCGGCTTAACGAAATCCCTGCAGTTATGGACTTTAGTTGCACCGTCCAACCCGGCGAGGCTATGGGTTTGGTCGGCGAATCCGGTTGTGGAAAATCCACCGTGGCCCTTGGCGTGATGCAAGATCTAGGAGTTAATGGCCGCGTAGTCGGCGGCACAATCAAGTTCAAAGGCCAAGACCTGAACCTGATGAGCCCAGAAGATCTGCGTGAGATTCGCGGTTCTGAGATTGCTATGATCTATCAGGAGCCCATGGCCTCCCTCAATCCGGCGATGAGAATAGGCCAGCAGTTGATGGAAGTGCCAATGATACATGAGGGCATCAACAAAGAAGACGCCTATGCGCGGGCTTTGGAGGTTGTAACAGATGTAAAACTTCCGGATCCAGAACGGATTTTGAAGTCATTCCCGCATCAGCTCTCGGGCGGCCAACAGCAACGTATCGTGATTGCCATGGCGCTTATGTCTAAACCAAGCCTGTTAATTCTGGATGAACCCACAACGGCGTTAGACGTGACGGTTGAGGCCGCCGTAGTGAAACTGGTTAAAGACTTAGGCAAGAAATATGGCACCTCAATGCTGTTCATTTCGCATAATCTCGGGTTAATCTTAGAAACCTGTGACCGGATTTGTGTGATGTACTCCGGTGAAGCAGTGGAAACAGGTCGTATCGAAGATGTATTTAACAAAATGCAGCACCCCTACACACAGGCGCTCTTTCGCTCGATCCCACTACCAGGCGCCGATAAAAATGACCGCCCATTAGTGGCCATTCCCGGAAATTTTCCACTACCGCACGAGCGTCCGAATGGCTGTAACTTCGGCCCACGCTGTGATTATTTTCAGGCTGGCCGCTGTAATCAAGATGCCATCCAGATGGATATTGTCCCTCACGGCGACCGCCACGGCTCTCGCTGCCTGAAGTGGAATGAAATCGACTGGGATGCGCCACTAGAATTGGCTGAGCGGAAAATCAAAGCTGAGCCGGGCCACGTTATACTTAAGATTGAGAACCTTAAAAAATATTATGAAGTAGCTGCCAATGCTCTGTTTGGCGGTGGCAATAAGAGAGTTGTAAAGGCTAATGAGACCCTGAGCTTTGAGGCCCGAGAATCCGAAACGCTTGCCATTGTTGGAGAATCAGGCTGTGGCAAATCGACCTTTGCCAAAGTCTTGATGGGACTGGAGACCGCGACTGAAGGTGAAATACTGCTAGAAGGCAAAAACATTGAAGGCGTTTCCATTGAGGCTCGAGATACCAAAACCGTTGCTGATGTACAGATGGTATTCCAAAATCCCTTTGACACGCTCAACCCTTCCATGACAATCGGCAGCCAGATTTTGCGAGCTTTGGAACTTTTTCGGATTGGCAATTCTGCGAGGGAGCGTACCGAACGCATGCTCGAGCTTCTCGATCTGGTGAAATTGCCACGTGAATTTGCCAACCGGATGCCGCGCCAGCTATCTGGTGGACAAAAACAACGTGTTGGAATTGCCCGCGCCTTTGCCGGAGATGCCAAAATTGTGGTGGCAGATGAGCCAGTATCAGCTTTAGATGTATCTGTTCAAGCAGCGGTCACCGATCTGCTGATGGAAATCCAGCGTGAACATAAAACTACATTGCTGTTCATCAGCCATGACCTGTCGATTGTGCGCTATCTAGCAGACCGCGTATTGGTAATGTATCTCGGCCATGTGGTGGAAATGGGTACAACTGAGCAGGTGTTCCAGCCGCCCTATCATCCCTATACTGAAGCTTTGCTAAGTGCTGTACCTATTGCCGATACCTCTATCCAGAAAAAGCGCATCGTGCTTGAAGGTGACATTCCATCCGCGATGAACCCGCCTTCTGGTTGTCCGTTCCAAACCCGCTGTGGATGGAAGGGCGAAGTACCAGGCGGATTGTGCGATATTGACTTACCTGAGGTACGTCAATTGACCCGCGGTCATCAGATAAAATGCCATTTGGCTGATGATATTTTGGCCCGCATGGAACCTGTGATCAAAATAGCCGCTGAATAGGGTGCTTACAAAACACAACGACAGCACCATGAGTGCGGCCGTTTCCCTATGGACCGGACAGAGCCATCCAAACAGGTAAAATCACAAAAAAAACTGCGTTCTGGCAAGATATTAGGTTGCGCCTGTGCGCAGTTCCAGAGATATATGACTAAACGAAATGTCGATAAGTGGGCATGTCAAATTAACAAAACTTAATACAAACCCAGTATTAATGCTGGGTTTTCACGGCAACAACTTGGGGGTAATGACCATGGCCGGATCAGTAAACAAAGTCATCATTATTGGAAATTTGGGTCAAGATCCAGAGGTGCGAAATTTTCCAAACGGTGGAAAGGTGTGTAACTTCTCTGTAGCAACCTCTGAAAACTGGAAAGACAAAAATACTGGAGAGCGCCGTGAGCGTACTGAATGGCACCGAGTTTCAATTACGTCTGAGCAATTGGTTCGTGTAGCCGAGCAATATCTTCGCAAAGGCTCAAAAGTCTACCTTGAAGGCCAATTGGAAACTCGGAAGTGGCAGGACCAATCAGGTCAAGACAAGTACACAACTGAAGTTGTTTTACGACCCTATCGCTCTGAATTGACGATGCTAGATGGCCGTAGCGACAGCGCACAAGGCGGCGGCACCCAAGGCGGTTCCATTGCTGATCAAAGTGGTGGCGGCTATATGGCCGATCAAAGTGGTGGACAAGGTAGTGGCAACCAAAGTAGTGGCTATAATAGCCCTGCACCATCCGCGGATCTAGACGACGAAATTCCGTTCTGAAGATTACATAATCAATTTTTGCAGATTAAAATGTCAAAGCCCTGTTTTTACGGGGCTTTAATTTTTACTGCCGCTACCCACCCTCGCTACGACTAGTGCTGATGGGCGATAAGGCTGTCGTGGAGCAAGCCGTCAAGGTCGGCACAACAGCGCTAAACAGGCGTACTCGCATCACAGATCGCATGCTTTAAACGACCAGAGTCTGCGACCAATCGACCGCTGTCACGCGATCGAAAGGTGTTGCAGACTTTAATTGATGGTGGCCAAAAGCTGACGGGTTTTCATCCATTTGCAATAGCCTCATTTCGAACCCATTTATTTTCTAAATGCTAAGAAGAACAATCCCCCAAGTATTAAACTACCAAGCCCTCGCGCTAGTAGCACGCTAAACGCATCACCACTTTCTTTAGCAACGAACCAGCACAACGGTAGTATTACGAGATAGGTCGTAATAGAGGTTGAAACCAATAAAAATTGACTACGCTCATTTGCTACTAAAAGCTCAGCAAAGAATTGTTCAAAGACGTAAGCTGGCAATGCAATCATAAAAGCAGCCAGCAACCACAAAACTAATGTGCGATCTGCTCCGCCCTCGATGAGGTCAAGGATCGGTGCGAGAAAGAACGCTGAAACTGCGAGTCCTATGGTAGTTATGATTACTGAAGCTCTCAGCAATTTACGCACTGTATCTTGGAGTGCGAAGCTCGTAACAATGCTNNGGCCAAGCGCATAGCTATAATAGAGGAAAGCGGCCGCGAACGTCGCCTGAGGAATTCTGCAGAAGATCATATAAATTCGAGTAGCAACTGCTGCTGCAGCCACAGCGGCAACACTAAATGTACCGATCAATAGTAATGGAATAAGGGCGGACACATAGTCGTTCAGACGGCGCGCACCGGCCCCAGGTCCATGACGCAACAGCGCGAAGAATTCGGCTCCGAAACTGACGGAGATATTGGATAGGCTCCAATTCACTCGATATCGCAAAAGCCAGGACGCCAAAATAGAGGCGGCAATTGCCATCGTAGCTTCACTAACCAAAGTCGCCCAGGCTACCGCCGCAGTAGGCGAAGAAAACAACGCTGCGATTGGCGCAACATACAAAAAAATTATATTCAATCCTGCATTTGCAACCAGACCAAAAACTAAAACTGCGATTGCAAAACGTCGGTGCCCGCAAATTTTCAAGGTCTCGTTGGCTGCATAATACAGCAGGAAAAGCCCAGAACCGATCAATCGGATGACTATATATGCCGCAATCAATGGCACAAGCGTTTCAATTTGGCCAAACATGTACAGCAGTGGTTCGATCGCGGGGGTTGCTGCGATTAGTAAACATGTTAATCCAAAGGCTACCACAACAAGCCCGAGCACTAATGGCAGAAATGCCCGCTTCGTTCGCCCTGCCCCTTCAGCTTGTGCAAGGCGCGTTGAATAGCTATCGGAAAAGCCCAACACCCCT
>LAQD01000020.1:0-8431 GCA_000981705.1 Rhodobacteraceae bacterium ASP10-04a
GACATTTGTGAGGACAAATAATACCGAAATGCCCCGACTGAATGTGGGTGACTATAAAACGACAACTCAGCTGGCAAGCTCCTGTAAGACAGAATTTTGTCTAGCTTATAATGTTTTGAAATGCGAAAAAGCTCTCTGTGTGGAACGGTATTTTGACAATATGTTATTGGCCGACATGGAGCCAATCTTGGAGAGTGCTAAATCTGAAAAAGTGTTCCTGCTTCTACATTTTCGCGGTAGCCATGGTCCAAATTATTCGGACAGATCACCAAAGGACTTCGCCCCCTTTACACCGAGTTGTGACGCACATGTCACGCAATGTCACGCAGATGCACTTGTGAATAGCTATGACAACTCCACCATGTTCACGGACAGAACCTTAGCAGGACTAGCCCAGATTCTTAGCCGAGAAGAAGAATTGAGCTCAGTAGTTTTATACCTCAGCGACCATGGCCAATCCCTCGGTGAGAACGGAAGCTACATGCATGGTGCACCCCTAAAGGAGGCTCCAGTCGAGCAGTTGGAAATCCCATTTTTGGTATGGATGTCAGACACCTTCAAAGAATCTCGAAATACATCTGATGTCGCAATCCAAACAGTACCTGCACAAGATGCAACCTTTCACTCTGTACTCGGCGCCCTTAACATTCTGGGTGGGCCATACCTAGCCGAACGGGATATTTTCACATCAAACTAAAGACCCTTGCCCCCTACTCCCTTTAACGCCTTCAAAACATAGGGACCAATATCAGCAACTAAAGCTTGAACCCCTGCCGCGTTAGGATGAAGCTGGTCAGGCTGAAAATATAAATACGAGTTAGGGGTCACCCCATCCAAGGCCATCAAAGATTTAAAAAAGAACGGATAAAAAACTGTGTCATATGATGCGGCAAGCTTCGTAAACGCACCGTCATAGTCCTTCTTATAATCTTCTCCATAGTTTAGTGGTCCAAGATGGCCAATAAGCAGTGTTGCAATATTCCTTGCCTTAAGTTTGTCCATAATCTGCTTCAAATTTTCATAAGTGAAGTTTGGGTCTAGCCCCCGAAGCATATCGTTGGACCCCAGATTAACGATGACAAGGTCAGCTGGCTCAGCCAATGTCCAATCCAAACGGGCGAGCCCACCTGCGGTGGTGTCACCCGACACCCCAGCATTCACCATGCGCACAGACACACCTTGCACCAACAACCAATTTCCTAGCTGCGGTACAAATCCCGCATCGGCAGGCAGACCATAGCCCTGTGTGAGACTATCACCAAAAGCTACAATCGTTTTAGGCTTGGCGCACACAGACCCAGCCATACACAAAAAAATTACCAATAAGGCGTTGCATAGATGAGGAAAAGGGTCATATCGGAGGTATATGCAATTCATAGGACGGTCCCCGTGTCAGAACAAAATGCAGTTGATCTCAAGCAGGTCTATCTTTCGCTCGAGGGCAATGCCGGCAAGATAAAAATTCTACATAGTATTGACCTGCAAATAACTCAAGGAAGCAGCTGCGCTTTAGTTGGGCCATCCGGCTCCGGCAAGTCGAGCCTTTTGATGGTCATGGCGGGGCTTGAGCAGGCTACAAGTGGCAGCGTGACTGTGTTGGGGCAGGATATTTCATCCATGCCAGAAAACGAACTTGCGCAGTTTCGCCGAGGCCAAGTCGGTGTAGTGTTCCAATCCTTCCATCTTATCCCATCTATGACCGCGTTGCAAAATGTGGCCACCGCACTCGAACTAGCCGGTGCANNCATTTGATCGCGCCCAACAGAAATTAGCAGATGTGGGCCTTGCCCATCGCAGCGATCACTTTCCAAAGCAATTATCAGGCGGCGAGCAACAAAGGGTGGCCTTGGCACGAGCTCTAGCATCAGATCCTAAGATAGTTTTTGCCGATGAACCCACCGGCAACCTAGACGCAGCAAACGGTGCCAGTATCGCTAATATTTTGTTTGCTCTGATCAGAGCCCAGCCTGACACAACCTTGGTGCTAGTCACCCATGAAGCAGAATTGGCTGAACGCTGTGATCGGATAGTGCACCTGCGTGATGGTAGAATTACTGAGGGACATAGAGCGTGATCGTACTCAGGATTGCATTGCGCGAGCTATCTGCTGCCCTGAAAGACCGTCTGCATGGATTCAGAATCTTGATGTTGTGCTTAATTTTTGGCGTTGCATCGATCGCCACCATTGGATCTTTGCGTGGTGCTATTGAGGCCGGCCTCAACAGTAATGGCCGAGTTTTTCTAGGTGGCGATGCCGAAATTGAGCTATCATACCGCAGGGCTAGTGTTCAGGAAATGGACTGGATGTCGCAACAAAGCATTCAAAAATCTGAAATTATTGATTTTCGTTCCATGGCCGTGGCATCGGGGACGTCAACGCGGCTCTTAACCCAAGTTAAGGCCGTGGATAATGCCTATCCCTTGGTTGGCGATATTGTTCTGTCTGGTAATATCACATTGCCAGAAGCGCTTGCCGGTCAAAACGATACACCCGGCGCCGTGGTGGCTCCCGCTTTGTTGCGGCGACTTAAGCTAAATGTGGGCGACATGATGCAACTGGGAGCCCAAAACTTTATTGTGATGGCAACACTGTTAAAAGAGCCGGACAATTTTGGTAATTTTGCTCTTGGCCCCCGCAGCATCGTGTTGGCAAAAGATCTAGAAAACTCTGGCCTACTTGCGCAGGGCACAATATTTTCCAGCAAGTACCGGTTAAAAATCTCCACAGGTATGGATCTCGATGCCCTGCAGCAACGATTTGAAGAAAACTGGGTAACTGCTGGCGGCAAGTGGAAGGATGCCAGAAACGCCTCCCCTGGAGCTGCCAAAGCCATTGAGCGCCTGAGTACCTTCTTGGTTCTCATTGGCTTGTCCGGGCTTGTGGTTGGAGGTATTGGGGTAAGCGCCGCCGTTCGCACTTTTATTGCAAAAAAGACCAGCAATATTGCTGTGCTAAAGACGCTTGGCGCAACACCACGACAAATATTTTGGATTTATGCACTACAAATTATCGCCTATACAATTGTTGCAGTCATCCTCGGCGTCATCCTTGGCGCCTCAGCACCGTTTCTGGCCCATCCATTCTTACCAGAAAGCTTGAAAGCGGTGGCCAAAATATCTCTGTATCCGAGTGCTTTACTGGAGGCTTTGACCTATGGCCTTTTAGCGGCAGCTATATTTACGATTTGGCCATTGGCGCAAACAGAACAAATCCGCCCCGCAAATCTATTCCGGGGCGGCACTCCACACCGCTGGCCAGCGACGCGCTATATACTTGTGCAGGGAGCCTTGCTCAGCGCAGCACTTTGGGGGGCAGTTCAATTCTCAGGATCGCTGACCTTGACGCTGTGGTTGCTGGGAGGCATTTCGCTTGCTTTACTTGTTCTGGCTTTAATGGCCGGCATATTCCAACTAGCATTGAGAAAAGCTGTGCGTAGTAAAGCCCTCCAGGGCCATCTTGCCCTACGCGCCGCCATGAGTGCCATTGCAAGCGGCACCGAGCGGGCTGGGCCCGTAGTCATGGGGATTGGGCTAGGCTTGGCGGTTCTGGCAGCTGTCGGGCAAATTGATGGGAATCTGCGGCATTCAATGACCAAAGCGCTGCCAGAGCAGGCGCCAAGCTTCTTTTTTCTGGATATCCAGTCTGACCAACTTGCAGAATTCAATCAACGGCTGTCAGATAATGAAGCCGTTAGGAGGGTCGAAACGGCTCCGATGCTACGGGGATTGGTGACCCAGATCAACGGCAGGCCCGCAGCTGAAGTTGGGGGTGACCATTGGGTTTTACGTGGGGATCGTGGGATCAGTTATGCGGAAAATATGCCCGACAGTACCTCCCTGACCGCAGGAGAATGGTGGCCAGAAGGCTATGCTGGAAAGCCTCAAATTAGCTTTTCCGCCGAGGCTGCTGATGAAATTGGTATTGGCCTAGGGGACAGTTTAACCCTAAATATTCTTGGGCGTGACATCACCGCGACTATCACAAGCCTGCGCGATGTTGATTTTTCGAATGCAGGTATGGGCTTTGTAATATTGTTGAACGCGGCCACCCTTCAAGGCGCACCTCATTCCCATATAGCAACAGTCTACGCGACTGAAGCGGCAGAAGTGCCAATACTGGACGAGCTGGGACAGGCGTTCCCCAATGTGACAGGTATCCAAATCCGTGAAGCTGTGTTGATGGTTTCTGGGATCGTATCGTCAATTGCTTCTGCAGCTTCAATTGGCGCAATAGCCACTTTAATTACTGGGTTATTAATTTTGATCGGAGCAGCGGCTGCTGGTAGCGAGCAAAGAGCCTATGAAACAGCCATTCTAAAAACCCTTGGGGCTACCCGCCGCGAAATTCTGATTTCCTTTGCCATGCGCTCGAGCATGGTCGGCGCACTGGCAGCAACTGTGGCTCTGGGAGCAGGTTTGATGGGTGGCTGGGCCGTAAGCCACTTTGTGTTTGAAAGTTCATTTAAAATCATTTGGCCAAACGCAGGACTTATCATATTGGGCGGTGTTGGGGCTACATTGGTGACTGGCATTCTCTTCGCACTTGGACCATTATCACAATCCGCTGCGGCAGAATTACGGCATCGTGACTGACGCATATACGCATCACCTAAGATAGGTGATACTTAGTTACATTATCCTACTTATGGCTCAGTATCATAGAAGCTGAACGACCTGTTTTCGCGTTATATTTAGTATTTTTCTGATTTGTTGTGCTACTAAAAGTACGCTGATTACCAAACACTGCAGACCTGACATAGTGATTGCAGACCACTTGGCATTATGAAGAATTCTTACCTGTAAGTTGTGCCTTCACATCGTCCACATATCACACTTTTATCATTGGTCTTACCGAGGTAAGTGTCTTCTATGACAATACTCTACTCTCGAAATACCATTGGCCTAGCACTTGCTATTTTTGGCGCAGTCTTATTGACGCCAGACACACTGTTTATGAGACTATCTGAGCTCGATGGCTTCTCTATGCTAGTATGGCGGGGGGGCTTAAGTGGCATTGCCTATATACTTATTTGGATTTGGTTCAGTTTGCGGGTCGAGCGGAGAATACCTAATATATTCACCGCAAACTTTGGTGTTATTGTACTATGTCAGATGCTCAACGCGACGTTATTCAGCCTCGCAATCTCTATAGCCCCAGTGACTGTGGTATTAATAGGCGTCGCCACAGTGCCCATATTTGCCGCCATACTGTCACGGATCATTCTGGGTGAGGCCCTTTCAAAACTTACAATTATAACTGCAGTACTTGTGATGATTGGGCTTTACATCTCGGTACTTGGACAAGAAAATTCCGAAATAGAACTGGGTGCCACCACCCTCCCGGGTGCTGCTTTAGGCCTTGGTGTTGCATTTTCACTGGCGATGAATTTCACCATTATACGCAAGGACAAAGATGTCCCATTCGTCCTGGCCATCGCCATTGGCGCATTTATGGCCGCAGGACTTGGCGCGTTATGCTCTGAGGCACTTTATTGGCCCCCATTGGGAAACATAGCTGCAATTGCTCTGACCGGAATCATTATATTGCCAGTTTCCTTCGTCACATTGTCTTATGCGGCACGGTTTGTGTCATCCTCAACCGTCAGCCTCATTATGCTGTTAGAAACTGTCCTCGGACCTCTATGGGTATGGTGGGGTATCGGCGAGGTTCCGACAGACAGTATGCTTGTTGGCGGTACCATCGTAGTGATCTGCCTCACAGGCTTTTTAATACAAGAAGGTAGGCGCAAGGCCAAATACAATAGTTAAAACTGATGGCAGTTTTAGTTGAATAGGGGCTAAAATTACCCTTCGAAACTTTAGTCAGTATTGCCTGCACCTCGCATTAAACGGGTCGACAACTTAGCGACTGGCTTCTAGCCTCCTAAAAGGGAGAAATTTATCATGAATTTGTACAAAACAACTGCTAAAGACTTACCCATTTCAAAGCTGAGCGTGACCGAGCGCGTCTTTGCCGGTCTCACAGATCGCTTAGATGATGTTGTATTGATTGATGGCGTTGATAGTCGGAAGTTCACAGCTAAAAATTTTATTGATCAGGTCAAACGACTTGCGGGCGGGCTCCTAGAAGCGGGCCATATCAAAGGCAAAACTGTGGCTCTCATGGCACCAAATTCACCAGAATATTGCATTATATTTCATGCAGTAGCTTGGGCCGGCGGGACGATCACAACTCTTAACCCAACCTATACCTCAAGCGAAATTCATCATCAGCTCAAAGACTCAAGTGCCGATTTTCTAATAACGATACCTGAGACTTTGAATATAGCTCAAAACGGCGCCGCATCATTGAACAATGTCGAAATTTGCGTGATTGGCGAGGCGGTCGGTGCACACTCACTTTCGCAGTTTTTTGGGAAAGCTTTGGAATTACAAGTACCCGTTGATCTTGATCGCCATAGCATGGTGCTCCCATATTCCTCGGGCACTACTGGTTTGCCTAAAGGTGTCTGCTTGTCACATCGCAACCTAGTGATGAACATCGACCAAGTAGCTACAGCGGCAGAGTTTAAGCGAGGTGAAACCACCGCAGCATTTTTACCATTTTTTCATATTTACGGAATGACCGTGCTGATGAACATGCACCTTGCCTGCGGGGGCATCCTAGTCACGATGCCTCGCTTTGACTTAGATCTGTTCCTACGCATATGTCAGGACTATGGCTCACGTCGCATGTGGATTGTCCCACCGGTTGCCCTGGCATTGGCAAAACACCCCCTTATCGACAGCTATGATCTGAGCCAGATTGACCAAGTTTTCTCCGGGGCAGCTCCTATGGGCCGCAAACTCTCAGATGCAGTCGCAACACGCCTCAATTGCGCAATGCTACAGGGTTTTGGCATGACAGAGCTTGCGCCCGTGTCGCATGTGACACCACTGTCCAGCCCACGCTCTGGAGCATCTGGTTTAGCTGTGCCCAATACACGCTGCCGCATCGTGAACCCCGACAATGGTGAGGATATGGCTCCAGGAGAGGAGGGCGAGCTATGGATAAAAGGTCCTCAAGTAATGATTGGTTATTTGAATAATGAAAAAGCCACCACAGATACCCTGACCCCGGGTGGTTGGCTAAAAACTGGAGACGTGGCAATCATCGACGAAGACGGCTACATGTTCATAGTCGACAGGCTCAAGGAGTTGATCAAATATAAAGGTTTTCAAGTGGCCCCAGCTGAACTCGAATCTGCCCTTGTCGCACATCCCAAAATTCAAGATGCCGCGGTCATTGGAAAACTGGATGAGGAGGCTGGAGAGGTGCCCGTAGCCTTTATCGTCGCACTAGATCCAGCACCAAGCGAGGCTGATATCAAAGCTTTTATCGCTGGCACCCTGTCGCATTACAAGCAACTCCATTATGTCTATTTTGTAGATGAAATTCCAAAGTCACCCTCTGGCAAGATCTTGCGTCGTCTGCTGCGGCAGGGTCTCTCGAAATAACGCAGCGGTGTAGATTTTGGCGCCACTACGCAAGCCAGGCTAGCGACACCAAAGTTAAAACTGATGTCCAAATAATCACTGGGGCGATTGTGTCGGTCCTAACTTTGTAAAGTAGCGCCAATGCAAAGGCCATCGCACCAGAGGGACCGGCAGCGTTTAGCAAAAGCAATTCATTCCATAAAGTAGGCCGGTCTCCCCACTGTAGAAAGACTGCAGCAATGAATGGAAGTAAAAACAGCTTAATCGCCACAATTACCGTCACTTTTTTCGTAGGTGCCAGCCGTTGACCTGACAAAATCACGCCAAGCGCAAATAGTGTCAAAGGTGCGGCACCCGCCCCTGCAAATTTGCAGGCGACTAAAATAGGTTCCACAGCGTTAATGCCAAAGACATTTGTACCCAGACCCAAGGCGATAGTAATCAGAACTGGATTTTTGACCAACCTCATAATACTTTTGACTATGGGCTGTCCCTTATTTGCTAATAAGTCCGTAGTAATTATGAAAAAGGCAAATGTGACAGTTGCGTCCCACACAACAGCCGCCATGATTGGCAGATTTCCATCTTCTCCATAAATTAACGATGAGATTGGCCAAATATAGAGCAGTGAATTCACAAAAACTGTCGTCATCGCCAAAAGCCATGCCTCAATTAATGTACATTTGAATATGAAAATACTAACGGTTAGTGCGCAGATGAAAACAATCGCCTGAGCAACGGCATAAATTAAAATGGCATCAAGATAAAATGTACTTAGATCTACGCCATTGACTAATGGAAAAATTAAAGCCGGCTGAAGTATCAAAAACGCAACTCGATTAAGTGTCGCTGCCTCGCCATTTGAGACAAACTTCAGCCGCCCCAACACAAAACCCAGAACCATGATCGAAAAAACTGGCAAAATATTAGCTGTCAGTATTTGAAACATTTTTGACCCCGAAGTTGTAAAAAACCCAAATTTGCACCCAACAAA
>LAQD01000020.1:8486-11806 GCA_000981705.1 Rhodobacteraceae bacterium ASP10-04a
TCTGGGTTATCCAGTGATGAGGTTAAGCGTTTCATAGGCCCCAGCCATCGCGTCAGTGGATATTTCTTTCCTAAATAAATCATCAGTCCTCTATCATTCCTGGCCGCATAGCTTATGGGAGGGGGTATGTTTAGGAGAATGGATTATGGCAAACTCACAGAGCTTACTTGAACAAATTGCGGCGGCGCAGGTCACTGCAAAAGCGCTTGAAGATCGTATATCAGAAGCTTTGAAACTTATGGACGGCTCACTAGGGACCGACGCTCAAGTTAAAGAACTGCGCAGGGCTACCAAGGCGCTCGAATTAGCGGCAGTCGATATATTCTCTATTTTCGAAGCCCGGATGCAGCATCATTTCAAAAGGGGTCCGTTTTCACGCAAGCTGAAGGCATTGCTGTTGGAATCTAAGCAGCCAGACCTCGCTGACCGGCTCCATAAATATTACCTGGCCGTCAATGTTTTAAAGCATGGCAAAGGTACGAGTTATCGTGAGTTGCTCAATTCACCGAACTCCCTTTTTGATGTCAAATCACCCCAAGCCGCTAACTCGGAGGAGGTAGAGCCACCGGTAAGCCTTGTTGATGTCACAGCGCCAGGGTTTTTTGATGGGCTGACGACAACTATTGTAGATGCGTATCATTTTCTTGAAGAAAAATAGCTTTTCTACTTTCGACTTCAGGTTAATCATGGGGTGCATTCAACACGTGTTTGATACCCATTTCTCAGTATACAGTCCAAAAGACCTTTAAGGGCTAACCACACTGGCAGTATCCTGATACTAATGCCATTGTCACCTATTCGATAAGTAACGGCTAAATGTGCAATCTGTGAACAACCGCAGCCAATCATGCTATTTCGGTATTGAACTGCTGCACTTTGAAAGGACATACTATGGCCAAAGGTCAAAATAGCAAAAAAGAGACTAAAAAGCCTAAAAAAGAAAAAATAAAGGTTTCTGCTACTGCTAATTCACTCGCAGGAAAACCGGCGCTTTCTATTGGTGGAAAAAAGTAATTCAAAAAATACCTCGTGAACCATTGATTTAACGCTGAGCTATCGAGTGCCCACTAAAGCAAATATAAGAGTGCCGTAACTCCGTAAGAGTGCCAGCACTCTTACGGAGTTACGGCTTTCTGGCTGATAGCCAACTTGCTGAGCAAAAGTCTTTTAATCAGTCCAACCGCTTTAGATAGACAATACCTAAAGCCAAGTAACAGCTAATCCTATGTGCAATTCGACAAACTGCTTTCACAGAGCGCAGTATGCTCGACAAAAGAACCTGACCTTGATAGTGACTCTCAAACCGCAGTTCGCTGCAAATCTAT
Organism: Rhodobacteraceae bacterium ASP10-04a; assembly: GCA_000981705.1. Taxonomy (GTDB): domain Bacteria; phylum Pseudomonadota; class Alphaproteobacteria; order Rhodobacterales; family Rhodobacteraceae; genus Planktomarina; species Planktomarina antarctica. The sequence goes on from LAQD01000020.1 coordinate 9,812, forward strand.
TGTAAAAAGATTGTGAAATTATATGCAAGTCAGTGTTCGTGAAAATAATGTAGATCAAGCGCTTAGGGCGTTGAAAAAAAAGCTACAGCGCGAAGGCGTATTTCGTGAAATGAAGCTTAAGCAACATTTTGAGAAGCCATCTGAGAAAAAAGCACGGAATAAAGCCGAAGCGATTCGCCGTGCTCGCAAACTCGCTCGTAAAAAGTTGGAACGTGAAGCATAGATCAAATTACTCTTAAGCTTTAACAGATATACAAAGCCCCACGGCCAGTTGGCTGCGGGGCTTTTTGTTTGGGAAATTTCGACGTGGGCCTATTGGTCAACATCCATAAATTTTGCAGTATTCCAAGAGTACAATGGAAACTCACCGTGCATCCACCGCGAGGTTAAGGATATATTTTGAAACGCGCCCCGGTTCGCAGGCCTGAATCTAAACTGTAGTTATTAGACACAGTAACCCCGCGCTTCCCACGATTATCTGCACATTGACTGTCACACACCCTTTGACAGAAAGGGTCGATTCAGACAAAATATTCCAAGTATAATTTGGTGTGACCACACCGTTTAAATTGCTATTTTGTTTAATATTAATGGTGCCCGGGGGCGGATTTGAACCACCGACACGAGGATTTTCAGTCCACTGCTCTACCCCTGAGCTACCCGGGCACGGGTGAGGAACGTCCTCGAGGCTGTCGCGTATTTAGGGGACCATGGTAAGACTGTCCAGAACATTCCGAGGATTTTTGGCCCAAAACGCACGAAAATAAGAAATGTCTAAAATATCTCTGATATTATTAGCACATATTGAGGGCTCAACTTACAAGTTAGCTGTCAGAATCTTCACAGTCAGGTTCGACTTCAGAACTCTCTGTTTCATCATCATTTGCAATAACATATCCACCAATCAACCATTTACTGAGGTCGACATCCTTACATCTGGCGGAGCAGAACGGGCGGTAGGGCTGGGATGTTATTTTTTTACAAATAGGACAGGTCATTTGAGAAGATCATTCAGAACAGAACGCTCACGTTTGCGTTTCAGTTCCCCATGTCCCAAAGGCGTCCAACCTACAAATTCCGTAGCCACGGGACAGGTACGCAGAGAGGCCCGGAGAGCAACCTCGATGGGCTTGCGATCTCGCTTGCCCATAGGTGCAAAGTCAATTGCTATCTGCCCTGAATAGCCGCGCAGCCGCAACTGACGGGGTAAATCATGCACAGCGGCTAAATTTACTTTCAATGCTGCAGCTGGTGACAGATCTCCACCAGTGTTTACGTCCACTGTGACCATAGCGCGAGTTTGCTCCACAAACATACCGCCGCTTCCAAACGGCACCCAGGCGCCCTGTGCAGCTTCAATTTGATCAAGCGCACCACTGCCTTCCAAATCATCGGGTCCCGTTAAGACATCAGTCACATCCGACCATTCACGCCAAGCTTGTACATGTGGGTCATCGCCTTCGAGCAAGACTTCAGGCTCCAGACCAGCCTCCGCCGTTATCGCTTCCGCAGACGCTCTCATAGCTTGGATGTCCTCAGCTATCTCTTCCATATCAGCCGTAGCTGCGGAGCTGCGGATAATCAGGCCCATCTGGGAACCCTCCATGGCAGATTTCGCCAACATAGTCAGATCATCACGTAGATCTTCAGAGCGTATTTGACGCGACACATTTAGCCCAGGTTGGTCCGGGGTCACAATTGCATAGCGGCTTTTAAAAATGAAACGTTGATTAACAGGGTCCGCCTTACCAGCTTCCGCAAAACCAGATGTTTGGACCGTGATAGTCTGGCCCGGCGCAAGCCCTTTAGCTTTTTTTAAAAAACCAGTGCCGTTAGGCAGGCGGAGCATGACACCGCCAATTCCCTTGACAGGGCGATCGACAACGGCACGCAATATACTGCCCAAGGGCAAACGAGTAAGATCTTCAACAAGCACGTCGTTCAATTTTCCGTTTACGATTAGAGCTGCTACTTTAGCATCACCAATATGACCCA
>LAQD01000020.1:11874-24548 GCA_000981705.1 Rhodobacteraceae bacterium ASP10-04a
CAGGCCCATAATGGCGGGATATGACCCTGAAATCCATGGAATGAATGCGCCTGCTGGGCCTTGGATACCATAACCACCAGCCTTGCCTTGCCAGTCATTAGTTGCCAAATATCCGTCAATCTCTTGCGCAGACAGGCATTTCATTTGTACAATTGATACCACATCTTTTTGCCAGGTGCGCTCAGAATTTTTAACAGCGACAGCAGTAATTACCTTATGACGTCTACCAGACAATTTTTGTAAAAAGGCACGTGCTTCGTCTAGGTCGTTCGGTTTACCCATTATCCTGCGACCAAGTGCTACAGTGGTATCAGCGCAGATGATGACTTCATTAACCGCTGCGTGCAGAGCCGCGGCCTTGGATGTAGTAATACGGTTACAATATACGCGCGGCAATTCACCCTTCAGAGGTGTTTCGTCTACATCTGGCGCCCGCAATTCATCAGGATGCAGACCCAAAATTGCCAGCAATTCGCGCCGGCGAGGGCTCCCTGATCCTAAGATCAGGAGTTTACTTGAAGCGGTAATTAATTCGTCCTTTAGACAAATCGTAAGGGGTCATAGCAACTTGCACCTTGTCACCAGTCAAAACTCTGATGCGATTTTTGCGCATTTTACCCGCCATTGTTGCAACAATCTCATGGCCATTTTCCAGCTCAACCCGAAATGTCGCATTAGGCAGGAGTTCCTTTACGACACCGGGAAATTCGAGTGGTTCTTCCTTCGCCATGGTCTCTCCTTCAAAAATACCCAACCCATTGTTAGGCGTGCCCCTAAGTGAGGGGCCTTGAGCAAATTTTCAAGTCAGATTCAACCAAAATCGTGCAAAATCGCATGAATGACGTCAATATTTTGGTGGGTCATTACAAAAAATTTAAAAATAAAGGAATTTCCAGTTATTTTGATGCAACACCTGACAAAGGTTAGCCTTTTACACTATATGCTCGGGGGCCCAAATTTAGCTGTGAGCTTTGCAATGATCTGATCTCGAGCCTTACGGTAGGCTGTAAGCTTATGGTCACGGCCTTCACCAATACTTGTTGGATCCATGATTGGCCAATATTCGACCTGCAGCGAATAGAACCGTGTGATCACCTCAACCTCAAGCTGGCTTGCAGGAGATAGCGCCACAACAAGATCAAAAGAAGACAACTCATCGCCCAGCTTTTGCATTTCATCAAATGAGCGGGATTTGTGTCGGGCCAATTCCACTCCCATTTCGGCACAGACGGCAATGGCGAATCCATCCACATCCATATCTGCCAAAACACCAGCAGATTGAACATAGGTTTCCAAACCATAGAACTTTTTCATCAAACCTTCCGCCATAGGAGAACGTACAGCATTATGATCACAGCAAAACAGGATGGATTGTGGTAGAGGCGGTATCATCGCTACCCTCCAAAATGCAAAACACAGATAAGCGTAAACAGACGTCTCGCCGTCTGATCATCAATATCGGCTTTGCCATTGAGGCGCTCTTGCAGCACGCGCGCACCTTCGTTGTGAATGCCACGCCTAGCCATGTCGATGGTCTCGATTTGACTGGGTGGCAGGGTTTTTACTGCTTCAAAGTAGCTCTCACAAATTTGGAAGTAATCTTTAACCACCTGACGAAAGGGCCCAAGTGACAAATGAAATTCAACTGCTTTGGTCTCAGCTTCTGTAAACAGATCAAAGACCAATCGGCGATTTCTGATTGATAACTCCAGCTGGTAGGGTCCTGATGGGTTGGAGTTCATATCCCGCTCTGGCAGCGTAAAACTGTTGCTTTCCAGTAAATCAAAAATCGCTACCTTGCGCTCTTGATCAATCTCAGGGGTGGGCCGTGGTAGATTTCTGTCATCTAATTTTATTTTTGAAATATAAGCCATTACTTGTTCAGCGTATCTAACCGTGCCCGTACTGACAATCCATGAGCCTGCAGGCCCTCAGACTTGGCCAAAGTCTCAGCCGCAGGGCCAATGGCCTTCAAAGAAGCGGGAGTCATTTTTGTCATAGTGGTCCGTTTCACAAAGTCCATCACCGAGAGCCCAGATGAGAAACGTGCCGACCGAGCCGTAGGCAACACGTGGTTTGGCCCACCTACATAATCACCAATCGCCTCGGGGGTCCAAGCTCCTAAGAAGATTGCTCCTGCATGGGTAATGTCATTTGCCATAGCATCCGGGTCTGCGACACATAATTCTAAATGCTCAGGAGCAAGCATATTGGACAGAACTATTGCCTGTGCCATATCGGTTACCACGATCACTGCGCCAAAATCACGCCACGACGCCCCGGCGATATCACGCCGTTCGAGGGTTGCAAGTTGGCGATTCACCTCAGAAATTACCTTATCTCCAAAGGCTGCATCATTAGTGATTAGGATTGACTGGGCGCTTTCATCATGCTCGGCCTGGCTTAATAGATCAGTGGCTATCCACGCGGGATCATTGTCCGCATCCGCAATAACCAATATCTCAGAGGGGCCGGCGATCATATCGATGCCAACCTTACCGAATACCCGCCGTTTTGCTGCAGCCACATAGGCATTACCAGGACCAGTAATCTTATCGACAGGGGCAATTGTTTCAGTGCCATAGGCCAAGGCAGCAATAGCCTGCGCACCGCCAATACGATAAATTTCATCAACCCCAGAAATTTGTGCTGCCAAAAGCACTAAAGGATTGGTCACTCCATCCGGCGTGGGCACACAGATCGCCAGTCGACCAACCCCCGCAACTTTGGCAGGGATAGAATTCATCAACACTGAAGACGGATAAGAAGCAAGACCACCCGGGACATAAAGACCCGCAGCAGAAACCGGCGTCCAACGCCACCCAAGGGTAGCACCTGAAGCGTCTACCCAGCTAGCATCTGCAGGCATTTGTCGCTCATGATAGTCGCGGATGCGCTCAGCAGCCAATTCCAAAGCAGTACGTTCTTCCGCAGGGACGGTTGCACAATGAGCCATAATTTCTTCACGCGAAAAAGCCAAAGTCTCGGGGGCAAGATCGAGCCGATCAAATTTAGATGTTAGCTCAATCACCGCAGCATCACCGCGCTCACGCACATCGGCTATAATTTTAGCGACTGCTGCGTCAACATCTGGACTGTCTTCACGTTTTGCAGACATCAGAGCCTGAAACTGTGTTTCAAAATCAGCCTGATTAATATTCAAAATTTGTGGCATAACGTCTCCCAAGATTACCCACGTTTAGCGCGAAGCTGCCAGACCCTCAAGCGTGATGATACTGGCTCAGTCGTGATTGGGCCGTAGACCAGAAGGCGCAGTATAGGGCCGGGTTACATCACGCAGAGAGACTTCAAGCGCCTCAACCTGAAGACGAATTGCACCACTTCCTGCCAATGTTACGAGGCAATGCCCCATACCATCGCTGCCAGCCTCAAAGCCTATATCTAGAAGTGATAGAATCAAATCAGGGGCAAGAGGATCAAAGCCATAGATTTGTACAACTTGCACATCTTCAAAGCTCAAAACAGCCTGCACGCGCTCAGCAACATCAGATTGAGGTACTTCCCAGCGAAACCGATTCAACAATAGCAAAAACCGCCGCTCATGTGATCGCCAACTCATCTCTGCCACTGGAAAAATTGCATCCTGCACCATCGTTGAAATTACCTGAAGATCGGACGCATCAAAGGCAATCAGGCGCAGGGGCTTATCAGCTCTATCTTCGAAACGTGCGTCGCTCATTGCCCAGTAATTCGTTCAATTTTTGCACCACAGCTTCTAAGTTTTTCTTCCACACGCTCATAGCCGCGATCCAAATGGTAGACACGGTTGACCAAGGTCTCGCCCTCAGCACCAAGGCCTGCCAATATCAACGACACCGAAGCTCGCAAATCCGTTGCCATAACAGGCGCACCCCTAAGGCGTTCAACACCAGTAACTTTGGCAACGCCGCCGTTCACATCAATTTGTGCCCCCATACGACCTAACTCAGGCGCGTGCATAAAGCGGTTTTCAAAGATTTTCTCTTCCAGCATGGAGGTCCCGGTGGCAGTACATAAAAGAGCCATCATCTGGGCCTGAAGGTCGGTTGGAAACCCAGGAAAAGGCTCTGTAGTCACGTTGATCCCTTTGATGCCTGCATTGGAACGCTTCACTTTTAGGCCTCTTGCAGTCTGTTCAACGCTAATCCCAGCCTCATCTAGCTTCTCACAAAAAGCTTCTAAAAGTTCAATTCTCCCACCCAGACATTCAACTTCACCGCCGGTAAAAGCCGGGGCCAGCATATAAGTGCCAAGTTCAATGCGGTCCGTAACCACTGCATGGGTCGCACCGTTTAAACGGTCCACACCTTGTATTATAATAGTGGAAGTTCCATGCCCTTCGATTTGAGCACCCATCGCAATTAGGCATTGTGCCAGATCCACTATCTCTGGCTCACGGGCTGCATGTTTCAACACAGTTGTACCCTTGGCCAGCGTAGCTGCCAACAAAGCATTCTCAGTCGCACCCACCGACACAAATGGAAACTCTATCGTAGCACCACGCAACCCGTGCGAAGCTTTGGCGTGCACATAACCATCACGCAACTCAATTTCAGCACCCAAGGCACGCATCACTTTGAGATGTAAATCAACCGGCCGCGCTCCAATGGCACATCCTCCAGGTAAAGATACCACCGCTTGGCCCGCACGGGCAAGCATCGGACCAAGCACAAGGATCGATGCGCGCATTTTGCGCACTATGTCATAATCTGCTGTCAGATTATCAATGTTGTGCGACGACATCGTCAAGACTTTACCATCCTGCATGGAGGTGATTTCCGTCCCTAAGCTTTCCAGTAAGGCGCTCATAGTTTTAATATCAGACAACCTTGGCGCGTTAGTCAAAGTCAAAGGCTCTTCACTCAGCAATGTTGCTGGCATCAAGGTCAGGCAAGCATTTTTTGCGCCTGCGATAGGGATTTCTCCGCGCAACTCACCGCCACCTGTCACCAAAATCGAATCCATTTAACTGTCCTTCTTATCCGTTTTGTTGCAACCTTCGGCGCGCGCGCGAGCCTGCGCCTTACGGCGGCCCATATTAGCCTTCAACGCCGCCTTCAACCTGGCTTCACGCGCAGATTGAGCGGGCTTGGGGGATTTTTCCGATTTATCAACCATTTTCTTGGCTTAACCCAAGCCTCGAGCTGGGTCCAGCCGAGCATCTCTTTTCAACTACACACGAGCGGTATTTTGCAGATTAAGCACATTCTTGGACTTGCGCCCAAGCGCAAGACTGTCTAAATCGCGGGCTACGTGCTGTGGTAGCTCAGTGGCAGAGCACACCCTTGGTAAGGGTGAGGTCGAGAGTTCAATCCTCTCTCACAGCACCATAAAAGTTCCTAGTGCAAAACGCACCGCACTCACCGCACCTCAGCTATCACTAAGCCTTAAATTTGGCTTTGGCTCAAGATTTTTTTCAAGTCCCTGCTCAATGTAATCCCAAGTAGCCATAGCAATCATGGCTGCATTGTCAGTGGCCCATTTTTGTGAAGGCAAGCATAGGTTGATACCAGCTTGCTCAGTTATATGTTGCATCCTGGCACGCACCTGTGGACTGGCTGCAACACCCCCAACCACCGCAAGCGTTGCTAGTTTTTTCTGATCTATAGCCCGCTGAACCTTGGTTGAAAGCACATCCAGACTGGCATCAACAAAGGCAGCAGCCACATCGTTTACATCGAATTCTGGATGGGTTTCCACGTAACGCGCCACGCTAGATTTTAGACCAGAAAAAGAGAACTCATAACCAGACTTAATCATAGGCCGTGGAAATTTAACACAGGCGGTTCCAGCTGCCGCCATCCGGTCAACCGCTGGCCCACCCGGCATACCCAGCCCAAGAGTGCGGGCAACCTTATCATAACACTCGCCTAGTGAGTCGTCTCGGGTTGTGCCCAAAAGCTCATAAGAATACTGGTTTTGCAAATATGCTAAGAGAGTATGTCCACCCGAAACAAGCAAAACAAGCGCAGGATAATCAAGGCTTTTTCCATCAAGATCCACGCTGCGGATGTGACCCCGTAAATGGTTCACACCGTATGTCGGGACCTCCCAAACTATGCCAAGAGCTTGCGCAGTAGACAAACCCACCAACAAAGAGCCCATTAGCCCCGGGCCACGCGTCACACCTATGGCCCGCAGGTTTAAAGGGGTAATATCAGCGCTGGTCAGGACCCTTTCGATCACTGGCAATATGGCTTCTAAATGTGCTCGGCTGGCTAATTCGGGATAAACACCGCCAAATTCAGAGTGAATTTCGTATTGTGACACTGTTTCAATCGCCACAACATTACCGTTCTGATCCACCAGAGCTACCGAAGTGTCGTCGCAAGAGGTTTCAATACCTAGAATCAGCTCAGCCATGTTTCACCACCAGCCATTTCGATAAATCTTCAACTGCAACCGCACCGATACGTTCGATCATTGCTGGGGTATGGCTACAATTAACTAGCGTTGAGGCGACGTCATTACCAGTCTCGCCATCGACCACAAGATCAGGGACTTCCGTCAACTGCTCCAAAACAGCCTGAACGGTCTTTGGGGTTGTCGCCCCAGCCAAATTCGCACTTGTAACCAAAAGTGGGCCCACCTCTGTCAAAACTGCAAGCAAGAACTGAGAATTTGGAATGCGAAACGCCACCTCATCACGACCTTTTAGCCAATCAGGGCAGTTGCTGCGATCAATCGGAGCAACAATAGTCAGCGCACCGGGCACAAAGGGGCTTCTGAGCACCTTCTCTATCGCCGGACTGATGATCACACCCAGTTCTGATACTTGATTTGCGTTGGCCACCATAATTGGGAGCGCCTTGGCCCGGGGCCGCGCTTTCAAAGCATAGAGGCGATCAACCCCAAGAGTTTCAGTAGGTAGGACGGCTAACCCAAACACAGTATCTGTTGGCAAAAGAACAATACCACCAGAGTGCAGGCACGCAACAACGTCAGCAAGTCTCCCAACATTTTTTCTTTTTATAAAATTGCTCACAGGATCTTCACCGATAGATTCTCAGAAATTGGGTAGACGCGGGTCGAGCGTACACCCTTTGCGTATTTATCCAAAGCCACCCCCAGAAAAGAGGCAATAGAGGCCGAATTGATAGTTGGTACAGGCCAAGCAGCCTCAGGAAAACCATCAACTTCAGTGAAAGAAAACTTCCCAGCAAAATCCGCTGTAGCTTGATGGCGGCGCACAAAGGCTTTGGCGACAGCAGTGTCGACAAAGCTAAACTCCGACAAGATACCTTGATCATAAAGCGCCATATAATAGTTGGGCCTGGCCGCTGGCCGAATGCAAACAACGGGCTTTTGCAACGATTGAGCCGCGTGGTGGCCAATGAGTTCAAAGGCATGCATACCGATCACAGGGATAGACTTGGCAAAGCCCACAGCATTGGCAAAGGCAACCGTTGTGCGTGTAGCACCTAATCCACCCGGCCCAATGTCTACGAATACGCAGTCAACATCCGCGATCCTTCTTCCGCTATGAGCAAAAGCCGCCTGAACATATGCTTCAACATTTCGCGAACCATTCAGATCCACATCCACAGTACTGTCAAAGAGAACACAGTCGCCTTCGGCCAAGCCAATAGACATTTGCCCAGCAGAATTCTGCATTAGAAGAGATATCATACCCATAAAATATCACAGTCTTTTCTAAATTGTTGCATCAGGGAATTTGACCTTGGACCCTGCGCAGAAACTTCAAAGCGTCGCTCAGCTTCGTGACCAGGCACAAGCGATATTGAAATATGCATAAAATCCTCAAAAGCCGTTACAACTCGTGCGCCCCACTCGATCAAGCAAATGGACTCTTCAATCTCCGTTTCCAAGCCTAAGTTATGAAAGTCCTGCGCACCCTCTAGGCGATATGCATCCACGTGCAAGACGTCACATTTTTGGGTCTGATAAATATTGGCAATAATATAAGTAGGGCTGGAAATATCATCCTCAGTCTTCAAGCTCTCAACTAGATGGCGGATAAAATAAGTTTTTCCAGCAGCTAATCCACCATCCAACAGCACCACATCGCCAGGCTCCAGCAAGGGAGCTAGGCATTTAGCAATTTCCGCAGTTATAGCCTTATTGACCACAGCCAATGAAAAGGTTGCTGTGTCTTTAGTACTAGAATTTGAGTGATGAGATGGTTCAGTCAAAATTTATTTCCACCAATTCAGATCATATGTTATTTTCTTTAGAGCCTGTCTTGGGCAAATGAAAGCCGGAAGAGCAGATAGCCTGGGACCAGTTGTCTCTTCCAGCCTGCCCACATAAGATAACCACATCTGGCCTTTGGCGTGTTACGCTTACTTAATTCAAGCTCCCGATATAAGGTCGCCATCTCAGAGCAGTAATGTGGTTAAATTATCGGCCAAGCTTTATATTCATAGATAGATAAGGCTCTAACTTATGACGTTTGAACAGCTAAATCCACTATGTTAGAGGTTTCTAAATGTCATGAGGCATTTGAAAAAGGCAAGCCACTAGTTCCCTTAGTTATAGTTACATAATACCCAGTACCACGAAGCAAAGGCCGGACCAGGATTCCATTAATACTGAGTATTAATTTTTGCCTTTTCGCCCGAAGGATTTCTTTATCCTAAACGTTGGTACTTTTAAATTTATCCATCAAATACGGTCCTGAAAAAACAGAGCTTTCACCACCTGGGAAGATAGGAGTAATTTTGGCTTGCCAATCGGGTTGATGAAAAAATGCTAAGCTCTTTCGCTGTGTTTGATTTGGCTTCGCAACGACACGATGCAGAGTTGACACCCAGCGCCCAGAAGTCCAACGCTCCATCAAATCACCTAAATTAACGATAAGGCAGCCCTCTAGTGTAGGCACATCTACCCAAGCCCCCTTTTGATTAATTTGAAGCCCTGCTGTTTCAGGTTGGGGCAGCAATATTGTTAGTGAGCCATAATCCGTGTGTGCGCCCGCTCGCTGTTGGCCTTCTTCTGTTACTTCTGACGTTGCAGGGTAATTTAGTGCTCTTAACGCAGAAATTGGGTTACCAATAAATGGGTCAAAAAACGCAGTTTCCAAGCCTAGTGCTTCCGCAAATGCAGACATTATGCGTTTGGCTAGCCTCTCCATTTCCATATAGTATGTTTGCCAAGCATCTTTAAAGCCATCCAATTCTGGCCAGATAGTGGGCTGATAGCAGAAATCATATGCACGCGTGTCCTCAATTCCAATCGGAATATTCAACGGACCACCGTTGAAGCTTTCCTTCAGGTCAGGTGGAGTTTTCTTTCCTTTAGAGGCTGCCAGTGCTTCTTTATTGGGGCCTATCCAGCCATAGGGATATCCCGTGTATGGAATAGAAACCTTTTGTTTTTTTTCATTTGGTAATAAAAAAAATTCAGAGACCACTCGCCATTGTGCATCAATAACCGCACTTGGAACTCCATGGCCTTCTAAAACAAGAAAACCAGTTTCCCTGCATATTTTGTCTAATTGATTGCTGAGCTCTTTGCGTTTAGTTCCTTCAGATTTTTCAAATTTTTGAAGATTGAATTTAGGAAATTTCATATCAGCTCCCGAGAAGATCATTATAAGTTTGATTATTCAGAATATATTAAGGTCGAGTTAAATGGCTACCAGACAAATGCAGGAAGCGTTCTCTTTGCATATAGTTTTATCCAGATTTTTCGAGCAGACGCAGTAAACTGACAACTTGTTCTCCCTGTAAGTTCACATGCATAAACATGAGGCTCTGGGCCCTGTTGGCGTCCCCCTTCGAGAGTGCTGACAAAACGTCAGAGTGCTCTTTCAACGACTTTTCCATATAGCCAGGCAAAGTTGAGATATGATGGCGAAAAGGAAATATTACTGGACGCGCAGTCGCCAATTGGTCGTGTAGTAAACGATTTTTAGCACCCTTAATCACCGCATTGTGAAAGATCATATTGGCCGTATTAAATCCAGTAACATCTAAAATTGAAACTGCTTTTCTACACGATTCGTTAGCTTCATGCGCATCTTGCAGTACCTCACTTGTTATGCGTTGTGCGGCTAGACGGGCAGCAACTCCCTCTAATTCAGCCACAACTAAAAATGCGTCTAATAGATCTGATGCACAGTGCTTGGAAACAAGGATTCCACGCCGTCCAAGGTCTTGGACAAGACCAATTGATGCAAGTTGGCGAAATGCTTCTCGTATTGGGGTACGTGAGACACCAAATTCTTCAGCGAGGGCGCGCTCGTCTAGCCTTACCCCTGGTCCACGCATACCATTCACAATCTGCGTTTCTAAAACAGCCACGATAGCATCCGATTTCCGGATAGTGGTCGAAAATGTGTTCATTTATTTACCCATATCTACCTGAGCCCTTGAACCAATCATCATAGCCAGCAGCTGTACGAACAATAACCGACTTCTTGGTCAAGTATGCACGTAGCGCGTCCCATCCATTCTCCTTGCCAAAACCACTATCTCGAACGCCACCCCAGACCGAGCGCGGGTCATTGCGGTGATGATCATTTAACCACACAACACCACCACGCACTTTAAGTGATAGGCGGTGTGCTCGAGCGATATCACGCGACCAGATAGAAACACCGAGGCCAAAAGTTCCTATATTAGCCATTTCCATAGCCTCATCGTCACCTTTAAATCGAGTAATCGAAATGACAGGACCGAAAACCTCTTCTAAAAATAATTCATGATGGGTTTCAACATCCTTGAACACAGTTGGGCGAACGTAAAACCCGTTAACAAACTCAGCGGACAGATCCAATGGGCTAGTTCCAGCAACCATTTTGGCGCCGTCAGCTTTAGCCTGTTCTATCATTTTCAGGCATCGATCTTTAGATTTTTGGGAAATTACTGGGCCCATTTGAGTGGCTTCATCCATCGGATCGCCAACTATAATCTGTTCAGCCCGTGTGGCTATACCCTCGACGAAACGATCATAAATTTCATCGTGGACAAGAAACCTCGCCCCAGAGACGCAGGTTTGTCCAGAAGCAACAAATGCGGCAAACAAGGTACCCGCAATAGCGCCTTCAATATCTGCGTCCTCACAAACAATGATGGGTGTTTTACCACCTAATTCCATAGTCGTACGTATCAGTCTTTCTCCAGCGAGACTGGCCACTTTACGTCCCGTGGCTGTACCGCCTGTAAGATCAATATAATGGATATCATCAGCAGCGCATAGCGCCGCCCCAGTCGCAGGGCCGCCCGTGACCACATTAACGACACCATCAGGCAAACCCGCTTCAGTCGCCAGTGCAGCAAGTACAAGAGACGAAACTGGCGCCAATTCAGAAGGTTTGATCACACATGTATTGCCTGCAGCCAGCGCAGCCGCCAATTTTTTTACTAAGATTAAAATTGGGTGGTTCCATGGTGTCAGCAGTGCGACAGGGCCAAGGGGTTCGTAGTGGGTCATCGTCACATAGCCTCCCTTAACTACATTTGACTCCCCCTCTAGCCCGATAGCTATACTTGCAAAATATTCTAGCCATTCAGGAATTCGCGCCATCTGGGCATTCATTTCTCGAATAGAGCGACCAGTGATAGTAGACTCTAGGATAGCCAACTGCGACATATGGGTGCGCAGAACATTTGCAAATGCATGGAGATGTCTGGATCGGTCCAATGGGTCCAACTCTGACCAGCCAGCAAAGGCTGAACGCGCAGCAGTGACGGCAGCCTGCACGTCATCTGCTGTTGCATCGGGTACTGTGGTGAACAGTTTCGCATTGGCGGGATTAAACACCTCTATCACGGCTCTTTGGTGAGGTTGTTGAAACCTACCCCCATAGAATAGACCTTTATTTGTACCAGGCTTTAGGAATTCATGGATCAACGATGTCATTTTAGGCTCCAGGAGTATTTTGGTATACCAAATGGAAATATTTCACTAAATGCAAGTAAAATCGAGTAATTTTAGTCTAATTCAGAGTAATAATTGAACTATATTAGTGGATATTCCACTAAATTTTCTTGACTTATGAGGAAATTTTCTATTTTGGTATACCAAAGAGAGGGAGAAATATCGTGAATACTCCACAAACCATGAAAGCAGCTTTGCTAACAGAGTACGGTAAGCCATTAGAAATTAAAGATGTCCCGAGGCCTATTCCCAGAGCAGATGAAGTTCTTGTTAAGATTGAAGCAAGCGGCGTTTGCTTCACTGATGTACACATCTTGAAGGGCGAACATGCATCTCCCAACCCATTACCGCTGATTATGGGGCATGAAGGTGTTGGCCGTGTTGTGGAGCTTGGCTCTGAAGGTGGGGCACTTAAAGTTGGGGACCGCGTAGGAATTGGGTATGTATTTGGAGCTTGCGGTCACTGCCGTGACTGCCTGACTGGCGGTGAGAATTATTGCCCCAGCTTTGATGCTACCGGTTTTTCTGTCAGTGGCTGCTTTGCAGAATACGTATGTATGCGGAAAGAGTGGGCCAATCGTATCCCCGAAGGAATTAGCCCAGTTGAAGCTGCACCGCTGATGTGTGCTGGAGCTGCGGCCTATGCATCTCACAAGAAGACGGGTGTCCAAACTGGAGAAACACTAGCTATCTTTGGTCTTGGTGGTTTGGGACAGTATGCAATTCAAATAGCTAAGCTTGCAGGCGTTCGTGTGATAGCAGTGGATACTAGTGAGGAGAAGCTAGCCACAGCTAAGGCGCTGGGCGCTGATGAAGTTGTGGTAGCAGAC
>LAQD01000020.1:24603-28444 GCA_000981705.1 Rhodobacteraceae bacterium ASP10-04a
GCAACCTGGCCTTTAATGTTAGCGGCTTGCAACCCTCGGGCTACGATTGTTTTGACAGCAGTTCCTGCTGATCAACTATCTTTTTATACATATGAGGTGGTAGAACGTGGGCTTAAGGTTGTCGGTAGCTCGGCTTCCAACCGTCAAGAGATGAATGAACTTTTGGCGCTTGCTTCTGCGGGCAATGTGAAGGGCATAATCAAAACTATGCCCTTTGAAAAAATTAATGAAGCGCTCTCCAGCCTGATTGAAGGTCGGACAGAAGGCCGCACAGTACTAGACCTACAATAGGGGACACAAATGGATCTTCATCTGCGCGGTAAGACCGCACTCATCACTGGTGCTTCAATGGGTATTGGAGAACATCTGGCAGAGACTTTCGCCACTGAAGGCGTGCACTTGCATTTGACAGCCCGCAGTCTGGATAGATTGGAAGCTTTAAAAAAACGCATTGCCAAAAACAGCAATGTTAGCGTGACCCTACACCCACTGGATTTGACTGCTGATGGCGCAGTTGAGAAGCTTAGCGCTTCTATCAAAAACGTTGATATACTAGTCAATAATGCTGGGGCGATCCCAAGTGGGGATTTATGGGATGTAGATCAAGAAAATTGGCGGAATGGCTGGGATCTAAAAGTCTATGGCTATATTGGTATGTGCCGTGAGTTTTATACAAAAATGAAAAAAGCTGGTGGTGGCGTCATCATCAACAACATCGGCAATGGCGGCGAAGTGCTGGATCCTAAATATATCGCGGGTGCGTCAGGAAATGCCAGCCTCATGGGTTTCACGCGCGCACTTGGGGCCTTCAGCCTAGATGACAATATTAGAGTCATTGGAGTGAACCCTGGCCCAGTAGATACGGACCGCATTTACAACATGCTCAAAAAACGTGCTATCAAGGATTTAGGCGACGAAAGTCGCGCAGGCGACCTGCAAAAAGGCTACCCGCTTGGGAGGCCTGCCCATAAAGAGGAGGTGTCTGATATAATTGTGTTTTTAGCCTCGTCCCGTGCGGGATATCTCACGGGAACTATCGTTACGGTGGATGGCGGTATAGCGTCCCGCCGTTCTATCATCTAGACATGTCCCTCGGTAAGCGAATAGGGATTGTAATCCCCTCCTCAAACGTTGTGATAGAACCCTTAGTTGCGCAGCACTTTTGTAAGTCAGATGATACAGTACATTTTTCACGCTTAGGTGTGGTAGAGATTAAGCTTGATGCGGAGTCTTTGGCGCAATTTGAGATGGGTGAGCAACTAAGTGCCGCCCAAAAACTATGCGATGCCCGCGTAGATGCAATAGTGTGGGGAGGCACCTCTGCCAGTTGGCTTGGAATTGGACATGACGAAGAGTATTGCAGGCTGATCGGGGAAAAAATTGGTGTTCCCACTACTACCTGTGTTCTTGAAATGAACCGTAAGTTGGTCAGCTTAGGTGCCAGACGAATTGCTATAATAACACCTTATACAGATGATATTCACAACCAAATTCTTGATAACTACGAAAAGTTGGGTTTCCCACGACCTACAGGCCAAAATCTTGGTGGCACTTTAAGTAATGATTTCGCATCCATATCTCCGAGTACATTAGAAGATATGGTCTGGAGCGTTGCTAAAGAATCTCCTGATGTAATCATGATTATGTGCACGAACCTACGGGGTGCAGCTGTGGCAAAGAACTTAAGTAAACAGCTGGGAATACCAATTATCGACAGTGCTGTCACAACGTTGCAGGCGGGATCTAGATTGATCTCTGAGATTAATAGACTCAGCCTTTAAATTTGTTTCAAGCCGTACCACGTACTGCCTAAATTGTATCTAACACCTGTGGCAGAAATCAATTCAGATTCACGAGGCCGGCACTAACTTTTTTGGAAGGCCGCAGTATCGCCCCACAACTTACAGGGCGATACTAAATTTAAATATCTTTTACTTGAGAGCCTTATCGGTAATTGCATGTGTCCATGCGCCTTTAGGCATAATAGTAATTACAGGATCTGAGCCACCAGTCATAAGACTTGAAACTGTGCGATCAAAATCTGCTTCTGACAGTGCGCCATCACTACCTGCCGTCAGTTTAGCGATCTCACCCATCTGAATGGTATTAGCATCTACAGTCTGTGAACCAGAATCATCATTATCGACAACTATTTGAGCGGCTTCAGCTGTATTATTCTCAGCATACTTCCAGCCTTTCATAGATGCACGAACGAACCGAACCATTTTATCAACGAATGCTGGATCAGATAAGTTTTCCTCTTTAACATAAAGACCATCTTCTAATGTCGCTACGCCCTCGTCCTCATATCTAAATACTGTTAGCTCTTCCGGCTTCAAACCTTCAGCCAGAACTTGCCAATACTCATTATATGACATCGCTGAAACACAAGCAGCATCACCTTGCGTTAATGGCAGGATATCCCAGCCTTGCTTAAATACAGAAACCCCACCAGCGCTTCCATCTGTTGCTAAACCAAGTTTGTTCATCCAGCTTAGGAACGGCCATTCGTTTCCATAATACCAAACATAGAGATTTTTATCTTTTAGATCTGCAACTGAATTAACACCTCGATCTTTTCGGCAGACCAACATCATTCCAGACCCAGCAAAGGGCTGTGCTATGTTAACGTTTGCAAAGCCTTTTTCCCGCGCAGCCAATGCTGAAGGCATCCAATCCACAGCAACATCGGCACCACCACCAGCAAGAACGCTCATTGGACCAATATCAGGGCCACCGGCTTTAACTGTAACATTTAGGCCTTCAGCTTCGTAAAAGCCTTTATCTTGAGCAACATAATACCCAGCAAACTGTGTCTGTGTTACCCATTTCAATTGCACTGTTACATTATCTGCCGCGTTTACCATTGAGGCGGTAAAGGCAACTATCGCGCCAGCGGTAAAACTCATAAATTTCTGCATTTTTTGCTCCTATTTAGCTAATTAATATTATCTTATTTCGATTTACGCTCTTCCTCTTTGAGAAGGGTGCCAAAAAGTTATCCACTTTTCTAACAAAACGATCCCCCCATAAAATAGCGATCCTGCAATCGCTGCTACCGTTATTTCCGCCCAAACCATATCTAATGCAAACCTAGGCGCTTCTGTTGATATTCTGAATCCCATACCTCTAATCGGAGAACCGAAAAACTCAGCGACGATCGCTCCTATCAAGGCTAGCGTTGTACAAATCTTAAGTCCATTAAAAATAAAAGGCATAGCCGTTGCCAATCTTAATTTAAGCAATGTTTGTAAATAATTAGCATTATAAGTTTGCATCAGGTCTTTATGAATTTTATCAGACATTTTCATTCCCTGAACAGTGTTTACCAAGATTGGGAAGAAAACCATCACTGCAACTACTGCTGCCTTCGATTGCCACCCATATCCGTACCACATCACGAGAATCGGAGCGATCCCAATAATTGGCATCGCTGCTAAAAAGTTTCCAATTGGTAAAACACCACGTCCAAAAAACTTAAATTTATCTGCTATAAGGCTAACGGCAAAAGCCGCGACACAGCCTATTAGGTAGCCTGGAAGCGCGCCCTTAAGAGCTGTTTGAACAAAATCGCCCCAAAGAGTTGGTATGCTTGAGATGAATTTATAATAAATGGCAGAGGGCGGTGGCAAAATTACCGGACTTACTTCGAAGCCTACGACGCTTGCTTGCCAAATCAATATAATGCTAACCCCAAATAGTATTGGAGGAAATAAATTTAGTAATTTACTTTCATTTTGACGCGCTATCCAAATATTTAACAACCAAGCTAATATCCAAAAACCTATTGCTCCTGCGAAATGTACCATTATGTTTCCAAAGCCATTCTTTTTAATACAAT
>LAQD01000020.1:28556-33336 GCA_000981705.1 Rhodobacteraceae bacterium ASP10-04a
CACCGGATGGGAGTTCGCCGACAATTGCACCCACTAGCGAAGCAGCCATACCCAACTTCAATGATGTGAAAAGATACGGTGTCGATTTTGGTGCTCTCAATTTAAATAAAACTTGTGATTTAGAGGCAGACCAAGTTTTCATTTGATCAATGTCCAATTGCTCCGGACTTTTAAGGCCCTTGACCATGCCCACCACTACCGGAAAGAACGATAGATACATCGAGATTAATACAATTGGCATCAAACCACTAAATCCAGCAGACCCTAATGCAACTACAATCATCGGTGCAATGGCAAGTATTGGAATGGTTTGGCTGGTAATGATCCAAGGCATGACACTCATGGCCGTTGCCCTATTGTAGACTATTCCTAGTGCTAGTAGAATGCCAAGCCCTGTTCCAAAAGCAAAACCATAGATTGTTTCATAAAAAGTAATCAAGCCGTGATAGACGAGTGATCTTTTAGAAGTTATCTTTTTATTAATAGTGGTATCCCACATCTCTTTGGCGACCTGATGTGGAGTTGGCAATTTTGGTCGCTTTTGTGACCACGTTTGGCTTACTAATTCGGTCTTTGACAATGTAATCGAATTTCTTTTTGCTTTGTCAAATTCCCACGGAGCATTCAAAACTATAGAAAACCCATACCAAATTATGATAATAAAAGTTATTATGCAAACAACAGGCAGTATTTTATTATCTGAACCTATCCTCAACCCTTTATTCATCACTATGACCTGCTCGCAACCCTTCTCGAACTCTTTGAGATATTTCAATGAACTCCTTAGAGTCTCTAATTTCAAGAGGCCTGTCTGAAGGCAGGTTACTATCTATTATATCAACAATTCGCCCAGGTCTCGGCGACATGACAACAATTTTCGTAGATAGGTATACCGCCTCGGGTATCGAATGGGTCACAAAACAAATTGTTTTGTTTGTAGATTTCCACAGTTCTAACAATTGCTTATTCAAATGATCTCGTACTATTTCATCTAAGGCACCAAATGGCTCATCCATAAATAATATATCAGCATCAAAGGCCAAAGCCCGAGCAATACTGGCCCTTTGCTGCATGCCTCCAGAAAGTTGCCAAGGATACTTCTTTTCGAAACCTGTCAGCTCGACTAAATCAAGAACCTTCTTTACTCTTTTGAGTTGTTCTTCTTTTGAGTAACCCATAATTTCTAGGGGCAACTTTACATTTGCGGCTACGTTACGCCAAGGATATAGACCAGCCGCTTGAAAAACATAGCCATATGCCCGAGCTTCTCGTGCTTCTCTCGGGCTGACACCATTTACAGTGACCTCGCCCGCAGTTGGTTCATCTAAATCCGCTAAAACTCTTAATAAAGTTGTTTTTCCACAACCAGATGGTCCAATAAAAGATACAAAATCACCCTTATTAACTTTTAAATCAACGTTTTTCAGAGCATGGACGGGTCCATCACCCGTTTCAAATGTAAGATCTAGGTTCGAAACATTTATTACTTCAGATTGCACCACAAAAACCTTTTTTTAAACTTATAAAATCACTCTTATTCATATTGTGAAGAGCGCACACAGGACCGCCGTTTTTATTGAAGGTCAAGTGAAGTTTTTTGGTAGTGATCGACACGCCGTGCCTCAATACTATCCCCTCTTCAAATGACGTCAAAATCTGGCTTCTTAGATTAGACTCCACTGGCAGGAATACCTGTACGTTCTACGGGACGCGGTAATGTTAACGCTTTCCAAGATGATAGTGCCTTATTTGTGGCCGTATTTCCCTCACGTTTAATAAATTTCCCGTGACCTTCTTCTGTACGAACTTCACCATCATAGATAGCTACCTTGCCACGTGTCAGTGTGAAGCGTGGAAGGCCTTTAACTTTTTTGCCCTCAAAGACGTTGTAGTCAATGGCAGACTGCTGGTTGGCCGCCAAAATCGTTTTTTCACGATTAGCATCCCACACAACAATATCAGCATCAGCCCCAACCAGAATTGCACCTTTTTTAGGATAACAATTCAAAATCTTAGCTATATTTGTCGAGGTTACTGCAACAAACTCATTTGGGGTCAAACGCCCCGTCTCTACGCCGTGCGTCCAAAGCATTGGCATCCTGTCTTCCAGTCCACCGGTTCCATTTGGAATCTTCGTGAAATCATCCAAGCCAAAACGTTTTTGGTCCGTTGAAAATGCGCAGTGATCTGTGGCAACAACACTTAGAGACCCTGACTGCAGGCCAGCCCAAAGGCTGTCTTGATGCCGTTTATTGCGAAACGGAGGCGACATCACACGGCGTGCGGCATGGTCCCAATCTTTATTAAAGTATTCACTCTCATCAAGGGTCAGGTGCTGGATTAATGGTTCACCCCACACCCTCTTACCTTGCTGTCGCGCACGGCGAATGGCTTCGTGGGAATCCTCACAAGAGGTGTGAACAACATAAAGTGGAACACCTGCCATATCAGCAATCATAATCGCACGATTCGTAGCTTCTCCCTCAACCTGTGGAGGGCGCGAATAAGCGTGTGCTTCTGGGCCAGTGTTACCCTCAGCTAAAAGCTTAGCAGATAATTCAGCCACAACATCACCATTTTCAGCATGAACCATGGCGATCCCACCGAGTTCAGAAAGTCGGCTAAAACTAGCATAAAGCTCATCATCATTGACCATCAACGCGCCCTTATACGCCATGAAGTGTTTGAACGTGTTGATGCCTCGATCTTTGATGACAGATTCCATCTCATCAAAAACTTGCTCACCCCACCACGTTACAGCCATGTGAAAAGAATAATCACAATTTGCACGCGTAGACTTATTGTCCCACATCTTGAGCGCATCGTGCAAACCTTGGCCTGGGCTTGGTAGTGCAAAATCGATAACCATCGTTGTACCGCCGGCAAGCGCTGCGCGTGTTCCACTTTCAAAATCATCAGTCGAGTAAGTACCCATAAATGGCATTTCAAGGTGCGTGTGCGGATCAATACCACCCGGCATAACAAAGCAATCACTCGCGTCCAGCTCTTCTTCGCCAGACAAGTTATTTCCAATCTCGATAATTTTACCGCCATCGATCAAGACATCAGCTTTGTAAGTCAGGTCGTGTGTAACAATTGTACCGTTTTTGATAACTGTGGTCATTATAATCCCTTGTCTTTCAGCTTAGTAATTTTGATAGTTAATTAGTAATAATTGCAGTCTCCAAAACGGCATGCAATAAAACGTCGGCTCCAGCCGCTGCCCACTCCTGGCTAATATCTTCCCTTTCATTATGGCTCAAGCCATCAACACATGGGCACATAATCATGGCAGTTGGTGCTACGCGGTTTATCCAGCAGGCATCATGCCCCGCACCAGAGATCAAATCCATATGACTATAGCCTAACCTGACGGCAGCACTTCGAACCGCTTCTACGCATGTTTTATCAAAGGCTACGGGATCGAACCCCCCCACCTTTTCAAACGATACTTCCATGTCCATGGCGTCACAAATAGACTGGGCATCTAAGCGTAACCGTGCCTCCATAGCACTGATAACCGCCAGGTCTGGCGACCTTAAATCAACAGTAAAGACAGCTTTACCCGGGATCACGTTTCGCGAATTCGGATAGACATTAATATGGCCAGCGGCTCCTACAGCATGTGGAGCAAAAGACATAGCTATTTCATCAACTTTGACCAAAATATGGGCCATAGCCAAACCAGCGTTCTTGCGCATGGTCATTGGCGTTGATCCCGTATGCGCATCTTTACCAACGATAGTGATTTCAGTCCAAGAGAGGCCCTGACCGTGGGTGACAACTCCGATCTGCTTATCCTTCGCCTCCAGAATAGGGCCCTGCTCTATATGCAATTCAAAAAAGGCATGCATCTTGCGTGCACCTACACTTTCTTCACCACGCCAACCAATACGTACCAGTTCATCACCAAATGCTTTGCCGTCGGCGTCTAAACGATTGTATGCCCAGTCTTGGGTGTGCAGACCAGCAAAAACTCCAGAGGCCAACATGGCAGGCGCATAGCGTGTGCCTTCTTCATTCGTCCAATTAGTGACTACAATCGGGTGCTTAGTGTCAATATCAAGGTCATTCATCGTGCGGAGCAGTTCCAGACCCCCAAGAACACCAAGAACACCGTCGTATTTTCCGCCAGTCGGCTGTGTATCCAAATGCGATCCAACGTAAACAGGCAAGGCATCAGGATCTGTCCCCTCGCGCCTCGCAAACATATTTCCCATTTGATCTAAACCCATCGTGCAGCCAGCAGCCTTACACCATTTTTGAAATAAGTGTCTGCCTTCGCTGTCTTCATCAGTCACTGTTTGGCGATTATTCCCACCTGCAACACCTGGACCTATTTCGGCCATTTCCATTAGACTATCCCAAAGACGTTCACTGTTGATCTTTAGGTTTTCTCCAATTGCAGCCATGTCATAGGCTCCCACTTAGTTATGTTTTCTGATCAGTCAATTATTTTTACCAACTGGTAAAACTAACGCTAGCAGAGGCCTAGCACGAGTCAAGGATTTGCTGTTGTAAACTACGTCACAGCGTTGGATTATTGTGATTTAACCATTTACTCACTTGGGTTTTCCGTGGGATGACTAACTATGAACAAGTATGAAACACGCATCCAAAAGAAAAATCATTCAGTAATTTTGGACGCAGGTCTAAAAATCTTTTCACAGTTTGGTTTCAGGGGTTCAACACTAGACCAAATTGCAACTGAATCTGGCCTCTCAAAACCTAACATACTTTACTATTTTGCATCGAAAGAAGCTATCTACGAGGAATTGCT
>LAQD01000020.1:33425-35461 GCA_000981705.1 Rhodobacteraceae bacterium ASP10-04a
TATCCACGCGAAAGTCGCCTTTATGCTAATGAAATCATTCAAGGTGCACCACGAATTAAGAATGCTTTGACGGGGGAGTTGCGCGAGGTAGTCAGTACTTTGGTGAAACTGATGAACAAGTGGTCGAGTGCTGGATTAATTCGTTCAGTAGATTCACATCACCTTATTTTTTCAATCTGGGCGATGACACAGCACTATGCGGATTTTGATGTACAAGTGCAGGCTGTACTTGGTGAAGGAGATCATTTTCCGGATGCCGAACGCTATTTTGAGGATATGTTACGCCGAATGCTAACCGTCTAAACCTGTACAGCGCACTACGATTAAAAGTGCGCCATACATTATTTGTTTATTCAGCAGCGACAGTGCCTGGATTGTTAGGGTGTGTAGTCCAGTTGGCATAATCCGCCGATACAGTTTTACCAGTCCGCAGATCAATTGTTCCCTTTTCTTGCTCCACCATAGTGATACAATTTTCGACCGGGCAAACCTCAACACATAGGTTACATGCTACGCATTCTGCATCGATCACCGTGAACGTACGGTCATCTGACATGGCAATGGCTTGGTGGGATGTATCTTCACAAGCAGCATAGCAACGACCACAGCTGATACAGTCTGCTTGGTTGATTTCAGCTTTAGCTATGTAGTTGAGATTTAAATGTTTCCAGTCAGTTGTATTTGGGATCGCAGCACCCATAAAGTCTTGAATTGTGGTATGGCCCTTTTCATCCATCCATTGAGAAAGACCAGTGATCATCTCTTGGACAACTTTGAAACCATATGTCATCGCCGCGGTACAAACCTGTACATTACCACAGCCCAGTGTAATATATTCGGCCGCATCACGCCATGTGGTCACGCCACCAATACCTGATATAGGCATCCCAGCTGTTTCTGGCGCACGTGCAATTTCCGATACCATAGACATTGCAATCGGCTTGACAGCAGGACCACAGTATCCACCGTGGGACCCCTTACCATCGATTGAAGGCTCTGGGCTCATCGAATCTAAATTAACAGAGATAATCGAATTTATAGTGTTGATTAGCGATACTGCATCAGCGCCACCACGCCGTGCAGCGGCAGCTGGCAAACGTACGTCAGTTATATTTGGAGTCAGCTTTACGATGACAGGTTTAGAATAATACTGCTTACACCAACGTGTCACCATTTCTATATATTCAGGCACCTGACCAACCGCAGCACCCATACCGCGTTCCGACATACCATGCGGGCAACCAAAATTTAGCTCTATCCCGTCAGCACCAGTGGCTTCTACTTTGGGCAGGATGTCTTTCCATGCCTGTTCTTCACATGGCACCATGATTGATACGATCATCGCGCGATCCGGGTAATCTCTCTTTACGCGAGTGATTTCTTCAAGGTTCACCTCCAAAGATCTATCCGTAATAAGTTCAATGTTATTGAGACCAAGCACCCGGCGGTCGGCTCCATGGATCACGCCATAACGAGGGCCGTTTACATTCACGACAGGCGGGCCTTCAGCACCAAGCGTTTTCCAAACAACCCCACCCCAGCCCGCTTCGAAAGCGCGGCGAACATTGTATTCCTTATCGGTAGGGGGAGCAGATGCGAGCCAAAATGGGTTTGGGCTTTTAATACCTAGGAAATCTGTTGTTAGATCAGCCATTATTACGCGCCTCCCATCAAGGTTGTATGAATATCCATTGCAGCATCACGCCCTTCAGCCACAGCGGTTACAGTAAGATCATCACCACTGGACGCACAATCACCACCCGCCCAAACGCCATCACGGCTGGTACGGCCAACGCCATTTACAGCAATTTTTTGACCCTCAAGTGCAAGACTACCGTTGGTTTTTAGTGTTTGACCGATCGCAGTAAAAACTTGATCCGCAGCAACATGTAAAGTTTCACCTGTAGCTTCAAGTTTACCCTTTTCATCAGCCGTATACTCAAGCTCAAGCATGGCCACAGCACCGTTACCGTGAAGCCTTTTCGGCTGAACGTTGAACATCAGCTTAACGCCATGCTTCGCAGCAAGGTCTTGCT
>LAQD01000020.1:35509-36438 GCA_000981705.1 Rhodobacteraceae bacterium ASP10-04a
ATTTTGATTGCACAGCTGCGTCAACTGCAGTCATACCACCACCAATTACGACAACATTCCTTCCTATTGGAATAGTAGAAAGGTCAGACGTTTGGCGGAGCGTCTCGATGAAAGCAACAGCATCAGAAATACCTGATTTGCCCGAGCCTGCAATATCTAATGCATTAACACCACCCAAACCAACACCAAGAAAAACCGCGTCAAAATCTCGTGCCAAGTCATCAAGATTAATATTTTTACCTAAAGCTTTGTTATTTTCAATCGTGATCCCCCCAACGGATAGCAACCACTCAACTTCCTTGGCAGCAAACTCGTCAGTAGATTTATAAGCAGCTATGCCGTATTCATTTAGTCCACCTGCTTTAGGTCGTGCATCATAAATGGTGACATCATTACCGAGCACGGCCAAACGGTGTGCGCAAGACAGCCCAGCAGGTCCCCCACCAACAATAGCGACCATTTTCCCAGTTGGAGCAGCCCTTATATAGGGATGAACGTCTTGCATCATCAGTGTATCAGTTGCATGGCGCTGCAGGCGGCCAATTTCAACTGGTTTGCCTTCAGCCAGTTCACGAACACATGCCTGTTCACAAAGCTCTTCGGTCGGACAAACACGGGCGCACATGCCACCAAGAATATTCATGTCAAATATAGTTTTGGCGGCAGCTTCAGGCGTTTCAGTACTAATCTGGCGGATAAACAATGGAATATCAATGTCTGTCGGACATGCCGTTATGCAAGGCGCGTCATGGCAAAAATAACAACGATCTGCTGCTACCTTTACCTCGTGTGGTTTTAGTGGAGCATGCAAGTCTGCAAAATTATGTGCAAGCTCATCATTGCTGAGACGGTCAGCAGCAATGCCTGAGATCATTTGGCTAGTCATAGATTACTCCACCTGGCTAATTCAAGGATCATTATCGCACAAA
>LAQD01000020.1:36501-38425 GCA_000981705.1 Rhodobacteraceae bacterium ASP10-04a
TAAACTAATCACCAGTACCAATTCAGAGATCTAAAAATTGATCTGCTACACAGTCATTCAGGAGGTAGGCTGGATGCAAGGGTTAGAAATAGTCAATGATACTCGAACACCTGTCCAGCTTGCGTAAAATCACTCATCTTTAAAAAGTTATTCAAGGCCGCGACCGATGCAGCCCGGTAAAGTTCGCCTGTATTTCTCACTAGAACAGCGGCAGAGTATTTCTACATTTCGATAATGGGGTTGTGTTTCATGCGGGTTACTCCTTTATACATAATATACACATTTTACGCATAATACACATACGCATAATACACATTTGATAGGCTAAATGATCTAACCCTCTAGCGATGTCCGAAGCAGTAACATTAGCGACAGAACCGCAAGGAAAACTCCACCTAAAACCCATAAGTTTGGAACATCATGCCCCAACAAGAGCTCCCAAACCAGTACCCAGATTGGCGTCAAATATGTGTAAGCCATCACATTCGTTGCTGGCAGATGCATAGATGCGAATTGCAATAAAACAAAGGTAACCGCACTGGCACAAATCGAAAGATAAAATATTGCAACCCAAACTATCATTGGTAGACTAATCCACTCAGTCTCAATAATTTCACGAGCACCAAAGACGCACAACATCATCGCGCCGCTTGTTAGCAATCCGAACGTAACCATTAGCGGGTTTTCTCCACGAGAAAGCAGGCGAAATAAAATTGGCATCAAGGCATGCGCTATACATCCCACAAAATATACCAACTCACCTCGACCAATTGAAAGCGTAGATAACGCGTAAATATCACCACGAAAAATAACCCACAAAGCGCCTAAGGCACCAATTATTAGTGCTGCCACAATCCTAAAGCTTACAATCTGACCTAAAATTACAAATCCTGCTATCGCAGAAACAGCAGGAATAAGTGTGAAAATAGCCACAGTCGAAACTGGCGTGGCTGTTTTTAACCCCTCAAACATTAAGACAAAATATACAGAGAAAACACCGCCCAAAATCAAGTAGCGCCATGGGGATTTCAAGGCTGCCTGAGTTACTGACCCTGTTGCTATAGTAATTATTCCAATAACAACCGCAGCCAAAATGAACCGTACAGCGGTCAATGCTATTGGTGAAATATCGTTTGCGATAATCGAACCGAACGAAAATGATCCTGCAACAAGCACCGAAAAGCCTAACATTGCGAGGTGGCTTTGAAAAATCCTTGTCACAGCAGCCCCTCATCAAATAAATATTGTTTTAAGCTCTCAAAGAAATTTGAATGGTTACCTTCCCATCCGAAGCAATATGGCAGTGCACTTCAATAAAAGACAGGGCAATTGTCATTAGGTCACAAGTCAGTTTCAAGGCGTAGACACAATGCTAAGGTTAGCAGATGAACGAAAGGCCTAGATAGGCTAACTAGTGATGTTTTTTGACAACATTGACCAAGAAGACCGCAGGACTGTTGAACGCATTTATGTTGGCCTAGGATCGAACTTCACTACCCCTAACCAGCTGAATTGGTTAGGGCGCAAAATTCACGAATTTTGATAATATCTGGCGCCCCACTTGCTACATAACTTTAGGGCAAGATTATGCCAATTTTATACTACAAGATGCCAAGCGATAGTAGTTATTACTACAAAATACTCTCAATAACTAGTCATCACCAGAGGCGACACTGTATTTTGCCGCCTCACAGGATCATAACTGAAACTAGTTTATGGTTGCGTAGCTTTTGCCTGTTCAATCAGGACCTTCACCTTATCTTTTCCCTTACCCCGCACGCGTGCATCCAAAATTTGTTGTGCGTTACTGAGGTCATTTCCAGCAACAATCAAAGCAACCATACCCATTGCTTGATGCGGAGCACAGACAACTACCGTTAAACCCGTCTCTGTAACTAAGTATTCAACTTCTTTGTTCTGTTTG
>LAQD01000020.1:38596-39099 GCA_000981705.1 Rhodobacteraceae bacterium ASP10-04a
GCGCTGCAACAGACGACCAAATTAGAAATACTACAGAAAGTAGTTTGTACATTTTAAAAGTTCCTTGCACTAAAGAGTTAGGTTTAAGTCTATTTATGTAATCTATTGCTATTTACCATTTTAAAAAGGTGACAGTTTGGCACATAGGCCTTGAGGTCCAGCGGGTTGCTGCATGGCATTTAATGCACCAGCGTTCTCACAGAACACCTTTTTACGGTTTGCGTGAAGCGGACTCTACTTAGACACCCTCAGCTTGGGCATTTCATGACGGGCAAAGCATTCAAATTGGATACTCAATCGGAGACGATCAATCATGAGTGCTTATTGAAGTCGTTGCACGTTCCATGATGCCTAAGGTCCTAAGCGTGATTAACAATGCGCAAGCCGCACAAAAGGCGATAGCGCCAATCATCGGAACTGCGGTCCCATCAAAGAAAAGTCCAGTGAGCAGGACCATAAAGCCACCTGTTACCATCTGCAACGTTCCACCAAGCGCATGACTT
>LAQD01000059.1:0-203 GCA_000981705.1 Rhodobacteraceae bacterium ASP10-04a
CCTCTCCAGACGTGGATGATATCGCTTGCCTGTCAGATTTAAATCCTAAAAGTACCCACCGCATGACTACGCCTGACGTATCGTTGGAGTTGCCGATGGACGCCCATACGGCGGTGTTGCTGTTATTTCATGATCACGAGTGGGAACATAACTTGCTTATGAGTGCCGCAAATGCGCAGCCGTTTTTTATAGGCGCATTAGGT
>LAQD01000059.1:489-4645 GCA_000981705.1 Rhodobacteraceae bacterium ASP10-04a
GGAGGCGTCTTTTAGTCGTGCCAAGAAGCTCCAATCAAATTTGATCAATGGATGAGAGACTGAAATACTAAACTACCACATACTTGCAGTGTGCTATCTCCAATGGCTCCCGAAGCCGCCATGCCGATTTAGCAAAGACCACTCATGCCTTAGCATTCGAATTGGATCAGTTAGAGAAGCTTGTTTGTAAGTCTATAACTTAGCTTTTCAGTGTAATGTTGTCAGGTGTGATTGGCGGTTGTTCATATCATCTTCAAGATTTTTTGGGGCCCGAAGGTTCATCAGCATAAGTGCTAAACCGAAGTCAATGGCCAAAGAGGTGATGATCGGTCCAATATCTGGTCTAACTAGGAGGGTAGCGATCAGCATAGCATCCTCATGTTCGCCGGTTGCTGCAGTGGCAATAAAATTGGCAAAACAGGATTCATCTGATCCAATACATTTACAGTTGATTGCGTGCAGCATCAGTGGCCTGCGCCCATGTTGTGAACACAAGCTACACAGTGTCTCAAAGGCTTTTAGGGCTTTGCGACCATGATCAGCGCCGAGGCTGGATGACAGGTCTGCCCAAACATCTGCTTGGCTATCAGGTCCGTTATGCCACATTCGCAAGTAGACTATAGACGCAGCGCCAATCCCATCAAGTTCGGTCAAAAAGCCAACGGGAGCTCCACCACGTTTTTCCTGAGCTGTAGTCATTTGGTAAGTAGTAACTTGCCTGCACGCGTGATGCGTAGTGTATAGATTTGATCTCCCAAAACGATCTGGGCTTGATCCACCCCCTTGGTCAGAGCTTTAGCATCATATGTTGGCAGTTTATTTTCAATAGGCACCGTCTGCTCATCGACCGAATGGAAGGACATCAATTTTTTACTCCTGACTGAGCTACTGTAATTATCTAAAACTGCTTCTATAGAATTTTGAAGAGGTGCTGAGGTACTCATACTGAACCCTCAATGCTGATATGAGAATAATCTAGCAACCATTCGAAAGATATGTCGCTCGCTACCTCTTCAGATGACCTTGAGCCAAGAGCTTCAATTAATATTAAATCGATTTCACTGTCAGAGTACGTTTCATGATCTCGAATTGTTGTCGGGTTTGGCATTTAGAAACCTTCTCAGAATTTATTGAGTGTTGGCTTCTTCATTTTATGGTGAAGTGGCTAAGAACTATTAGTACCTTACTAAAATAGTATGATATGTCAATGGAATTATTTAATATCCTTTTAGATAGATGAAACTTACTAGCCTACCGTCTTAATTTGTCCCAAAATATCGATGCCTTGTTGCTTTAAGTAGTGCAGCATATCGATGAATACCCAGTTCTCTTGGAGTTTATCACCCTCGCGCCGATAAATATCGATAACACGAAATTCACTACTTTTGTCACTAGGTGGAAGCCCTAAGTATCCGCCTGTTGGTTTCGCTATGAAATTTGGCCACCCAAAGAAGCCACCATAGTTTCCTTCGGCGATGCGTGCGATATGACCCGTACCAGATCGTTCAGTAAATGCAGCGCGAAATGGAGCCGAGTGTTGTTCGGCATATCGTGCAATTGTGTAGGTTGCACCAATCCCCGCGGGCCCCCACCAAACCATGTCGTCGTGCCAACTTCGTGCAAGCTCCTCCACTAGCGGCAAGCCACTTTGCCACTGTCCAAGATCCTCTATCATAAAGTTTATGGCGGCCATTGTGCTTTGCCCTGCATTTGGATCCGCATCCTCGAACAAAAGGGCATCATGAGGCGCTGGGCCTGGCTGGACCATATGGGCTGCTGTTTGTTCTTGAAATGGTGCATATCCAGCTTGAATCATGAAGTGTGGAATATCAAAGTAGAAAGCTGTCTCAGTAATTTTACCATCAACCACTTGGTGGAATTCTGCATACCTTAGCATAACCATTTTACCAGTCGGTTGGATGCCTAACCAGGGATTATCGAACAGGCCCATAAGGTGTCCCATTGAGCAGACCCATACGGACGACCCGCTATCAATGAAGTTGTCACCTGCAAAAAAGACGTCCATTCGACGCTGTACATTAGTGACTGCATGGCGGAAGGGTTGCCAGAAATTGTCTGAAACGTCCTGAACATCAGTTTTCAAGTTAAAGGGATGAAAGGCACGCCATTTGTAGTTGGCCGCAGTGAAACTCTTCAAGACAGAAGTGATTCCCTCACCACTTGCTGCGTCCAAGGATTTGTAAAAGTCCCGCACTAATTTTTTTTCATTTTGAAAATTCAACGTTAATTTCCCTATTTACTTATGTTGTAGAGGACATGACCTCTTATTTAAGTATAATTTTGCATAATTTTGCATACGTTTGCAGAAATTGCTTGCACTGACAATAGATCAACGGATAACTTTCTGAGAGATTGTTCAAAATGATCTCCAATCGTTTATGGGAGGGCGAGTTGGCCGAAATTCAATTGCGTAATTTATCTAAGCGCTGGGGCTCGTTTGTAGGTGTAGAAAACTTCAACCTCACAGTTGCAGATGAAGAATTCCTTGTGCTTCTAGGTCCGTCGGGCTGTGGAAAAACTACAACAATGCGTATGATTGCCGGCCTTGAAGAGGTCACTGATGGTGATATTCTCATCGACGGGGTTCGAGTGAATGACCTGGATCCGAAGGATCGAAACGTGGCGATGGTTTTTCAATCTTACGCTCTCTACCCAAATATGAATGTTTACGAAAATATTCGATTTCCACTTAAGGTGAGAAAAATTCCAGAATCAGAGCATAAAGAGCGTGTCATGCGCGCTTCCGCTATGGTTGAGTTGGATGAGTTTTTGCACAGAAAGCCGGCAGAACTTTCAGGTGGGCAGAGACAGCGTGTGGCACTGGCCCGTGCTATTGTACGTGAACCAAATGTATTTTTGATGGATGAGCCGCTTTCCAATTTAGATGCAAAACTTCGCGTATCTACACGCGCCCAGATAAAAAATCTGAGCCATGAGTTGAAGGTTACAACTATCTACGTAACGCATGACCAAATTGAGGCGATGACCCTTGCAGATCGTGTGGTTGTTATGAAGGGTGGAATTGTTCAGCAAGTTGGCAGTCCTACAGATATTTATGACCGACCTGAAAATGCTTTTGTGGCAAGCTTTATAGGGTCCCCTGCAATGAATTTGGTTCAGGGTGACGTTGTGAATAACAAGTTTACTTCGAGCGACCTTACCGTTGCTGGGTTCACTGCATCTAACCAGCCTGCTCAGCTTGGGTTTCGTGCAGAGGATGCGAGCATAGTAAATGAGGGCGGCGATATTCATGCGGCAGTCTATACAATGGAGTTGTTGGGTGATGCGACAATGATCACTGTGCGGTTGAATGGTGAGCTAGTCTCGGTCAAGGCACATAAGGATTATCGTGTGAAAATTGGCGATATGGTCCGCATCTCTGTGCCGATGGACATTTGCCATTTGTTTGACATCCAGACAGGTGCGCGGATTGGGGGCTGATCCCCTTTAAAATTCCCCACGATGGGGACTAACCAAGAGATGACAACTTTAGTTATTTCTTAATACAACTGGGAGAAACAAATGTTTCTAAATAAAATAACAGTAGCTGGTGCATTCATGTTCCTTGGCACTACGGCGATGGCTGGATGTGGAATTTCTTCGGGTAATGTCAGCATTCTTTCAAATGACTTCCCCGCGATCCAAGCCGTAACTGCGGCCGCAAGTACTTGTGCTGGTGACGGCGTAATGGTCGAAACTAACCTCACCAAGGACCATAAAGATATTATGGTTGCTGCACTGACATCTAACCCTGCGCAATACACTTCGATTATTGCAAGTAACTCTACCTTGGTCACATTGATGAATGATGGCCTGGTGCAATCGTTGGATGCTCTAGTCGCAAAGCATGGTTCAGGGTTGAAGCCAAGCCAATTAGTCACAGTAGATGGCAAAATTATGGCTGTTGCCTTTATGGCTAACGCACAGCATTTATTTTCACGTTCTGACATGTTGGAGCAAGCTGGCGTAAGCAGCATCCCCGCAACATATGAAGATGTTTTAGTGGCGGCTGAAGCAATCAAATCTGCGGGTCTAATGGATTATCCAGTAGCTTTGAATACTAAAGCTGGTTGGAACCTCGCGGAAGAGTTTGTCAACATGTACATGGGTACTGGCGCAGATTTCTTTAAGCCGG
>LAQD01000059.1:4739-15109 GCA_000981705.1 Rhodobacteraceae bacterium ASP10-04a
CTCAGGCTGAGTGGGAAGCTGGAAATATAGCATTGGCAACATTGTGGGGTAGTCGTGGTGGAGCTGTCTTGGATGGTGAAGGTTCAACTGAGGCTGTAACATCCACAACTGTACTTACTGGTGCGCCAACTTGGGGTAACAATGCACGTCCAGCGTCAACTCTCTGGTGGGACGGCATCGCAATTTCGGCAAATATTTCTGATGAAGATGCAGAAGCAACCTTCATTGCTATGATGCATGGCATATCCTCGGATGTTATAAAGGCAAACAATGATGCGACTGTCTGGCTCGGTGATGGCTATACACCATCGGCTGCATCTGCCGGAGTTACGGCAACCGCAGCAGGCGGTGCTGCACCATATCCAATGCTACCATTTATGGGTACATTACATGGCGCACTTGGTGCTGAAATTTCAGACTTCCTACAGGGATCTGAAAGTGCAGAGCAAGCTTTGATGGACGTTGAAGCGGCATATACTGCGGCGGCAACAGAAAAAGGTTTCCTTAAGTAAGGAACCCTGGGGGAGAGCCACCGCTCTTCCCCTACTATATTAATTTAATAGGCACTCAAAATGAAAAACCGTACATTTTTTTGGTTTATTCTACCGTCATTAGTGACGATGATGCTGTTTATCGCACTGCCTATTGGGTCAGTGTTTATCCAATCCCTACACATCGAGCACACTACAGTTTTAAAAGAAGTTAAAAACTGTGGCCCATTTGGATGCAAACTTGAAATGCAAGTCGATGTTGACGCAACTTCTCAGCTCAAAAAAGATAGGCCTTTGGGGAAATTTAATGGATTTGGAACTTATAAAAATCGTAATCACCTCGCCGTTTCTGAGTTGTCTACAGCCTGGACTAATAGCCCCACTTTTGGGGTCTTTTTAAGTGAAGCTTACAACCTACCATTTTACCGTGCTCTGGCATTCACTCTTACTTATACATTTCTGGTAACCCCTCTGGTCGTAATGCTTGGGTTTTGTATTGCGCTGGCTGTTAACAGCCTACCAAAACGCATTAAAGGCCCAACAATTTTTGTGTCACTTCTCCCAATGATCGTAACGCCTTTGATAGGCTCGTTAATACTTTTTTGGATGATTGATTCAGAGGGAATTTTGGGCGCCAGTTTGCAGTGGATTTTTGAAGATCCATCACTCTCTTTAAAAGCCTCACCAACACTAACCTGGGCAATGTTGATAGTGTACGGTGTCTGGCACTCGGCGCCCTTTGCATTCATTATATTTTATGCCGGCCTACAAACCGTTCCAGCAGAGACGATTGAAGCAGCCATGATTGATGGTGCCTCTCGCTGGGAACGCACGCGCTATGTAATTCTACCACACTTGGTGCCACTGATTGTTTTTATAGCGCTAATCCAACTGATGGATAATTTTCGTGTGTTCGAACCCATCGTTGGCTTCTCTGCACAAGCAAGCGCTACTTCTCTGTCTTGGATTATTTTTAATGACCTCGCAGGCGGTGAAGGCAGTTTCTTTGGCTCTGCGGGAGCGACTTCAGTCCTAACTATTTTGGGTGTTGCCGTATTATTGATACCTGTTTTGTTCAGGACTTGGCGGGACTTCAAGGGAAAGGTTGTGTAATGTCTGAGCTTATTCACCGGCGCCCAAAGTCACTAAATATCGTAATATGGGTATTTGTACTATGTTGGGTTGTAGCTGCAGGTTTTCCATTTCTTTGGACTATGTGGGGTTCTTTTAAAGTTCAGGGGGATTTCTTCTCTAAGGCGGATTGGACTTATGCAATCAGTGGGGTGCGTACGCAAATAGAAACTGGTGGCGCTTTTACTGGTGATGGCTATTTTGGGGCGTGGGTAACCAAATCATTTTGGACTGCCGCACTAAATACAATGATTGTTGTGATCTCTGTTGTGGTAATATCTCTAACACTAGGCACTCTGGGCGGCTATGCATTGGCCCGGTCGGGTAAAAAATATGCATTCTACTTGTTGATGCTCGCCTTAGTATTTCGAGCTATGCCCCACATCACACTGGTCTCAGGGTACTTACTACCGTTCTTTGAATGGAATATTTGGGGACACCTGCCGACAGCTATTATTGTGATGGTTGCAATCAACCAGCCGTTTACATTGTGGATGCTCCATAGCTTTTTTCTAAATATACCTAAAGATCTTGATGAAAGTGCAATGGTTGATGGCTGCACCCGGTTCCAGGCATTCAGACGCGTAATCGTACCTGTTATGTGGCCTGGCGTTATAACTACTGGGTTATTTTCATTTTTACTGGCGTACAATGATTTCACCGTTACAGCCACATTGCTAGGCCAAAGTAGTCAGACAATGGTCCCAAAAATTGCGAGCTTTTTAGGGACAACACAAACAGAGGGTAACGTTATGTTCGCGGTTGCAGCCGTTGTATCAGCTACTGCGCCCTTGTTTATACTGGTGATGTTTTTTCAACGTCAAATAGTTAGCGGCCTCACAGCGGGAGCAGTAAAAGGATGATCGGACTAAGACCAGAACAAGCCGTCCTGACTCGGGATACCGATATGTCAAAGACGGAAGAAACGCGTGCCGTCATTGAGGGAATGGTGGATGGCCTCAATGATCATCGTATTGTTGATATTGGCGAGTTTTTTGATGAGAGTTTTCGGTGGATGGGCAACACTGGCTGCGGAACTAAAGAGGGTATCCGTGAGTTTCAAGACAACTGGCAAAAGCCTTTCCAAGCAGCGTTCTCTGATAAGGTATGTGTTGATGAAGCTCGGCTTTACATGGGCGAATGGGCTGCCGCATTTGGACGACAAGAAGCGGTTCACTCGGGTATTTTTATGGGCGTAAAGCCGTCAGGAAAAAAGATACAAATTCGTTACATGGATTTCTGGAAAGTAGAGGGCGGTAAGATTACTGATAATTGGGTAATGGTGGATTTTCCACACGTGTTGGCGCAACTGGGCGTAGACGTTTTTAACGGTCAAGGCTGGGAGGCATTTGACCATGGTGAAAAAAAACCACCATCACCAAGGAGAGACGGATGACTGTACATTATCTAAAGCGTGGGAAACCTGATACGGAGCGGGCTGAAGATGATGCCAAAACAAAGGCCATTGTCGAGAGTACGCTGAAACAGATAGAAGATTTTGGCGACACTGCAGTGCGTTCCTTGTCTGAGAAATTTGATAGTTATAGCCCAGCCTCTTTTAAGCTATCTGAGGATGAGATTGCGGCGCTAATAGCATCGTTAACCGAGCGTGAGTTGGCTGATATTAACTTTGCCCAGAAACAAGTACGCAACTTTGCCCAAGCGCAACGCGACAGCATGCTTGATATTGAGATCGAGACGATGCCTGGCGTAATTTTGGGCCATAAGAATATACCAGTACAATCGGTTGGCTGCTATGTTCCCGGTGGTAAATTTCCCATGGTTGCATCTGCTCACATGTCTGTTGCCACGGCGTCAGTTGCCGGTGTGCCGCGCATAGTTGCTTGCACGCCGCCCTTTAATGGCAAGCCAAACGCTGCTGTGATCGCGGCTATGCATCTTGGTGGTGCCCACGAAATATTTGTGATGGGTGGCATTCAGGCGGTTGGTGCAATGGCTATTGGGACTGAAACAATTAATCCTGTTCATATGCTTGTTGGTCCGGGAAATGCGTTTGTCGCAGAAGCAAAACGGCAGCTGTTTGGTCGTGTTGGGATCGATCTCTTTGCTGGCCCCACTGAGACAATGGTAATTGCAGATGAGACTGTTGACGGTGAATTGTGTGCAACTGATCTTCTTGGTCAAGCGGAGCATGGATACAATAGTCCTGCGATCCTGCTCACAAATTCTCGTAAGTTAGCAGAAGACACTCTGCGTGAGATTGATCGCATTCTCACCATCCTTCCAACAGCTGATACAGCATCGGTTAGTTGGTCCGATTATGGAGAGGTGATTTTGTGTGACACCTATGATGAGATGCTTTCAATGGCGGACGATATCGCATCTGAGCACGTCCAAGTTATGACAGATCGTGATGATTGGTTTTTGGAAAAAATGACTTGCTATGGTGCATTGTTTCTTGGGGCGCGGACTAATGTCTCAAACGGAGATAAGGTTATTGGTACGAACCACACACTCCCAACAAAAAAAGCAGGCCGATACACAGGTGGCCTATGGGTTGGGAAGTTCCTAAAAACGCACTCTTATCAAAAGATCACAACTGACGAGGCCGCAACCCTGGTAGGTGAATATGGTAGCAGGCTGTGCATGCTTGAAGGCTTTGTTGGGCATGCGGAACAATGCAATATCCGCGTGCGTCGCTATGGTGGTGTTAATGTGCCTTATGGTACGGGTGCCCCATACCGAGAAGTTGCTGAGTAGATGACTTCACAGACAAAGATAAAGCCTAAACTTAAGCCATTGCTAGCCGCGCTTCGGGATTTGGATGAGACGGAGGTACGCCAGGCAATTGTTGATATACTCTCTCCCACATGTGATGTGCGAATGTGTCACCCCTTTGGCGACCTAACTACTGATAGTTTGTATGACACCTGTTTTAAGCCACTTAAAATTGCCTTTCCGGATGTAGAACGTCGTGACGCAATAATTGTCAGTGGAACTACGCCTGAAGGTTGCGACTGGGTTGGTTGCTGTGGATCATACGTTGGAACATTTGTTGCGCCCTTCCTCGAGATCCCACCAACGGGCCACCTCGCTCACATGCGGTTCCATGAGTTCTATAAGGTTTTAAACGGCCAGGTTGTCGAGGTTCAGGCTATCTGGGATATTCCAGAATTGATGATGCAGGCAAGCGCTTGGCCTATGGCACCCAGCTTGGGACGTGAATGGGCGACGCCTACACCCATGACGCAGGACGGTTTAGTGGATCGCCCAGACGATAAAGCGCAATCCAATCAAAGTCTGACACATGTAATCGACATGTTGGTTGCTCTGTCGCGTCACCCTATCGAGCCAGTTGCTTCAATGGAACTAGAGCGATACTGGCATCCAAAAATGTCGTGGTACGGGCCCGCTGGGATCGGAACGGCGCGTGGCATTTCAGGTTTTCGCAATTGGCATCAAATTCCATTCCTGAATGCCATGCCTGATCGTGGGCAATATAAGGACGAAGTATTGGCGCATTTCTTTGCCGAAGGTGATTATGTGGCGGTTACTGGTTGGCCAGATATGGCGCAAACTATGGCGCGTGATGGTTGGATGGGTCTTGTGCCCAATGGTCAGAAAATCAAGCTTCGGTCATTAGATTTTTGGCGGATGGAACAAGGCAAGATTCGTGAAAATTGGGTATTAGTTGATCTTTTAGACGTCTATTCTCAATTGGGCGTCGACGTATTTGCACGGTTGCGTGAATTTAATAAGGCGCGCGCTACTGGCCCCATTCCAATTACAGACGAGGCAGTGACATGACCCTGCCACAAACGCCATCATTCCGCTTAGATGGAAAGAGAGCGCTGGTCGCTGGCGCCTCATCCGGTATTGGACTTGGCTGTGCTGTGGCACTTGCTCAGGCTGGTGCTGAAGTCACCCTTGCCGCGCGTACGGTGCACAAGTTAGAAGAAGCCGTCCTTGAACTTAGGGCCATGGGGCTAGTGGCAAATGCAATGGCGATGGATGTCTCAGATATAGGCGCCACTCAAGAGTCAGTTAGAGCTTCAGGGCCATTTGATATTTTAGTAAACTCGGCAGGTGCTGCGTTACATTCGTTGGCTATTGATACGACTGAGGACGACTACGACGTTGTGGCTGACCTTAATATCAAAGGGGCTTATTTTTTGACAACAGCAGTGGCCAAAGGCCTTGTTGAAGCTAGCAAGCCAGGAAGTTTGATAAATGTATCCAGCCAAATGGCCCATGTTGGTGGGATAGAGCGCGCCGTTTACTGCGCCACCAAACATGCCGTGGAGGGCTTTACTAAAGCCATGGCGATTGAGCTTGGCCCTCATCAGATAAGGGTAAATACCATCTGCCCCACTTTTGTGCGAACTCCCCTCACTGAACCTACGTTTTCTAACCCTGAAAGGGTTAAGTGGATTAAGGAAAAGATCAAACTTGGACGTATAGGAGAAGTGGCTGATATAATGGGCGCGGTTGTGTATCTGGCGTCAGACGCTAGCGCACTGATGACTGGTACAAACATGTTAATTGATGGTGGCTGGACTGCAGATTGATGGATAAAGTGACCTCATTAGAAGTAGCAAAGCGTGCTGGGGTTAGCCAGTCTGCGGTCAGCCGTGTCTTTACCCCTGGAGCTTCTGCTAGCAATAAAACTATTTTAAAAGTGCGTGAGGCAGCCCAAGAGCTGGGCTATCGCCCAAATGTCTTGGCTCGTTCACTTATTACGGGCAAAAGCCGTATCATTGGTTTGATAGTAGCGTATTTGGATAACTATTTTTATCCCCTAGCTCTGGAAAAACTTTCAAATTACTTGCAGTCTGAAGGCTACCACGTCCTTATTTTTATGGCGGCAAATGATACGCAATCAACGGATCAAGTTATTGATGAATTACTTGATTATCAAGTTGAGGGTATCATCACTGCCAGCGTCGGTCTTTCGAGTGATTTGACCGCACGCTGTGAAGCAGCAGGGGTGCCCGTTGTTTTGTTCAATCGATCTCAGGATGCGGCAAATCATTCTGCAGTCACCTCAAATAATTTTTCTGGTGGTAAAACTGTGGCTGAATTTTTTCTGGCTGCTGGCCATAAGCGTATCGGCTATATCGGTGGGTGGGAAGGTGCATCAACCCAGCGTGAAAGAGAGGCTGGGTTTCGCAGTGCATTGGCTGAAGCAGGTGAAACTCTCGCGGCACATGCCCTCGGTCAGTTCACAGTGGAAGGTGCAAAAAAAGCTGCTCGTCAGATGTTTGGGAAGTCTGATCATCCAGACGCAGTTTTTGTAGCTACAGATCATATGGCATTTGCTGTTATGGATGTATTGCGTGGTGAATTGAATTTACACATACCGCATGATGTCAGTGTTGTTGGCTATGACGATGTCCCACCAGCATCATGGGCTGCTTACGATCTCTCAACTGTACGCCAACGTGCTGACTTGATGGTCAAAGAAACGGTTACCTTGATGATTGAAAAAATTAGAAACCCTGCATCTTCGCCACGGCATATTAAAATTGATAGCCCACTGATTGTTCGTAGCTCTGCTAAAATTCCAGAAGGATGGACGTCATGAAAGGCTTTTCAGATCAGTTCACCGATTTTCCTGATTACATATTGGGTATTACTAAAGAAATTTGGGAAAACCGTGGGCTTTCGACGCTGAACGACTATTACTCTGAAGATATTCCAGTGAGGTCTCCTGGCTCAATAGTTTTTGGAAACGCAGGCGTTATTGGTGCCACGATGGCTACTCTCGCTGAATTCCCTGACAGGCGCCTACTCGGTGAAGATGTGATTTGGTCGGGAAGCCCGGAGGAGGGCATGTTGTCGTCTCACCGTATTTTGACAACGGCGACGCACTTGGGTGATGGGATTTATGGTAAGCCGACAGGCGCCAAGCTGCGCTACCGTGTTATTGCGGATTGCCATGCGATCAACAATCAAATCAATGATGAATGGCTGATACGAGATCAAGGAGCCGTTGTGCGTCAGTTGGGTTGGGACCCAAAAGAATATGCGGTTGACCTGATTGAGCGGGAGGGTGGTGTGGAAAGCTGTGTGCAACCTTTCCATCCTTCAATCGATAAAGTTGGTCCCTATACAGGCCGCGGCAACGATAATGAATGGGGCGCAAAATATGCTGATATTTTGAGGCGCATCATGAGTGCTGATTTAAGTATTATTCCGGCAGAGTATGATCGCGCTATAACAGGGTTTTACCCAGGTGGTGTGGAATTGGTATCGACTGATGGTGTCGATGATTTTTGGATAAAGCTGCGTGCTGCGTTTCCCTCAGCAACGTTTGCAATCGAACATCAAATAGGACGCGAAGACCCAATGATGTCGCCACGCGCTGCGATCCGCTGGAGCCTGACGGGCAAACACGATGGCTGGGGTGCCTTCGGTAAACCCTCAGGAGCCGAAGTGCATGTCATGGGCGCAAGTCATGTCGAATTTGGTCCTTGGGGCATTCGCCGTGAGTATACATTGTATGATGAAACTTCGATTTGGAAACAGATCGTAATGAAGACAGGGTAAGTAAATGACACCAGCAGAAATGGAAGCGCGTATTGTACGCTACGGTGATTTGGTTCCGTGTAAGACAGCGTTTATCGACGCGCACACGCCAGGGAGTGATCAAAAAGAGAACTTTACGATCATCGGTGGCGGTGTGAGCGAAAGTGCGGACCAGCATGTCCATATTCAAGACACACCGGGGTTTAATATTGGAGCTGCGGGCCAGCCACCTAAATGCCGTAACTCTTTGCATAGCCATACGACTGCCGAAGTGTTCTTTGTACTCAAGGGCCGCTGGCGTTTTTTTTGGGGACGTTGGGGCGACGCTGGTGAGGTTGTACTGGAGGAAGGCGACATAATTAATATTCCCACTGGTATTTTTAGGGGCTTTGAAAATATTGGGACTGACTATGGAATGATCATGGCCGTTCTCGGTGGTGACGACGCCGGTGGTGGCGTGACGTGGGCCCCTCAAGTCATCGAAGATGCTGCCAAGCATGGCTTGATACTGGGTGATAATGGCAAGCTTTACGATACCAAAAAAGGCATGCAGCTGCCTAGCGGTGTTGGCCCTATGCAAGTTCTGAGTGATGCTGAATTGCACAGTATGCCAGAGCCCGTAGCCTTGGACGTGATCCCACGCCACGTTGCGCGGTATCTCGACTTGATGGGGCTGGCTGGGAAGTCACCTGCGAAGGTTATTGGCTCTGATGCTATACTGCCTGACAAACCCGGATTTGATGTCGAGTTCATAACTCGAGGGTCTTTGGAAGACAAATCCATCTCTATTGGACATTCTGTTGTGTTGATGCCTATGCGGGGTCACTGGAAACTCTCATGGAGTGGTGGGGCTGTGACCTTAAATCCTGGTGATACTTGCCTGCTTCCTGCAGGGTTTACACATAATTTACAGCCCTCCATGACTGGTGAAGCCAGCCTC
Source organism: Rhodobacteraceae bacterium ASP10-04a (assembly GCA_000981705.1). GTDB lineage: Bacteria > Pseudomonadota > Alphaproteobacteria > Rhodobacterales > Rhodobacteraceae > Planktomarina > Planktomarina antarctica. Next base: position 13,791 of record LAQD01000059.1, read on the forward strand.
TATCGGGTTACCTCTAATGATGACCCCGCGGGTCCAACTTGGACGGGTGTATAGCAATCTTATTTAACTGTTTTTTGAAAGAGAAATGATGAACAAAATCCTTACCTCTCATGTTGGCAGCCTTCCGCGTACACAAAAAGTTGTAGATTTCATCTTTGCGCGTGAGAATGAACAGTCGTTTGATCAAGCAGAATTTGATACTGCGATGACAGTGGCGGTGGACGAGACCGTAGCCAAGCAAGTCAAAGCTGGTATTGATATTGTGAGTGACGGCGAGACGTCAAAAATCTCATATGCGACCTATGTCAAAGACCGCTACACAGGTTTTTCTGGCGATAGCCCTCGTAATGCACCGGCTGATTTAAAGATGTTCCCAGGATTTTTAAAACGGCTTGCCGACGATGGTGGCACCCCGCAATACGCGCGTCCAATGTGTACAGGCGAGGTCAAATCAAAAGGCCAAGGTGAGCTGAAAAAGGACATAGACAATCTCAAAGGTGCAATGTCTAAACATGGGGTGAAACGTGGTTTTATGAATGCAGCTTCACCTGGCGTAATATCTCTTTTTTTACAAAATGATTACTACAAGACGCGTGATGCATATCTTGCTGCACTCGCAGATGCGATGCGTGAGGAATACGAGACGATTGTTGCTTCTGGCCTGGACCTTCAATTGGATTGTCCTGACCTAGCATTGTCGCGGCATATGCTATTTCAAGACTTGACTGATGATGAGTTTCTCAAGGTCGCTGCCTCCCATGTCGAGGCGCTGAACCATGCCTTGAAGAATGTGCCTGAAGAAAAGGTGCGCATCCACATTTGTTGGGGGAACTATGAGGGACCGCATTGCTGCGATATCCCGATGGACAAAGTTTTCTCGACACTTATGTCGACTAAAGCGCAGTACTTATTGTTTGAAACTTCAAACCCACGTCACGCGCATGAGTGGACGGTCTTTCGCGATCGGAAGTCAGAAATTCCGGATAATAAGGTTCTTGTGCCTGGTGTCGTTGATACGACGACTAACTTTGTTGAACATCCAGAACTGATAGCCCAGCGGATTGAACGGTTTGCTGGAATTGTTGGTCGAGACCGTGTGATTGGCGGCTCTGATTGTGGCTTTGGCACATTTGCAGGCTTTGGTGCTGTCGACCCAGATATTGCGTATGCTAAACTAACAAGCCTGTCTGAGGGCGCTGGCTTAGTGCGGTAATTGTTGCAATGACACCAGGTCTGCTAAAAGTATTACAAGCTGTCGATACGCCAACTGTTTGTAACGCAATCGAGGTAGCCCAGGGCAAAAGGGGCTTCGATGCGTT
>LAQD01000059.1:15281-16992 GCA_000981705.1 Rhodobacteraceae bacterium ASP10-04a
TGATTGTATTGGTGCATATTGGGGAGAAATTAATACTACAGTTCACAAAGGTTTTGGATTATCTGGCACGCTAACGAACGGCGTAATGCGTGACCTTGGTGATAATCCAGCTGGCTATCCTGTGGTAGCTGGGTCGATTGGACCAAGCCACGGTTTTGTACATGTTAAAGAAATAGGAACTCCAGTTGAAATTTTTGGTATGCATGTGAGCGAGGGTGACTTGGTTCACGCTGACCGGCATGGTGCGGTTGTTATCCCAGAAGAGGTAATCAAAACGTTAGAGAGCTCTATCGAGAAACTGCTTGCGACAGAGCAGCTAATTTTAAAACCTGCCCGCGAGGCTCTTTTTGACTTTGAAACATTTGAAAAAGCATGGGCAGACTTTGAAAATAGTCGAACTTAGGTTTTGTCATATTCACACGCAACGTAATTGAATTTAGGCACCCTTAGGAATTGGTGTCTCACTCTCAGCTAGTGGGTTTTAAATTTAAAAGTATCTGTAACCGAGACGCTGCACATTTTCCACTTTCATAGGCACCGTGGGCAGTGCCATACCACGGCAGTGAAAATGCCTCACCGGCAAAAGCAATTACGCCGGTATCCAATGTAATCATTTTGCGCCGGTTCTGTCCTGCACCTGCGCGGGCGTAGCTGTACCCGCCCTGTATTAGGGGGTTGGTTTGCCACCCCGTAACTGCTGTGCCGCAGATCAAGTCTTGAACATGAGACCCAAAAATATTTTTCAATTTTTGGATCGCAAAATCACCCATTGCGTGTGGTCCAGCGGCGATCAAACCTCGGGCTTGATCGCCGCTGATGTGCGCGATCATCATTGGCTGGTCGCCGTGGATAATTTGAAAATAAATTGGACTTTCTCTTGAGTGTTGGTGGACCCATAAAGCTTCATTATCTTTGGGGTCGAGTGGGTAGTGTTTGAGCGCTATGGCCACCTTCTCATAGGTTCCACAAGGCACATCCTCTACCAAATCCAGTAGCGTCTGGACTGGGCCTGACGGGAAAGAAATTACCCCTGATCTCAATACGTTCGTTGAGGCTGTCACAATGGCCGCGCGCCCATCGACCTGTCCCGAATTGGTTTGCACTCTCACGCCGCCCCTATGGTACTCTACAGATGCAACTTCTGTTCTCGTATGGATTGGTAACCCAGTTGCCATTCGATTAATTAAATCTCCATAACCCGAAGTTACAGCCCAGTTCACTTCAGTATCATTATAATCGCCATAACCCACAGCGGAGGCATACTTAGTGTCATCGCTACACATCAGCCGCACCATCTCCTCGGCAATAGCTGCCCCAATACCTGCTTGTGCTGGAACATCGGAGATGGGAACGTCTAAGCCTTTTTTTGCGGCGGCATAAATAGTATTAAACCTGCGATTGATGCTGCTTTGGACTGAAGTACTTTCGGCTGTGTCTAGCCACCGATTTTTAACCCAGAATAATGCATTTTCACTGCGATCATTACTGTCATAAACCGAGCCTAATCTGTCTGCCCAATGGACAAGAGGGTTTACATCCGCGCAGTGAAACCAGCCACAGCCTTGATCCCAGTGACTTGGAAGTGACGTCTTGTCTGTGTAGGCGCGACCGCCAATGCGGCCGCTAGCTTCTATGATGACAAAAGGGATGCCAAGTGCTTGCAGTTCCAGCCCTGCGCCAATCCCTGCGGCGCCGGCTCCGATGATTACAA